>JAUHYW010000064.1 GCA_030426085.1 bacterium | reverse complement strand
GGCGACCTATGCGACATCGATGTCTCGAATCCGGGCCCCGCCCGCCGACCCCCATGGCGCGAGCGGCCCGTCGACGGCCCATCGCGGGCGTTGCCTCGCCCGACGATGAGCCGACAGCGGGCCTCGCCCGGCGTACCCCACGCGGACGATGTCCCGCCGGCCGGCCCTCCGCGGCGACCCCCATGGCGCGGAGGGCCCGAGGGCGGGTCCTCGTCGGCGACTCATGTGACCTCGATGTCTCGAATCCGAGTCCGCGGCGGCGACTGGCGAGGCGGCTATGTCTCAAACTCGGGCCATCGGCCGCGTTGGGTCGCGGCGACATGTCCCGCGCGCCGATTTTTGCCGGCGTAGGGGTCGCCCGCGGTGCCCGATGGTCGGCCCTCGGCGGCGTACCCTACGCCCGAGGCGGCGTCCTGATGCGGCTCAGCGCCCGGCGAGGGGGTCGAACCCGCGACAGGACCCGGCGAGAAACGACTCGGCCAGGCGAGGCGCCATCTCGGCCCCCAGTCGCCTGCGCCCCCGCAGCGCACGACGAAGGGGGTCAGACCCGTGACCCGGGGGGGCGGGCACCTCGTCCGGGCAGGGATGTCGATGGGCCATCCAGCCGCAGCGACGTCTGTTCACCGACGACGCCCATCGGTCGACGAACCCTCTTGACCGCGCGCCCGACCGGGCATGATGCTGATTGCACCATGTGGCTTCGGGCGGGGCCGTCGGCCAATGAACGGGAGAGATCGACATGGCGGGACCCACTCCGGGCTACGTCGAACGCGAGCGAGACAGTGACGCCGATCGCGACCAGATCGCGGAGCCCCTCACCGAGGCTGCCGAGTTCGCACCCCGCTCCGCTCGCGGCCCGGCCGTCGACCCCGCGTCAGGCTCACCCCTCGCCCCATTGCCCGACATGCCGCGCACGCTCGACCTCGCCGCTGGCGAGCGGCTGACGATCGCGGCTTCGGCACCCGGTGAGGTGATCCTCAGCGTCGCCGAACCGACGCGGTCGCGCGGCGTCGCGGCCGAGCGGGGCCCGAGCGTGGAGGTCCACCATGTGGCCGCCGAAGCCGGCCCGGTCCGCGTCACTGCGATGGCTCCGGTCTCCGACGGCGGCCAGACCGGCCGGGTGATGATCGCCCGCGCCCCGGCCGAACAGGCCGAGACATCCACCCCGGGGCGACGGCGCGGCGTCCCTGACCCGGCGCCACCACCTGCTGCTCAACCTCTTCGGCATCACGCCGACCGACCTTCACCCGGAATCGACCGCGGCTCTCGCCCGCCAACTCGACGGGCTCGAAGTGATTGCGCGGGCGGTCGCGGATGGTGAGCAACAACCGGCGCTCCGCAACGGAGCACTGTCGATCGAGCTCACCGAATCCGACGGCTACGAGACCGCCCGGTATACCCTGGAGCGACCCGACGCCCGGCTCGTCCTCGACACGGCGCTCGACCACTACAGCGGTCAGCTCACCTGCAAGCTGCACTTCGGTTCGGCCGACGGCGTGTCCATCGAGGGCCGGCTGACGCACGCGGCGGCCCGCGTTGACGGTCACCTGAGCGCCCCCGCCGATCCCGTCGGCGACTACCTTGCGCGCGGCCCCGAGGCCGACGACGCCGACGTCGACCTGTCGGACCTGATCGATGGCGGCGACGAGGAAGGCATCGTCGCGTTCCTCACCGGCGCACTCGCCGGCGACTTCGCCGATAACGACAGCTACAGCGCGCTCGCCGGCCAGACGGCGGCCGGGTTCGTGCCGGTCCTGGGGCAGATCGGCGACGCCCGTGACATCGCGGCGGCCGGCAGCGACGTCGTCGAGGGCGCGCCGGGTGCGTGGGGCCGCCTGGGCATCAACCTCGTGGCGGTCATCCCGGGCTTGGACTTCCTCAAGGCGGGGCGGATGGCCTCGAAGGAAGCCATCCGAGAAGGCGCCGAGACCGCCCTCGACGACACCGTGCGGCACAGCATGAAGAAGCTGCGCCGCAACGGCATGAGCAAGGCGGCGGCCCGGCAGGCGGCGAAGCAGATCAAGGTGATCAACGCCGGTCGGGTCGAGCTGCTCGAGCGGTTGCAGCGATACAGCGCCGAAGGCTTCTTCGACGATGAGACGCTCGGGGTCCTCATGCACACGCGCAACGCCCTGGAGAACGGGCTGAAGCCGGCTGACCTGAGCGGGGCCCTGCGAGATCTGCACGGGATTCCGGTTCCGCTGCCCGGTGGCAAGGGCACGTACGACCACCTGCACGAAGTACAAGACTCCATGAACTCGCTGGAGAACGCGCTCGCTCACCTGAAGCGGTCGACCAAGAACCACGAGCCGGGTAGCGCTGGATTCTCGCGAGTCTCTCGCGATAGGGATGCGTTCGAGGAGCTCATCGGCCGGGTCGCGAGCTTGCTGGAGAACACGTGAACGAGCGCTACGAACGCCCCCCGAAGTCGACCCCCGCCGACTGGGATCGTCTCGAGGACGAAGAGGCCCCGGTTCATGAGCGGTCCATCGCAATGGTGAACCTCTGTGCCGACGGCTACTCGGCCAAGCTGGTTCCACACGCCGAAGCATGGCTGGAACATGCGAGCCCGCTGCTCCGGGAGAGCGGGGTGAAGCTCTTGCTGCTCTGGCGCAGCTCCGCCGCTCATGTCCCCGCCATCCTCGACATGCTGCACACCGACCCGAGTTGGTGGGTGCGACCAGCGATCGCCCGCCTTCTGGTCGGGGATTGGATTCTCGGCGCCGAGAACCGCGACGAGATCATCGGGCACCTGGTGCGCCAGCTCGAGGCCGATGACGACGCAGACGCCCAGATGGGCATCTACGGCGCCTTGCTCGAGGCGCTCATCCCCAAGCGCGCTGACCGGCCCAAGCTGCCATCGGACGCCCGTGGCTGGGATCGAGAGCGCGACGTCGACTGGTCGCTCCTCGCCCCGTGGCGCGAGTCGGACCCCGGCTGAACAGCGATCGGGGCCACGGCCCCCGCCATTCGCCGAGCGAATTTCGACCGCCAGAGGACACTTCGCCCACCTCGATCCCTAGTCATACCGAGACGACGACCCGAGGTGAGACATGGCCGGCACCCCAGCCCACAAATGGACCTTCCGCGCCCGCTTCCGGCGGAACGCCTTCGGCTGGCGCTCCCAGCCCGCGGTGAAGCGGGTCAGGGAGGCGACCGCCGAGATCGAGAAGGTGGCCCGCAAGGACCCGCTGCTGGCGGCGGAGGGCGCGGTGATCTTCCTGGAGAAGGTCTCGCCCGCGCTCGAGCGGGTCGACAGCTCATCCGGCTCGCTCGGCAACGCGGTGAACCGGGCGGTCGACGCCCTCGCCGACATCATCGCCGCCGCGCCGGCCGACGCCGAGACGCGCGCCGCGTGGCTCGAGCGCCTGTGGGAGGCGTATCAGGAAGACGCGATGCCCTACATCGAGACGCTGGGTGACCGGTGGGGAGACCTCTGCGCCAGCCCCGAGGTCGCCTCGCGCTGGGCCGACGTGCTGCTCGGCACCTGCAAGAGGGCGTGGAGCCCGGATCCCGCGCTCCGCGGCTTCTTCAAGGGCACGGCGTGCTGCCTGAGCGCGCTGCTCGCCGCGGGCCGATACGACGAGCTGCTCGCGCTCCTCGACATGTCGCCCTACTCGATGTGGCACGACCGCAAATACGGGGTGAAGGCCCTGGCCGCGCTGGGGCGCACCGCCGAGGCGATCGAGTACGCCGAGGCCACCGACGGCCTGAACGAGAGCCCGATCGCGATCGCCGCCGGCTGCGAGGAGGTCCTGCTCGCCGCGGGGCAGGTCGACGAGGCGTATCGCCGGTATGGGCTCCTCGCCAACCAGGCCGGCACCTACTTGGGGTGGTTCCGGGCGGTCGCCAAGGCCTACCCCCACAAGGCGCCGGCCGACATCCTCGCCGATCTCGTCGCCAGCACGCCGGGCGACGAGGGCAAGTGGTTCGCGGCGGCGAAGTCGGTCGGGCTCTACGCCGAGGCCATCGAGCTGGCCCGGCGCACGCCGTGCGATCCGAAGACGCTGACCCGCGCCGCCCGGGACTTCGCCGAGAAGCAGCCGCGCTTCGCCGCCGCGGCCGGGCAGCTCGCCATCCACTGGCTGGTGCAGGGCTTCGGCTACGAGATCACCGGCGCCGATGTCTTCGCGGCGTACAGGCACACGATGCAGGCCGCCGAGCACGCCGGGATCGCCGACGATATGCGCGAGCGCCTGCGAGCCGAGGTCGAACGCGAGCCGGCGGGCCGTGACTTCGTCAGGCGCCTGCTCGGCCGGCCCCTGGGGATCTCCTGATGGCGCGCTCGACCTTCGGAGAGCCGGGCATGCTGGACGCCGCGCTCGACGCGCTCAGCGCCGATGATCTCCGCGGGGCGCGCCCGCCGAGGGGCCCAGTGCCGGCTCGATGGCCGCGAGGCAGGCCACCATGAGATCGCGCAGCTCGCGGGTCGACTTTCGCGCCGCCGGGTGGGGCGCCGCGATCACCGGGACTCCCCACGCGGTCGTCGTCCAGCGGGCTCTGGCCTTGCGCTTGCCGATGGACACCCCGACCTCGCGCCACGCGCTCAGAGGAAGCAGCGGCCCGAGCAGGTCCAGCCCGGCGACGATCTCGGCGACGTCCCCGCCTCCGCAGACGTAGAGCCGCGCGTCGCGGTAGAGCGCGAGCTGGGCCGACAACAACGTGGCGTCGCGGCTGGCGGCCAGGGTGAGACGCACGGCGTTGGCCGTCGCGCCGCCTCCACCCTTGTTGAGGTTCACCACGCAGAGGCGGTTCAACGCCGGGAGCCGCCCACTGCGGACCGTGGCCGGCGTCACCCGGATCTGCTCGAGCGCGTCCACCGCCGGAGCCGGATGACCGGCCCGCTCCGCCTCGAAGAGCTCCATCCAGCGGGCGACCGTGTTCCAGGTCGCGCCCATCCGCCCCTTCGGCCCCAGCCCCTCGGCCGTGCGCAGGAACTCTCGGAGATCGTCGAGCCCGGCGCTGCCGTCGTGGTTGACCTCCTTGAGCACGAAGACCACCCGCGCGCTCTCTGGCGCCGACCAACACGCAGGGCAGACCGCGCCGTCGGCGACGACCCGCTGGCCCTTGGCCGCGCGGCGGTCGTGCGCGTCGAAGATCTGCTTCTCGGCCCGGGCGAGCGGGTGCCCATCTCGCGTCGGCCCGTGCTCGCACCCGATCCTCACGGTGGCGTCAGTCACCCGTCCCTCCCCCATTCGATGTGCCGACGAGCCCCAGGATGAGTCACGACCCGACAGGAAACAACTCACCCCGACCCCCATCGCCGCATCCGCCTCCCGTACCGCCGCCCGCCGTCGTTGACAGCCCGCGGCCCGCGGGGTCACATGACCCGACTCGAGCCGCAGGAGGCGCGCGTATGCAGTGGTCGAGAGCCCTGGCGATGGCCGCGGTCCTGGCGCTCGGCGCCGGAGCGGCCGGGGCCGAGCCCGACGAGGCGCCCGAGCAGCCGTTCGACTTCGGGCCGCAGCCGGGCTGGACGATGATGCTCGGGCCCACCTTCGGCGGCAGCTTCGGGTCGGGCGGCGGCGGGGGCTACCTCGGCGCCGAGTGGAGCGTCAGCCGGCTGTCGCAGGCGAGCTGGATCGGGCTGTACGTCGACGGCCTGTACGACTTCGGCCGGGGCGGCGAGCCGCTGTTCACCGCCGGGCCGCAGCTCGGGATGGCCATCGTCGGCTTCGACGGCGGCGGGGCGCTGCGGCTGGTGGACGGCGAGCCCGAGTTCGGGGCGACGGGCCGGCTGCTGCTGTCGCTGGCGGTGGTCTCGCTCTACGGGCGCTACGGCTACTTCTTCGACACCGGGGACCACCTGGGTCAGGTCGGGCTCATGTTCAAGCTGCCGGTCTGGGCGTCCGAGACGCCGCCGCCCGGCGCGGGGAGCGAGTGATGAAGCTGCGAGTGGACGGCCGCGAGGTCGAGGTCGACGTGCCCGAGGACGTGCCCCTGCTGTGGGTGCTGCGGGAAGAGCTGGGCGTGCGCGAGGTGAAGTTCGGCTGCGGCAAGGCGCTGTGCGGGGCGTGCACGGTGCACGTCGACGGGCAGCCCCGGCGGTCGTGCGTGACCGGGCTGGCCGACGTCGAGGGGCGCGAGGTGCGCACCATCCGCAGCATCGGCGCCGAGGGCATGCTGCACCCGGTGCAGCAGGCGTGGGTCGAGGGCAACGTGCCCCAGTGCGGGTACTGTCAGGCGGGTCAGATCATGTCGACGGTGGCGCTGCTCGCGGTCAACCCCAAGCCCACCGACGAAGACATCGACGCAGCGCTGTCGGCCAACCTGTGCCGCTGCGGGACCTACCCCCGCATCCGCCGGGCGGTGCACCGGGCGGCCGAGCTGCTCGCGCAGTCGCCGAAGGCCCCGAAGGCGAAGGCCCCCAAGGCCGGAGGGGGGCGCTGATGCAGCGGCGCGACTTCCTGAAGGTGACGCTGACCGGCGCCGGGGCCTTGTTCGTGGGGGTGAGCTGCGGCTCGCCCGCGGTCCGGGAGATGCGGGCGGCGGCCGAGAAGGACGGCACGTTCAGGCCGGCGGCCTTCCTGACGATCACGCCCGACGACCGGGTGCAGGTCGGCATGGGCAAGTCCGAGATGGGCCAGGGCACGTTCACCACCCACGCCATCCTCGTCGCCGAAGAGCTGGCGGTGCCCGTCGACCGGATCGAGGTCTTCCCCGACGTCGCCGGGCCGGCCTACGAGGTGTTCGGCTTCCAGATCACCGGCGGCTCGACCTCGACCCCCGACGCCTGGATCCCGATCCGTACCGCGGCCGCCGCGGCCCGCACGATGCTCGTCGCCTCGGCGGCGCAGGTCTGGGGCTGCAAGATCGGCGAGTGCACGGTCGAGGACGGGGTCGTGATGCACGCCGCCAGCGGGCGAAAGCTGCGCTACGGCGAGCTCTTGAAGCAGGCCGCCGAGCGGGACATCCCCGACGACGTGGCGCTCAAGCCCCGGGCGGAGTACGCGGTCATCGGCCAGCCGACCCCCCGGACCGACCTGCTGCCCAAGGTGACCGGGGCGCCGATCTTCGGCATCGACGTGCAGATCGAGGGCATGGTCAAGGCGGTGGTGCTGCGGCCGCCGACCTTCACCGGCACGCCGACCCGCGTCGACGCCGCCGAGGCCAAAGGCATGGCGGGGGTCGTCGATGTCTTCGAGATCCCATCCGGGGTGGCGGTGGTCGCCGAGAAGTACTGGCAGGCCCGGCGGGCGGCGGCGAAGGTCGTCGTCGAGTGGGATCCGGGGCGCAACGCGAAGCTGGACTCCGACGCGCTGATGAGCGCCGCGGTCGCCGAGTCGGCCAATGAGGGCGCCGCCCAGCGGGAGGAGGGCGACGTCGATGACGCCTTCGAGGCGGCGGCCGAGGGCGGCAAGGTGGTCGAGGCGGTCTACGCCGGGCCCTACCTGGCCCACGCGCCGCTGGAGCCGATGAACGCCACCGCCCACGTCGAGAAGGACCGGGTGCGGGTGTGGGCCGGCACGCAGTTCCAGTCGGCGGTGCGCTCCACGGCGGCCCGCATGGGCGGGGTCGATCTGGAGAGGGTCGAGGTCTACACCACCTACCTCGGCGGCGGCTTCGGTCGGCGGGGGGTGCTCGACTTCGTGAGCATGGCGCTCGAGGTCTCGAAGCGCACCGGGCGGCCGGCGCAGGTCATCTGGTCCCGCGAGGAGGACACCCGAGCCGGCTTCTACCGGCCGCTGATGCTCGCCCGCATGAAGGGGGCCATCGACTCGAATGGCACGGCGACGGCCATCAGCGGGCACGCCTTGTCCCAGTCGCTGTTCAACCTCGAGACCATCGTGCCCAGCTTCGTGCCCGGGTGGCTGCCGGCGAAAGCCATCGCCCGCGCGGCGGGTCACATGGAGACCAGCGACTCGCTGCCCAACGTGCTGGCCACCGAGGGGCTGGCGACGCTGACTTATGCCATCCCCAACGTGCGGGTGGCGTTCACACCCATCCGGGTGACGGTGCCGGTGACCTTCTGGCGCTCGGTGGGTCACTCGGTCAACGCCTTCGCGGTGGAGGGCTTCATGAACGAGCTGGCCCACGCGGCGGGGGCCGACGCCTTCGAGTTCCGCCGGGGGCTGCTCGGGGGCGACCCGCGCAAGCTGAAGGTGCTCGAGGCCGCCGCCGAGCTGGGCGGCTGGGGCGCGCCGCTCGACGAGGGCTGGGGGCGGGGCATCGCGGCCCATCAGTCGTTCGGGACGTACTGCGCTCAGGTGGTCGAGGCCGGCGTGTTCGACGGCGAGATCCGGGTGCGGCGCATCTCGTCGGCGATGGACTGCGGGCAGATCATCAACCCCGATCAGGTGAAGGCCCAGATCGAGAGCGCGGCGATCTTCGGGCTGTCGGCGGCGCTGTGGGGCCGCATCGACATCCGCGAGGGGCGGGTGCAGCAGGGCAATTACGATGACTATCGGGTGCTGCGGCTGCACGAGACGCCCGAGTTCCGGCACACGCTGATCGACAGCGCCGAGTCGCCCACCGGCAGCGGCGAGCCGGGGCTGCCTCCGGTGGCGCCGGCCCTCGCCGGGGCGCTGTTCGCAGTCACCGGCAAGTGGCTGCGCCGGATGCCATTGACCGATGCCTTGAAGGAGGCGACGTGATGTCTCGCCCGTGCCTCTCGAACGCGCTGCATGTCATCGCCGGCCTGTTGCTGTCGGCCGGGGTCGCCGGGGCCGAGCCGGCCGAGGTCCCGGTCGGCTTCGAAGAGGAGCCCCCGCCGGCCGCGCCGGCCCCGGTCGACGCCGAGCAGTTCGCCGCCGCGCAGTCGGCGTGGGGCGATGTGTATCGGGTGCTGACCCACCCCCGGTGCATGAACTGCCACCCCACCGGCGATCGGCCGCTGCAGACCGATAGCAGCCGGCCCCATCGCATGAACATCAGCCGGACCAGCGTGAAGAACGGGGTGGCGTGCAGCACCTGCCACCGGGCGGTCAACTCCGAGGCGCTCGGCATCGCCGGCGGGCCGCCGGGGGCCCCCCACTGGCAGCTCCCGCCGGAGCAGACGCCGATGGTCTTCCAGGGGCACACCCCGGCCAGCCTGTGCGCCCAGCTCAAGGACCCCGCGCGCAACGGAGGCAAGGATCTGGCCGGGCTGCTGAAGCACGTCGGGCACGACAAGCTGGTGCTGTGGGGCTGGCAGCCGGGCGGCGCGCGCACGGTGCCGCCGCTGAGTCACCCCGACTTCGTGAAGGCGTTCACGACGTGGGTCGATGGCGGGGGCGCGTGCCCCGGCGAGAAGCGGCAGGCGCCGCCGGCCCCGGCCCCGCCCGAGGCCCCGGCGGCGCCCTGAGCCCGCGAACGCGGCGTCAACCGGCGAGCGCGCAGGCCGACTCGACCAGCGCCTCGAGCCGGGCCCGCTCGTGGTGCACGACCGCCCGGGCGAGCGCCTGGGCGTCGGCCAGCAGATCACCCAGCCAGCCCTCCGCGCTCCAGCCGGGCGCGAAGTCCTCGGCCGTCACCGGCTCGGGCCAGCCGCGGAACGCGTCGAACATGCGGGCGGCGAACGCCTGCTCGGTCGTGTGGGACAGCCGGCGGTAGAGCTTCTCGGCCGCGCCGTGGGTCGCCTCGGTCAGCGCCGTATCGAGCCGCACCAGCCGGGCGGCCTCCTCGCCCAGCCCGTACAGCGGGGTCTCCAGCTCGGCCCGCAGATCGCGCAGCGCGAAGCGGGCCCGCTTGAGGTGGGTGTCGAGGAACTCGGCGATCGGGGCCCACAGGTGGCGGTTGGCGACCTTCAGGGCCCGGGGGTGCTTGCGGGCCCGGGGCCCGGGGCGGGGCGTCTCGGGCAGGCCGGCCCGCTCGATGATCAGCCACGCCCGGGTCGGGTTGGGCAGCCGGTAGCGGGGGCGGAAGGCGTGGGTGAAGGCGTCGTCGAGGCGGGCCTCGATGTCGGTCAGCCCGGCGTGCAGCGTGGCCCGGACCGCGGCCGGATCGGCCGGCGGCGCCGCGGGCGGGGGCCCGTCGATCTCCGCCAGCCGCTCGGCGAGCGCCACCCCGCCCCGCAGGTCGATCAGCCCGGCGAGCACCGAGGCCGGATCGGGCGCGGCCGGGCGCTCGTCATCGGCGGCGAAGGGCTCGACGGCCGCGGTCAGCGGGCCTTGCAGCGCGCCCCCCGAGCGGCGGGGCGGCGGGCTTCGTCGGGGGGCGGTCGAGGTGCGGCGCCCGGTCGCCGGCGCCCGGCGGATCGGGGCCTCTTCGGCGGCCTCGCCCTCGGGGGCCGGGAACAACTCGACGATCTGCGCTGAATGGGCCACTGACGCCTTCCGGTCGGGAGTGCGGCGCCATCTATAGCGCACCCGATCGGGCGAATAAACCGTCAATCGCCCGCTGCGGCGCGCCCCGTGCGGCCCGAGCCGGCGTTGCGTTCCGCGGCCGGCCGGGTTAGCGTGTCGCGTTCCTGCGATCCCCGAGAACAGAAGGGTGGGAGTCGACGATGCGCAGCGGTTTCAGGTGGATGCTCTCGGCGACGCTGGTCGCCGGGTTGGGGGCGACGATCGGTTGCTCCGGCTCGAAGGACGGCGGCGAGAAGGCCGGCGCGGCGGGCCAGGCGGCGACCACCTCGATCGGCACCCCCAAGCCGGCGTTCGAGGGCGAGGCCCCCAAGGGCGCGTTCGTGCACGATGACATCGACGTCGGCAAGTACGGCGGCACCTTCGTGGTGGGCGCCGCCGGCAACCCCAAGGGCTTCAACCCGCTCATCGCCAACGAGACCTCGACCACCGACATCCTCTTCGGGCCGGTCTTCCAGAGCTGCTGGGACTACAACCGCCACGAGCAGGAGGAAGAGCCCGGCCTGTGCGAGAAGTACGTGCGCAGCGAAGACGGGCTGTCGTACACCTTCACCCTGCGTGAAGGGCTGCGCTGGTCGGACGGCACCCCGATGACCGCCGACGACTTCATCTTCAGCTACAACGTGGTCATCGACGACAACATCCCCAACTCGCTCAAGAGCCTGTTCCGCCAGGGCGACACCGCCGAGGGCAAGGCCCGCTACCCGGCGGTGTCGAAGGTCGACGACCGCACCTTCAAGTTCCAGTTGCACGAGAAGAACGTGCTGTTCCAGGCGGCGGTCGGCAGCCTGTATGCCATCCCCAAGGCGAAGTGGCAGAAGGCCTACGAGGCGGGCGAGTTCAACAAGGCGATGAGCTTGCAGACGCCCACGAAGGACCTCGTCAGCTCGGGGCCGTTCGTCGTCGACGACTTCAAGACCGAGGAGCGGGTGGTGCTCAAGCGCAACCCGCACTACTGGAAGGTCGACCGGGACGGCAACCGGCTGCCCTATCTGAACCGGGTCATCTTCGTGATCGTGCCCGACTTCAACACCGAGATGCTCAAGTTCCGCCAGGGCGAGACCGACGCCCTCGAGGTGCGGCCCGAGGACTACGAGGCCCTCAAGAAGAAGGCCGACGCCGACGGCTACACCATTCACGACATGGGGCCGGCCTTCAACACCAACTACCTGATGTTCAACATGGACGACGGCAGCGACTCGGACGGCAAGCCCTACGTCGAGCCGACCCGGCTGAAGTGGTTCCGCGACGTCGCCTTCCGCAAGGCCATCAGCCACGCGATCGACCGGGAGGGCATCGTGCGCACGGTGCTCAGCGGCCGGGGTGAGCCGCTGTGGGCGCTCACCAGCCCCGGCAACAAGAAGTGGTACCCCGCGGGCAAGGTCATCGAGTACCCCTACGACCTCGACGCGTCGCGCAAGCTGCTCGCCGGGGCCGGCTTCGTCGAGAAGGACGGGGCGCTGCACGACGGCGCGGGCAACCCGGTCGAGTTCACCATCATCACCAACTCCGAGAACTCGACCCGCATCGCGATGCTCAACGTCATCAAGGACGACCTCAAGAAGCTGGGCATCAGCGCCAACATCCGCCCGGTGCCGTTCAACGACCTCGTCACCTCGCTCAACGACACCCGCAACTTCGACGCGGTCCTGCTCGGCTGGGGCACCGGCATCCCGCCCGACCCGGCGCAGTCGAAGAACATCCTGCTGTCGAGCGGCCGCAGCCACGCCTGGCACCCCAACCAGGCGAAGCCGGCGACCGACTGGGAGGCCCGCATCGACGAGCTGGTCAAGCTCAACACCGGGGCCTTCGACCACGCCGAGCGGCGCAAGTACAGCGACGAGATCTACCGGATCTTCTCCGACAAGCTGCCCCAGATCATGCTCGTGGTCGCCGCCGACGCGGTCGCCGCCCGGGACAACATCGGCAACCTGAAGCCGTCGCCGATGCGCCCCAAGGCCTACTGGAACATCGAGACGCTGTACTTCAAGACCCCCAAGAAGCGCTGAGCCGCCTCGATGTGGACGTTCATCGCCCGCCGGCTGCTGGCCATCCCGCCGCTGCTGCTCGCGGTCACCTTCCTGACCTACTGCCTGCTCTATGCCGCCCCGGGTGACTACTTCACCCGGCTCATGGAGGATCCGCAGGTCACCGAAGAGTACATGGCCGCGCTGCGCACCAAGTACGGCCTCGAAGGCGGCCTCTTCGAGCGCTACTGGGCGTGGCTGGTCAACGCGATCCAGCTCGACTTCGGCGACTCGTTCCGCTTCGACCTGCCGGTCTTCGATCTGATCGCCGAGCGCCTGACCAACACCCTGCTGCTCACCGGCTCGGCGCTGCTCATCGCCTGGGGTCTGGCGCTGCCGCTGGGGGTGATGGCCGGGGTCAACCAGGGCACCTGGCTCGACAAGGGCGCCAGCTTCATCTCGTTCGTCGGGCTGTCCATCCCCCGGGTGTTCTTCGCGCTGCTCATGGTCATGTTCGCCGCGGTGACCGAGTGGTTCCCGGTGGGTGGCATGCGCGACCAGATCTACTGGGACGACTTCACCCCCTGGGAGCAGGTCGTCGACGTGGCCCACCACCTCGTGCTGCCGGCCCTCGTCATCGGCACGACGAGCATGGCCGGCTACATGCGGCAGATGCGGGCCGAGATGGTCGAGACGCTCAGCAAGGACTACGTGCGCACGGCGCGGGCCAAGGGCCTCAGCCGGCGGCAGGTGGTCTACAAGCACGCCTTCGGCAACGCGGTGAACCCCTTGATCACACTCTTCGGCTACAGCCTCGCGGCGCTGTTGACCGGCTCGTTTCTCGTCGAGGTCGTCTTCGCCTGGCCCGGCCTCGCCCGGCTGACGGTCGACGCCGTCTTCGCCCAGGACGAGCCGCTGGTGATGGCGGCGGTGCTGGTCGCGACGCTGATGCTGGTGGCGGGCAATACGATCGCCGACCTGCTGCTGGCGTTCGTCGACCCCCGCATCCGGCTGGAGTAGGGCGATGGTCGACCTCGACAAGCCCGACCCGATGAGCGTCGACGAGGCCCGGGCCGCCGACCCCGCCGAGCCGGCGGTGGCCACCCCCGGTGAGCCGCCCCATCAGCCGCCGGGGCCCCCGCCCGACGAGGAGCTGGCCAACCCCTCCGGCGGCCGCTCGCCGTGGGAGATCCTGTGGGGCAAGCTGCGCCCCAACCGCCCGGCGATGTTCGGGATGTGGGTGCTCGGCTTCCTGTACGCCGGGGCGATCTTCGCCGGGTTCCTGTCGCCGTACAGCTATCAGAACCAGTTCCGGGACGACAACTGGCACCCCCCGCAGATCGACGACATCTCGTTCTGGGACGACGCGGGCAACTGGCGGGGCCCGTTCGTCTACCGGCTCGAGCGGCTCAGCGCCAACATCCCCGAGTACGCGGACACCCGCAACGAGGTGGTCGAGATCGACTTCTTCGTCCAGGGCGACCCGTACACCTTCCTCGGCATGGAGTTCGAAACCCACCTCTTCGGCGCGGCCGACGGGCAGACCCCCATCTTCCTGTTCGGCAGCGATCGGTTCGGGCGGGACGTCTTCACCCGTATCCTCTACGGCAGCCGCATCAGCCTGTCGGTGGGCATCGTGGGCATCCTCATCAGCATGTCGCTGGGCATGCTCATCGGCGGCGTCGCCGGCTACTTCGGCGGCCGCACCGACTTCGTGCTCATGCGCCTCGTCGAAGTCATCCTGGCCATCCCCGGGCTGTACCTCATCCTCACCGTGCGTCAGGCGTTCGGGCAGGACCTCGACAGCACCGAGAGCTACTTCATCATGATCGTCGTGCTCGCGTTCGTCGGCTGGGCGGCCAACAGCCGCGTCATCCGGGGCATGGTGCTGGCGATCAAGGAGAACGACTACGTCGTCGCCGCGGAGGCGATGGGGCTCGGCCGGCTGCCGATCATCGTGCGCCACATCCTGCCCAATACGCTCAGCTTCGTGATCGTGACCGCGACGCTGTACATCCCGTATTACATCCTCGGCGAGGTGGCCCTGAGCTTCCTCGGCGTCGGCATCCAGGAGCCCGAGGCCTCGTGGGGCCTGATGCTGCGCGAGGCGCAGAACGTGGCCTACCTGACCGACTACCGGTGGGTGGTGACCCCGGGCTACTTCATCTTCGTGGCGGTGATGGCCTTCAACTTCCTCGGCGACGGCCTGCGGGACGCGGCCGACCCCCGCAGCCTGCAGTAGAGGGTCCCATGGCAGAGACGAAGCCCGCGCCGATCCTCGAGGTCCAGAACCTCCAGACCTATTTCAAGACGTCGAACGGCATCGCCCGGGCGGTGGACGACGTCAGCTTCTCGGTGGCCCCCGGCGAGACGCTGGGCATCGTCGGCGAGAGCGGCTGCGGCAAGTCGGTCACCAGCCTGTCGGTGATGCGGCTGGTGCCGATGCCCCCCGGGTTCCACCCCGGCGGGCGCATCGTATTCGACGGCCGCGACCTGCTGAAGCTGCCCGAGCGCGAGATGCGCAAGCTGCGCGGCGACGACATCGCCATGATCTTCCAGGAGCCCATGACGAGCCTCAACCCGATCTTCAAGGTCGGGGCCCAGATCGGCGAGTCGCTGCGCCAGCACAAGGGCCTGAGCAAGCGCGACGCGCGGCTGGAAGCCATCAAGCTGCTCGAGCGGGTGGGCATCCCCGACCCGGCCAAGCGGGTGGACGACTACCCCCACCAGATGTCGGGCGGCATGAAGCAGCGGGTGATGATCGCCATGGCGCTCGCCTGCAACCCCAAGCTGCTCATCGCCGACGAGCCGACGACGGCGCTCGACGTGACCATCCAGGCCCAGATCCTCGATCTGCTGCGCGACCTGCAGGAAGAGATGGGCATGGCGATCATCCTGATCACCCACGACCTGGGGGTGGTCGCCGAGATGAGCCATCGGGTGTGTGTGATGTACGCCGGGCGGGTGGTCGAGACCGCCGACGTGCACACCCTGTTCGACGACCCGCAGCATCCCTACACCCTGGGGCTGTTCAAGTCGCTGCCCGACATCGATGCCGCCGAGCAGGACCGGCTGGCGACCATCCGGGGCATGGTGCCCAGCGCGACGCAGTTCCCCAGCGGGTGCCGGTTCCGCAACCGCTGCGACTACGCCGCCGACGCGTGCGCCGAGACGATGCCCGAGCTGGTGCCCATCGGCGAGAAGCCGGGCCGGGCCGCCGCCTGCCTGCGCCTCGACGCGGTGCACGCCGACCGCTGAGGTGAGCCGCCGCGACTGGGACGCCATCCGGCCCGACCCCCGCGTCGGGATCGGGCGTCCCACCGCGCGCGCCGTCTCGATCATCCGCCGGTTCGTTGGGCCCGTGGTGCGGCTGTACTTCCGCCCTCGAATCGAGGGCCTCGAGCGCCTGCCCGACGGCCCGTTCCTGCTCGTGGCCAACCACTCGGCGGGCCTCGGGCTGGCCGAGATCCTCAGCTTCGCCTGGCTCTACCTCGACCGGATCGGCCCCGAGCGCCCGCTGACCGCCCTGGCCCACCCCATCGGCTTCCAGATGTGGCCCGCCGACGAGATGCACCGCCAGATCGGGACCATCCCCTCGACCTACGCCGCCGCCGCCGAGGCGCTGGCCGAGGGCGTGCCGATCCTGGTCTTCCCGGGGGGCGGATACGAGACCCAGCGCCCGTTCTGGCAGGCGAACCGGGTCGACTTCAACCGGCGGCGGGGCTACGTGCGCATCGCCCGCCGGGCCGGGGTGCCGATCGTGCCGATGGCCATCCGCGGCAGCCACTGGACCGCCCCGATCCTGCTGCGCTCGCGGCTGCTGGCCCACCTGCTGATCCTGCCCGCGCGCCTGATGGGCGAGAAACGGTGGGCGCTGAGCCTGCTCGGGGTGCTGGTGGCCGCGCTGCTGCTGACCTCCGACCTGTGGTGGCCGCTGCGCCTGGGGCTGACGTTCGTATGGCTCGGTACGCCGCTGATCTACCTGCCGATCGTGCCGGCCCCGATCAGCTTCCACATCGGGCCGCCGGTGTCATTCGACGACCTGAGCGGGCCCCACGGGGATGACATCGACGGGATGGGAGAGCGGGTCGAAGCCACCCTGCAAGCCCTGCTCACCGACCGGGCGGTCACGGCGCGCCGGGATCCACCAGCCCCCGCTCGATGACATCCACCCGGTAGGTCACGTCCACCCGGCACTCGCCGGGGTCGCTGATCTGATCGAACGCCAGCGTGAACCGGGCCCCGTCGTCGCCCGCGTCGTGGTGCACGGTGTGGCTGTTCAGCCGGTCCGACCCGCCGAAGCTGCTCGTGCGCCACATGCGCAGCGACATCTCGAGCCCCTCGCCGCCCTCGGCCACCACCGCCTGCCCCGCCACGTACGCCGGATCGGCCCCGGCCAGCGACACCGCGCCGCCCTCCATGCGCACCCCACCGGGCGAGGCGGCCCGCTGGCTGTCGGCGGCGCCCACCGCCGAGACCGCCATCTCCCAATGCACCGTGCAGTCATCGCTGCCCACCAGGGTCAGGCGCTCCAGCGCCACCTGCACCCGGTCGAAGCGCTGGACGTGGTCGTGCTCGATGACCCACTGACCCGCCGGCAGCAACCCGACCCCGGCGTAGCGGACGAACGCCAGGTAGCGCCAGACGTCGGCCTCGGCCGGGGGCGCGTCGACCAGCCGGGTCGCGCCGGGCCCCAGGCGGGCCACCACCGCGCCGCCGAGGTCGTCGGCGATGTCGGCCGGATCGAGCGCCAGGATGTCATCGGGCAGCGCGCCGAAGCGACCGAAGTCATCCCCCGGCTCGCGCACGATGTGGATCGCCTCGACCCCCGGGCTGGCCACCGGGGCCCAGGTCAGCTCCAGCGCGGCGCCGCCGTCGATGGTCCGGGCGTCGAGGTCTTCGAGCGTGTAGCGATCGACGTCCAGCGGCGCGCGGTCGATGGCATCCCCCAGCCCGTCGCCGTCGGTGTCGGGGGAGAAGGCGTCGGTGCCCGCCGCCCGCTCGGCGCCGTCGTCCAGCCCGTCCCCGTCGGTGTCGGCCCGGGTGGGATCGGAGATGGCTTCGGGGCGCGGCTCGCCGGGGGCCCAGCCGGGCAGCACCTCCTCGCCGTCCTCCAGGCCGTCGCCGTCGGTGTCCCGCTCGAGGTCGCTCGTGCCCAGGGCCCGCTCGGTGCGGATACCGAGCCCATCCCGGTCGCGGTCCTCGTCGTAGACCAGGTGCAGCGCGTCCCCGGGCAGCAGGCGGATGCCATCGAAGTCCTCCACCACCGGGCGGGCGACGCCACCCCGCACCCGGACCACCGTCCACCGATCGGGCCCGTCGTCGTGCATCGAGCCCTCGGCCCGCTGCCCGTCGAGCGCCGCCAGCACCCGCACCGGCAGCCCGGCGGCGTCCTCGACGACCTCGACCTCGAAGGTATGCCCCAGCCAGCTCCGCAGCGCCTCGTCGACGGCGACGCCGAGCGGCTCGCCGGTCGCCGGGTCGAGCCGCAGGTTGGTCGCCAGCACCGCCCGCTCGACCTCGCCCCGACCCGGCCCGCGGTCGATCACCAGCGTCGCCGTCCGGGTGCGGCGCAGCGTGCCATCGTGAGCGAACGCGCGCCCCTCGCCGTCGACCAGCTCGTAGCCCGAGACCTCGACCTCCAGCCCCCGCGGATCGGCGATCAGCGCCGCGGCGTCCTCCCAGCCGAGGTTGTCCCGGCGGAAGTACACGTTGCGGTGGGCGTCCCCCGGGCCGAGCGTGCGCGGGGGGAAGGCGCTGCGCCCGTCGGCGGTCTCGAGGTGGCTCAGCGCCCGCCGGATCCACGGGTTGCGCGGGTCGCGGTGCAGCAGGGTCATCGAGGCGTTGCGCAGGGTGAAGGCCACCGGGCCCACGTTCTCCAGCGAGACCGGGAAGGCCACGTAGCCCCCCTCGATCGTCAGCTCGCGGGAGGCGCTGCGCTGGCGGGCCCGGCCGAGGGTCGCCGCGGCGGCCTCGGTGTAGCTGCGGTCGAGGGTCAGGGTGACCGACGAGGTCGTCGTCAGATCGGTGCTCGCGCTGACGCCGAAGCCGAAGTCGGTCAGGCCCGCGTTGGCGTTGACGCCGAAGCCCACCGACAGCGCGATGGACTCCTGCACCGCGCGGCTCTCACCCTGGGTCATCGAGATGCTGCGGGTGGCGCTCTCGTCGACGGTGATGCTGTCGCTCTCGCCGGTCGCCAGCCGGGTGTTCAGCCCGATCTCGGGCACGCTCTCCAGCTCGATGCGCAGGCGGGGCAGATCGGCGACGCGGGGGTCGGTGCGCAGCTCGACGTGCTCGAAGCGATCGTCGAAGCCATCCCCGTCGGTGTCGGCCATCGCCGGCGAGCTGCCGATGCGCTCGACCTCGCCGCCGTCCCAGAAGCGGGGGTCGCCGGCGGCGTCGCCGTCGGAGTCGATGTGATCGGCCCGGCTGCCCAGCTCGTGCACCTCGAAGCGATCGTCGAGGCCGTCGCCGTCGGTGTCGGCGGCGGTGGGGTCGAGCCGCAGCGCGCGCTCGGTCTCATCGTCGAGGCCGTCGCCGTCGGTGTCGTGCAATGCGGGGTCGGGCGCGACGTGGCGCTCCTCGACGCCCGCCGGGCCGGTGACGTAGATGACCCAGCCCTCGGCCGGCGACTCGACCTGGGGATCGGCCGGCGCGTCGGGCGGGCTCTGTTCGGGCGCCTCGGGCGGGGCCTCGCCGGAGTCGGGCGGCTCGGGCACCGGCGAGGCGCAGCCGGCTGCGAGCAGGGCGAGGGACATCAGCGGGTACACGAGGGGGCGGAGATGGGTCGGCATGGCATCCTCCATGGCTGGGATTCGCAGCAGACTGCGAAGGCCATGCCACGCCTCGAGACCCGTAAACGGGCCGTCGGACGCCCACTCCGAGCGCCGCTGGGGTGCGCTGGCCCCACCGGCGGCGCGCGCACCGTGGGGCGCCGGTGTCTCACCCCGGCCGCCAGCCCCCGTCGCGGGCCCGTCACAGCCCCGCTCAGTCATCCGTCGGGCGGGCGCGCGCGTGGCGCGCAACCTGCTTTGCCATCGGCTCACCAACCCGGAGGTGACCTCATGCTGCATCCCCCGTCTTCGATCCGGCCGGCGCTGGCGTCGGCCTGCCTGGCGTTGCTCGCCGGCCTGGCGTGCACCGAGCAGGGCGGCGCGCCCGACCCCGACCCGCCGCCGCGCATGGACTGCGCCCCGCTCGAAGCGATCGACGGCGTCGCGCTGTGCGCCGCCGGGCCGAACACCTGCGAGGCGGTCTACGAAGACGGCCGGGGCTGCGCGGCGGTGTGCGCCGCCGCCGGGCTGACCTGCCTGCGGGCCCACGAGAACCTCGACGCCGTCTGCGCCGCCGACCACGACCGGGCCGCCGTGCCCTGCGACAGCGGGCATGAGTCCGACTACTGCGTCTGCGGCGCGGCCGATCACTGCGAGCCGCTGACCTGCGCGACGGCCCCCCAGGCGTGCGGGGCGGGCTTCGACGACGGCTGCGGGGGCACCTTCGACTGCCCGGCGGCGTGCCCCGGCGGGGCCGACTGCGTCGACGGGCGCTGCCGCCCTCTCGCCGCCCGCTGCGCCGAGGACGACTGCCCGGCCTTCCCCGGGGCCGAGGGCGAGGGCATGTACGCCCGCGGCGGCCGGGGGGGCGACGTCTATCACGTCACCACCGCCGCCGACAGCGGGCCGGGCTCGCTGCGGGCCGGGCTCGCCGGCGACGGCGGGCCGCGCACGATCGTATTCGACGTCGGCGGGCTCATCGACCTGCGCTCGCCCCTGCGCAGCGACCGCTCGCGGCTGACGATCGCCGGCGAGACGGCGCCGGGGGACGGCATCACCCTCCGGGGCTATCAGACCGACCTGCGGGGCGATCACCTGATCATCCGCCACCTGCGCTTCCGGGCGGGCGACATCCGCAAGGCGACCCGCGACCGGGACGGCTTCACCGAAGACAGCCTCACCGTGAGCGGCAGCGCGATCATCATCGACCACGTCTCGGCCTCGTGGGGCATCGACGAGTCGCTCAGCGCAGGCAGCCGCGTCGACAACCTGACGGTGCAATATGCCATCGTCGCCGAGGGGCTGCATCACACCGAGCTGTTCCACGGAGAGTACGACCCCGACCGCGACGGCCACAGCATGGGATCGCTGATCAAGCCCTCGGAGGGCGACGCCGACGTGACGGTGCATCACACCCTCTTCGCGCACAACAACAACCGCAACCCCGCGGTGGGGACCTACGAGCGCGATCAGCGGATGATGGCCGACATCCGCAACAACGTGATCTACAACTGCAACAACAGCGGCTACACCAGCGGCGAGAGCGACTGGATCCGCATGAACTACGTGGGCAACGCGATGGTCTTCGGGGCCGACAGCGGCGACCTGCACCTGTTCGAGCCGACCGCGAACAACAACGTGACGCTGTATGCCATCGACAACCGGCGGGATGTCTGGCGCGACGGGCGGCTGGTGTGGGAGGTCGACCCGTGGGGCGCCATCGCCGGCGAGTACGACGCCGCTGGGTCCCCGTTCGCCATGCGGCCGGTCACCACCCAGCCGGCGGACGAAGCCTTCGAGACGGTGCTCGCCGAGGCCGGGGCCCGCCCCTGGAACCGGGATCCGGTCGACGCCCGGATCGTAGCCGACGTGCGCAACGGCACCGGGCGGCGCATCGACAGCCAGGACGAGGTGGGCGGCTGGCCCGCGGTCCGGGCCGGGCAGCGGGTGGTCGACACCGACCGGGACGGCATGCCCGATGACTACGAGCGGGCCGCGGGCACCGACCCCGACCGGGCCGACAACAACGGCGACGCGGACGGCGACGGCTACACCAACCTCGAGAACTACCTGCACCACGCGGCGGCCGGCCGATGAGGCGAGCCGCGTGGATCGCGTTGCTCGCGCTGGCCGGCTGCGATGGGCCGACCGACGCCCCGATCACGGCCCCGGCCGACGTCGGCCCGACCGATGGATCGAGCCTCGACCGGGCGGTCGACGGGGCGCCGGACGCCACGCCGGACCCGCCGGATGCCATACCGGACGCGCCGGATGCCACGCCCGACGCCGGCCCGACCGAGACCGTGCTGCGGCTCGCGCTCGACGCCCCGGACCACCCCACCGGCGATCTGATCGGCTGGAACATCGGCCGGGGCACCCTCTACGCCCCCGAGGGCGACCCGCTGCACCCCGAGTGGCGCACGCCCGAGCGGGCCGAGGCAGCGGCCCGCATGGCGAGCATCCGCCCGGCCCACGGCCGCCCGCCGCTGGTGCGGTTCAGCGGCTTGCAGATCGACGGCGCCCTCGGCGGCGATGGCTATCACTTCGCGCCGCTGGTCGATCCCATGCGGGCGGCCGCGCCCGACGACAACATGGCGCCCTGGCAGTACATGGCCCTGGTCGACGAGATGGGCGCCGAGCCCGTCGTCACGGTCAACTTCGGCACCGGCACCGCCGACGAGGCGGCGCGCTACCTGCGGCACCTCACCGGGATCGACCCCGACGACCCATCGGTCGCCGCGCGGCATCACTGGGGCCGCGTCGACCCCTGGCGGCCGGCGTTCTACGAGGTGGGCAACGAGTCGTATGGCTGGTGGAACACCGGCTATGGCACCGCATCGCAGTATGCCTACGCCAACCCCGACGCCGGCGACCCGCCGTGGCACGGGCGGCCGTCGTCCGATCCGGCCGACTTCGCCGCCCGGGCGCTGACCTACATCGAGGCCATGCAGGCCGAGGTGCCCGACGCCCGGTTCTTCGTGCCGCTGTCCCAGGCCCCGATGGACGCCTGGGGCGGCCTCGACGCGGCCCTGGCCGGGCTCGAACCGCTGCTGCGGCACCCGGCGGTGGCGGCGGTCGTCGTGCATCACTACCAGGTGGACGACCTCTCGACGGTGGGCCTCGACGGCCCCGACGACCACGCGGCGCTCGTGGCCGGCACCCATCACTTCGCCCCGGGCTACGTCGCGCTGCTCGAGGCCCTCGCCGCGCTCGACCGCCCCACCCCGCTGCGGCTGGCGATCACCGAGTACCACGTCGCCGGCGCCTTCGCCCGGGGCCGCTTCACCCGGGCCGATCAGGCGGTGGTCGGGCTGGGCGTCGCCGATCTGATGCTGTTCTACGCCCGCATCGGGGTGGCCTGGGCCCAGCAGCACATGGCGCTGAACTTCCAGGCGGCCGACGACCCCGACCGCGACCGGCTGCTCGAGGCGTGGTACGTGCCCTATCGCCGGGGCCCGGGCGGGCTGGTCGAGATGCCGAGCGCCCGGGTCACCCGCTTCATCGCCGAGCAGATGCTGTCCGAGACGGCCGTGCCGATCGCCGAGGCCGAGGTCACCCTGGAGGCCCGAATCGGCGGGCAGACCGTGCGCCACCCGGCGCTGAGCGCGGTGGCCTTCGTCGACGGCGCCGACGCCCGGCTGGTGGTGCTCAACCGCGATCCGACCGAGGCCCAGCCGCTGGTGCTGGCGCTGCCGCCGGGCTGGGCGATCGTCGACGGCGCCACCTGGGATCCCGCCGCGCCCGATCAGGACGCGGTCGCCGCGCCCACCGACCCGACAGCGCTGCCCCTGCCCGCCGACGGCCCGATCGCGCTGCCCCCGGCGAGCGTCAGCGCCCTGGCCCTGGAAAGGCGCTGAGCCCGGCCGGCGGATATGCCATCATGCGCCGGTCCACGACCGGGAGCCGCCGATGGCCAGCCACCCCGAACTGCCGAACCTGCGCGATTTCGAGCGCGTCGTCTTCTTCACCGGCGCCGGCATGTCGGCCGAGAGCGGCGTGCCCACCTACCGGGGCAAGGGCGGCATCTGGAAGGAATACGACCACCAGCGCTACGCCTGCCAGCGGGCCTTCGACCGCGATCCGGCCGGCGTCTGGGAGTTCCACAACTACCGCCGCGAGCTGGTCGCCGCCTGCCCGCCCAACGACGGCCACCGCCTCATCGCCCGGGCCGAGGCCACCCTGCCCCATGTGACGGTGGTCACCCAGAACATCGACGGCCTGCACCAGCTCGCCGGCAGCGAGCGGGTCTACGAGCTGCACGGCAGCCTGTGGTGGGTCCGCTGCGGGTCGGAGCGCCGCTTCAGCCGGGACGCGCCGTTCGACGCCCGGCGCCCCGACGGCCGCTGGTGGCGCCCGGACATCGTCTGGTTCGGCGACACCCTGCGCGAAGAGACGGTGGGCAAGGCCATCGAGGCCATCCGCCGCTGCGACCTGCTGGTGTCGATCGGCACCTCGGCGGTGGTCTACCCCGCGGCCCAGATGCCGCTGATGGCCCGGGAGAACGGGGCCCGGCTCATCGAGATCAACCCCGAGGAGACCCCGGTCTCGGCGGCCTACGACACCTGCGTGCGGGCCGGCGCGACCGCGGCGCTCACCGCGCTGTGTGCCGGGCTCGACGCGGCCCCGGCGGTGAGCTGAGGGGTCACCCGACCGGTCGGTTGCGCCGGCCGGCCGGGGCACGCAGAATGCGGCCTTCATCCGGCCCCGAGGGAGACGATGGCCACCGACCTGTTCGCCGAGATCGTCCGCGACATCCAGGCCCCGCTCGACGCGTGGCTCTCCGCCCACGGCGCCGAGCCACAGCAGGCGCTCGGCCGGCCGACGCGGGCCGGCAGCGGCGACCTGGCGATGGCCTGCCACCGCTACGCCCGCGCGTTCAAGAAGGCGCCGCAGATGATCGCGGTCGATCTGGCGAAGGTGGCCGCCGAACACCCGCTGGTGGTCGAGGCGACGCCGGTGGCCGGGTTCCTCAACCTGCGGCTCGACGGCGCCGCGGTCGCCGCGCGCACGCTGGCCTGGGCCATGGCGGACGACGGCGCCCTGGGGCGCTCCGACGCCCGGGCGGGGCAGACCGTGCTCGTCGAGTACAGCTCGCCCAACACCAACAAGCCGCAGCACCTGGGGCACTGCCGCAACAACATCCTCGGCTCGACGGTGGCGACGCTGCTCGAGGCGACCGGGGCCCGGGTGGTGCGGGTCAACCTGATCAATGATCGGGGCATCCACATCTGCAAGTCGATGGTGGCCTACCGCCACTTCGGCGACGGGGTGACCCCCGAGTCGGCCGGCGAGAAGGGCGATCACCTCGTCGGCGACTTCTACGTGCGGTTCGACAAGGCGTTCCGCGCCGAGCACGCGGCCTACCTGAAGGCCGGCGGGGCCATCGAGGACAAGGACGCCTACTTCAACAGCGACGACAGCGCCCTGGGCCGCGAGACCCGCGAGATGCTCCAGGCGTGGGAGCAGGGCGACCCCGAGGTGCGGACGCTGTGGTCGCTGATGAACGGCTGGTGCGAGGCCGGCTTCGCCCAGACCTACGCCCGGATGGGCGTGCGCTTCGACCAGATCTACAAGGAGTCGACCACCTACCTGCTGGGCAAGGATCTGGTCGACGAGGGCCGCGAGAAGGGCATCTTCTACGCCGCCGGGAACGGGGCGATGGTCTTCGACCTGAGCCGCATCGGCCTCGAAGGCGAGAAGGCGGTGCTGCGGTCGGATGGCACCAGCGTCTACACGACCCAGGATCTGGGCACCGCGGTCGCCCGCCACGCGGAGCACGCCTTCGATCGCATGATCTACGTGGTGGGCAACGAGCAGGACCATCACTTCAAGGTGCTGTTCGGCATCCTCGAGGCGCTGCGCCCCGAGCTGCAAGGCACCCTGCATCACTTGAGCTATGGCATGGTCGAGCTGCCCCACGGCAAGATGAAGAGCCGCGAGGGCACCGTGGTGGACGCCGACGACCTGATGGACGGGCTGCACGCCGCGGCCGCCGAGGCGGGGCGCGAGCGGTGGCCCGACCTCGACGACGGCGCGCTCGCCGCCCGGGCCGAGGCCATCGGCATCGGCGGGCTCAAGTTCTACCTGCTCAATTACGCGCCGCAGACCACCTTCACCTTCGATCCCGAGAAGTCCATCGACCTCAAGGGCGAGACGGCGGCTTACTGCCTGTACGCCTACGCCCGGGCGACGAGCATCCTGCGCAAGCTCGGTGAGGCCGACGTGGGCTTCGAGCCGGACTACACGGCGCTCGGGGGGGAGCAGCCCCGGGCGGTGCTGGATGCCATGCTGGCGTTCCCCGGCGAGGTGGAGGCGGCGGCTCGGGAGCTCAAGCCCAGCCTCGTCACCAAGGCGACCCACGGCCTCGCGTCGGCGTTCGCGACGTTCTACAACAACAGCGACAACCGGGTCCTGGGGGCCGAGCCGGGCGCGATGGCCGCCCGGGCCGCCCTGGTGCGGGCGACCCGAAGGATGCTGGGCGGCGCGCTGGCCCTGCTCGGCATCACTCCGCTGGAAGAGATGTGATCGCCACGGGCCACGCGGTCACATCCCCTCGGCGAAGGGTCCGAGGAGTGGGTATGCGTCTCTCCACCTCCTTGCTCACGCTCGTCCTGGCGCTGGCCACAGCGCAGATCGCCGCACCGCAGCCCGCCCGGGCGCAGAGCGCCGATCCCCATGCCTTCGATCCCATCCTGGACACCCCCCGCGAGGCGGACCCCGGCCGGGAGCGGCGTGTCTCGCAGCACGATCCACGCTCACCGGGGTTCACGGTGGGCACCCACGTCGGGCTCTACATGGGCGCGGTGCGCAGCTACCTCACGTCCGACCGCAGCACGCTCGAGAGCACCGGCCGGGTCTGCCTCGGCTTCGGCCTGGGCTATCGCACCCCGAGCCTCATCGAGCTGGGGGTCGACGTCGACCTGGGCCTGGGCCAGACCTACGAGCCGGAGATCGACGACTCGGTCTTCGCCTTCGACCTCATCACCGAGCCTCGCATCCTGGCGCACTATTACGAGACCGAGGGCTTCTCGGCGTACGCCGGGGTCGGGCTGCTGTCGATCCTCTTCGACCTCGAGCTGGCCGGCATCAATCAGGCCGGGGCCGGCCCGAACCTGATCCTGGGCGTGCAGTGGCGCACCGACCGCCACAGCCTGATCTACCTCGAGGGCTCGGCGAGCGCGTTCTACGACTGGCTCGCCTATCGCTTCCGCGCGCCGACCGAGTCCGAGCTGGAGGCCGACCCCCTGCGCGGCCCGGTCCGGGAGGACGGCGAGTGGTTCGCCATCTTCCGGCTGACGCTCGGCTATCGCCTCACCGCGCTGTGATCCGGCGGGTGTGATCGCCCGCAGGCGAGTCAGCCCGGCGCCCACCCTTCGAGGTGGGTGTCGAGCACCGCGTAGAGCGCGTCGGTGAACGCCTTGAAGCTCGTCGGCTTCGTCACGAAGGCATCGGCCCCCAGGTCGAGGCTGCGGCGGCGGTCTTCCTCGCGGGCGCTGGTGGTCAGGATGACCGCCGGCACCGCCTTCAACCGGGGGCGCGATCGGACCACGCCCAGCACCTCCAAGCCGGTGCGCCGGGGCATGTTGATGTCGAGCAGGATCATGTCCGGCGGCGGGCTGCGGCCGAGCATCTCGATCGCCTGCTGTCCATCGCGGGCCACGGTGAGCGTCACCGGCTTGCCGTAGCGGGCCAGCGCGCGCTCGAGCAGCATGATGTGGTCGCCGTCGTCCTCGGCGAGGAAGACCTGATACGCCACGCGGGCCAACTCCCCTCGACGGCGCGGTCGCCGATCGGGTCCCAGGGTGCATCGCCCGGCGCGGCGCGGTCAACCGCGCTCACCGGACGATACACCATGACACAGACCGCGCGCCGCGTCTCGGAGGTTCGCGCCCCGCCGGGCTCGGGATCCCCGCTCAGCCGGTCGCGTCGAGCCGCATCGCCTCCTCCGCCGTGGCCTCGGCGAGCTGGGCGTAGATCCGCCCGCTCTCGACCGACGCGTTGCCGAGCACCTCGGCCAGCGCCACCAGATCGCGGGTGCGGGTGTAGAACCCGAACGCGAAGGTGTGGCGCAGCACCTGGGGCGTGGCGTCGACCCGGGCGAAGGCGGCGTGCTTGCGCACCACCCGCTGCACCCCGTTGACGCTCAGCCGGCCCCGCTCGCCGACGAACAGCGGCCACTCGGCGGGCGCGCCCGCCGCGCCGAAGGGCATCGGCGAGGTGGGCACCGCCCGCAGCGCGGGCAGCTCGGCCGGGTGCGGCGGGTCGACGAGGTGGCTCGGGGGCCAGCCGCCGCTCGCCGGCAGCACGATCTCCCCGCTCTCGGGCAGCTCGAGCAGCCCCCGTTCGCCCAGGCTCCAGGCCAGCTTGCGGGCCGACCGGGTGGGCAGCGGCACCCGCCGCTCGCGGGGTCGGCGCACCAGCAGTTCGCCCCGGCCGAAGTCGACGTCGCCGACATCCAGCTCGGCCAGCTCGCTGACCCGCACGCCGCTGTCGAGCAGCACGTAGACGATGGCCTGGTCCCGGGGGCAGCCCCGGCCGTCGACCTGCGCCAGCAGCCGATGCACCTCCTCGGGCGCCAGCAGCTTGGGCCCCCGCTGGGTGCGGACCAGCCGCACCTCCTCCCGCAGATCGGCGTTGGTGGCGTCCTCCATCACCCCCTGCTGAGCCAGCCAGGCGCAGTAGGTGCGGGCGAACGCCATGCGCCGGAGCACCGTGGACGGGCTGCGCCCCTTGTCCCGCACCGCCGCCCGCCACGCGCCGAGCAGGTCGGCGTCGAGGGCCTCGGCGGTGAACCGGGCGTGGGCGTGGCGCCGGTACCAGATGGTCAGCGCCTGCCAGTCCGAGGTGTACGAGCGCACCGTCGAGGCCCGGCGCCCCCGGCGGGCGAGCCAGTCCAGGAACCGCTCGAAGCGGCGGTTCTCGTCGGCGGTGGCGAAGCGATTGGAGAGTGTCATCGCGCCTCCTCATCGGGCCTCGAGGGCCCGGGTGTCTCATGGGTGGGTGCCATGACCTCCATCACTGGAGCAGCGACAGCGCCTGCTGCGGGACCTGGTTGGCCTGGGCCAGGATGGTCGTCGCCGCCTGGGTCAGGATCTGGTTGCGGGCCAGGGTCGCCGACTCGGCGGCGAAGTCGGCGTCGAGGATGCGGCTGCGGGCCGCGGTGGCGTTCTCCACGACCGCCGACAGGTTGCTGATCGTGCTCGACAGCCGGTTCTGCACCGCGCCGAGCTCGGCCCGGTCGGCCGCGATCTGCCCGATGGCCCGGTCGACGACGAGCAACGCGAGGTTGGCCCCCTGGCGGGTGCTGACGTCCACCGTCTCGATGGACTGGGTGTTGCTCACCCCCACCAGCGCGTCGGCGACGAAGCCGATGTCGGGCTCCTGGGCCCCGCCGAGCAAGTACTGGTTCTCCGAGTTGAGGGTCATCGTGGCGGTGGTCGCGGACGTGTCGAGCCCGGTGACCGCCGCCCCGTTGCCTTCGGCGATGACCTCGATGTTGCGCCCGTCGGCCGCGGTGAGCTGGAGCTGGTTGTTCGCGTCCCGGGTCGCGATGACCCCGGTGAACTCGAACTCGGCGTTGATCGCCTGCACCAGCGACTCGTCGGCGTCGTCGGCCTGCACGGTCAGGCCGGTGATGATGCGGCCGTTGATCTGCACGAAGTTCTGCTCGTCGAGCGTGCCCCCGCCGACGTCGGCGGTGCCCTCGCGCACCGTCTCGTTCACGATGGCCTCGACCCCGTGGTAGGTCGTCGAGTCGTTGATCGCCGCCGCCTTGGCGATGGCCGAGGCGTTGGGGAAGGTCGTCGAGTAGATGTCGTCCGACGCCTGGGACGCCCGCACGGTGACCCCGTTGATCAGCAGGCTGTCGTCGTTGATCGGGTTGTTGGTGACCACGTCGCCGGTGAAGACCGCCCACCGGCCGATGCGCTCCGAGCGGGCGTCGCGCACCCGCACCCGCAGCGTCTCGCGGAAGTTCATGCCGATGTGGAAGAACTTGTCCGCGAAGGTGCCGTCGAGCAGCTTCTGCTGGTTGAAGGTCGTCGTGTCACCGATGCGCTGCAGCTCGCTGATGAGCTGGTTGACCTCGTCCTGGATCGCCTCGCGGTCGGCGACCGTGTTCACGTCCGAGGCCGCCTGCACCGACAGCTCCCGCATGCGCTGGAGGATGTTGGTCGACTCCTGCAGGGCGCCCTCGGCGGTCTGCACCAGGCTGACGGCGTCGTTGGCGTTGCGGATCGACTGCGTCAGCCCCCGCACCTGGCTGTTGAACCGCTCGCTGATGGCCAGACCGGCGGCGTCGTCGGCCGCCGTGTTGACCCGCAGCCCGCTGGAGAGCCGCTGAAAGCTCTTCGACAGCTTGCTGCCCGAGTGCAGCAGGTTCCGCTGGGCGTTGACGCTCGAGATGTTGGTGTTGATGAACAGGCCCATGATCGTCCTCCTTGACGGCGACGCGCCGCATCCTTATGGCGCGTTCCACCTCGCCGGCTCGCCGGCATGTGAGACTCGACGCTCCCGTGTCGAGTCATCGTGATTCGCAGTGGCGGATGGGATCCCTCGACCCCGGCTGCTCGCCTCTGCACGCAGCTCTGGTGATGGCACATGCGTGCCGCTTCGAATCTATCTGCCTCGGATGGCACGCGGACGCTCCCGTGAACGCTCGCCTCCACTCTCGATGGGATCCGGCGCCCCACGGGCGGCGGATCGGTGTGTGTCTACGCCGGGCCTCGGGGCCCGTCATGGCCGGGCGATCAGCCCGGTCGGAACCCGCTGCGCCGGGCGCGGCCGACGCTCGGCCGGTGCTCGTGCCAGGCCTCGCTCGACGGCGACATCACGTCGGCCGCCATCAGCCGCAGCTCGTGCTCCATCTCGGCGATCAAGGTGCTCACGCTGCGGCCGATGGCCGAGACGACGGTCACCGATCGGCCGAGCCGATCGGGCCGGGATGTCGGGGTCTCCATCTGTCTGCTCCTGTCGTGTCGTGGCCGCGCGCACGCGGTCCGGTCCATCCCGTCCGATGTCGCCCCCCAGGGTCGGCGGGCCGCACCCCCACCGTGTCGGCGGCGGGCGCGGGGCGCACGGCTCCCATACGGGTGGGGCTGTGTTCGGTCTCACGGTCTCACGGTCTCACGGTCTCACGGTCTCACGGTCTCACGAGTTCACGGTCTCACGAGTTCACGGTCTCACGGTCTCACGGTCTCACGGTCGTATGATCGCGCCGTCTCACGGTCGCAGCGATTCGCCGGCTCCGGGTCGCGCTCACGCTCATGCGCGCGCGCCACATGGCTCGCTCCCATCGTCCGTTCGCCCCGCTGCGCTCGACGGATCCCACCCCCGCGGGGCGGATCCGGCTGTGTCACATCTCATCGCGTCGTCGCGCCGCGGCGTCACCCGCCACCGACGACCGCCCGGGGCCGCATGGGGCCGTCGCCGGGCTCGGGCATCGCGCCCTGCTCGCCGTCGAGGTACAGCCGGGTCGTCTCCAGGCTCTCGTGGCCCAGCAGATCGGCCAGCTCGACGAGGTCGCCGTCGTCGGCGAGGAAGTGCCGGGCGAAGGTGTGCCTCAGCGTGCTGGGGGATGCCTTCACCTTGGCGAACGCGCAGTACTTGCGCATGATGCGCTGGATGGCGTTGGCCGTCAGCGGCCCCCGCTCCCCCTGGAACAGCGGTCCGGGCCGTCCGCCCCGCTCGGCGAGGTAGGCCCGCAGCGTGCGCCGGGCGTCGGGCCCCAGCGCCAGCCGGCGGCTGCGCCCCCCATAGTCGCGGTCGTCGTCGACGAGCACCATCGCCCGCCGCCCGCCGACCGTGATCTGGTCGACCTCGAGCGCGACGAGCTCGCTGACCCGCATGCCGGTCTCGAGCAGGGTGTAGACGATGGCCTGATCCCGGGGGCGCGCCCGGCGGTCGACCGCTTGCAGGAAGCGGCGCAGCTCGATGTCGCTCAACCCCCGCGGGGTGCGCGGCGCTTGAGGCACCGACTTGACCGCCCGGATGGCGCCGAGCGCGTCGGACCCCAAGTCGCCCCGGGCGGCGGCCCAGGCGGCGTAGCGCTTGAGGAAGACCAGCTTGCGGTTGACCGTCGCCGGTCGCATGCCATCCCGCACGAGCTGATCGCGGAAGCCTTCGACGTCGGCGGCGCGCAGCCGGGGCGTATCGAATGGCTCGCCCCGGGTGGCATACCACTCCACGAACCCGGTGTGATCGCTGCGATAGCTGTCGATGGTCTTCCGGGCCCGCCCTCGTCGCTCGAGGTCGGCCTGGAAGTCGGCGTACCGGTCCTGTTCGGCGGGGTGGCACACCCCGGCCGCGGGTTGCGGGTTCATGGCATCCTCCCTGATGCGTGGGATCCGTGGGATCCTCGGACGGCGTCCCTGCCATCCGGTCGATCGGACTCATTGGCTCGATGTCATCGCGGACCGCGCGGCGCGCGGCCCGATCAGCCGCCCTGGAGCAGGCTCAGCACCTGCTGCGGCTGCGCGTTGGCCTGCGAGAGGATCGACACCCCCGCCTGCTGGATGATCTGGTTGCGGCTGAGATCGCTGGTCTCGTCGGCGAAGTCGGCGTCGCGGATGCGGCTGCGCGAGGCGCTGCTGGCTTCGATGATGGTGGTCAGGTTGGCCAGCGTCGACTGCATCCGGTTGGTCACCGCGCCGAGCTCGGCCCGGTCGCGGGTGATCTGGGCCAGCGCCCGGTCGACCCGCAGCAGCGCCTCGTTGGCGTCGAAGCGGGTGAGCACGTTGACGGTGGTGATGGCTTCGTTGGCGTTGACCCCGACCAGCTCGTTGTCGATGAAGCCGATGAAGTCTTCGTTGGCCCCCGACAGCACGTACTGGTCTTCGCTGTAGAGGTTGACCTGCGCCGTCTGCACCGCCGCGGCGTCGACCCCGATGAACGCGGCCCCCGCCCCGTTGGCGCTGACCTCGATGTTGCGGCCGTCCTCGGCGGTGAGCTGCAAGCGGCCCTGGATGTCGAGCGACGCGGTGACCCCGGTCTCGGGGAAGACCTCGTTGATGGCCCGCACGAGCACGTCGGTGGCGTCGTTGGGGCCCACGGCGATGCCGGTGATGGTCTGGCCGTTGATCGTGATGTTGTTCACGTTGTCCAGCGTGCCGCCCACGATGTCAGCCGGCGCGGTGTAGACCGTCGGCAGCGCCTTGGCGGTCACCCCGTGGTACTCGGTGGTGTCGTTGATGGCGTTGGCCTTGGCGATGGCCGATCCGTCGGGGTTGGCGGTCGACAGCGGGTCGTCGGAGGGCACCGTGGCCCGCACGGTGACGCCGTTGATGAGCAGGCTGCCGGCGGCGAGCGGGTCGGTGGTGACCACGGTGCCGGTCTGGGTCGCCTGGCGCCCGATGGCGATGGCCCGGGCGTCGCGGATGCGGACCCGCACCGTCTGCCGGGCGAAGGCGCCGACGTGGAAGAAGGCGTCGACGAAGCTGCCGTCGAGCAGCTTGGTGCCGTTGAAGGTGGTGTTGTTGCCGATGCGGTCGAGCTCGTCCTGGAGCTGCACGATCTCGTCGTTGAGCGCCTCGCGGTCGGCCTCGGAGTTGATGTCGTTGGCCGACTGGATGGCGAGCTCGCGCATGCGCTGGAGGATGTTGGTCGACTCGCTGAGCGCGCCCTCGGCCACCTGCGCCAGCGAGATGGCGTCGTTGGCGTTGCGCACCGCCTGGCCCAGGCCCCTGATCTGGCTGGTGAACCGCTCGCTGATGGCGAGGCCCGCGGCGTCGTCGCCGGCGGTGTTGATGCGCAGCCCGCTCGAGAGGCGGGCGAAGTTCTTCGCCAGCCGGCTCTGCGAGTGCAGCAGGTTGCGGCGGGCGTTGATCGAGGCGACGTTGGTGTTGACGTAGAGTCCCATTGCATCCTCCGTGGATACACCTCGAGCGATCCCATCCGAATCACAGCGAGGGCGGCGTCCATGCCTTATAGGGTCCTCGGCGCGCGTCCTGCGCGCCGCGATGTCTTTCTGCCGTCTCCGGGAACCTCGTCCGTGAGGCTGTCTCCCGTCGGCTCACACCCCCTTCATCGGCGGGCCCGTCCGGGGCTTGAGCAGAAAATGCGAGGTTATATGGATTTTTTCGCGGCCAGCATATCCGGCGGGTCCGCGCGCGCCCCGAGATCGGCGTGCTCCGGATTGATCCGATGCCGTGACCATGATTAGATTCGTCACTGGCCGTGACGAGCCATCGTCACAGCCTGCTGGTTCCAACGCGACGGAGCGGCCGCGGGGGGGATGTGCTGAGTTCATCGACTGCCGAGGCGGGCGCATTGCGCCTGGAGACCGAGATCCTGCGTCACGCGCTGGCCGCGACGGCGGCGCGGTCGAGCGACGATCTGCTCGCCGCGCTGCTCGAGGCCATCCCCGACTTCGTCTACTTCAAGGACACCGAGCGCCGCTTCGTGCGGGTCAGCCAGCCGTTCGCCGATATGTTCGGGCGCCCGCTGTCCGAGATCCTCGGGCGGCGGGACGAGGACCTCTTCCCCCCCGAGGTGGCCGCCGAGACGGTGCCCGACGACGAGGCGGTGCTGCGGGGCGAGACGATCGTCGATCGCATCGAGGGCGGCGCGCTGCCGACCGGCGAGCGCTGGGTGAGCACGACCAAGGTGCCCTGGCGCGACGCTGACGGGCGCATCGTCGGCCTGCTGGGCATCTCCCGGGACATCACCGCGAGCAAGCGGCGGGTCGACGCGATGCAGCGGGAGATCCAGCGGGCGGTGCGGCTCGAGACGCTGGGCCGGCTGGCGGGGGGCGTGGCCCACGACTTCAACAACCTGCTGACGGTGATCCTGGGCGCGGCCGACGAGATCGCGACGGCGCTGCCCGAGGACGACGCCCTGCACGGGCTGGCCGAGCTGGCGCGCGAGGCGGCCGAGCAGGCCCGGGGGCTGACCCGGCAGCTCCTGCGCTTCAGCCGGCGCGAGCCGGAGCCGCGGCAGGCGGTGCGCATCGATCACGCCCTGACCGATCTGCGCGACATGCTGGTCCGCCTGCTGCCCGATGACATCGAGCTGGCCCTGGCCTGCCGCCCGGTGCCGTCGGTGGCCATCGATCCGGTGCGCTTGCAGCAGGCGGTGCTCAACCTGGCGCTCAACGCCCGGGACGCAATGCAGGGCGGGGGGCGGCTGAGCATCGACGTGAGCCCGGCCCTGCACGGCAGGCAGCGGGGGGTCGCGCTCAGCGTGAGCGACACCGGTCGGGGGCTCGACCCGGAGATGCAGTCGCTGATGTTCGAGCCGTTCTACTCCACCAAGCCCGAGGGCCTGGGCACCGGGCTGGGCTTGACGGTGGTCGGCCAGATCGTCGACGAGGTGGGCGGCACGATCGAGGTGCAGTCGGCGCCGGGCTGCGGCACGATGTTCCGGCTGTGGATCCCGAGCACGGCGGGGCAGCACGCCCACCGCGAGCCGGTCGGCGCGCAGGAGGCAGCGGCGGTGGGCACGGCGCTGCTCGTCGACGACGATCCGATGGTCCGGCGCTCGGTGGCCCGCATGCTGCGGCGCATGGGCTATGCGGTCTCCGAGTGCGATGGGGTCGAGCAGGCCATGGAGGTCGCCGGCCAGCAGCCGCTCGATCTGGTGGTCACCGACGTCATCCTGCGGGTGGGCACCGGGGTCGACGTGGGCGAGGGCGTGCGCGCGCTGCAGCCCGAGGTGCCGGTCCTCTACATCTCGGGGTTCACCGACGATGTCTTCCAACGGCGGGGTCTGCGGCCGAGCACGCTCGAGCTGCTGCTCAAGCCGTTCACCCAGCAGGAGCTCCAGCAGCGCATCGAGCAGCTCGTCAGCTCGACCGCCTGACGCCTCACGGGGCCATGTCCCGGTCGAGCGGGGCCATGTCCGGGTCGAGCGGGGCCATGTCCTGCTCGGGCGGGGTCATGTCCTGCTCGGGCGGGCTCATGTCCCGCTCGGGCGGGGGCGTCATGTCCGGCTCGGGCGAGGGCGCCATGTCGGGCATCGGCATCGGGCGATCCCGACACTCGCCGCCCATGCAGCGCTGTTCGCCGGGGCAGGCCTCGGCCTCGAAGCCGAAGCAGTCGTCGGCGCAGACCCGCAGCCGCTCGCCGTCGCAGCCGTCGACCGCACCCGCCTCGCAGATGCAGTCGCCGACGCACACCCGCATGTCGGGGTGGCAGCCCCGCCCCACCGGGCAGTTGTCCGGCTCGAGTCGGCAGCCGGCGACGCAGGTCCCGAGCGGCGGCTCGGCGTCGCTGTCTTCCATCGGCGCCTCGCGGTCGCAGTACTCGGCGGCGAGGCAGTCGATATTGCGCGCGCAGCCGACGGCGGCGTCGGGTTCGGTCACCGAGAGGTCGATCGGGCCCGCGTCGTCGCTCGGGCTGCGGCCGTCGTCGCAGGCGAAGAGCAGCGGGGCGATGAGAAACCACGGCGCGGCGCGGGTCATGAGGGGGTCTCCTCGATCGCGGGCCCCATCAGGTGCACCAGCGCCTCGCTCAGCCCGCGGAAGGCGGCGCCGGTGTCGACGTCGATCAGCCCCTCGCGGCGATCGGTCATCAGATCGGCGAGGGCCCGCACGATGCGGGCGGCGGCCTGCTCGGCGGAGCCGTCGCGGTCGAGCAGGCGGCGGATGACCGGGCTGTCGAGGTTGACGTACAGCCGGCTGGAGGCGGTGTCGGTGATGCGCTCGGTGTAGATCCGGGCCAGACCGAGGATGGCCGAGCTGATGCGCTTGTCGGCCTCGTCCTGCTCGATGCGCCGCTTGAGGGCCACCTCGCGGTCGGGCACGAGCACCACCGGCAGCTCGGCCGGCGCGAAGCGGGTCGGCACCACCTGCTGGTCGGGGCGGCCGAGCAGCGCGTCGAGGCGGGCCCGGGCGTCGGCCTCGATCTCGGCCGGCGCGAACAGCGCGGCGTCGCCGGTGCGGGTGCCGAGGCGCACGACGGTGAACCCGTTGCGCTCGGCGTGGCGCTGGCAGAAGGGCAGCGCGCCGTAGCGCACCCCGCTGACGACCGGCACCTGCATCGCCCGGAACAGCACCTCTTCGTAGCCGCTGCCCTCGCCGAGCGAGACGTGCAGCCGCCCCTTCGACCGGCGGGCGATGGCCGGCACGGTCAGCTCGCCCTCGCTGGTGGGCAGCTTGAGCTGGTCGGCGAGCAGGTCGAACATGCGGTCGTCGGCCAACGCGGCGCCGATGAGCCCCTCGTTGTGCCGCAGCAGTATGCGGCGCCAGGCGGCGGGCGCGGTGCGGGGCAGCGCGGCGATCTGCTCGACGAGCGTGGCCCGCAGGTGCTCGGCGATGGCGTCGTAGGTGGCGTCTTTCTGGAGGTCTTCCCGGCTGGCGGTGGGCACGAGCGCGTCCGACTCGACGACCCCGCCGCAGAAGCCGGCCCAGGCGGGCAGCAGCTCGCGGGCGTCGTCGCTGACGAGCATGCCCCGCACGAAGACGGCCACGTTGCGGTTGTCGGTGGTGCCGAAGGTGCCCCCGTCCTGGACCCACAGCAGGCCCCGCACCGGCGCGTCGGCGGTGGGCTCGATCGGCATCGTGCAGATGGGGTCGAATCGGCGCTCGAAGCGGCGGGCGAAGTCCAGCGCGAGGCGGGTGCGGCGCACGGCCGGCAGGTCGCCGGCGACCCGCCAGGGCGGCGGCGGGCGGTTGACGGCGTCGCCGTCGGGGCCGCCGATGTGGATCGGCTCGCGCAGCAGACAGCAGTAGCGCCGCAGCAGGGCCTCGCAGACCTCGGGGTCGGCCAGCGCGCGGAACGCGTCGGAGAGGTGCAGCAGGACCCGGGTGCCGATCGGGCGCGGCGCGGCGGACTCGAGGCTGTAGCGCTCGCCGCCGGCGCTGGCGAACAGCCAGCCCTCGTCGGGGGACTGGTAGCTGGTGGTGTGCACCTCGACCCGGGTGCTGACGAAGAACGCCGAGAGGAAGCCCAGGCCGAACTGTCCGATGAGGCCGTCGCCCCGGCCCTCGGCCCGCAGGCGGCCGGTGTAGCCCGCGCCGACGGTGGCCAGGTAGCGCACGACCTCGTCCCGGGTCAGGCCGGCGCCGGTGTCTTCGATCGCGAGGGTGCCGGCGAGCGGGTCGGGGCGCACGACGATGCGGCCCTCGGCCGGGGCGTCGGCCTGCTCGATGCGCCGACGGTTGATCGAGTCGTGCGCGTTCTGCACCAGCTCGCGCAGGGCCACGCTGGGCGTCGAGTAGAGGTTGTGGCCCAGCACCCGCATGAGGCCGGGCAGGTCCACGCGGGTGGTCAGGATCTCGGACGGGCTGCTCATCGCGGTCTCATGGGGGCGCCTCCAGGCGGGGAGCAATACCCACCGGGCGCGCCGCCGTCAACGGGGGCCTGCGCCGCCGCCCCGCCGGGGCCAGGGGGCGCTGCCGTCATCCAGGCTGCGAAGGAAGCCGCCGATGAGCTGGCCGGTGTGGAGCTGGGCCTGCCTGGAGGACCCCCGGGTGCCCTCTTCGATGGTCACGTCGAGCGCGAGGCGGAAGGCGTCCCGGCAGGGGCCCACCGTGCGGTCGAGCGTCACCGGCACGTCGAGGCGACCGAAGCCGCTGAAGAAGTGGGGCTCGTCGACCCAGGTGGGGTCGACGCGGGCGAGCACCCGGGCCGGGCAGCCCTCGCGGCAGGTGGCGCCGAGCGACGCGGCGAGCGCGCCCCGCAGCCAGGGGAAGTCCCCGCCGACCTCGACCCGCCAGCGGGCGCCGCCGATCGGGGGGGCCGGGCAGCGGGCGCCGTCGGCCGGCTGCTCCACCAACCGCCACAGCGCGATCCGGGTGACCGGCTCGGAGATCGGGCGGAACAGCATCAGCAGGCTGCCGATGAGCAGCACGATGAGGGCCAGCAGGGTCGGGCGGGGGCGGCGCATCCCGCAGAGCATACCGGAAAGCGTAGTCGGCGACGGGCGCTTCCGAACGGGCGGCTCAGGGCTGGACGTCGACCCAGCGGGCGACCTCGACCTCGACGGGGACCCCGTCGGCGAGGCCGATCCGGTTGGGGATCTCCTCGCCGTCGGGGCCCTTCTCCACCGTCTCCCAGGTGCCGCGGGTGATCTTGAACTCGAAGACGGCGCCCACCTCGACCGGCAGGATCGCGGTCCAGCGGCCGTCGGCGGCCCGGGCGAGGGGCAGGCCGGCGGGATCCCACGCGCCGAGGGCCGGGTGGCCGCCGGCGACGTGGATCGTGTCGTCGGCGGGGGTCTCGGGGGGCACGGTGACCGCGATGACCGTCTGCCCGTCGGCGATGACCTCGAACTCGAGCACGCCGTCCACCGCGCCGAGCTGCGCCTGCACCCGGGCCGGGCCCGGCCGGAGCGCCCGCACCCGGTCGCCGTCGACCGCCACGATCATCGGGGTCAGGCTCGCCAGCTCGACGTCCGCCGGGGGCAAGGTGAGCTGCACGCCCCCGCCCCACTCGCCGTCGACCCGCAGCGGGGCCTCCGATCCCGGAGCGAGCGGCAGCCGCAGCGGGCCGCCGACGAGGCTGTCGGGCGGGCCGGCGGTCTCGGGGCCCCACAGCCAGGCCAGGACCGAGGGCAGGCGCCCGGCCCAGGTGGCCTCGTTGTGCGCGCCGCGGGCCTCGACGCGCATCGCCAGCCCCTCGGGGAACGGCACCCCGCCGGCCCGCACCGCGCCGAACAGCGCCTCGACGTCTTCGACCACCGAGCGCAGGCCGTCGCCGTCGTCGTCGCCGCCCTCGGCGTTGCCCCCGTCGATCCAGATGCGGGCGCCGGGGGTGAAGTCATCGGCCAGCGCGCCGGCCCAGCCGAGCGCCTCGCGGTCGTTCCACCACAGCGAGGGCGAGAGCGCGGCGACCCGCCCGAAGACGCCCGGGTGGCGCCGACGCAGGTCGAGTGAGACCAGCCCGCCCAGCGAGGAGCCGCCGACGCCGGTCTCCTCGGGCGCGCAGCGGGTGCGCAGGCGGGCGTCGATCCACGGCTTGAGCTCGTCGACGAGGAACCGGGCGTAGGCCGCCGACCCGCCGCTGCCTTCGAACTCGGGCACCGCGCTGGGGGTGTACTCGGCGATGCGGTCGGGGGTGTTGTCGACGCCGACGACGATCAGCGGCTCGATGGCCCCGGCGGCGGTGAGGGCGTCGACCGTCTCGTCGACCTGCCACTCGACGCCGAACGCGGCGTCCCGGCGGTCGAACAGGTTCTGGCCGTCGTGCAGGTACATCACCGGGAAGTCGGCGTCGGGCGCGTCGGCGTAGGCCGCGGGCAGCAGCACGGTGACGCCCCGGGGGCCGACGTGCGCCGAGGGGAAGGCCTCGACCCGCCAGCGGCGGCCGTCGACCCGGGGCGCGATGTCGGGCCGGGGCACGGGCACGCCGCAGCCTTCGGCGGGCGGGTCCGGCTCGGGATCGGGGCCCGCGTCCGGCTCGGGATCGGGGCCCGCGTCCGGCTCGGGATCGGGGCCCGCGTCCGGCTCGGGATCGGGCGTCGCGTCCGGCTCGGGATCGAGCGTGGCGTCGGGATCGGGCTCGAGCGTGGCGTCGGGATCGGGCGCGAGCGTAGCGTCGGGATCGGGCTCGAGCGCCGCGTCGGGTTCGGGCGCTGCATCAGATTCGTGATCGGGCGTCGCGTCGGCCGTCGGGCCGCGGTCGCGGGGCGTGCCGAGCAGCAGGCCGTCCGGGTCGCCCCCGCCGCCCGCCGGCGAGCAGCCCGCGGCCAGCATGAGCACCGTCCACAGCAGACCCCTCTTCGCGTCGCTTCTCACGCTCGGCTCCCGGCGCCCGCGGCGCCTCCGGTCTCCACCGGCTGGATGAGGCCCGCCGCCCGGGCGGCGGCGAAGGCGTCGGTGAGGCGGGCCCCGATGCGATCGGCCTTGGCCCGGCTGAGGAAGACCGGCGCCAGCGCCTCGAGCACCCCGTCGGTCCGGCGCACGGCCAGCCCGGCGTAGGCCCCCCGCTGCACCGGCTCGATGCCGGCCACCCCATTCAGCGGCACGGTCCGGCGCCCCTGCACGCACAGCCAGCCGTCGGCCAGCGCGAAGCGGGTCCGGCTCAGCGCCGCCGACAGCGCAAACGCCGCCAGGATCACCGTCATCACACCGTGCATCATCAGCGACGGGACCTCGGCGCCGCCCTGCTCGACGCGGGCGAAGAACGCCCAGCCGAGCACGGCCACCAGCAGCCCCCCGGCCCCCCCGCCGAGCAGGGCCCGGGTGCGATCGCGGAACTCCAGGCGGATGGCGCCGCCCTCTTCGATCCGCCGCCAGTGCAGGCTGCCGTCGCGCTGCCAGCTCATCGCGCGCGCCACGGGATGACCGGCTCGCCCCGCACCTGGGTCCGCAGCATCAGCCGCCGATGGCCGGCGTCGAAGCCGTCGCGACGGTGGATGACGCAGCGGTTGTCCCACAGGACCACGTCGCCGACGGTCCACCGGTGGGCGTAGGCGAAGCGGGGGTCGGCGCAGTGGGCCCACAGGCGGTCGAGCAAGGCGTCGCTCTCGGCGAGGGGATACCCCACGACCCACGCGTTGCGCCGCCGGCCGAGGAACAGCGCCGGGCGCCCGGTCTCGGGGTGGCGCCGCACCGCCGGGTGACGGGCCCCGGGGCCGGCGGTGACGTCCACGACCGGCGCCGCGCCCCGCCGCAGCTCGCCGGCGCTGGTGGTGCTCGCGTCGTGGTGCACCTCGAGGCCATCGACCGCCCGCCGCAGATCGTCGGGCAGCGCGGCGTAGGCGGCGTACATGTCGGCGAACCAGGTGTCCCCGCCGGCGGGCGGTACCTCGACCCCGTAGAGCACGCTGGCTCGGGCCGGCTCGGGCACATACGACATGTCGCTGTGCCACGCCGCCTCCCGGTTGCCCAGGGCCCCGATGGGGCGGCCGTCGCGGCGCACGTTGCTGATGATCCACACCTCGGGCGGCACCCCGCCCTGGCGCCCGGCGGCGTGCTCGGCGCTGCCCGGGCTGGCCTCGAGGGCCCCGAAGCGGCGGGAGAAGTCGACCAGCGCCGCGGGATCCAGCGACTGCCCGGGCACGATCAACACCTGATGCCGATGCCACGCGGCGCGCAGGGCCTCGGCGGTGGGGTCGTCGACCCGGCTCAGGTCGACGCCGCGCACCCGGGCGCCGAGGGCCGCGCCGGTCTGCTCGATTCGCAGCGTGTCTTTCATCGGGGCGAGCATGCACCGGCGGCCGGCCGGGATCAACGCGCGCCGGAACCGCCGGCCGCCGCGGCTCATCTGTGGGACACATCGCGAAGGAGACGCGTCCATGCGAACCGACGACACCTTCCTCATCGGCGGCGACCTGCCCGTGCCCCGGCTGGGCTTCGGCGCCATGCGCATCTGCGGGCCGGGCATCTGGGGCCACCCCGACGACGTCGACGGCGCGCGGGCGCTGCTGCACCGGGTGGTCGACAGCGGGGTCCGGCTCATCGACACCGCCGACGCCTACGGGCCCGAGGTCTCGGAGTACCTGCTCGCCGACGCGCTGCACCCCTACGCCGAGGGGCTGGTCATCGCCACCAAGGGCGGCCTCGTGCGCGGCGGCCCCCAGGACTGGGCCCGCGACGCCCGCCCCGCGCACCTGCGGCGGGCGCTGCACAACAGCCTGCGCCGGCTGAAGGTGGAGCGCATCGACCTCTACCAGCTTCACGCGCCGGACCCCGAGGTGCCGGTGGAGGACTCGCTCGGCGAGCTGAAGCGGCTGCAGGAGAAGGGGCTCATCCGCCACGTCGGGGTGAGCAACTTCGGGGTCGAGCTGCTCGAGAAGGCCCGGGACATCGTCGACGTGGTCACCGTGCAGAACCGGTACAACCTCACCGACCGGGGGCACGAGGCGGTCGTCGACTACTGCGCCGCGCACGGCATCGGCTTCATCCCGTGGTTCCCGCTGGCCACCGGCGATCTGGCCCGGGACGCCCGCTTGCAGGGCATCGCGAAGGCCCACGACGCCACCTCCGGCCAGATCGCGCTGGCGTGGCTGCTGCACCGGGCGCCGGTGATGCTGCCCATCCCCGGGACCTCGTCCATCGAGCACCTCGAGGAGAACTGCGCCGCGGCCGACATCGCGCTGACCGCCGAGCAGATGGCCACCCTCGACGGGCTCGCCGGTTGAGGGCGCCCCCGTCATCCGTCGAGCGGCCCGGCCCGTACCGGCTGCGAGGCGCCCGGATCGCGCGCGTCGTCCGGGCGCCGCTTGACCCGCCGGGGCCCCCTGTCGTCTGCTGAGCCGCCGCGCCGCCCGGCGCCCCCCGCGAAGGAGCCGCCCCGATGACCCCCCCGGATCCTCCGTCCGACCCCCGGCCCGACGGCGAGCTCGTCCGGCGCATGGCGGCCGGCGACCGGGAGGCGATGGCCGCGCTCTACGCCCGCTACGCCGGCACGCTGCTGGGGGTCGCCATCCGCATCATCGGCCGCCGGGGCGAGGCCGAGGATCTGGTGCACGACGTCTTCCTCGAGGCGTGGCGCAAGGCCGACCGCTGGCGGGCCGACCGGGGCACCGTGCGCACCTGGCTGCTGCTGCGGCTGCGCAGCCGGGCCATCGACCGCCTGCGCTCGCCGCGGCTGGCCCGGGGCGTCTCACTGGACGAGGGCTGCCCCGACTACGCCGAGCGCACCGTCGCCCCCGACGACCCCGCGCTGGCCGCCGACCGCCGCCGGGTGCGGGAGGCGGTGGCCAGCCTGCCGCCCGAGCACCGCACCGTATTGACCCTCGCCGCCTTCGAGGGCCGCTCGGCCGCCGAGATCGCCCGTCGGCTGGAGCTGCCCCTGGGCACCGTCAAGTCGCGCATCCTCGCCGCCCGCCGCGGCCTGAAGGCCGCCTGCACCGGAGGGCAGCATGAAGCGTGATCCCGCCGCGCCGACGCCGCGCCCGCTGCTCGCCGACCCTCGACCCGGACACCCCGAGGCCGAGGCCCGCGACCTGCTCGCCGATCTGACCCTGCTCGCCGAGCCGGCCGCGCCGCCGCCCGATGGCCTCGACCGGCTGCTGGCGGCCCTCGACGCGCCCGGCCCGTTCGACCACCTCGTCGGCGCCGTCGCCGATCTGCTCGCCGTCGGCCGGGCGAAGGCCCGCGCGCTGCTGGCCCGGGTCGAGGACCCCGACGCCTGGGGCCCGGGCCCCCGGCCGTGGGTCGAGCTGTTCCACCTCACCGGCGCGGTGGGCGTCGAGGGCGCGGTGATCGGCTTCGTGCGGGTCGAAGCGGGGCGGGGCTTCCCCCACCACACCCACCTGGGCGAAGAGCACGTCCTCATCCTGCAAGGCACCTGCGACGACGGCGCCCGCACGCTGCGGGCCGGCGAGTCGGGGCGCATGCCGGTCGACACCGGGCACGGCCTCACCGCCGGCGACGACGCGCCCTTGATCTACCTGGCGGTGGTGTTCGGCGGGATCGAGATGGACGGGCAGGCGCTGACGCCGTGACGCCGTGACGCCGGGCGGCCTCAGCGCCGCCTGCGCAGCGCCACGAGGGCCAGCAGCCACAGCGCGCTCGCCGGATCGGGCCCCCCGTCGACGTCACAGGTGCAACCCGAGGTCTCACCCGCCCCGTCCTCGCTCGAGCCCCCGTCAGCGCCGCCCGGGATCGAGCCCAGATCCATCTCGAGCATCGGGCCCGGATCCCCGGCGTCGACCCCCGCGTCCGGCTCGGGCGGCGCGGCGTCGACCGGCAGCCCCGCGTCGGGCGCCGGCTGATCACCGTCGTCGGGCCACACGCACTGGGCCCGGCCGCCGGCGACCGCGCAGAGCTGGCCCGGCGGGCAGGCCACATGGGCGCAGGGATCACCCACGCACATGCCATCGTCGCACACCGTGCCGGGGGGGCACTCCACCCCGTCGCACAGGTCGGGCACGCACGCCCCGTCGACGCACACCTCGCCGTCGGGGCAGCCGACCTCGGCGCAGCCATCGGGCTGGCACATGCCATCCACGCAGACCTCGCCGAGCGGGCAGGACACCGCGGCGCAGCTCCCGATGCAGTCCCCGTCCCGGCAGAAGGCATCCCGGCCGCAGTCCACCCCGAAGCAGGGGTCGGCCTCGCACATCGCCCGCACGCAGCGCTGGCCGTCGGGGCAGCCGAACTCGAGGCAGTCGTCGGCCTCGCACATGCCATCCACGCAGCGCTCGCTGTCGGCGCACTCGACCCCGGCGCACACGTCGACGCACTGCTGACCGTCGCACACCGCGCCCGGCGGGCAGTCGAGCAGCTCGCACGGCGAGACGCACAAGCCATCGACGCACAGCAGCCCCGACTCGGCGCACTCGTTGTTCTGGCATGGGTCGACGCAGCGCCCGAAGCGGCACACACCCTCGTCGCACGGCGCCTCTTCGTCGACCGCGCCGTCGCAGTCATCGTCCAACCCGTCGCACAGCTCGTCCAGATCGGGCCCGCAGCGCCCGCACCCATTGCGCAGGCCCTCGTCGACGACCCCGTTGCAGTTCTCGTCGAGCCCGTTGCACGCCTCGTCGCCCGGCTCGACGTCCGACTGGCAGCCGAGCGCGCCGGCCACGCACACCGTGCGCCCCGCCGCGCAGAGCCCCGGCTGACCGGTGGCGCACGGCGCGTCGAGGCCGGCGGCGTCCTCGTCCACCGCGCCGTCGCAGTCGTTGTCGAGCCCGTCGCACAGCTCGTCGCTCGCCTCGACGTTCGGCAGGCACTCCAGCCCGTCGCCGACGCAGGCGGTGGTGCCCTCGGCGCAGACCCCCGGCAACCCGGTCTCGCACGGATCACCGCCCTGGGTGCCTTCGTCCACCCGCCCGTCGCAGTCGTTGTCCGCCGCGTCGCACACCTCGTCGGAGGGATCCCCGATGGCGTCGCACGCGACCGCGCCGTCCACGCAGACCGTCAGCCCGTCGGCGCAGACCCCCGGCTCGGCGGTGCGGCACATCTCGCCCGCCCCGGGCCCGCCCTCGTCGGCCACGCCATCGCAGTCCTCGTCGACGCCATCGCAGGTCTCCGCGCCCGGCTCGACGAGCTGATCGCAGGCCAGCGCCCCGGCCCGACACGCGGTGCGGCCCCGGGCGCAGACCCCGGGCTCGCCGGTCTCGCACCCCTCGCCCCCGCCGGGCTGCCCCTCGTCGACCATGCCATCGCAGTCGTCGTCCAGCCCGTTGCACGCCTCGAGATCGGCCGCCACGTCGGCGTCGCAGGCGATGGCCCCCGCCCGGCAGGCGGTCGTGCCCCCCGCGCAGACCCCCGGGCGCCCGGTCTGACAGGCCTCGCCGGCCCCCGGAGCGCCCTCGTCGCTCATGCCATCGCAGTCGTCGTCCAGCCCATTGCACGCCTCGTCCATCGCCGCCGCGTCCGCCGCGCAGACCAGCCCGCCGTCGACGCAGGCCGTCGTGCCCCCCGCGCAGATGCCCGCGTCCCCCGTTTCGCAGGCCTCGCCGGCCCCCGGATCACCCTCGTCGACCGCGCCGTCGCAGTCGTCGTCGACGCCGTCGCACACCTCGGGCGACGGCGTGGCGTCGGGCACGCAGCCCGGCGCGCCGTCGGCGCAGACCGTGCGCCCGGCGGCGCAGGCGCCCGGCTCACCGGTCTGGCACACCTCGCCGGCCCCCGGATCACCCTCGTCGATCGCGCCGTCGCAGTCGTCGTCCACCCCGTTGCACACCTCGGGCGACGCCTCGACCAACCCGTCGCACGCCAGCCCGCCGTCGCGGCAGGCGGCCACCCCCGCCGCGCACACCCCCTCGGCGCCGGTCTCGCAGTCGGCCCCGGCCCCCGGATCCCCCTCGTCGCTCGCGCCGTCGCAGTCGTCGTCCAGCCCGTTGCACCGCTCGGCGCCCGCCGCCACGTCGCCCACGCAGACCACCGCGCCCGCCCGGCAGGCCTCGGTACCCGCCGCGCAGACCCCCGGCTCGCCGGTCTGGCACGCCCCGCCGCCGCCCGGATCACCCTCGTCCACCGCGCCGTCGCAGTCGTTGTCGGCCGCGTCGCACACCTCGTCCGTCGGCTCGACGTCGGGCACGCAGACCACCGCCCCCGCCCGGCAGGCCGCCACGCCCGCGGCGCAGGCCCCCTCGGCCCCGGTCTGGCACACCCCGCCGCCGCCCGGATCACCCTCGTCGGTGACGCCATCGCAGTCATCGTCCAGCCCGTTGCACCGCTCGTCGCCGGCCGCTACCTGCTGCACGCACCGCACGCCCTGCGGCCCGCAGGCGGTCACCCCCGCGGCGCACACGCCGGCCTCGCCGGTCTGGCAGTCCTCGCCCCCGCCCGGCTCGCCCTCGTCGCTGGCGCCATCGCAGTCATCGTCCAGCCCGTTGCACCGCTCGGGCCCGGCCTCGGCGTCCGCGTCACACGCCAGCCCGCCCTCGCGGCAGACGGTGGTGCCCGCCGCGCAGATCCCATCGGCGCCGGTCTGGCACGCCTCGCCCCCGCCCGGCGCGCCCTCGTCGCTCGCGCCGTCGCAGTCGTCATCCAGCCCGTTGCACCGCTCGGGGCCCGCCGCCACGACCGGATCACACGCCGCCTGCCCGCCCCGACACGCGCCGACGCCCGCCGCGCACACCCCGGCCTGCCCCGTCTCGCACGGCGCGCCGGCCTCGGGCGTATTCTCGTCCACCGACCCGTCACAGTCGTCGTCGACCCCGTCGCACTGCTCGGCCCCCGGCGCCCGATCGGGCACACACGAGACCCGCCCCAGCGCGCAGCGCAGCGTGCCCCCCGCGCAGACCCCGGCCTGCCCCGTCTCGCACGGCGCGCCGCCGCCGGGGTCGCCCTCGTCGGTGGCCCCATCGCAGTCGTCGTCGACCCCGTTGCACACATCGGGCGCGGGCTGGGCCAGCGGCCGGCAGGCGAGCGCGCCCTCGAAGCAGGTCACCCGCCCGGTGGTGCAGACCCCGGGCAGGCCGGTGGCGCACGCCGCGCCGCCGCCGGGGTTGCCATCGTCCGGGATGCCATCGCAGTCGTCGTCGATCCCATTGCACACCTCGGGCGACGGCTCGGCGAGCGCCTCGCAGACCACCGCCCCGCCGCTGCACGCCGTGCGCCCCGGGCCGCACACGCCCGAGAGCCCGGTCTGACAGTCGGCCCCGCCCCCCGGATCACCCTGATCGACGACGCCGTCGCAGTCGTCGTCCAGCCCGTTGCACTGCTCGGGCGTCGGGGCGGCGTCGGGCACGCACTGCAACCCCCCGCCCACGCAGACCCGGGTGCCCGCCGCGCAGACCCCGGGCTCGCCGGTCTGGCAGGCGCCCCCGGCCCCCGGCGCGCCCTCGTCGCTCGCCCCATCGCAGTCGTCGTCCAGCCCGTTGCACTGCTCGGGCGACGCCCCCACCGCCGGCTCGCAGACCAGCGCCCCGACGACGCAGGCGGTGACGCCGCCGGCGCAGACCCCGTCGGCCCCGGTCTGGCACGCGGCGCCGACGTCGGTGGGATCCTCGTCCACCGCGCCGTCGCAGTCGTCGTCCCGCCCGTCGCACACCTCGGGCGTCGGCGCGCACTCGCAGGCGTCGCCCTCCCCGTCCCCGTCGCTGTCGGCCTGATCGGGGTTGGGCACATCGGGGCAGTTGTCCTCGGGCACGCACACCCCGTCGGCGTCCTCGTCCGAGCAGGCCAGCGCGTAGCCCCAGCGCATGCTGAAGCAGATGGGCGGGCTCATCTCGCCCGGCTCGAGCGGCCCGGCGTCGAGCCGCAGGCTGATGGTGACGTCGTAGCCCGCGTCGGTCACCAGATCGCCGTTGGGGTCGGTGTTGGCGAGGTTCTCGTCGACCAGGGCGTCGCGCAGCGGCTCGCAGCCGTTGGCGGTGTTCGCGATGCGGGTCTTGCTCTCGTCGAACTCCCCGACCTCCCACCCGGTGACGTAGAGATCGCGGGGGTCGGCCCCGAACAGCGCGAGCTGGGTCGTCGGCTCGCCGGGGTCGTCGCCCTCGTCGAACTCGTAGACCACCCGCCGGTCGCCGGCCGAGGTCGCGCCGAAGTCGTTGCTGAAGCTGCCCACGAAGTTGAGGTCGCCGTCCACATAGTGGATGAGCGCCAGCTCGTCGAGCCGGCCGCCGGTGCCGTTGGTCAGGGTGTAGCACTGGGTCAGGGTCGTGCAGTCGAGATCGGCGACCATGTCCACCGTCACCCCGTCGACGGCGTAGGTCGTGACCATGCGGTTGGGCTCGCCCACCGCCGCCGCGCCCGGATCACCGGCGCTCTGCACGTCGAGCCAGCGCCCGCTGCTCGCCCCACCCGCCGTGCGGCACAGGAACGGCATGCTCTCGTAGACCGTGCCCTCGGCCCCGATGTCGGGGTCGTCGACCGGATCGAAGGTGGCGTTGGCCCCGCTGCTGCTGCTGCCGAAGCCGCCGAGCACGTCCATGCGCAGCGAGACGACCCCCAGCGCGGGATCGCATTGCGCGTCGGTGGCGAACGGATGACTGACGATCACCGGCGCCTGGGCGGCGGCGGCGAGCGGCAGGATCGCGAGACAGACGACGAGTGGAATACGCGGCACGGCTCCCCCCTTTTGCGCGCGATCCCACAGTCGCGGGCGGGCCGGGGCGCCGTCAATGGGCGGGTCCGTCAGCCCGCCTTCTGCCACTCGGTCAGGCCCCGCTCGGCGTCGGTGCCCGGGATGACATTGTCGAGCACCACCGCGATCACCGCGCCCACCGCCATGCCGGTGCTGCCCAGCGTATTGAGGATGCCCGCCAGCCAGCCGAGCGACTCGCCGAGGTCGAGCGGGTTGGCGGTCACGTAGGCCGGCAGGCTCAGCCCCATGAAGAACGCGAAGCCGAGGATGAACAGGTTGCGCGGCGAGTTGAGGTCGACGAACTGCAAGTTCGACAGCCCCACCGCGGCGATGACCCCGAACAGCGCGCAGTACATGCCGCCCACGATCGGCTGGGGGATGGTCGTGAACAGCGCCCCGAACTTGGCCACCGCGCCCAGCACGATCATCAGCGCCGCGCCGTATTGCACGACCCGCCGGCTGCCGACCCGGGTCAGGCCGATGGCGCCGATGTTCTCGCTGTAGCTCGTCGTGCCGTTGCCGGTACCGAAGACGCCCGCCACCAGGCAGCCGACGCCCTCCATGCCGATGCCCTTGTTGATCGTCTTGCCGTCGGGGATGGGCGCCCCCGACATCCGGGCGCAGGCGTAGTAGTCACCGATGGACTCGACCATCGAGGCGGCGTACCCCGCGAGCATGCCCACGATGGCCGCCACCTCGAACTGGGGCATGCCCCACTGCAACGGGTAAGGCACCCGGACCCACGGCGCCGCGTCGAGCTTGTCGAGGCTGGTGTAGGCCGGGTGCCCCGGCTCGAAGACCCCGGCGGCGGTCAGGATGGCCGCCACGCCCCACGCGCCGATGATGCCGAGCAGCACCGGGAAGAGTTCGAACACCCGGTGTCTGCGGCGCAGCACCTGCGAGAAGAGGATGATCAAGAGGATGGTCAGCCCGCCGATGCCCCAGTGTTTGCCGGCCTCGGGCGCGCCGAAGGGGAACAGCGCCAGCCCGATGAGCGCGATGGTCGGGGCGATGGTGATCGGGCCGATGAAGCGCCGCAGCCGGCCGACGAGGCCGGTGTAGCCGATCACGATCTCGGCCAGGGCGCCGATGATGATCGCCCCCTGCACCGTCTGCATCTTCACTTCGAAGCCGGCGGACTTGAGCGAGGCCATGCCGCAGATCGCGATGGCCGGGGTCAGGAACGAGAAGGTGCCCCCCTGCACGATCGGCAGCCGGTTGCCCAGCGTCGTCTGCAAGAGCGTGGTGATGCCCGACACGAAGAACATCGTGCCGATGAGCCAGCCCAGCTTCTCCGGGTCGTCCGAGATGCCCAGCGGGCCCGACAGGATGAGCGGGATCGCCACCGTCGAGCCGAACATCGTCAGGTAGTGCTGCAAGCCGAGCGCGACGCCCTCGGCGACCGGCGGCACGTCGTCGATGCCGTAGATCAGATCGTGCCCGCTCTCCTCGGCGCCCGAAGGGCCGTCGGACGCGGGTTTGGCGATGTCGACCATGTTCTCTCCCCTGCAAGGTCCCTCCGCGGCCAACCTATGCCGGCCCGCGGCCGGAGTAAAGCGCGGGGTGACGGCGGGGTGACAGGAGGCCCGCCCGAGGGCCGCCCGGGGCCGCCCGCTGTAATCATCGGCGCCGACGCGCATCGAAGAGGCGACGCGCGCATCCCGTATCGGCGAGAATCGTGCGCGCGAACCACGGAGACGACGTGCCCGAGTGGACGAAGATGGCGGTGACGCTGGCGGTGGTCGGCCTGCAAGTCTACGCTGGCGGCCGGGCCATCCTGCGCAAGAGCGGGGTCGCGGCCACCCTGGCGTGGCTGCTGGCCATCATCGCCTTCCCGGTCGGCGGCGCGCTGCTGTACCTGCTCGGGGCCTCGCCCAGCATCCGCCGGGCCGCCCGCCGCCAGCGGCCCACCGCCCGGGGGCTCTTCGCCGGGCGGCGCTCGGCCGAGGCCCTCGGCGACACCCGGCTGGCCCCCACCGCCCAGCAGGTCGTCGAGCTGGCCACCCGGCTGACCGGCCTGCCGCCGACGGTCGGCAATCAGGTGCGGCTGCTGACGAGCAGCAAGGACGCCTTCCAGACCATCGAGCAGGCGGTGCAGGGGGCGAAGCGGCGGGTGTGGGCCGAGTACTACATCATCAAGAACGACGCGACCGGGCGGCGCTTCCTCGACCTGCTCATCGAGCGGGCCCGGGCCGGGGTCGAGGTGCGGCTGCTCTACGACGCGGTCGGCTCGCTGCGCATCGACCCCGAGCGGCTGCACGCGCTCATCGGCGCCGGGGGCCACGCCGAGGTCTTCCTGCCGGTCAACCCGTTCCGCCGGCGGTGGTCGACCCACCTGCGCAACCACCGCAAGCTGGTCATCGTCGACGACACGGTGGGCTTCACCGGGGGCATGAACGTCGGCGACGAGTACTCCGGGCGAGGGCTGCGGCGCGGCGGGCGGCACTTCCACGACAGCCACCTGGCCATCGAGGGCCCGGCGGTCTCCGACCTGGCCGAGATCTTCATCGAGGACTGGTACTTCGCCGCCGCCGAGCAGCTCGACGGCGTCGCGCCGTCCGCCGGCGAGGGCACCTGCGTCTGCGCGATCGTGCCCAGCGGCCCCGACCAGGTGCACAACGCGCACGGCATGGTCTACTTCGCCGGCATCGCCGCCGCCCGCCGCCGGGTGTGGATCGCCAGCCCCTACTTCGTGCCCGACTCGGGCACCGTCCGGGCCCTGGTCTCGGCCGCGCTGCGGGGGGTCGACGTGCGCCTGCTCGTGCCGGCCCGCAACGACGTGCGCATCGTCGGCGCCGCCGCCCGCTCGTATTACGCCGAGCTGCTCGGGGCCGGGGTGCGGGTCTTCGAGTACCTGCCCTCGATGCTGCACGCCAAGCGCATGGTCGTCGACGGGGTGTGGGGCATCGTCGGCTCGGCCAACGTCGACATCCGCAGCTTCCGGCTGAACTTCGAGCTGGGCGCGCTGGTGGTCGACCCCGACTTCGCCGCCGCGCTCGAGAGGCAGTACGAGACCGAGCTGCGCGACAGCCGCGAGGTGAGCAGCACCGCGCTGGCGAAGCTGGGGCTCTACCCCCGCATGCGGGACGCCATCGCCCGGCTGGCCTCGCCGCTGCTGTAGACCGGATGCGCCCGGGCATACACACTTGTTCAGTGCATCAGCGCGTGCCATCCTCCGCCGCATGCGCGACCTCATCGACCCGACCCCGATCCCGCTCGGCGCCGAGCACCACGTCACCTGCGCCACGCTGTCCCCGGCGCTGATCCCCGACGACGCCGGCTTCGAGGCCCTGTGGCGGCTGCACCCCGAGGGCTACGACACCGTGCACGTGCACGGGCGGCCGGTGAAGCTGCCCCGCTGGCAGCGGGCGTACGGCCGGGACTATCGCTTCAGCGGCCAGACCAGCCGGGCCGCGCCGGTGCCCGACGCGCTCGCGCCGTACCTCGCCTGGGCCCGACAGGCGCTCGACCCGCGGCACGACAGCCTGCTGCTCAACTGGTACGACGCCCGGCACAAGCACTACATCGGCAAGCACCGGGACAGCGACGTCGACCGCACGCCGGGCACCGACATCGTGACCCTCTCGCTGGGCGAGGCCCGGGTGATGCGCATGCGGCCGTACGGGGGGAAGGGCAAGGTCGACATCCCGGTGCCCGACGGCGCCGTCGTGATCATCCCCTGGGCCACCAACCGCGCCTGGACCCACGAGGTGCCCCACTTCGCCCGCTATCGCGGGCGGCGGATCTCGATCACGATCCGGGCCTTCGATAAGGGCCGCTGAGCCGAACTAAGGTGCCCGGCACCTCGATCCACCTCGATCCGATCCGCCCCGACCGAGCGCACCATCAGGCCATCTCGGCCTCATAGTCCGACCAGATCCGCACCGCCGCGTCGGCCATGCGCCTCTGACGGGCGCGGATCGCATCCGGTGACCACTCATGGGCCTCGATCTCGCGCGTCAGGTGGAAACGACTCCGAGCATAGACCTCACGCTTCTCATCGAAAGGTGCCGCGCCCAGCGCGCGGTTCAGGCCCGCCTCCAACGGCGTCAGGTTGCCGAGCCTCGACTGGTAGCGCTCGACGTCCACATCGCGGAACGTCGTCGCATATGCCTCCCCGGCGTTCTGGGGGAGGATGTGCTCGATCGTCGCGTCGGAGTGCCCGAAGTCGAGCGGATGCCCGGTCAGGTCCCGCTCCAACTCGGAGAGCAGGTAGCGCAACATGCGTTTGCGCCGACCCTTGGGATCCATGGACAGCGTGGCGAAGGATTCCCGGAAGCGGTCATCCTCGACCCGGATCGCTCTCAACAGACCCATGATGGCAGGGGGTCTCTTCACCGTCCCCGCCTCGACCGCGCGCGCGGCTGCCTGGTATGCGCGCTTGATGTCCCCCGTGTTCAGGCGGGCGACGACCGTACGCACGCTGAGCCGGGTGATGGCATCGAGCAACCGGACCACCCGCAGAGGTCGCGTCTCCAGCGCCGGGATCGCCGCGAGCAGGAGCGGGCGACACTGCTCGACCCGGAGGATCTCCAGGGTCCGGATATGCGGGCGGGCCTCGGGGACGTCCGCCCAGTAGTCGTGCTCGGGGTCGTCCAGCGCCGTGTAGAGAACGGAGGTCTCGTCCATCTCCCGCAGGAAGTCGAAGACGCTCTGATGGCCGGGCACGCGCCGCTTGACGTGGGTGAAGACCCGCTTCTCCGTCAGATTGGGGATCCAGGCGGCCATGCGATGGAACATCATCGTGGACAGCCGATCGAGCGGCACCCGACCGACGACCCGATCCCAGAGCTGCTGAGCGTTGCGCAGATCGGACTCGCCGCCGCGGCTCGCGCAGGCGAAGAGATAGTTCTTGATGAGATCGGCCGTGCTGAGCGCCACGCCGCGGGCGTTGAGGGTCTCGAAGACCGTATAGGCCGTCTCGTCCTCGGTCACCCGGATCTCGATGAAGCGCAGCCGCTCGCCGACGACCCGGTCGAGGAAAGACGCGAGTTCGGAGCCGCCGACCGCCTCCGGCCACCGTTCGCCGAGCCGCTTGTCGAAGAATGTCAGCGCCTGCCACAGGCGCCGTTCAGACGGGGTCAGACCCTTGACCCGGGGGCGCACCGGCTGGACGAGATAGTTGCGGTAGAACCCGTCGTTGGCGTCGTTGAGCGTCAGCCGGGCGTGCTCTTCGAGCGACGCGGCGCTGCGGGTGCTCACGAACTTCTCCCGCAGCAGGCGCACCCGCTCGCGGTTGCCCTCCGACTCGACCCCCGCCTCGGCCAGCCCCTCGATGCGGCGGATGATCGCGAGGGCGAGGATGCTCAGGGTCACCAGCCGCTGCTGGCCGTCGATGATGCGCAAGGCGCTGGTGCCTTCGACCTCCTGCAGGACGAGCGCGCCCAGGTAGTGCCGCGCATCGCCGGGGTCGTCAGCGACGGCACTCAGATCCGCCCACAGCTCCTCCCACTCGCTCGTATTCCAGGCATAGTCCCGCTGGAACCTGGGCACCACGTAGCGCCGGCCGTTGCTGAAGATCTCGCTCAGCGACGTGGGTTGGGCGCGCAGGGTCTCGCGGACCGGCATCATGGACCTCGACTCGGCATCTCCGGCGCGCAGGATAAGCGGGGGCATGCCGAGCCGGCAAGGTGGGCTCACCGCGCCGGGGGCGCCGCCGGGATGTCATCGCAGTCGTTGCGGCTGAACAAGGTGCCCGGCACCTCGAGCCGGATCAGCCGATCCCTCTGCCTCGTCGGCTCCGCCGGCTACTCGATCAGCGACTCGACATCCAGCCCGACCAGCAGGCGCGCGCTCGGCCCCACCCAGTCGCCCGACCAGATGCCGCCCAGATCGAAGTCGATCCGCGTCCCCAGCCGGGACCAGGCGTCGAAGGGGGCGGCGAACGCCAACCGCAGCGCGAACTCGCCGACGTGGGCGTAGCGGGGCCCGCGCGCCGTGTGATGCCACAGGCGGTGGACGCCGACGAGCCCGTCCACCGACAAGTCGAACCGGCTCTCTTCGACGAGAAGCCCGTAGCCCGCCCGACTGCCGAGCCGGTGGCCGGTCACCTCGGATACGACGTGCGGCTTCCGGGGGATGGTCCACCACGCGTAGCTCGCCACGGCCAGCACCCGATGACGGCCGAAGCCGACTCGGACCTCGAGGTCGGCGTGGGGGGCGACGATCGGCAGGCCCGTGAGGGCGTCCGGGGGCAGCATCGAGCCGCCGGCCAGCAGCGCCCCGCCCACGCTCACCCGGGAGCCGTACTCGAAGGGCGGCGGGCGAGAGGCCGTCGCCTCGGTGATGGGCCGGTCGAACAGCTTGGGCAGCGGCTCCCAATACATCGGCGGCTCGGCGTCGGGGGCCGGCGGCTCGCCGCCCGGCGAGGGATCGGATCGAGCCGGCTGCCCGGCCGGAGCCGCCGGCTCGGCGCGCCCCGCGGGCGGCAGGCGCGGAGAGCGCACCCCGAAGGCTGCCGGCCCGTCCGCCGCGCGGAAGTAGCGGCTGTCGACCCCCACCCCCGCCAGTTCGAATATCCGCCCCGGAGCCAGCCAGACCGGCAGCGGCGCGCCGTCGAAGCGCAGGCTGGCCCACAGCACCCGGGTGTCGACCAGGAAGCGCTTGCCGACGATACCCCCCGGCAGGCAGACCCGGGCGGCCGGCGTCGCGCGCCAGTCGATGAACGGCCGATCGGGGTCGAGGTGCGGCGCGAGCACCCGGGGCGCCGGGAGCCGCGTGCGCCCGCGGATGGCCTCGGGCAGCGCGACCGCCATCTCGCCGTAAGTGATGACCCCGTCCCGATCGAGATCGCCCGGACCCAGCGCCAGCGATCGCACCGCGTGGCTGAACACACCCCCGGTGTAGTCGCCCGAGCCCCACGCCTTGTCGCGGGCGGCCATCAGGGCCCCCGCCGTGGGGAAGCGCTCGACGAAGGCGTGCAGCGGGACCTGCTCGAACCGCGGCCCGGGCTCGATCTTCTGGCGGGAGTAGGGCGGCCGGGTCTCGACGAGGCCATGGCTGTGGCAGGTGTCGGCGATGAGGTGCACGTCGGCCCCGGCGGCGAGCGGCGCGATGATGTGCTCGGCGATCAGCGTCGCGTCGAGCCGGCCGTCGCGGCCCGGCCCGTCGCCCGTCGGCTCGGTGAACGTCGTCAGCCGACCCCAGCGGCCGATGGCACCGTGCCCCGACAGGTAGACATACACCCGCGGCCGGGGCGCCGCCGGCTGCCGCTCGATGGCCGCCCGGACCTCCTCGACGCTGCCGATCAAAGCGTCCCACGTCGCCGGCCGGAGCGTCTGCCCGAACCGCAGCCGCGCCAGCGGGGTGGGCTCGCCGTGCACCCGGATCAGGGCCGGCGCCATCGGGCGGAAGAGGCGGGCCATGTGCACCAGATCGTCGTCGGTCTGGGTCAGCGGCCGGGCGACCGGCCCCCCGCCGTAGCCATGCAGGATGACATACACCGGCGGGCCCTGCACCCGCTCGACGGGCGGGCAGGCCGCAGCGGCCGGCGCCGAGAGGGCGGCGAACGCCAGGGAGAGCACCAGCAGCGACATAGGCCTCCTCGAGCACGGCGCGCCTCGCGACATCGTCGCCCTCCTGACAGCCGGCGTCAAGCCGGACGCCATCGCCGGACCGCATGCTGCCAGTAGCGGGCGCAGGTGGATCGCGCTATCCTGTCAATGAGATCGGCTGCGGAGGTCTCATGCGACTCTTCTTGTGCGCGGCGGCCGTCGCCGGGCTCCTCACGGCGTGCGACGCCTTCCCCCCGGGGCAGCTCGACCGCTCGGGGTGGCGAGACTGCCGGTTCTTCGGCGGCGACGCGTGGACCCGGGTCATCACCGATCCCGAGAACTGCGGGGCGTGCAACATCCGCTGCCCCGAGGGCGTGCCCTGCTCGAACTACGAGTGCCGGATCGACTCGGTGCTGCACTGCGGCGACGGCGATCGGCAGTGCGTGGCCCGGGAGGGCGAGGTCGTCGCCTGCGTGCAGTACTTCGAGGGCGACACCGCCGTGCGCGAAGAGCCCCTGCCGGAGGGCGTCGAGCTGGTCAACGGCTACGCCTGCGTGAGCGCCGGCGACGAGAGCGACACCGACGCCCCCGAAGCCGACCCCGACGGCGCCGACCCCGACGGCGCCGACGCCGAGGGCCGGCCCAAGCGGCTCGACCCGGGCTGGGTGCTCATCCCGGGGCACACCGCCGCCTGCCGCGACGACCTCGACGCCCGCACCTGCGTCACCGCCGAGGTGACCTACACCGACCTGTGCGGGGCGACGGTCACCGAGCCGCTGGCCTACGACTTCGCGATCATGACCGCCGAGGTGAGCCGGGCGCAGTACCGGGACGCGGTGTGCGACTGCGCCGACCCCCAGTTCGCCACCTGCCGCGCGCTGTGTGACGCGCAGCGCGCGCCCGACGCCGCCGCGCTGGAGCAGCGGCCGATGACCGGGCTGAACTGGTGCGAGGCGTACACCGCCTGCCAGCGGCTCGGCGGGCGGCTGCCGACCGTGGCCGAGCGGGCCCGGCTCGAGGCGCTGGTGGACGGGCCGCCGAGCCTCTTCGCCGATCCGCTGAGCTGCGGGGCCTGGGCCGAGGCCACCGGCCGGCCGCCGTGGCTGGCCGAGTGCATCGATGCGCCGCCCGACGGGGGGCCGTATGACGCGGTCAAGGGCGAGGCCGGCCGGCTCTACATCGGCGCCGACGTGTGGACCGACCCCGAGCCGGTGCAGCACCTGCTGGGCAACGTCGACGAGTGGGCCGCCGATCCGGCGGCGGCGATGGCCGGCCGGGAGTCGAGCCCCGACCCGGTCTTCTGGGGGGTGCCGGAAGACGCCGAGGCGGCGGCCGCGCCCCGGGTCCTGCGCGGGCGCGGCTTCTTCAGCCCGGCGGGCGAGCCCGGCGACCGGCTGGTGGCGGTCGATCCCAGCCTGCGGGCGGCCGACGTGGGGCTGCGCTGCGCCCGGACGATGGCGTCGCCGTTCGATGAGCCGGTGCCCTACGACGCGGCGTTGCCGGCTGAGGACTACGCGCAGTGTGATCCCGAGAACGTCGCTTTGCGGCCCCTGCGGGAGACGGTCGGCGACCACGTCGACCGGGCGGTCGCCGTGTGCCTCGATCGGGAGGTCGACTCCGACGCGCGCGCTCGAATCGAGGCTCTCGCTCAGAGAATAGTGATCAGCGACGCTCGCGGGCCCGCGCTCGCGCGCCGGATGAGAGGCGGTCTCCTCGAGGCGGTGGGCGTCGGCCGATTCGCCGGCGACGAGCACTGGTGGTGGTCGGAGCCGGCTCGTGAGCCGGGTCAGCCGCTCGCGGTCGGCGGCAGCGGCGAGATCCCGTTGTGGTGGACGTGGCACGGCGAAGACGATCCTCGACTGAGCCGGTGCCTCGGGGACCCTGACATGTCTCGGCTCTATGGCCGGCTCGTGCGTCGCCACACGTTCACCCTGCCCCGGATGATGGCCCTCGAGCTCGGGCCCGAGGGGGCCGACATCGCGTGCCGTCACCTCGACTGTGTCGAGCCGACGCTCAGCGCCGCGGCGTGTCGGGCCAGCTGCCCCGGGTGGTCGCTGCCGCTGGCGGTCGAGTTCGAGCGGGTCGAGCCCTACTCCAAGGCCGAACTCTGCCACTGAGCCGCGACCTCAGGGGGCCGGCTCGATCTCGGTCGGATCGCAATCCGCCGGTCCGGTGACCGGGTTGCAGGTGGTGGGCCCTTCGGGGGGGATCGGCCCGAAGCGATCGGGGTAGCGGGAGCCGATGAAGTGGGCGCCCGCGGCCCGCAGCCGGTCGATCATGTCGGGGTCGTCGCTGATCCCGTGCACGAGGTAGCCGCTGCGGGCCAGCGCCTCGATCTCTTCGAGGTCGGCCGGATCGGTCTCGAAGAGCCAGGGGTGCTCCTCCATGTGGAGGTCGGGCTCGAAGGTGAAGATCACCTCGTCCCGGGTCGTGAGGTCTTCCGCCCGCGTCGGATCGCCGATCTGGAAGAGCAGCCGATCATCGGGGTCCTCGCCGCCTTCGTTCAGGTACGCCGTGCGGGCCAGGCCTCGCTCATTGAGGATGAACATCACCAGACCCCGGGTGGCGTCGACCGTGGGCCAGCCCCCCTCGCGAACGGCCGTGCGCAGATCGGGGTGAAAGCCTCGGACTTGGCCAGGGGCCAGGATGCGCCCCCGGCCCAGCGCCGTCACGATCTGGCGCTCGATGTCGTCGAGCTGAAAGTGCAGCCCGCGGGTGTTGTAGTAGAGTCTGGCCTCGCCCACCAGCACGACCACCAGCGGGTGCCGGGGATGGGCGTCCATCCAGTCATCGAGTTGGTACAGGCAGCGCAGCCAGTCGCCGCAGTGGCTGAGGTCGTCCACCCCTAGATCGGTGACGGCCGGCTCGAGGCCGATGCCCGCGACGCGATCGGGCACGATGTCGAAGTCGAAGACCCGGATGCCCTGCTGCGCCGCCTGCTCGTCGAGCGGCCGGTGCACATAGCCCATCAGCTCGGGGTTCTCGTCGTGGTCGACGGTGTGGTAGCTGTTGACCGTGCCCCGCATCTGGAGGTGGTTGATCCGCAGCGCGTCGGCGCTGGCGTCGGGCTCGGGCGGCGCCACGTCGGGCGCTTCCACGTCGGGCGCCTCCGCGTCCGGCGCCTCCATGTCCAGCGGCAGGCCGCCATCCCCCATGTCGGCATCGGGCGGGCGCCACCCCCCGTCGACCGGCCCGCCCTCCATCATGTCGTTCATCTCGGGCTGACAGCCCAACGCCCCGATCATCAAGGCGAGCAGCGCGCGCGTCATCGGTCGAACTCCGCGTCGATCGAAGGCGCTCAGGATAGCGGCCCGCCGCGGCGTCCATCGCCCGCCGGAGGGTGCCTGCATGGCGTATGCCGATGAGGGGGGCCGCCTCGACGGGTCGATCAGCGCCGCGCCGGGCCGACTGCCCCGGCTGGCACCTGGGGCTGGCGATCGAGTTCGAGCGGGTCGAGCCCTGCTCCAAGGCCGAACTCTGTCGCTGAGCGGCGACGCTACGGGGCCTGAGCCGCATGAAGTGCCCGGCACCTCAACCCAGCACCTCAACCCAGGCGTGACCCGAAAACTCGGCCGCCCTCATGCCTGAAGTCCGGGTGCGACCGGAAAACTCGACCCTCCTCATGCCTGAAGTCCGGGTGCGAGCCGAAAAATCGATCGCCCTCATGCCTGAAGTCCGGGTGCGGGCCGAAAAATCGATCGCCCTCATGCCTGAAGTCCGGGTGCGAGCCGAAAAATCGATCGCCCTCATGCCTGAAGTCCGGGTGCGAGCCGAAAAATCGACCGCCCTCATGCCTGAAGTCCGGGTGCGAGCCGAAAAATCGATCGCCCTCATGCCTGAAGTCCGGGTGCGAGCCGAAAAATCGATCGCCCTCATGCCTGAAGTCCGGGTGCGAGCCGAAAAATCACGAGCCGTCTTGCCTGAAGTACAGCCGTGACCCGGACCGCTCGGGTGTCGCGGCCGATCGCCACCGGGTGCGACCCGTCCGCCGGGCCCGACAGTGTTCTGCGCGGCGGGTCCGACCCGCCCCCGGAGGCTGGCCGTGGTCGGGTGCCGCGCCTCGACGCTGCCCCGCAGGCCGTCGGCCACCTCTTCGCCCACCGACGACCCGTCCGCGAGGCCCGCGGGCTCGACGCTTCGCCGGTCGCACCCGTACTTCAGGCATGAGGGCGATCGATTTTTCGGGTCGCACCCGGACTTCAGGCATGAAGGCGATCGATTTTTCGGGTCGCACCCGGACTTCAGGCATGAAGGCGATCGATTTTTCGGCTCGCACCCGGACTTCAGGCAAGAGGCCCTCCCCAGGCGCCGGTCGGACCCGGATCGAGGTGCCGGGCACCTTGTTCGGATCGGGCACCTTGTTCGGGCCAGAGCAGAACAAGATTGGCCTTGCCCCCCATCAATAGCCCCCTCGTACGGTCGCCGGCATGTACTGGCGACTGCCCGGACGAAGCCCCGACCTGACCCGCCGCCGCTGCCGCCCGGTGGCCGAGCGGTACGCGCGCCACCCGCAGTGGCGTGACGTCCTCGCCGCGGTCATCCCCGGCGTCGACGGCAACGAGCGCCCCGCCACGGCCCGTGCCCTATGGTCCTTCGGTACCCGATCCGGGTGCTGGGCAGCTCACCGACCGGAGGCGATGCCGCGCTCCTTACCGGTCCGGCTGACCACCGAGCCGAGGTCCCTGCCCAAAACCGCCGACCGGGATCCGCACCTGGACCCGCTTGGGTGCGGGTGCGGGGTCCGGCTCCGCGGCGAGATCGGGGGCAGCCCTCATACGGTAAACCACGCAGCCCCGAGCCGTGCCATCCTGCTCTTGCGACCGGGGTACATCGACGAGGAGACAGGCATGCCTCTCGTGAGATCCAGACCATCACTCTTCGGGCTCATCTGCGGCCTCGCCGCGCTGGCGGCACCCGCGCCCACCCCCGCAGCGCCCACCGAACCGCCGCCCGTCACCGTCCGGCCGCTCGCGCCGGACGAAACCCCGACGCTGCCCTACTGGCCCTTCGCCCCCAGCGACGCCGCCATCCCGGGCCTCGACGCCATCCCGATCGACGCCACCCTGCGCCCCGACGGCTGCGGCCCGCTCACCTGGAGCCGCCACCCCGTCCCCGGCGCCGAGGCCCCCGGCCCGTTCTGCGTCGCGCTGATCGAAGCCCCCGCCGCCCCGCTGCTCGTCGTCGCCCGCCCCGGCGCCGCGCCGTACGTCATCGCGCCGACCCGGATGACCCTCGACCACACGCCGGACGGCCGCCGCCTGACCCTCGGCGGCCCGATCGCCGCCCTGCCGGGCCTCACCGCCGCCGTGCGCC
>JAUHYW010000144.1 GCA_030426085.1 bacterium | reverse complement strand
GCGGCCCTGGGGCGGGCGACGACCACCGCCCTGCCCACGGCGCCGCTGATGGCCCGGGCCCGCCCGCCGGTGGCCGTCGGCGAGCTGCTGCGCGACGGTCGCCGGCTGGTGCAGGTCGGCCTCGACATCGCCCGGTCCGAGCCCGCGCTGCCGCCCGTCGGCCGCCTGCCCCACCCCCCCGACGGCCGGTGGGATCAGGCGCCCCGGCTCTTCGCCGACCCCGAAGGCCGCCCGGTGATGCTGGGGCGGGTGCAGGGCGAGGGCGGCGACCGCACCGCGCTGTATCGCTTCGCCGGCTTCGACGCGCCGCCGATCCGGCTGTGGCGGGCCGAGCCGGGCGCGGCGCTCTTCGACGCGGCGCAGGCCGACCTCGACGGCGACGGCGTCGCCCCCATCTACTTCGCCCGGCCGTACCGCATCCGGGCGCTGGTCCCGGCCGGCGGCGACCGGTGGACGGCGACCGACGTGCACGCCCGCATGCCGCACACCTGGTCGATCGTCAACGGCCTCGCCGCCTCCCCGGATGCGGCCCGGCCGGCCCTGATCGCGTCGCTGGGCGAGTGGCGGGCCTACGACGTGCGGGCCCTGATCCCCGCGCCCGACGACCGCCACCTGGCGCTGGCCGGGCGGTCGAAGCTGGGTCGGATGGGCGGCTTGACCCTCGACCGCGCGGGGCGGATGTGGACGGTCAACGACGGGCTCGACCTGCGCCCGGCGTACTTCCCGCCCGGGGCCGCGCCCGACACACCCACGCTCTATCGGCTGCGGCTGGACGCCCCCGGCGGCCCCACCCCCGACCGGCGGGTGCCCGTGCCCGGCGGTCAGCGGCTCGACCACCCGGTGGCGTTCGACCTGCTGGGCGACGGCCGGACGGCGGTGTCGGTCATGCGCCACGGGGCGCCGGCCGGGGCCCAGATCACGCTCGACGCCGCCGGGCCCGATCCGTGGACGGTGCCCCTGCCCGGCTTCGAGGTCCGCGCCGCGGCCGACCTCGACGGCGACGGGGACGACGAGCTGATCGCGGTGCCGACCGACGGCGGCCCGGTGCGGGTGATCGGGGCCGGTGACGCGCCGCTGCCGCCCCTGTCACGCCTCGCGCCGGCCGCCGGGTCGGGGGATCGGCTCGGCGATCTGGTGGCGCTCGGCCGCCTGCGCGCCGCCCGGGAGCAGTATCGGCTGCGGGTCCGGCTCGGGCGCGATCCGATCGAGTCGGCCCACCGCGCCGGGCTGCTCGGGCTGCGGCTGAACGACATGCCGGGCGCCGCCGAGGACTTCGCCGAGTCCGCCCGGCGGGCCACGCGCTCGGGGCGGGTGACCGACGCCCGCCGGGGCTGGCGAGCCGCGGCCGACGCCCGCCGCCGGGGGCGGGACACCGTCGGGCAGCGGGCGGCCCTCGAGGCTTTGCTGCCGCTGCTCGAAGGCGCCGACAGGGCCGCGGTCGCCGGCCGCCTCGAGACGCTGCGCCCGCCAGCGGCGCACACCGTCGCGTTCGACCGCGAGCTGGACCCGGCGTGGCGGCTGCTGCACCCCGACCGGATCAGCCGCGACCTGCCCGGGGCCCGGCTGCGCCTGCTCGGCCGCTCCGACGACGGGCCGCTGGCGGTCCTGCCGCTCGAGACGCTCGGCCCTCGGGTCACCGTGCGGGGTGATCTGGCCATCGACCGGGGCGAGGCGTCGGCCAGCCTGCGGATCGCGCTGGCCCCGGGGGGCTCAACCGCCGCCGAGCCCCTGGCGGGCTTCCAACTGCTGGTCGGCGGCGGCGTCGAGGCGGTCGGGCTGCGGGTGCGGGCCATCGGCGCCCACGCCGCCTCGGACGTCGCCCACATCCCGAGCGACGGCATCGTGCGCCTGCCGGCCACGCCGTTCCGCATCGACGTCGACCGGGCCGGCGGCGAGCTGCACCTCACCTGGGGCGACGCGGCCCGGGTCGCCGTGCGCCTGCCGCCCGACGCCGCCCCCGACGGCCCGCTGGCGCTCGTCCTGAGCACCCACGATCACATCGGCGGCCGCGGCGGCTGGATCCGGGCCAGCCTGGGCCCCCTGCACCTGGGCAACGCCCGGACCGGAGCCGACGCGCCGGGCCCGATCCAGCTCGCCCGCCGGGAGCTGGCCGACGGCAACCCGCTGCGGGCGCTGACGGCGATCGAAGATCTGGAAGACGCGGGGCTCGATCAGGCGGCGGCGCTCGACGGCCTCGACCGCCTCGATCTGGCCGACGCCCGCATCGCCCGGCTGCCTTCCGCGCAGGCGCTCGCCCGCGATCGGCTGCTCTACGGCTGGATGCACCAGCGCCCGAGCGAGGTGTTTGACCGGCTGCTGGCGATGGGCCGCCCCATCCTGGCCGAGCGCATCTTCTACGAGACCTGGAGCATGTCCCTGCGCATGCACCGCGACGACCCCGAGAGCCGGGCCGGTCTCGCCGCGGTGCTGCCCCGCCTGGACGTCGACGCCGCGGCCGCCGATCCGGCGCGGGCGGTCACGATCGTCGCGCTGCTCGGCCGCGCCGCGCAGCTCGCCCACGACGCGGGGCAGGTGCGCGCCGCCCGCCGGGGCTACACCCGCCTGTTCACCCTCGCCGAGCGCCTGGACGAGCTCCCGCCCGAGCTGCGCCAGGATCTGGTGGACTATGGCATCCGCCGGGCCGAGCTCGACGCCCGCCACGGGCGCCCGGTCGACGCCCGCCGCTGGCTGGAGGACGCGGTCGAGCGCGCCGGCGCGCCCGAGCTGGCCGTCGATCGCATCCGGGCCTCGTCGGTGCTGGCCGAGATCTGGGCTCGGTGAGCCGCGACACCCCCATCACGAGCCCGTTGGCCGCAGCGCGCTACGAGGGCTGGCGGATCGCCGCCGACGCGTCGGGGTATGCCGCGTCCCGGACCCTGCCCACCGGCGGCGGGGCCCGGGTGGAGCTGGCCCCGGGCGACGTCGTGACCGGCGAAGGCCTCTGGGGCGGCCCGCTGCCCGCCGCGCCGCGCACCGTGCTCACCGGGGCCTGCGTCTACTCGGACTGCTGGCGGGCCCGCCTCGCCCCCCACCGGGCGGGGGCCCGCGCGCCACGCCCCCTCGCCCTCGGGCTCCGACACGACCGCGCCCGGCTCCTGGCGTACCTGGCCCGCGGGCGCTCGCTGCGCGCGATCGACATGCCCGAGCGCCCGTGCAGCTACCAGCGCCGGCTCGTCGCCTGGCAGGCGGCCTGCGTCGCCGGATGGCCCACCGTCGAGGCGGTGCGCTACCATCTGCCGGTCACGATCTATCATCGCTTCATCGAACACCTGGAGCGCGCCCTCGGCCCGCAGCCCGAGATGCACGCCCGCCTCGAACGCTACGCGGCGCACCTGCGCGGGTGGATCAGGGCCCGGCTCGCGCCGCTCGGGGTCGCGGTGGACTTCGTCGACCCGGCCACCGCGCCCGACGGCCGCCCGCTGACCCCGGCCGAGGCCGACCGGCGGCCGTACGAGGACGCCTGGGGCGATCCGGGGGTCGTGGGGCTCGAAGACCTGGCGCAGCTCACGATCGCCGCGTGCATCGCCGCCGAGCGGGGCGCCGGCCCGGCGGTCCGCGTCGGCGTCCTCGACCTGCCCCACCCGTTGAGCACCTGCGGCGGCCGGCGCTGCGCCCCCCGCCCCCTGACGCCGGTCCCGCTCGACGGGCCGGCCCTCGCGAGCGCCCCATGATGAGCCCTGGCCGCGTCGATCCCCACGCCCTGCCCCCGACCCTCGACCCGGGCGCGCCCGTGGAGCGCCGCCCGGACCGGCCGACCCCCGCGCTGGCCCGGGCGCTGACCGCGGGTCGCCGACCGGTGGTCGTGCCCGGCCTCGCCGACGGCTGGCCCGCCGTGCGCGACTGGGACTTCGCCGCGCTCGCCGAGCGGGTCGACGACACACCGGTGCTCGTCGAGCGGGGCAACATCATGCAGCACGCCTCACGCTTCGAGTCGGTCGGCCTGCGGGACTACCTGGCCGAGCTGGCGACCGGCCGACCGGCGGACGGCCCGTTCCGCTACCTGGCCTCGCTCGACCTCTTCGAGCACCTGCCGGCGCTGGCCGACGACGTCGACTTCCGCTGGTTCGCCGCCGCTCGCCCGCGGCAGTTCGTCTTCGCCTGGCTGGGCCCGGCGGGCACGGTCAGCGGCTACCACCACGACGCGCCGGACAACGTCGTGGTGATGGTCCGGGGGCGCAAGCTGGTCCACCTCGTCCCGCCCGCGCAGAGCCGCTGTATGTACCCCAGCGACAAGTGGGATTACGGCGCGGTGCTCAGCAGCGTCGACGCCCTCGCGCCGGACCTCGACCGCCACCCGCGCTTCGCCGAGGCGACCCCGGCGCGCGTCGTGCTCGATCCGGGGGACGGGCTCTACATCCCCCACGGGTGGTGGCATCACATCGTGTCGCTCGAGCCCGCGATCAGCGTCAACTGCTTCGCCTACACCCGCCGCCGCTTCGTCGGGATAGAAGCCCGCGAGCTCGGCAAGGCGCTGCTGCACCGCTTCGGGCTCTACGCCGACCGCTGCACCTGCCACCAGTGGGTCGACGGGGTGCGGGTGCCCAAGCCCGGCAAGCACCCGCTGGTGTAGGCGTGGGCATCTCCCCCGCGAACGCCCCGCTGCTGGCCCACGCCCGCCCGCTGGACGAGGTCGCGCTGCCGGTGTCGGCCGACGCCTTCGCCGACCGCCCGTTCGTCGTGCGGGGCGGCGCCGATCAGTGGGCCGCCCGCCGCCGCTGGTCGTTCGACTTCTTCGCCGAGCGGGGCCGCGGGGTGCCGGTCGTCCTCGAGTGCGGCAACGTGATGCAGCACGCCACCCGCTACCGCGCGGCCGACCTCGGGGCCTACGTCGACGCGATCCGGCGGGGGGGCGACCGCCCCGAGGGCTACCTCTCGGTCTTCGAGGTCTTCGCCCGGTGGCCGGAGCTGCGGGCGGACGTGGACTTCGGCGCCTTCGCCGCCCGGCGGCCGATCCGCTTCCCCCGGGCGTGGATCGGGCCCGGGGGCACGGTCACCGGCCTGCACGCCGACTACCCCGACAACCTCGTCGCCCAGCTCGTCGGCCACAAGACCTTCCACCTGATCCCGCCCGGCGAAGGCCACCGGCTGCACCCCGGCCCGCGCTACGAGTACGGCATCCGGATGAGCCGCGTCGACCTGCTCGCCGACGGCCCCGAGCAGTGGCCCTCGATGGCCGACGTGCCCCTCTTCCGGGCCGCGCTCGCCCCCGGCGACCTGCTCTACCTGCCCGGCGGGTGGTGGCACCATGTGATGGCCCGCACGCCCAGCATCAGCGTCAACTGCTTCGGGGTCGGCGTCGGCGCCTTCGTGCGCAACGAGCTGCGCGAGCTGGCCCGGGCCGGGCTGCACCGCCTGGGCCTGATCGGGCGCGGCGACTGCACCTGCCACGGCACGCTCGACGGGCGGCGCATGTCGCGCAAGGCCATCGAGCGGCGGCTCCTCGCCCGCGCCGGGGGCGACCGATGCTGATCGAGCTGGCGCTCGTCGGCGCGGCGGTGACCGTCGCCGGGCGCCTGCTGGCCCGCCGCCGCCCCGCGCCGCCCGAGCCGCCCGAGCCGCCCGAGCCGCCCGAGCCCACGCGGTTCACCCGGGACGAGGCCGAAGAGCTGCGCGAGCTGGACCGGGGCATCGCCTTCACCGGCGGCGGGGCCCTGGCCGCGGGCGTCGGCCGGCTGGTGCACCCGGCGCTGGGCCTCATCGCGTGGCCCTGCGTGCTGATCCCGTCGGTGCCGCTGGCCCGGCGGGTCTGGGGCGACCTGCGCACCCGGCGCGCGCCGACCTTCGCCGCCATCGAGTTCGTCGGCCTGGCCGCCGCCCTGGCCGGGGGCCACGTCGGGCTGTGCGCGGTGGGCTTCACCCTGTTCCAGGGCGGCCGGCGGCTCGTCCTGATGACCCGGCAGCGGGCGCGCCACGCGATCGGCGCGGCCTTCGCCGCCCCCAGCGAGCCGGTGCGGATCGTGCGCGACGGGCAGGAGGTCGTCATCGCGCACGCCGACTTGCAGATCGGGGATCGGGTGGTGCTCGGCGCCGGGCAGGTGACGCCGTGCGACGGCCGGATCATCGAAGGCCGGGTCGCGGTGGACGCCCACCGGCTCACCGGGGAGTCGGCGCTGGTCGAGCGGGCCCCCGGGGCCGCGGTGCACGGGGCGTCGCTGGTGGTCTGGGGCCGGGCCGTCCTCGCCGCCGAGAGCACCGGCGCCGACAGCCTCGCCGCCCGGCTCGCCGACCTGATCGATCGGACCGCCTCCCACGAGCAGACCATCGAGCTCGAGTCGCAGGCGATCGCCGACGCCAGCGCGCCGGTCACCCTGGCCGCCGGCGGGCTCGGCGCGCTGGCCGGGGGCCTGTCCGGCGCGGTGGCCGGCCTGTGGTCCAACTGCATCGACGCCTACTGGCTGTCGGCGCCGCTGTCGATGCTGGGCATCGTCCGGGCCGCCGCCGGCGAGGGCATCCTGGTCAAGGACGGCCGCTCCCTCGAGCTGGCGAGCGGCGTCGACACCGTGGTCTTCGACAAGACCGGCACCCTCACCCGGGGCACGCTGCGGGTGCAGCGGGTCGAGCCCGCGCCCGGCTGGACGACGACCGCCGTCCTGCGCGTCGCCGCGGCGGCCGAGCAGCACCAGCCGCACCCCATCGCCCGGGGCATCGTCGCGGCCGCGCGGGCGGCCGGCGCGTGGGACGAGGCCCTGGTGGTCGTCGAGGACCGCTACGTGGCCGGGCGGGGGCTGGCGGTCCACCTCGACGGGCGGCCGGTGCTCGTGGGCAGCGCCGGCATGCTGCTCGACGCCGGCATCCGCCCACCCCCGGGGCGGGCCGACGACGCGGCCGACGCCCGCAGCCGGGTGCACGTCGCGCTCGACGGCCGCTGGATCGGCGCGGTGACCCTCGACGCCGAGATCCGCCCCGAGGCTGCGGCGACGGTCGCCGCCATGCGCCGTCGGGGCTTCGACCTCGTCATGCTGACCGGCGACGCCCCCCGGCCGAGCCACGCCCTCGCGCGGCGGCTCGGCGTCGACACGGTGCACGCCCGGGTGCTGCCGGCGGAGAAGGCGGCCCACATCGACGCCCTGCGCGCCGCCGGCCGCCGGGTGTGCTTCGTGGGAGACGGCATCAACGACGCGCTGGCCATGCGCCGGGCCGACCTCTCGGTCTCGCTGACCGGGGCCTCGACGCTGGCGGTGGACAGCGCGCAGATCGTGCTGCGCGACGGCACGCTGAGCCGGCTGGACGCGCTCTTCGACCTCGGGCAGCACTACGCCCGCACCCGCGACCGCATGCTGTGGACGACGGGCGGCGCGAGCATCGTGAGCCTGGGCGGGGTGCTCTTCGTCGGCCTCGGCCCGGCGTCGGCCCTCAGCGCCTACGCCGCCGCCCAGGCCGCCTCGATCGGCATCGCCGCGGCCTCGACCCGATGGCGACCCGACCGGTGACGCCCCGGCCGCGCCGTCATTGCAGCGTGTGGCCCCCGCCCACCAGGAACGCCGGATCGATGCCCAGGCTGCGCACGCTGCGGGCCCAGATCTCGTCCGCCGGCCAGTCGAAGATCTGGGTCGCGCCCGCCGCCGCGGTGAGCCACGAGCCGCCCTGGATCTCGCCCTCGAGCTGCCCCGGGCCCCAGCCGGCGTAGCCCACGAACAGCCGCAGCCGCCGCTCGCCGCCCCGGCACATGCGGTCGAGGGCCTCCTTGCTGCGGCTGACCGACACCCCGTCGCACACCCGCATCGTCTCGTCGAAGCCCCAGCCGTCGTCGTGCAGCATCCACAGCGACTGCTGCTCCACCGGCCCGCCCCGGCCCAGCTCCAGATCGGACGGCCCGGCCCACGGCAGCCCGAAGCCGGCCGCCACGTCGGCGCAGCGGTGGGTGAGCGGGTGGTTGATGATGAGCCCCAGGGCCCCCTCGGCGTCATGCTGGATCATGACCACCACCGCGCGGTGGAAGTTGGGGTCGACCAGCTCGGGCATCGCGATCAGCACCCCCGGCGCCGACGAGAAGCGCCCGCTCATCGCAGCCCCATCTGAGCCACCACCGTCGACGGCTGCCGGATGAGGGCCCGCACCACCAGATCGCGGTGATCGTCGAGGGCCAGCGTGCGCTGGATGGCCCACTCCCCGTCCTCGCCCTCGTCGCCCAGCCGCACCCGGGCCCGCCGCTCGGCGATGACCTTGCCCTTGGCGCTGCGCATGCGCTCGACGAAGATCTTGCGCGGCTGGGTCACCGGCGGGGGCTGCTTGCGGTACAGGTGGCGCCCGCGCAGGTGCTCCACGTCGGCCACCACCGCCAGATCACCGTTCTGCAGCTCGACGACCGTGCCCACCGGGATCAGCCCGACCACCGCCACGAAGACCCGGGCCAGCGCCGCATCCACCCGGCGCGGCGGCCGGGCGACCAGATCGAGCCCCACCGCCAGCGGGCTCTCGGCCGGCCCGTCGTCGCCGCGCACCCGCCCCAGGTAGTGGTCGATGAGCATCACGAGCTGGCTCGTCGGGCGCAGCGGCGGCGGATCGACGATGTACGGCGGCCCCGAGCCGTCCGGCCCCTGCCCCGCCTCGAGCGCGGTGACCACCCGCCGGGCGAGCAGCGGGGTGAACTTCGCACCCTCGTCGAGCTGGCGCACCACCAGGGTCGACGCGGCCTCGAGGTCGGTGAAACGGGCCGGCTCGGGGTTGGGGTAGGCCACCCCGACCCCGGTCAGCAGCGCCGCCGTCGCCAGATCGGCGCATTGGATCGCGCTCAGCCCCAGGCCCCGGCCGACGCCGGCCGCCATCAGCCCCCGGTCGACCGCCCGGTGGCCCGGGGTGCGCTCGCGGGACAAGAGCGGCAGCGCGAACAGCAGATCCTGCTCGGTGGCGCAGGCGTCGACCAGCTCCTGGGCGATGCGCCGGGCGGCCTTGATCTCGACCGGGGTCTTCGAGAACAGGTCGCCGATGCCGGCCACCGACTTGGCGTAGTGCCACAGCGACGCCACCCCCCGCACGCCCTGCCCCACGCCCTCGAGGCGCAGCGGCTGGGGGGCGACCTTGACGTCCTCGATGCCCTCCTCGGCCAGCTTCTCGACCATCGCGCCGAACTGATCGGTCACGTCGGCCGGCGGGCGGAAGCGGGCGAACTGGAAGAAGAACCGCTTGAGCTGCTCCTCGTCGGGCTTCTTGACGAAGATGAAGCCGCCCGCCTCGCGCCGGGCGAGCTGCTGCTCGAGCTCCTGGGCCTGATCGGCGGTGCCCCGGTCGAGCCACAGCGCGTGGCTGTTGATCTGGGCCACCCCCTCGTGCACCACGAAGGTGATCGCCTGCCGCTCCATCTTGAACAGCGGGGCGAGGGCCTCGCCGAGCTTCTCGGTCGGGCGCAGCCACGCCTCGTTGTTCAGCTCGTGCACCTCGCCGGTCTTGAGCAGCGAGAACGCGTACAGCAGCAGGTTCTTGCCCGCTGCCTGGATGCGGTCGTGCCCGTCGTCCTGTCCCAGCGGCGCCGCCATCGCTCAGCCCTCCGGATCGAAGGCGAGGAAGTCCTTGAGCAGATCCTCGACCGCCTTGCTCTTGTCGCCGGCGCCCTGGGATTCGGCGTCGGCCTCGGTGTCTGGTGTGGGCGCCGCCTCGACCTCGACCTCGACCTCGTCGGGATCCAGCTCCTCGAGATCGTCGGGATCCAGCTCCACGAAGTCGACCTCGTCCGGGTCGAGCTCGACGACCACCTCGGGCTCGGCGTCGACCCCCGCCGCCGCGATCGGCTCGACGACCACCGCGTCCCCCGCCCGCCCGCTCGGCGCGGCCGGCGGCAGCTCGATCACCTGGCGCACGGGCGGCGCCGGCGCCTCCTCGGGCGACAGATCGGGCACGTCCAGCGGCGGGCCGTCGTCCATCGACCCGTCGAGCGAGGCGTCCATCGACGCCGTCTCGTCGTGCACGTCCAGCCCCAGGAAGTCCTTGAGCAGCGCCTCGACGCTCTCCTGCCCGTCGCCCCCGCTCGACGGCGGCACGATCGACGGATCGGCCTCCACCGTCGGGGCCGCCTCGGGCGCCGGCCCCGGGTGGGCCTTGATCTCGTGGTGGGTCGTCGCGTCCAGATCGAGCAGCCGGCGGATGGCGTCCCCGCTCGACGGCCCGGCCCCCGAAGGCAGCGGCGGAGCGGGCGGCGTCGGGGCCGCCTCGCCCTTCTCGGCCGAGGCCACCGCCTCGCCCAGATAGCCCGCGAGCAGATCGTCCAGCCGGGCGCCGGGCTTGTGGCTCCAGTCGTCGTAATCGGTGTAGTCGGCGTGGTGGGGCGTGCTGGGGGCCTTCTTCTCGACGATGACCGCCGGCGGCTTGCGGGTCGTCGGCCGCCGACGGCGGATCGGCTCTTCGACCCCGGTCAGCTTCGCCTGCACGTCGAACAGCGTCAGCGGGCCGTCGAAGGCGGTCGCGTCGACCTCCAGCATCATCTCGTCGGTCGGCAGGTAGCGCTCGGTCGGGTTGAGCAGCGGGTGCGACCCCAGCGGCGCGGGCCCCGTCGGCGCGGGCCCCGTCGGCGCGGGCTCCATCGGCGCGGGCCCCACCGCGGCCGGCGCTGCGCTCGCAGCCGGCCCCTCGTCCGGCGCCACCGGCGCGGCCCCGACCGACCCCGGCC
>JAUHYW010000143.1 GCA_030426085.1 bacterium | reverse complement strand
CGACGTCGGCCCCGGCGAAGAGCCGGGCGACGGCGAAGGCTGCGCCTGCGACGCCGGCGATGGCGGCCCGGCCGGCCTCGTCTGGCTGCTCGGCCTCGGCCTCCTCGGCCTGCGCCGCCGGCGGCGCTGAGCCCGACCCCGCGCGGCGCCGGGGGGCCCCCCGCCTCACCCTGCCCGCCTCACCCTGCCCGCCGCAGCGCCTCCCCGGCCGCGTTCCACCCGCACATGCCGTGCACCCCGGCCCCGGGGTGGGCGTAGCTCGACGCCAGGAACACCCCCCGAGCCGGCGTCGCGTAGCGGAAATAGGGGAAGACCGGCCGGAAGACGAGCTGATTGGTCCAGTGGTTGGACCCCCCGCCCAGATCACCGCCGACGAGGTTGGGGTCGAACGCCTCCAGATCGGGCGGCGCGACGACCCGCCGGGCCACCACCCGGGCCCCGAACCCCGGCGCCAGCCCCTCGATGCGGGCGTCGATCGCGTCGGCGAAGGCCTGCCGGTGGCCGGCCCAGCCGCCCTCGACCTGCGGCGGCACCCGAGAATAGGCCCACAGCGTGTGCAGCCCCTCGGGCGCCCGGGTGCGATCGAGCAGGCTCTGCTGCCCGATCACGAGGTAGGGGTGGCGCGGGATCGCGCCCCCCCGGGACTCGGCGGTGAACCGGCGCAGGTCGTCGATGTGATCGCCGGCGTGCACCACCGCCGCCCGCCGGGCCTCGCCGCTCTTCCACGGCACCGGCCCGTCGAGCACCCAGTCGACCTTGAACGCGCCCCAGCCCCGCCGGAAGCGCCCCATCGCCCGCCGCACCCGCCGGGGCACGACCGCCTCGGGCAGCAGCTTCAGAAACAGCGCCGGGGCCCCGGTGTCGGCCAGCACCCGCGGCGTCGCGATCTCGACCCCGTCGGCCAGCACCACCGCCGCCGCCCGCCGCCCGTCCATCACGATCCGCTCGACCCGGGCCCCGAGCCGGACCACGCCGCCCCGCTCCTCGAGCCGGCGGGCCATCGCCCCGGTGAGCGCGCCCGCCCCGCCGACCGGCACCGCGTTGCCCCCGGTCGCCGCGGTCGTCGCCAGGAAGTAGCCCAGCGCGGCCCCGAAGAGGTCGTCGGGCCCTACGTCGACGTGCAGCCCCAGCCCGGGCACGATGCGCCGGGCCGCGTCGGAGCGGAACAACCGCCGGGAGAACCCGGCCGGCGTGGCCAGGGCGATGCGGGCGAAGCGGAACAGATCGAACGGCAGCAGCCTGAGCTTCGAGGCGAGCCCCGGCAGCGGCGACAGGAGCGCATCGATGAGCGCGGGCTCCACCCGCCGATGCCACGCCATCAGCCGCCGCCAGGCGTCCCCGTCGTGGGCGCCGAGGCTCAGCGCGGTCGCGTCGTCGTCCCGGCTGATCGCCGCCGACGAGCCGTCGGGCGCCGGGTGGCAGCTCTCCACCTCGCCCCGGGCCCACGCGAGCCCCCACCGCTCGAGCTCGAGCGCCCGGAACGCCGGGCTCGCCCGGTTGAACGGGAAGAACCCCGCCCCCACGTCGTGCTTGCAGCCGGCCCGGGTCCCGGCGTCGGCCCCGTCCTCGGTGGCGCACGCCCCGCCGACCCGGGTCGGGTGCTGCTCGCAGACCAGCACCGACATGCCGGCGTCGGCCAGCCGATTGGCGGCGACGAGCCCGTTGGGCCCGGCGCCGATGACGACGGCGTCGGGGTCGTTCATCGGTCGATCTTCGCCAGCAGGTCGTCGATGGGGATCGAGCGGCCCTTCGACTTCTTGACCGTCTTGAAGTGCACCTCGATACCATCCTGTGCGAGCCGATCGACGAGCTTCTTGCGCCACCTCGAGTTCACCGAACCGCGGAGGAGAACGACAGCCGACAATGCGAGCGAGCCCCTCGGCGCCCTCCGGCGCACAGCGTGCAGGAGCGTCGAGACCTGTGCTCTGGCCTGCCCCAGATCGCCGCCCTTGAGCTCGATCGCCGTGCACCGGGTGCCCGGTCGGCGGCGACGCCAGAGCAGCAGGAAGTCGGAGCAGGGCTGCGCCGCCAGGCCGAGGGCCTGCCGAAAATCCTCGGTGTCGGTCTCGAAGAGGCGGTAGCGCCCGCCGCGCCCATCGAAGCGAAAGGCCGTACCCTGGTCCTTCCCGCTCGTCCGGTTCGCGAGCCAGGACGACCGCGGCAGGAAGTCGAAGATCCAGTCGATGTCAGCCATCGCGCTGGGCGGCCAACAGCTCGCTGTACAGGTTCGCGATGTCATCGGACTCCGCGCCGTAGATGTCCCAGTCGATGGCCACATCATCCCGGTCGAAGACGTCGGTGACGACCCCGCCGCGGTCGAAGTGATAAGCGGACACCAGATCGGGTGACAGATAGGCGTCGGTCGTCCCCAACTCGAACCGATCGGCGAAGCGCGCCTGCTGGTCCGGCGCGAGGCGCCCGGCTTCGATGAGGTTGTGCAGGTGGTCGATGATGTAGGGGCTGTGGGTCGTGGCCACGACCCTCAAGCCGGCGTTGACCATCAACGCGATGAACTCGGCGATCACGAGCTGAGTGCGGGGGTGGGCGTTCATCTCCGGCTCGTCGATGAAGACGAAGTCGCCGGGCATAGCCGACTCACGGAGGTAGAGATCCAATCCTCCGAGTGATCGGGCGAGCGAGTGCGTGCTGTGAATGGGCAGATCGAGGTTCTTCGTCCTGAAACGCAGGTGCGGAGACCGGCCCCCGAGAGCGTTCAACGCGAACTCGACCCGCCCGCCCAGGATGCCTTCGAGCGCCTCGGCGACCGATGCCATCGGGCCGGGCGGGGCGTCGGGTCGGCGATGCCACGCGCGGTCGATTCGAGTGATGAAGTCGACCGACGGGCGGGGCAGAGAGCGATCCAGCGAAGCGGCCGAGTCCTTGAGCCGGCTCGCCACGAGGGAAGAGCTCAAGCGGGCATCGACCCCACCCATGATGGCGTCCATCTGCGGGCCGGCCATACTGAGGGTCGAGAGCGGGTGGTGGAGGGTGAGCAGGGCCTTGCGCTCGGCTGGAAACGCCCTGACCGACTCGGTGACTTCGATGAGCGCCGACCAGATCCCATCGAGGAAGACCTTCGGGTTGGTCTCGGGCCCCAATGTGATCGTGGCTGCGAGATCGCCAGACGCGGACCACGTCCGGAGCAGACCGATTTCGTCTTCGTCGGGTGTCCAGTCGAAGCGGACATCGACGTGCTCCCTACGCGGCTGCTGGATCTCCAAGCACGCGCGGGCCGCGCCCATCTCATCCGCGTGGAGCGCCATCAATCCGCACAGGTCGGCCTGTACGAGTTGGTTGGGTCGCTCGGGGCGCGTCAACCGCACGGAGGTCGTGCGCGTGGTCGACCCCCCACCGGCCGCGTCGCGCAATCTCCGAATCGGCTCTCGTATGGCGGTGAACCAGCTCTCGGGCACGGAATCCACCGGAGCGTCCCCGGTGTGGAACCGCCGCAGCAGCCCGTACAGCGCGTATGCCGCCCAGGTCTTGTTGGTCCCGTTGGGCCCGAAGAACAGCGTCAGCGGCCGGATCGTCACCTCGGCGCGATCGATCGCGCCGAGGTGCTCGACGACGAGCTGCGCGCGGAAGGGGTCGGTGCTCTTCATCGCTCGGAGGATAGGCCGCGCCTCGGGCGGGTCGCAATCGCCCTCGCGCCCCTTGCCCCGCCGCCGCGGCCGTGCGACACGCCCCCCATGCCCCTCGACCGCGCCTTCAAGGCCCTGCGCCAGTTCAACGCGCCCGACGCCGCCCCGCTCGCCGGGCGCAAGGACCGCATGGCGCCGTTCTGGGACCACCACTTCCCCGGGGACGCCCACATCCACCGGCTGGCGCGGGCGCTGTCGAAGCGGTTCGCCATCGACCTCAAGGAGTTCTGCGAGGCGGTCGAGTTCTTCGCCCGGACCCGCAAGGCCATCCGGGCGCCCGTCGTCGCCGATCTCTTCTGCGGGCACGGCTTCGTGGGGCTGCTCTTCGGGCTGTTCGAGCGGCGGGTGGAGCGGGTGATCCTGGTCGACAAGATGCGGCCGCCGGCCCACGACCTCATCCTCGGGGCGGTCGCCGAGGTCGGGCCGTGGGTCGCCGACAAGGTCGAGTTCCGCCGGGAGGACATCCGGCACCACGTCGACCTGCCGGCGGGGGCCTCGGTGGTGGCGGTGCACGCCTGCGGGCCGCGGACCGATCGGGCGATCAAGTCGGCCCTGGCCTGCGGGGGCCCGGTGGCGGTGATGCCCTGCTGCCACCACACGTCGGGCTATCACCAGCGGCCGACGGCGTTCGACGAGCTGCTCGGGCCCGACGTGGCCATCGACATCGACCGGACCTACCGCCTCGAGGGCGCCGGCTACAGCGTCGAGTGGACCGCGATCCCCCGGGCGGTCACCCCCAAGAACCGGGTCGTCATCGGCCGCCCGGGCGGCCCCCGCCGCGACCTGGATTACGATCCGCGCATCTGACGCACCCCCGGCCGCCACGCCGCCGACGACCGGGTCGCCGCCCCCCACCCCGGGGGTTGCGCCACGTCGTTCGAGCGGCGAAGGTCGCCCCCGTGAAGCGCCTCGTCCGGTTCTGGAAGGAGTACGCCCGCCGCTATCGGTGGTGGTACCTGCTGGGCATCCTGTGCCTGGTGGCGACCAACGTGCTCACCGTGGCCATCCCCACCTTCGTGCAGTACGCCATCGACGCGCTCGACGCCGGGCTGGGCTTCGACGGCGCGGCGAAGTGGGCCCTGATCATCCTGCTGGCCGGGCTGTGCATCATCGTGGTGCGCACCCTCAGCCGCACGCTCTTCTTCAACCCGGGGCGCACCGTCGAGTTCCGGGTCAAGTCGTCCCTCTTCGACCACCTGCTCGAGCTGCCCCGCCGCTTCTTCGACCGGACCCGGGCCGGCGACATCATCAGCCGGGGCACCAACGACGCCAACGCGATGCGGGGGCTCATCGGCTTCGCCTCGCTGCAGCTCTTCAACTCGATCTTCACCCTGGCCCTGACCCTGGGGCGCATGTTCTCGATGGACGTCATCCTGACGCTGTGGGTGGCGGTGCCGCTCATCGCCTCGGGCTTCGTGCTGCGCTACGGCATCGTGAAGATGTTCGCCCTCTTCGGGGCCAACCTGGCCCAGACGGCGACCCTCTCCGAGCGCATCCTCGAGAGCTACAGCGGGGTGGCGGTCCTCCAGGCGTACAACGCGCTGCCCGGGGCCCACCGGCGCTTCGACGTCGAGAACGCCGAGCTGCTCGACATCGGCGAGCGCCTGCTGCGCATCCGGGAGTGGCTGCTGCCGGTGGTGCCGATGGTGGGCAAGCTGTGCGTGGTGCTCGTGCTCTACATCGGCGGGCGCATGGTGGTCGACGGGGCCCTGACCATCGGCCAGCTCACCGCGTTCGTGGCCTACGTCAACATCATGGTCGCCGGGCTGTTCAGCTTCGGCTTCCTCATCGGGGCCACCCAGCGGGGCTACATCGCGCTGGGCCGGATCTACGAGCTGATCGACGCCCCGGTCGAGCGCCCCGAGACCACCGCCGCGCTGCCCCCGCCCGCGCCGCAGGGCCACGGGCTGCGGATCCGGGATCTGACCTTCACCCACCACGGCGCCGACCGCCCGGCGCTGTCGGGGCTCGACTTCGAGGTGGAGCCGGGCGAGACCCTGGGCATCTTCGGGCTGACCGGCAGCGGCAAGAGCACCCTGCTCGGCCTGCTGGCCCGGATCCACGACCCCCCGCCGGGCACGGTGACCCTCGACGGGGTCGACATCCGCGACGTGCCGGTGCGCGACTACTGGCGCCGGGTGGCCTGCGTGGGGCAGGAGGCCTTCCTGTTCAGCCGCTCGATCGAGGAGAACATCGCCCTCGCCGATCCGCCGGGCGAGGTGGACCGGGCCCGGCTGCGGCAGGCGGTGGCCGACGCCGCGCTCGACGTGGACGTCGACGCCTTCCCCGAGGGGCTGGCGACGACCGTCGGCGAGCGGGGCATCACCCTCAGCGGCGGGCAGCGGCAGCGCACGGCCCTGGCCCGGGCGTTCTACCGCGACTTCGAGGTGCTGCTGCTCGACGACGTGATGAGCGCGGTCGACCACGCCACCGAGAAGCGGCTCATCGACGCGCTGTATCGCCGGGCGGCCCGCAAGACGACGCTGGTCGTCAGCCACCGCATCAGCGTGCTGACCAAGGCCGACCGCATCCTGGTGCTCGACGACGGGCGGCTCATCGGGCAGGGCAGCCACGAAGAGCTGCTCGAGGCCGCCGAGCCCTACGCCCACGCGTGGCGCTTGCAGCAGGCCGCCGAGCGGGCCGAGGCGCTCGACGAGGCCGAGGCCGCCGCCCGAGGCGACGGGGAGGCGGCCGATGACTGATCGCGTCGAGAAGCCCGACCCGAAGGCCGTCGACGGGCCGCGGGACGAGGCCGAGGGCACCGACTGGCAGCTCATCCGCCGGGTGTGGCCCTACGCCCGGCGGCGCATGGGCTGGGTGTGGGTGGTGCTGCTGGCGACCCCCTTCGGGGTGCTGGCCGAGCTGGCCCAGCCGCTGCTGCTCAAGGAGGGCATCGACGGCTACATCACCGACGGCGACGTCGCCGGGCTGCTGAACGTGGCGCTGGTCTTCGCCGGGGTGGTGCTGGGCGGCTTCGTGACCCGCCACCTGGGGCTCTACGCGCTCCAGATCATCGGCCTGCGGGCGCTGGCCGACCTGCGCCACGACCTCTTCCGCCACGTCATGGGCCAGGGGGCCCGCTTCTTCGACCGGCGCACGACCGGCTCGCTGATGACCCGCACCACCAACGACGTCGAGGCGATCTACGAGAGCCTGGCCTTCGGCGCGGTGGGGCTGGTGACCGACGCCTTCTTCATCTTGGGCACGATCATCTCGATGCTCATCCTGGACTGGAAGCTGACCCTGGTCGCCTTCAGCATCAGCCCGATCATCGTCGGGGTGGTCAACCTGTTCCGCAAGAAGCTGCGGGTGCTCTTCGCCGACATCCGCCGCAGCCTGAGCCGGCTCAATGGCTACTTCGCCGAGCAGATCCACGGCATGCAGGTGGTGCAGCTCTACGGGGCTGAAGAGCGCACCCGGGACGAGTTCCGGGCGCAGGCGTATCACTACCTCGACACCTACAAGCAGGCCAACTGGTGGGACGCCGGCCTGTACGCGATCATGGACGGCATCAGCGCCCTGGCCATCGGCATGATGCTCGCGTTCGGCGCGTGGCAGTTCGACCTGGGCGCCGAGGGGGTCACGATCGGGCTGCTGGTGGCCTTCGTGGACTACCTGGGCAAGGTCTTCGTGCCCATCCGCGAGTTCAGCGGGCGCTTCGCGACGATCCAGCGGGCGATCGCGGCGCTGGAGCGGGTGTTCGGGCTGCTCGACACCCGGGAGGCGATCACCCCCGGGGCGGTCGAGCTGCCCGAGGCCCGGGGGCACATCGCCTTCGACGGGGTGAGCTTCCGCTACGGGCCCGAGCGGCCGCAGGTGCTGCACGACATCCGCTTCGAAGTGCAGCCGGGCGAGGTGGTGGCCATCGTGGGGGCCACCGGGTCGGGCAAGACGACGCTGGGCAAGCTGTTGCAGCGGATGTACGACGGCTACGAGGGCAGCATCCGGCTCGACGGCCACGAGCTGCGCGACGTGCGGCTGGCCGACGTGCGGCGCAACATCACCGTGGTGCACCAGGACCCGTACCTGTTCGACGCCTCGGTGGAGGACAACATCACCCTGCTCGCCGAGCACATCGACCACGCGCAGGTGGTGCAGGCGGCGCGGCTGGCCCGGGCCGACAGCTTCATCGAGCAGTACGAGGACGGCTACGCCCACCGCTGCGCCGAGCGGGGGGGCAACCTCAGCGTGGGGCAGAAGCAGCTCCTCAGCATCGCCCGGGCGATGGCCCGCGCTGCGCCGGTGGTCATCCTCGACGAGGCCACCGCCAGCGTCGACTCGATCACCGAGGGCCTCATCGACGAGGCCATCGCCGAGCTGCTCGCCCGGCGCACCGTCCTGGTGATCGCCCACCGGCTGTCGACCATCACCAAGGCCGACCGCATCCTGGTGCTGCACCAGGGGCGACTGATCGAGCAGGGCACCCACGACGAGCTGATCGCGCTCGGCGGGCGCTACAAGCTGCTGGTCGAGACCGGCTTCTCGATCTGACCCCCCGGCCCGGCGGGCCCTCCCCCTCCATCCCGTGAGCCATCCCATCGACGGGACCGGTGCGCCCTGACGGGTCGGGCCCGGCGGGCGCGCTCGCCGCTCGCCCGATGACACTTTATATTTTTATTTGCATAAAACGTCGGTTCTCCCTACCTTGAGCCCACGCTGCCGAGCACGAGGAACGCGCCGATGCCGAGAGACGAATGGATGTCTTCGGGCGAGCTGCAACGCCGCCTGATGCACGCCCTGTTCATGCCCTCAGCCCGCTTCGCGCAAGCGTTCGGGGTGCCGCTCAACGAGCTCGGCAAGCGCATGCAGGTGGCCTACTTCCACCTGCTGCGCACCCAGGGGCTGCGGCTGCGGGAGGTGTGCGAGGCGCTCGGCATCAGCCCCAGCCTCGCGGCCAACCTGTCGAAGCGGCTCAAGGAGAGCTTCGCCGACGAGGACAGCGCCGCGCTCGGCCGGCGCATCGAGTTCATGCTGTGGGCCGAGCCGCTCAGCGAGGCCCGGCTGTGCCAGGTGCTGACCGACGTCGAGGCGGACGAGATCCGGGCGGCCCTCGAGGCCCTCGAGGCCGAGGGGCGCATCACCCGGGTGAAGGGGCGCACGATGACCTATGCCATCGCCCGCGCCTCGTCCCGCATCGTGCGCGATCGCATCCTGTCGCGGCTCGATGGCTTGTCGAACCTGCTCGAAGCCATCTCGAACGCGGTCTACGGCCGCTTCATCAGCGACGACCCCGACGCCTTCGCCCGGGTGCTGACCCTGCGGGTGCGCGAGGCCGACATGGACGCGCTGAGGCAGCTCTACGAAGAGACGATCTGGCCCGCGCTGGAAGCCCTCGACGCCGCGGCGAAGGGTGATGCCAGCGCCCGTTCGATGGAGTTCGTCGTGAGCTGGGCCCCGTACCAGCTCATTCGCCGCATGCACGAGGACGCCGACGAGGAGAGTGACGATGCTTGACCGAACCCCCGCCCTGCTCTGCCTGATGCTCGCCGCCGGGCTCGCCGGGTGCGTACCCGAGAGCAGCGGTGGATCGAGCTGCGGAGAGGGCGCGACGATCGACGCCGAGGGCGCGACGGCGTGTGTCTACGCCCGGCAGGATGCCATCATCGAGAATGGCTTCCGCTGCCCCGACGAGATGCCTCATCGCTTCGAGGTGGATGACGCCATCATCTGCGCCGCCGAGCCCGACGCGCCGGTGGAGGCGATCGAGGAGGCGTGGCGCGCCGGACGGGGTGATCGCCCCGAGCCCGAGCCGGAGCCGGCCGCCGAGCCGGAGCCCCGGCCGGACCCCGAGCCCGAGCCGAGGCCCGACCCCGAACCGGAGCCGCGCCCCGATCCCGAACCGGAGCCCGATCCGCGCCCCGACCCCCGGCCCGAGCCCGACCCCGAGCCGGCGCCCGACCCCGAGCCGGGGGCCGATCCCGAGCCGGGGGACGCCTGCGTCGTCGGCCGGGGTGACTGCGGCGCCGATCTGCGCTGCCTGCCCACCGAGCCGGTGACCCGTCGGGGCCGGTGCGCCCCGGCCCGCGAGGGGGGGCTGTTCGAGCCGTGCGCCGGGGCCCTCGACGTCGACGGCGACACCTGCGGCGCGGGCCTCGGCTGCCTGGAGGGCGAGGACGGCGCGCGCTGCGTGCCCATCTGCGACGACACGGTGGAGTGCCCCTTCGGCCACCGCTGCCCCGGCGAGCTGCAGGGCGGCCTGTGCCACCCGGCGGACGACCGGGAGTTCCCCAACGGCGACGCGGCCGGCGCCTGCCGGCCCGACCGGGACGACTGCGCCCCGGGCGAGGGCTGCCAGCCCATCGCCGATGAGAGCACCTACGACGGCTTCACCTGCGGCCCGGCCGGCGAGCGGGGCCCGGGGGCGATGTGCGACGAGCCGGAGCAGTGCGCCCCGGGCACCGTCTGCGCGATGCTCATCGGGTGGCTCGACGACGGCCTGAACCCCCGGGTGACGCTGTACCAGTTCGAGTACGCCGGGCCGGCGCGCCACCCGTTCGCCGAGCGAATGTCGGCGACCTGCCGCACCCTGTGCGGGGCCGAGCTGGACCCCTGCCCGGGCGGGCAGATCTGCGCCCGGCTCTACGATCCGACCAACGGCGGGCTGTCGATCGGCGACGCCTTCGCCCACATCGGGGTCTGCGAGGACGCCGAGCAGGCCGCGCCCGGCGACCGATAGCGGGGGGCGCGGCGCGGCTCGGCCGACCGGCTCACGAGGTGCGCATCTTGCGCATCAAGAGCTCGAGCCCCTCGGGCCCGTGGGCCTCGCCCTCGGCCACCCCCAGCGCTTCGAGGATCAAGAGCGCGTCCTCCCGCCCGATGCGGGCCGCGTCATCGCTCTCGGCGTCCTCGCCCATCAGCTTGCTCTGGAGCAGCGCCGCCATCCGGGTCCGCTGGTCGGGGTCCTTCTTGAGCATCTTGCGCACGATCGCGTAGCCCGCCACGCCCAGCCCGAGGCCGGCCGCGGCGCCGAGCAGGGCCCAGCCCACCGGGGTCGCGGCGGTCGCGGCGGCGCCGGCCGCG
>JAUHYW010000142.1 GCA_030426085.1 bacterium | reverse complement strand
CCGCCACCTTGCTCATGCCGTACCAGTAGTCGGGCGCCGGCGCCGGGTCGGCGGAGACGAAGCCGTTGGCCACGAAGAGGTCCTGCAGGCCGTCGTTGTCGAGGTCGGCGAACTGCGCGCCCCAGGCCCAGCCGCAGTCGGCGAGGCTGCGCGCGCCGTCGGCGATGTTCGCGAAGCCCAAGGCGTCTTCCAACCCGTTCAGACGCAGGTTGTTGCCTTGGAACAGGTACCCGGGCTCGCTGATGTTCGTGACGTAGACGTCGAAGCTGCCGCTGTTGTCCACGTCGCCGAGGGCCACGCACATGCCGCTCTTGCTGTCGTCGGCGAGGCTCGACTCGCCCAGCGCGGCGCAGCTCGGGCCGTCGCCGCCGGCGCAGCCCCGGGTGAAGATCGTCCGGGCCAGCGCCGGATCGGCGGCGACGCCGGCCCCGGCGAGCAGCGCCGCGCCCAGCTCGCCGCAGGCGGGGGCGAAGTCGAGCGCGCAGGCCCGATCGAAGCCGGCCACCGCCCGGGCCGCGTCGGGCGGCACGTCATGGGCCCCCTCGACGAAGACCACCCCCAGGTTGTGGCACGCCTCGGCGATGCCGCGCGCGCAGCCCCGCTCGTAGAACGTCACCAGCGTGCGGCAGCCCCGGGGGCGCGCGTCGCGGCAGGCGGCCTCCCAGTAGTCGAGCTGCCGGCCGGGGTGGGCGTTGAGCTCGGGGCGGATGAGCAGGAAGGCGACGATCCACAGCGCGACGTGCACCCCGTTGGCCGCCGCCCCGGTCACCGGCCAGCGCACGGTCGGCAGCCGCTCGACGAGGCGGTCGATCGGGCGGGCGAGCAGGTTGAGGATCGGGACCGGCAGCAGCTTGTCGAGGAAGGTGACGTGCAGCCCGGGGTCGTCGCCGCTCGGCGGGTGGCCGATGGCGCCGAGCAGGGGGTACAGCCCGAAGACCATCAGCCCGTAGAGCACCCCGAAGATCAGCTTACCGCCCGGCTTGCGGGGCGAGGTGACCGGGTCGGTGATCAGCAGGTTCATGCCCAGGAACACCGCGATGGGGATGGCGGTGTCGAGGTAGAGGTAGACCCCGGTGACCGCGTCGTGGATCTGGCTGGCGGCGACCATCGCCAGCGCCGCGCCCATCGTGGTGAGCGTCACCCGGAACAGGACCATCACCACCAGCCCGACGGCGAAGATCCACTCGTAGCAGAGGGGCGGCTCGCCGAGGGTCAGCGAGATGCGGTAGCCCCAGGTCAGGTGGGCCACCTCGAAGACGACCATCGCCAGCGCGGCGACGGCCAGCCCGAAGGCCGAGGGGTTGAAGATGTGGGTCGACTGCGCCCCCCGGCGTCGGCGGAACAGCTCCCGCGAGGCGTAGGTCAGCGCCAGCATGCCGAACTGCGCCCCGAAGTACGGGTCGAGCCACCACAGGAAGAGGTTGGTGCTGCCGACCACCGGCCACGGGCCGAAGCCCAGGCGGAAGCGGCCGTAGCGGCGCCAGGAGACCAGCAGCTCGCACAGGTAGGCGAAGACCACCTGCGCCAGCAGCAGCGGCACCTGGGCGACGACCTGATCCCAGTAGATGCCCCAGTAGGCGAAGACCGCCGCGTGCATGCCGAGCTGCACCCAGTGCGGCGTGCGGATCCGGACCTCGACCTCGAGCCGCCGCCCGGCTCGGCGGTCGCGCAGGGCGAGCGCGACCACGCCCCCGACGAGCAGCGCGCCCCAGCCGACGAAGGCCCCCCACAGCCCGGGGGTTGCCTGCACCCGGGGCAGGGCCAGGAAGCCGAAGAACAGGGTCACCAGACCGCCGACGAGCGCGGTCGTCGCCCGCCGGCCGAGCAGGGTCGGCGGCGGCGCATCGGGCATGGGGTTCGCGGTCACACACACCCCCTTCGTGGCGTCCCCCGAACGGCCATCCTATCGCCACCCGCCTGGCGTGTCGCCCGGCGAAAACCCCCCTTTCAGCCGAGCGACAAGGGCTCGGCGCGCTCGACCAGCAGCCGGCTGTAGGGCCCGCCGCGCAGCGTCTCGGGGTCGCCCACCACCACCAGGTGCTCCCGGGCCCGGGAGACGGCGACGTTGAGCAGGTTCACCCGCCCGTTGAGGAAGCCCAGCGAGCGCCCCCGGGTGACCACCGTTGAGAAGACGACCACCCGCCGCTCGCCGCCCTGGAAGCGGTGCACCGTGCCCAGGGCGATGCCGGTGTCGCCGAAGAGATCGGGCGCCTCGAAGCTGCCCCCGACGTGCTCCACCGGCACCCGCGCCCGGCGCACGGCGTCCCGCAGCGCGTCGAGCTGGCCCACGTAGGGGGTGATCACCGCCACGTCGCCCCAGGGCACCGCCTGCCGCTGCAAGCCCATCAGGATGCGCATCACGGCGTCCAGCTCGGCCGGGTTGTGCCAGCTCCCCCGCACCCGCTGCTGGGCCCCGCGCACCGGGGTGAGCAGCACCGGGCCGGGCAGCGGCGGCGGCCCGGGGCGATCGGGGGCCGGGGTGCGCACGGACAGCCCGTAGCCGCACAGGGCGTCCGACAGGGCGATGATCGGGGCCTGGCAGCGGAAATGGGCCCGCAGGGTCGGCCGCTCGCCCACCGCCCGATCGGCCAGGGACTGCGCCGAGTTGCCCGACCCCTCCATCACCCGGTAGGGCCCCAGGCGGGCCTTGTCGAGCCGGATCCGGGCCGCCGCCCGCACCCGCCCCTCGTCTTCGGGCCGGAGCTGGATGACCGGCTCGAGCTGGTGCACGTCGCCGATGAGCAGCGCCTGCTCGGCCCGCATCAGCCCCGAGACGGCGTAGGCCGGGTGGCACTGGCCGGCCTCGTCGAGCACCAGCCGCAGCCCGGTGATGGGCTGGGCCGGCAGCACGTTGCCCAGCGAGAGCAGGGTCGAGCCCCACACCGGGAACAGCCGCCGCAGCCAGTCCACCGCGCCGGGGTCGTCCTCGGCCAGCCGGCGCAGCGTGCGCCGCTCGGAGACCGCCTCGATCGCTGACTGCAACGCCGCCGCCAGCCCCTCGTGATGGGCCGCGGCCCACGCCGCCCGCGCGGCCAGCGCCGCTTCGAACAGCGCGTGATGCGCCGCCGCGTCGGCCCCCGGCGGGACGGCCCCCTCGGCCGGGATCAGGGCCCGCTCGTCCCCCAGCGAGGCCAACGCCGCCCGGCAGTCGCGGGCCAGCTCGCGGTCGTCGAGCGTACGCCGCACCGCCGCGATCGCCTCCCGGGCCTGCTCGACGCCGTCCAGCCACGCCGCCAGGTGCGCCTCTTCGTCGGCCCCGGCCGCGACCGTCGGCGGCAGCGCCAGCGTCAGCTCGAGCGGATCGGCCAGCCCGCCGAGCGTCTTGTTCACCCGGTCCAGAACCCGCTTGCGGCATTGCTTCCAGATGGTCGCCACCCGGCCCAGCAGGTCCGACCCGCGGCGGTCGATGGCCTTGGCGATGCGGTCGAGGTGGGTCGCCAGCGCCCGCAGCCGCTTGTCGATCGCCGCCCGGGCGTCCTCCGGAGCCGGCACCCCCTGTGGGTCGCCCAGCCGGTCGAGCGCCGCCTGTCGGGCCGCGATGCGCTTGTCGAGCACCCGCCGCCGCTCGGCGTGGCGCCGGGCCGCCAGCCGGGGCGCGTCGGCCGCGTCCACCACCGCCCGCGCCGCCCGGAAGTCGGCCAGCGCCGCCTTCAGCGCCTCCCGCCCGGCCGACTCGCTCGGCGGCGCGTGGCCCATCAGCCAGCTCTGCGCCGCGCCGAACGTATCCAGGCTCACCGTGTTGAGCACTTGCAGGTTGCCCACCCGCAGCCCCAGCGGTGGGCCCGGCATGCCCCCGGCCAGCGGCTCGAGCACATGATCCACCGCCCGGTTGTTGGTGCTGGCCACCAGCAGCAGATCCCGGGGCATCGCGGCGCCCTCGGCCAGCTCGGCGACCCGCTCGACCAGCGCCGCCGCCCCCAGGTTGAGCAGCAGCTCGGTCTTGCCGGTGCCCGGCGGCCCCTGCGCCGCGCTCAGCGGCGAGGCCAGGAACCGCTCGGCGACGAGCCGCTGGTCGTCGGTGATCGGGCGCGGCGCCCGCAGCCCGCGCATCGGGGCGTGCCCCGGCGACGGCGCCTTGCCCGAGAGGTAGCCCCACAGCGGGCTCTTGCGGCCCCACGGCGGCGCGCCGACCCGCCGCTCGAGCAGGTGGGACAGCTCCCGCTGCAAGTGCCGGGTGGCGAAGACCTGATCGCCGTCGTGCACCAGCCCGACCCCGTACACCGCCGCCCCGCCGCGCCCGGCCTCCAGGCGGCCCCGCACCGCGGCCAGCACCCGGGCGAACTGCGCCTCGGGGTCGTCGCCCCCGGCGGGCGGCGCGCCGAGCTTCGGCTCCCAGCCGTCGGCGGACTCGAGCAGGTCGCAGACGGTCGCCACCACCGCCGCCGGCCCCGGCGCCTCGGCCGCCTTGAGCACCCGCTCCAGGTCGGCCACCTCTTCGTCGGTGACCCCCAGCGTGCGCACCAGGAGCTGGGTGTCGAACGAGTAGGGCAGCAGCCCCTCTTCGTCGTGCACAGCCTCGAGCCGGAGCTGCACCGGCGGCGGCGGCACCCGCCCCGCCCGGCGGTCGCGCCAGGCCGGCGGCTCGAAGCGCTTGCCGTCCTGCCGGTACCACGTCGTCGAGGCCCGCATGCGGAACAGCCCGGCCAGCTCCTCGGTGCGTCGGAAGTAGACCACCGGCCAGCCGACCACCACCGCCGAGGCGTCCCCGTCCCACCCGGGGAACGGCGACCGCTCGCGGATGTAGGCCAGCCGCAGCCAGCGGGCGAAGAACGCCGTGCGCTCGGCATCGAGGTCGAGCAGCAGGTCGCCCGCGCTGCGGGTGAGGAAGGCAGCGCCCTCGGCGTCGGCCCGCAGCTTGAAGTAGGGCTGCCCGCCCCGGGGGTCGGTCAGGTCGACCTTGGGCCGCCCCCGCAGGCGGTGGGCCCGGGGGCGCGAGGTCAGCGCTTCTTCGAAGCGCAGCGCCGCCAGCCAGTAGCGCAGGACCTCGCTGACCTCGGGACCGCGGAGGGGGCTGTCGTCCGGCTCGCTCATGGCCGGGCACCTGACACCACCGGGGGGCGGATGGTCAAGGGGGTGGGTGGTGCGGAGGTGGGCTTGGCCGGGCGGTGCAGTCTGTGGGGGTGGCTGCGGTGCTCATCTGGTGATCGCGCGGCGCCCAGGTTCTACAGGGGGGTGACGCCTACCCCGGGTGGGTGGTCGACATCCGAACGGCCCTTGCGCCAGCCTGACGTTCTACAGGTGGTCGGGTGGTCGACACCTATTGCCTACCCCGACGTGGGCTCCGGTTCATGGCCGGGGCCTTTGCCAGCGTACGACATCGTGCAACTCGGGCAGGGTGATGCTCGGGGCTTTCGTCAAATAGTCGAGTCGCGCGAGCCAACCGGCCAGCACCCGGCCGTAGAGGGCGAAGCGACCGCGAGTCAGCACGACCGGGGCACCGGTCGATTGCATCATCTCCGCGAGGTTGCCATGCAAGCCCGCTCCGCACACTGCCAGATCGACCGCATCGTAGGCTGCAGCATGTCGGAGTTCGGCCGCGACGCGGCGAAGGCTCAAGACCCCATCCATGCAGTGCAGGCCCAACTCGTCTTGATGACCGATCAGCAGCAAGGTGTGCCCGGGGGCTCCCCCGGTAATCACGTCGAGGAGCTGTCGGCAGTCGGGTTCGTCCAGGACTGTCAACCCGGAGGCCTCGGCCGCATCGACGAGGGCCGCGCGAAGCCGCCGGGCATGCGACTCTCCGTGAAGAAGCGGGGCGAGCGCGCCGACCGCCCGGCCGAGTCGGCACGTGGAGGAGGCTCCCATGCGACTGAGAATCGCCCGAGTCCCAGGCGGTGGACTGGCAATCGCGATGGTGGTTCGATTCGGCGATATTTGAGGGATGGCATGTCGCGCACAGAGATCGAGTGCACGGACCGCACCCGCTCCAGCCCACAGCGGCAGCGGAATGAGGCGGTGGTCAGGTGATGCTGTATCGAGCGCCATCGGCAACGAGAAATCTTCGAAGGGATTCCGCGCAGGGTAGGCGATCCATCGCCTTCCAGTGCTCGTGTTCGCCAGCACCCAGCGCCCCACGTGTTTTGCATCCCACGCACGCACCGCGCCCCACGCAGCTTCAGCCGCCTCAGCCCGCGCGTCGGCCATCGGGTCACCCAGGCGGTGGCTGCTCCCATGGGCCTCGGTCAGGGCCCAAGCCCGCCCCAGAAGCCGTGCCCGCTGCTCACATGCATCGGGAGTCAGCTGGAGCTGTCGAGCGCCCGGCTCAAGCCGTAGCGCGACCCCACCATCAGCCGGTCGCAAGTCGAGCAGCGCGGCCGGGAGGGTGGCAGGTTCAGGCACCGTGGTCTGCCGAGGCGGGCCCGGCTGCTCGCCTCACGCCCCCAGGCCTGGGCGCGGCGGTTCGCGGCTCACGCCCACCCAATGTGACGTCGCCGAGGTCGAAGTGGACCTTCATGTTGTCCCCATCCCAGCTCACACCCCGCGGGCGATGGGCCTGTCCGGCGAGCGTCGCGGGCAACTCTTCGAGTTGTCGGGCGAGCGCGGCGCGCTCAGCAGGTGTCGCCGGCTTGCCCTGGAGGTCGAATACTTCGGTCCGGCCGTCGGGGTAGTCCAGGCGCACCTTGCCGCTCTGGCTCCGGATCGTGAGCCCCCCGTCGGCGACCCGGGCCGGGCGGGCGTCGAGCCGGCCCCCAGCCGCGAAGTCATCCAGCCCCATCACCAGCGGATCACGCCCGGACAGGCGCGAAGCGACCCGGGCCGCCAGATCGTCGTATCCGCGGCTGACATAGGCGTTGGCGATGTCGGAACGGGCCGCTGGCTTCGCCTCGGCCGGTGTATCACCGAGGCCGGCCTCGGGGGCTCGGTACGGCACCTCGAACCGACGCGCGTCAGATCTCGAGAACGCATAGTCCGGTTGCACGCGACGGGTGCTGCTCGCAGGTTTGCCCGCCCAACTTGGCGACGAGAGGGCGAGCGACGCGAAGACCAGCGTCCCCAACATCCCGATCATCGTGGCGGTCGTGCACCGCCGGGTTCCCATTGTCATCCCTCGCCTCCTTCGGCTTGCCGTCGGTCACCCACCAGATTCTCGTCGCTGATCGCGCTCTCGTAGCGAACGAGGCCCGCCACGGGGTCGGCCACCATGAAGTAGCCCGCGGTCACGATGACATGCGGTCGGATGATGAGCGTCCCGCGCTTTCGTTCGATGTGAAATACCGTCGCCGACGATTGCAGCGTGCCCGGCCCGTCTCCCGGCCCCAGATCGATGCCCCGGTCGGCGAGCTGTTCGCGGATGCGCGCCCAGATACGCGGCTGCACCCGACGTGCCCATCGATCGAACTCCCGCTCCGCGCGGGCCGAGCTGAAGGTGGCCGGCCAGCCACGCAAGACCGCGTCGACCAGGATCGGGGCCGGGTCGGTCGGGGGCTTGGAGGCCGCCTTCTTGGCTTTGGCCAGGTGTTTCTTGAGCGCCTTGCGCTCTGCAGCGAGCCGGTCCATCGCCTTGTCATGGCCGGTCTTCCACTTGGTGAACTCGGCTTCGTCCCGCGCCTTGCGGATCGTCAGCCAGGTCACCACCACCGATATCACGCGATGCGGTGGCGCACGGCGCGCGGCCTTCAGAGTTCGAATGGCTGCCAGATTCCTGGCGATCCCCTGTTGTGCATGCTCCACATAGGGTCGGCAGATCTCTACGAATTTCAGGTCTTCTTCACGGTACTTTGCGTCCTTCGCATCCGCGCGTGCCACGGTGTTCTCGAAGGCGGCACATTGGGCGTCGAGGGGCGGCGTCGTCCTCCGCAAGTCCGCGAGTGCCGTCTGCAGGCGAGTGAGGGTCGCTTCGATGTCCAGCGACTCGACCCGGCCCGACAGCGTCGGGCTCTCGACGCGCAACTCGCCGATAGGCATGCGCATAAGCCACCGCTCGCGCTGATCCCGCTTCTCACGCGCGTTCTCCGCCAGACGGGCCTGGGCCCATGCGATGTACTGACCGACCCCATCCAGCGACAAACGACGCATGAGACGCTGCGGGATACCAAGCCTGGCCACCTTGAGCCGGAACGAGAGCGGCTCCAATTCGCCATCCGGGCTGAGCGCCATGATCGGCGTCCACAAGGGCAGCGGGGAGCCATCGGACCAGAGCATGAGCGGACGCCGCGCCTCCCGGGCGGCCATCATGGCGCGCCGTGCCACGTCCTGGCTGTCTTCCGCTGCCTCCGCGATGTGATCGAACCCTTGCCGGACGACGTCGACCTGTCCCGCGCAGGCGCTCTCGCTCGCCAGCCGCTCGATACGGTCCACGAGGCGCTTCAGCGTTGCCTGTCCGCCCTTGGGAGCGTCGATCCGTGCGATACCGAAGCTGAAGAGCGCGTCGCGGTAGCCCGCGCGGCGAACGACGCGGTCGAGCGCGCCCGAGACCTTCGGACAGCAGGCGCCGTCGGCGTGCCCGATCACGTAGATGCGTTCGACCCCCGCGTTGGACTCGACCGCCCAGATGCGGATCGGACGCATATTCGGATCGGCGACAGGGACCTTCGAACGGCGAAGCGCCTGCCAGACCAACTCTCGCTCGAGATCGTACGCGAGTTGGGGAGGCGATACGCGCTTCTCGATCGGCGTGTCCGCCGGGGGCAGGTCGGGTGCCAGCGTGGCATCGGCCGCGGCCTTGACTGTGGGGAGCGGATCACTCGGCGGCTCGACGGGCGGTGCGGTCGGTCGAGTGCCGCATCCCGCCAGCAGGGCGAAGAGCAACCCACCCAGAGCCGGCGAGGTCAGTGTGCGCCGACGCTGTCGTCGATCGGCATGTGAAGTGTGAGGTCCAACCATGTATGACTCTCCTCGAATGGAATACCCAGGGTGTCGTTGGGCGTGAGCGTCATCACGCCGCGGAGTAGGGTGCGACCTACCCAGACGAAGGTCCGCGCGCCGACCCATCCTGCGTCCCGCGGGCCGAGCAGCCGAAGCGCAGCCCGACCGCGTCGCAACTCCGCTTCGAGCGCGGCGCCCCGTCCCAGCGGTACGCGGACCGGGTCTCGGAGTTCGATGTCACCCCGAGCGCCGAGCGCTGGTAGGTCGAAGCGCAATGTCGTTTGACCACCTTTGCGTCTCACCTCTATCCAGACATCGTCCTTCAGATCGGCGTCGGCGGCCCAATGGCTCAGCGCACCTGCGGCGACGCGGGCGCAGTCATCGGATCCGATGCGCTCGACCGCTTCGGCGAGTGCATGCGAATCGCCGACCTGGCTCACCCGATTGAGCCATCGATGCCATTCGGCGGCGCTCGCTGTTCTGCGTGCGCCCGGTAGGCCGGCATTCGATTCGACCAGCAGCCGCGCCAGCACGACCGCCGGCTCGATCGACTCATCGGCCGCTCGTATCGCTTTCGCGAGCGTGCCGAGTTCGACGCTGTCGGGGTGTTCGGGGCCCACGATGCGGCTTGCACCGTCGATCCACTCGAGCAGGGGTGGGGCTCCCGCGACGAGGGCACCGGGCAAGTGACTCATGATACGCAGATCGGAGATCACCTGGTCGAGAGGCCGATCGTGAAGCGGGAGGCCAGCCATGAGTTCGGCCGATATCGCGCGGAGCACCAGCCGGCGCCTCGGCGGACAGCCCATTTCGTGGCGTACGCCGAAGTCGACGAGCGCGTCGAAGGCGTCCGGCGACACGAGCGACTGGGCTTCATCGTGGGCCGGCACGACACCCGGCTCGGGAGCGTCGGCCCCGGACGCCGAGTCCTCTGGGTCGCCGTGTTTCTGCGCCTTCATCTTCGACCACCTCCTCCTATGGCCACTGGTGGGCTTGCTCGGATGGACCGGATGGACCGAAGCCTACGGGATAGGGCGCTCCACTGGTATTACGCGGGCCTTTCGCATACCGGGCGGATCAAGGTGCCGGATCAAGGTGCCGGATCAAGGTGCAGGGGGATGGAGCGGATCAAGGTGCTACATCCGGATCAAGGTGCCGGATCAAGGTGCCGATCAAGGTGCCAACCATGTTGTTGAAGGGGGATGGAGCGGGTGCGCGCCGTGTATCGATTTCGGTACTCCAAGGCGAACTGAGGCCCACCGACCGCGTCCAACCAGAGCCCCCCGACGCCCGACTACCGCCACCCGCCCGCCACCATCGACGCCCGAACGCACCTCGCCCGCACACCCGACCCCGGCGCCACGCCATCCCGAATCCCGCTCACGACCGCGAGCCGACCGCCGCTCTACCCCCCGGCCTCCGGCAGCAGCACCGCTGGCCGGCACCCCTCCGCCGGAAAGCCCACCGCCTCCCACCCCTCGCGCAGCGCCTGCAACGCCGCCCGATACCGCTCCACGAACGCCCCGTACGCCTCGCACCACGCCTTCCGCAGCGCCTCGCACCGCGTGTGCACCTTCGGCGCGGGCGACTTCTTCGTCCGCGGTGGCCGCGAATGCGGGTCCGCCTCCACCAGCGCCCGCGCCCCCAGCGCCCGCGGCCCGGGCGCTGGATGCCGCTCCACCGCCAGCTCCACCAGCTCGACCCACTTCGCCCGCAGCGCCGACGCGTCCAACCCGGCCCACATCGGCGGCGGCGTCAGCCGCACCACCTTGCGCGCTGATACGTCCTCCAGCGTCGGCCTCGGCCCCTGCTCCCCCCGCTGAGCCCACTGCCGCCGCAGCACGCACAGCCGGCTGCGGTCGTACCACACGCCCACCAGCGGCCGGCCCTCGGTCACCGCCCGCACCCACTGGATCCCGGGCCAGCAGCCCGGACTCTCGACCAGGCCCTCTTTCACGCCGTGCGCGGCGACATACGCCAGCCGGTCCGCCAGCGCCTCGTCGTCCAGGATGGGTATATCCCGCGTCCGCCGGTCCCAATGCCCGCCCGGCCAGTCGAACAGCTCG
>JAUHYW010000063.1 GCA_030426085.1 bacterium | reverse complement strand
ATCGAGAACTGGCCGTCAGTCTCGCGGAACATCGCGTCGGGGCTCCCCGCGGTCGTTTCCTCACGAGGACTAAGGAACGAGCAGGGTGGATTGACCGGCGGCGGCGAGTTTTTACGAACGGCTCAATTTTGATGTATCGTTTCTCGCTCGTAAGATTCGCCAATTGGTGCAAAGCACCCGGAGCATGAGATGCATAGCGATGGCGACCCCCAAGCGCGAGCCTCAGTCCCGATGGATGCCAGCACTCGAACTTCCCACAGACAACTTGAGGCTCGTTCCCGCAAGTGGATCGACGTAGCACACGGAAAAGCAGGCGGCATGTCCTTCATCGGAGCCGCACTGGCAATCGCAGCCATCAGTCAAGGCGAAAAGTTCGACTGGGACCACCCAGCAGGCTTCGCCTTCGGAACCCTACTGGCTGTGACCATGCTGGTGACGCTAGCAGTTCTCTACCCGTACCAGCGACCGTGGCTGCGCTGCATGAACAGCTTCCTCGAACGCGGCCGGAGGCAATGGCACATCCGCCATGTCCAGTTCGCCGTCGGTCCTGGCGCCGAACGATGCCTAGACCGCAAGTATAGCGTCGTGACGCACGAGAACGGCTCACAGCAGTCCCTTCTGCCAACGACATCTCGAGTGACTGGCTGCATCTTGTCTGACCGCGTCAAATCGGCATTCTTTGCCGCCGCCGAGGCGCGTCTGAAGATGTTCCTGGTCAAGGCCTGCTCTGCCTTCGCCTTGTTGACGCTGTGCATGTTCATCTGGTGGGCTTGGTGTGGACGTGTCTGTTGAGGCCCTGTCGCACCCATCAGCAAGCACGCGCGATTTCGATCGGGTGCGCAGACACATCGACGCGGAGCGCGAAAGATTCACCTGCGACCGGCTTGACGGGATTCTCCTCATGCTGGATCTGTCACCATTCTCGAGTTTGGCACGGAGTCTGGACCCCGAAGAGATCCTCGTATTTCTCGGTATCTACTATGAGAAGATAGCGGTTCGGGTAAGCGAGGTGGGCGCCAGGGTCGTCAGCCACGTCGGCGACGCGCTCATCATCCTCATCGAAACTACTTGCCCCTCTTTCGGCAACGCCGCTGCCAAGGCCATCGACTTGGCCTTCGATTTGCTAGCTCGGGTGGACCGCGAATTCGGCCCGGAAGTCGGCGCCAAGGTGTCTATCGCTTGGGGTGCTCTGGCCGAGGGCCAACTGGAGAGAGGCCGCGAAGTCGTAGGTACTCCTCTGACAGTATTGTTTCGACTGGAAGACGCAGCGCCTCGCGGCACGATCGTACTCTCAAGAACGCTATATAGAGCTGCAATGCCCTATCGCGACACAGTCCGGGACGAGGAGATGCCCTTTCCCATCGAGTTCCCGGAAACTCCCAACGAAGAATACATCGCATTGAACTGCGCGCTCGAGACACCTGAGCTGTGCCTGTCGCGAACCACGGCCGCTATCGCGGCTTTGGATGGCGCGGCGACAGTCCTCAGCCGGGTCGGGGCAGTCCTCGTTTTCGCCGTACCCCTTCTCGACCACACACATTCCATCTATCCGGTTTATCTGGCTCTCCTACTCCTGACGACTGTGGGGCTCGGCTATGTGCTCGTGCCACGGACCGCCCGCGAGGACTATGGCGGTGATGAACGCTCTCCGACGTTCTACCGGGATGTCCCTCCCACACTGACTGAGTTCGCCCACATCTCGGTATCGCACGAGGAGCTAGAGAGAGACGCTCAGCAACAGGCACGGATCTTGGGAAGAATCGCCGACAAGAAGCGGCGAGGCGTCCGGTGGGCGATAGTGTTCTTCAGCACTGCACTGGTTGCGCTCGGGTGTCTGATAGTCGAAATGGATAGGCATCGGTCCGAGGACTGTCCAAGGGGCAACTTCGGACCCCAACTGGGAGAATCCCGAGTTCATTCATGGGGACGGGACAGCGAATGACTTTGGAAGGGCTCACCGCTCGTCGGGGTACAGCCGCGCCAGCCGCCGGTCGTCGACCACCGACCGCCCGCGCACCTGCCGCGAGAGCAGCCCGAAGCCCCACATGAAGCCGATGTAGACGAACAGCGCGTTGGCCTTCAACGCGCCCCACCGGGCGACCCGCCGATCGCTGCTCTCGCAGATCCGGTTGACCTGCCGCACCCGGCCCCGCTTGCCGAGCTTCAGGCTCAGCTCGAGGTCCTCCATGATCGCGACGTCGTCGAAGCCGCCGACCGCGTCGAAGTCGCCCCGCCGGCAGAACATCGCCTGATCGCCGAAGAGCAGCCGCATGCCCCGCAGGAACCAGATGGGCTTGAAGAGCGCGACCGCGTAGTAGGTCTTGAGCGCGTTGTGCAGGCTGGTGACCCACCGGGTGCGGGTGGGCCCTCGCATCAGTGAGACGAAGCCGCCGAGCGCCGTGCGCCGCTCGGCGAGCGTGCGCCGCATCACCGCGACGCCGTCGTGGGGCAGCCAGGTGTCGGCGTGCAGGAAGCAGACGATCTCACCCTCGGTCGACTCGACGCCCCGGTTCATCTGCCGGGCCCGGCCCCGGGGGCCGGACACCACCGTGATCGGCGGCCCGCCGGCCCCGGCGCAGCCCTCGGCGAGCGCCACCGTACCGTCCTCGCTGCCCCCGTCGACGACGACGACCTCGTGCACCGCCGGGCTCAGCCCCCGCAGGTGGGTCAGGCAGGCCTCGATGGTGCGGGCCTCGTCGAGCACCGGCACGACCACCGACACCCGGGGCGGGGCGGGATCGGCGCTCGGGGGGGGATCGGCGGTGGCGGCGGGCGGCAGCACGGCACTCTCCGGGGCGCGTCGCACCCGTCGGACGATACACCGATGCATGTACGGGCCGGACCCGATCGAATCAAGCCGGGCGCCCGCCCCGGCGCTCCACGGCGCGGCGATCCGGGCGGCCCGCCTTGCGCAGCGCGTCATGATATCCCACGCTGTGCGACCGCGGGCGCCCGCCGTCACTCCGACGAGAAACACGTCGCCCGAGACCGCGTCTCCTGATAACCTCCGGACGCACGGTGATGACATCGCGAGCCCGATGACGCAGCGCAGCAGGAGCCGTGCACCATGACGCACCGTGTCGCAGATCGACCGACACTGTATCTCCCGGAGACCGAGCGCGACGCCTGCGGGCTGGGCTTCGTGGCGCACATCAAAGGGCACAAGTCGCGGTCGATCGTCGAGGACGCGCTCGAGATCCTGCGCCGCCTCGCCCATCGGGCGGCCGCCGGCTGCGACCCCGAGACCGGCGACGGATCGGGCATCCTGCTCCAGCTCCCCCACCGGTTCTTCAAGCGCGAGGGCCTCGCCCGGGGCTGGGACATGCCCCGCCGCCGGGGCTACGGCGTCGGCATGTGCTTCCTGCCGGCCGATCCCGACCACCGCCGCGTCTGTCAGCAGATCATCGAAGACGTCGTCGAGGAAGAGGGCCAGCGGCTGATCGGCTGGCGCGACGTGCCGGTCGACCCCTCGGTGCTCGGCCCGCTCGCCCGCCGCGCGCGCCCCACCATCCGCCAAGTCTACATCGCCCGCCGCCGCCTCGTGCCCAGCGCCTTCGAGCGCAAGCTGTTCGTCATCCGCAAGCGGGCCGAGAAGCGCATCCAGCGGGCGCTGGACGGCGCGGCCCGGTTCCACGTCGCCAGCCTGTCGGCCGAGACCATCGTCTACAAGGGGCTGATGCTGCCCCACCAGCTCGAGGCGTTCTACCCCGACCTGTGCGACGAGCAGATGGTCAGCGCGCTGGCCCTGGTGCACAGCCGCTTCTCGACCAACACCGTGCCCACCTGGGAGCTGGCCCAGCCCTTCCGCCACGTCGCCCACAACGGCGAGATCAACACCGTCGGCGGCAACCGCAACTGGATGGAGGCCCGCCGCAGCCTGCTGCAATCGGCCAAGTTCGACGGGGGCATCGACCGCCTGTTCCCGGTGGTCATGGCCGAGGGCAGCGACTCGGCGCAGTTCGACAACATGCTCGAGCTGCTGCACCTCGGGGGGCGTACGCTGCCCCACGCGATCATGATGATGATCCCCGAGGCCCACGAGCAGAGCCTCGAGATGCCCGACGCCCGCAAGGCGTTCTACGAGTACAGCAGCGCGCTCATCGAGCCGTGGGATGGCCCGGCGGCCATCGCGTTCACCGACGGGCACCTCATCGGGGCCACCCTCGACCGCAACGGCCTGCGCCCCTGCCGCTACCTCGTCACCGACGACGACCGGGTGGTGCTCGCCTCCGAGACCGGGGTCATCGACGTGGCGCCCGACCGGGTGCGGCACAAGGCCCGCCTCCAGCCGGGGCGCATGCTCATCGTCGACACCGTCGAGGGGCGCATCATCGGCGACGACGAGGCCAAGGCCGAGATCACCGGCCGCTGGCCCTACCGCCGCTGGCTGACCCGCAACGTCTTCCGGGTGGGCGACTTCCCCGGGGTGCCGGCCCCGCCGCCCGAGCGCGGCCCCCGGCTGATGCGGCTGCTGCGGGCCTACGGCTACACCGACGAGGACCTCGACATGGTGCTCGCCCCGATGGCCGAAGCGGGCAAGGAGCCCATCGGCGCCATGGGCAACGACACCCCGCTCGCGGTGCTCTCCCGGCGGTCGCCGACCCTCTTCAACTACTTCCACCAGCGCTTCGCCCAGGTCACCAACCCGGCCATCGACCCCTTGCGCGAGGCCCTGGTGATGTCGCTCGAGACCTCGGTGGGCCCCCAGGGCAACACCTTCGAAGAGACCCCGGAGCAATGCCATCGGCTGAAGCTCGACGGGCCGGTGCTGACCAACGCCGAGCTGGCCCGCATCCGCTCGCTCCAGGTGGGCGCCTTCGAACCGACCACCCTCTCGACGCTCTACCGCCCCGGCGCGCCCGACGCGCTGGCCACCGCGCTCGACCGCCTGTGCACCGCCGCGGTCGAGGCGGTCGACGCCGGCTACAACATCCTCGTGCTCAGCGATCGGGGGGTCGACGCCGAGCACGCCGCCATCCCCCCGCTGCTGGCGACCAGCGCGGTGCACCAGCACCTCATCCGGGAGGGCACCCGCCTGCTCGCCGGGCTGATCATCGAGACCGGCGAGGCCCGCGAGGTGCACCACTTCGCCGCGCTCATCGGCTACGGCGCCTCGTCGATCAACCCCTGGCTGGCGCTGGATCTGATCGCCGATCGGGCGGCCGACGGCGGCGCGCCGGCGTTCGAGGTGGACGGCCGCACCGCCGCCCGGCGCTACGTCGAGGCGATCGACGCCGGCCTGCTCAAGATCATGGCCAAGATGGGCATCTCGACGCTCCAGAGCTACCGCGGGGCCCAGATCTTCGAAGCGGTCGGCCTCGACCGGGGGCTGATCGAGCGCCACTTCACCGGCACCCCCTCCCGCCTCGGCGGGCTGGGCCTGGTCGACCTCGACGCCGAGGTGCGCGTCCGCCACGCCCGGGGCTTCCCCCAGACCCCCCCGGCCGACGACCTGGCCCTGCTGCCCACCGGCGGCGACTACCGCTGGCGCCGGCGGGGCGAGCGCCACCGGTGGAACCCGCGCACCGTCGCCCTGCTTCAATCGGCGACCCGACAGGGCGACCGGGCCATCTTCGCCGAGTGGCTCGCCGCCGCCGACGCGCTCGACGAGGACCCGGGCACCCTGCGCGACCTGCTCGACTTCGTGCCCGGCGCGCCGGTGCCGCTCGACGAGGTCGAGCCGGCCGAGGCCATCATGACCCGGTTCGTCACCGGCGCGATGTCGTTCGGATCACTCAGCCCCGAGGCCCACGAGACGCTGGCCATCGCCATGAACCGCATCGGCGGGCGCAGCAACAGCGGCGAGGGCGGCGAGGAGCCGGGCCGCTCGACCCCCGACGCCAACGGCGACCTGCGGCGCAGCGCGATCAAGCAGGTCGCCTCGGGCCGGTTCGGGGTCACCACCGACTACCTCGTCGACGCCGACGACCTCCAGATCAAGGTCGCCCAGGGGGCCAAGCCCGGCGAGGGCGGCCAGCTCCCGGGGCACAAGGTGGACGCCCGCATCGCCCGGGTCCGCTGCTCGACGCCGGGGGTGACGCTCATCAGCCCCCCGCCGCACCATGACATCTACTCCATCGAGGACCTGGCCCAGCTCATCCACGACCTGCAATCGGTCAACCCCGAGGCCCGGATCAGCGTCAAGCTCGTCGCCGAGGCCGGGGTGGGCACCGTCGCCGCGGGGGTGGCCAAGGCCGGGGCCGACGCCATCGTGATCAGCGGCTGGTCGGGCGGCACCGGGGCCTCGCCGCTGTCGTCGATCAAGCACGCCGGCCTGCCGTGGGAGCTCGGCATCGCCGAGGCCCAGCAGGTGCTGGCGCTCAACGGCCTGCGCAGCGCGGTGCGGCTCCAGGTCGACGGCGGCCTGCGCACCGCCCGGGACGTCATGATCGCGGCGCTGCTCGGGGCCGAGGAGTACGGCATCTCGACCGCCGCGCTGATCGTCGAGGGCTGCATCCTGCTGCGCAAGTGCCACCAGAACACCTGCTCGGTGGGCGTCGCCACCCAGGACCCCCGGCTGCGGGCTCGCTTCGCCGGCGACCCGGACCACGTGGTCGACTACTTCACGATGCTCACCGAGGCCCTGCGCCGGCTCATGGCCCGGCTCGGCTTCCGCACGCTCGACGAGGCCATCGGCCGGGCCGACCGGCTCACCCGGCGGGCGCTGCCCGAGGCCCACGCCAAGGCCGCCCGGCTCGACCTCGCGCCGCTGCTCGAGCCCGCCGACCGCCTCGCCGACGACACGCCCGCGCTGCGCAGCGGCCCCCGCCGCCCCCGGCCGGGGGGGCACCCCGACGGTGAGATGCTCGAGCCGATCCTCAGCGCGCTCGACCGGGGCGAGACCGTCGAGATCGAGCGTCCGATCCACAACACCGACCGCGCCGTGGGGGCCCACCTCGCCGGGGCGCTCGCCCGCCGGGGCCCCAAGCTGCCCGACGGCGCCGTCACCGTGCGGTTCTCGGGCTCGGCCGGCCAGAGCTTCGGCGCCTTCCTCACCGCCGGGGTGACCTTCCACCTCGCGGGGGACGCCAACGACTATCTGGGCAAGGGCCTCTCCGGGGGCCGGATCACCGTGCGCCCCTCCCCCGGCAGCCGGTTTCGGCCCGAGGAGAACATCATCGTCGGCAACACCGTGCTCTACGGGGCCACCGGCGGCGAGCTGTACGTCAGCGGGGTCGCCGGCGAGCGCTTCGCGGTGCGCAACAGCGGGGCCAAGGCGGTCGTCGAGGGCGTCGGCGACCACGGCTGCGAGTACATGACCGGGGGCGTGGTGGCGGTCATCGGCCCCATCGGGCGCAACTTCGCCGCCGGCATGAGCGGCGGCGTCGCCTTCGTCTACGACCGCGAGGGGCGGGTCCGGGGGCGGTGCAACACCGAGATGGTCGACCTCGAGGCCATCGTCGACGAGGGCGACGAGTGGCTGCTGCGCACGCTGCTCGAAGACCACGTCCGGCTGACCGGCAGCCCGCTCGGCCGGCGGCTGCTCGGCAACTGGCGGCTCATGCTGCCCCGGTTCGTCAAGATCATGCCCGTCGAGTACCGCCGCCAGCTCGCCGCCCGGGACCGCGCCGACGCGCCGCCGGCCGCCGCGCCCGCCGCCCACCGCCCGCCGACCCCGCCCGGCCCGCTGCCGGCCTTCCCCTCGAACACCCGCCCCCGGAGCCTGCGGTGACCCCCGACAAGACCACCGGCTTCCTCGACCACCCCCGGCGCCCGGCCCCGGCCCGGCCCCCCGCGCGCCGCGTCGGCGACTGGGGCGAGTTCGTCGACCCCCTGCCCCCGGGCCACGACCGGGAGCAGGCCGCCCGGTGCATGGACTGCGGCATCCCCTTCTGTCACCAGGGCTGCCCGCTCGGCAACCCGATCCCCGAGTTCAACGACCACGTCTACCGCGGCCGCTGGCGGGCGGCGTGGCAGGCGCTCGACGCGACCAACGACTTCCCCGAGTTCACCGGCCGGCTGTGCCCCGCCCCGTGCGAGAAGAGCTGCGTGCTCGCGATCAACGACGAGCCGGTCACCATCGAGCACATCGAGGAGACCATCATCGAGCGGGCCTTCGCCGAGGGCTGGGTCCGCCCCCGCCCCCCCGGCCGACGGACCGGCAAGCGGGTCGCCGTCGTCGGCAGCGGTCCCGCCGGCCTCGCAGCGGCCCACCAGCTCAACCGAGCGGGGCACCTCGTGACGGTCTACGAGGCCGACGACCGCCTCGGCGGCCTGCTGCGGTATGGCATCCCCGACTTCAAGATCGACAAGGCGATCGTCGACCGCCGCCTCGACCTCATGCAGGCCGAAGGCGTCCGCTTCCGCACCGGGGTCCGCATCGGAGACGGCATCCCGTGGCAGACCCTGCGCTCGACCCATGATGGCATCGTCATCGCCATCGGCGCGCCGAAGCCGCGCACCCTCGACATCCCGGGGGCCGACCTGCCCGGGGTGCACCGGGCGATGGACTACCTCATCGGCCAGAACCGGGCGCTCGCCGCCGATCCCAGCGGCCGCACCCGGCCGCCGATCGACGCCGCCGGCAAGCGGGTGATCATCCTCGGCGACGGCGACACCGGCGTCGACTGCCTGGGCACCGCCCACCGCCAGGGCGCGGCCCATGTCACCCAGATCGGCCGCAAGCCGCTGCCCCCCGAGGCCCGCCCCCTCGACAACCCCTGGCCCCAGTGGCCGCTGGTCTTCGAGACCCAGTCGAGCCACGAAGAGGGCGGTGACCGCCAGTGGGGCCTGCTCGCCCGGGCCTTCGAAGGCGACGGCCGGCTCGAGCGCCTCGTCGCCGACCGGGTCACCCGGGTCGACGGGCGCGTCGTGCCCCTGCCCGGCGACCCGGTCGTCATCCCCTGCGATCTGGCCTTCGTCGCCGTCGGCTTCACCGGCCCCGACGCCGAGGGTCTCACCCGCGCGCTGGGCGTCGAGCTGACCCCCCGGGGCACCCTCGCCGTCGACGCCCGCTTCGCCGCCGGCCCCGGCATCTACGCCGTGGGCGACGCCGTGCGCGGCGCCAGCCTCATCGTCTGGGCCATCAGCCACGGCCGCGAGGCCGCCCGCCACCTCGACGCCGAGCTGCGCGGCGGCTTGCCCGTCCTGCCCACCCGCGGCGAGGACCGCCCCTTCGGCGGGCCCGGCTGAGCCCATCAGCCGCCGAGCGCGCGCTCGACGAACCAGAAGACCCCCAGGCCGACCAGCCCCGCGGCCGACGGCGCGACGAGCCGGCCCCCCGCCGGGCCGGCGCGGCGGGCGACGGTGACCCCGATCAGCCACAGCGGCAGCACGACCACGAGCTGCCCCAGCTCGACGCCGACGTTGAACGCCAGGAGACCGCCCAGCAGCGCCGGGCCGTCGAGCGCGAGCGCCCGCAGCGCGTCGGCGAAGCCCGCGCCGTGCACCAGACCGAAGGCCATCGCCAGGGCCCACCCGCTGCGCGGCGCGCGGCCCGGGGCGGGCGCGAACCCGGAGAACCCGACGAACGCGGCCAGCCCCAGCCAGACCGGCGCCGGCAGCGCGCTCACGCCGAGGCCATGCGCGGCGGCCATCGCCGCGACCAGGGCGCCCGCCAGGGCCAACGGCAGCCGGCGGGGTATCGGCCAGCGCGCCGACAGGGCTTCGCACGCCGCCAGCGCGATCGACGCGCCGATGAGCGCCTCGACGGACGGCCCGTGGGGCTCGATCCGCCCCAGCACGACCAGGGCCAGCGACAGGCTGTGGCCGATCGTGAACGCGGTGACGACCCCGACGAGCGCGCGCACGCCGGCGCAGGCCAGCAGCAGCGCCGCGAGGAAGGCGAGGTGGTCGGGGCCGCCGAGCACATGGGTGAAGCCCAGGATCAGCACATCGCCGACCCCCGACCCCGCGCCGCGCGGCGGGATCACGAACGCCGGGCGCTCGCCGTCCAGCGCCCGCTCGAAGCCGGCGCCGGACGGATCCTCGACCCGGGCCAGGTGCACATGCCCCGCCGCGCGGTCGAAGAAGGCCCCGACCGTGATCTGCGTCGGCCGCAGGCGCACGTCGGCGGGGCAGGTGAACTCGAGCCGCTGCCGCAGATAGCCGGGGGCCGCGGGCAGCGGACGCGGCGGCGCCCCCGCGCAGGGCGACGGGCCCTGGTGCACGGTGAGGGTCGCCTCCAGGTGGCCGGCGAGCCGATCGGCGAGCGGCGCGGCGGCCTCGCCCGGCGCGGCGAGGGCCGAGAGCAGCGTGGCCCGGTGCGCGCTGACCGTGAAGACCACCACGACCCGCCGGCCATCCAGACGCCAGGTGGAGAACGACTCGCTGCGGGTGTGGGCCGCCGCCGACGCGGCCCAGCCGATCGCGAGCAGCGCCCACAGCGCGAGGGCAGAGCCCGGCGCGCCGGGCAGCCGGGCGCTCATGGCCGAGGCGCCCGCGCCCGCCCGACCGGCGCGGCCGGATCCACCCGGCGCTCGATCCGCGCTCGGCGCTCGAGCCGCGCGAGGTGATCCTCGGCGCGCCGGGCCTCGCGGCGGCGGCGCCACTCGGCCTCGATCCGAGGTCGCGCCGCGTCGAAGTCAGCGGCGAGGCCGCCCGATCGCGCCTTCACCCATATGACATACAGCGCGCCCTCGACCGGGATGGGGCCGACGATCGTGCCCGGCTCGGCCCGGGTCGCCGCGTCGACCAGCGTCGGCCCCAGATAGCCCCGCAGCGTGCGGATCGGCGCGGGCGCGTCGGGCGCCTCGACCGGACGCACGCCCGCCAGCGCCCCCATCGCGCCGTCGAAGTCGGCCCCGGCCACCAGCGCGGCCGCGAAGCCATCCGCGGCCGGCGCGTCGTCGGCGCGGGCCACCCGCACATGCAGCCGCACCCCCGCCGCGCCCACCTCGGGGTGCGCCGCGTGAAAGGCCCGCAGCTCGCCCTCGGTCGGCGCCGCCCCGGCGACCTCACCGGCGATGGCTTGCAGCATGCCCGCGACCACCGCCTTGCGCACCGTGCGATCGGCGCGCACGAGGTCCAGCTCGAGCGCCTGCTGCACGAGCAGCTCCTCCCGGATCAACATGGCGAGGGCCCGCGCCCGCTCGGCGGCGGTCGGCGGGCGACCCCGATCGGCGGCGATGGCCTCGACGGCGCGCAGATACTCGGCGAGCGGGATCACGCGCCCGTCGACGGTGGCCGCGGGCGGGGGCCCGCCGAGCGCCGGCCCCGGGCGCCCCAGGCTGCTCCAGACCGCGAGGGCCAGCCCCAGCGCCGCGCCGATCCCCGCCAGCCGCCACGGGCCCCGGCGCCCGCTCGGCGGACCGTCCCCGCTCATGGGGCGCTGCCCGGCGAGGGCCCGTGGGCCACGTAGATCGGCGACGACCACGCCCGGTGCTGCGACGGGGCGCGGCAGGCGTCCTCGCGGTCGACGCGGTAGTCGCCGTAGCACGGGTCGACCTCGACGCAGTCCCCGTCGGCGTCGACGCGGCAGCGCAGGTTGTCGGCGTTGATGGTGGGCGTCGCCTCCTGGACGGCGCGCACGTAGTACGTCGCGTCCCGCCCACCGGCCGCGAACGACGGATCCTCGAACGCGAAGCGGCAGCCCGTGGGGGACGGCGGGCACGAATGCACCAGAAACGGGTCGTCGATCAGACCGGCCACCGGCTCGCCGGGCCGCACCTGCGGCCGGATGCGCACGACCTCGATCCGCTCGATGCGGTGGCGGCGGTCGGAGGGGTTGTCGCAGACGCCGCCGCAGATCTCGCGGGCCAGCGCCGGATCACCCCACGTCCGCTCGGGGCAGCCCGGCTGCTGCTCGAACGCCCCGACCGCCCGCACCTCGAACCGGGGCGCCGCCGACGCCACCACGCTGCCCATCGGGTGGCGCGCGCCGGTGCCGGCCTCGACCAGATCGAACCACAGCAGGATGCGCGGCCCCGACGTGGCGTAGGTCTCGCGCCGCTTCAGAGCGTCCCAGATGCCGGCCCGGCTGCGCTCGGTGGCGTGCACCGCGGCCAGCCCGCCGGTCAGCCAGAACGAACTCTGCCGCTCCAGCTCGGTCATCTGCAAGCTCGCCGAGGCCCGCAGCGCCTCCCGCGAGATCGACACCGAGCGCGCCTCGGGGGCCTCGCCCGGGCCGATGATGCGCGCCCGCCACCCCTCGTCGACCGCGCCCGCCGCGTCGGTGTCGCCGAAGCGCAGCGCCTCTTTGAACCCGGTGCCCGGGCGGGCCCGGTGGTTGTCCGACGAGCCGACGAAGCCCCACACGAACCGGGTCGGCGGCCCCGGGCCTTCGAAGTCCGACAGCGCGAGCCCGTACTGCGCCGAGCCGCCCGGGCGGTGGTTGAAGGCCGGCTGGAAGCAGTCGCGGCACTGCCCGGCGTCGAGCCAATCGGCCGCGGACTCGCCGCGGACGGCGAGGTGCCCGGCGACCCCCATGTTCGCGCTGTGCGCCCGGGCCTCCGCCGCCCGCCCGGCGCAGGTCGCCGGGTCTTCCCCGGCGGCGACGCAGCGCTCTTCGATGATCTCGCCCGCCCGCCAGCACGCGGTCAGGTGGCCGGGCACCGGCGCCGGGCACACCCCGCGGGCCTCGCCGTCGACCGGCTCGGCCAGCTCGACCGCCCGATAGGCCCGGTGCTCCTCGGCGTTGCCGTGCCCCGAGTAGATCTCGAACAGCCCGAGCCGCTCGGGGCGCATCGCCGGGGCGAGCGACTTGTCCAGCGTCGTGCCCGGCGGCGTGTAGAACCCCCAGGTCGTGCCGTGGGGGATGATCAGCGGATCGAGCCCCTGCGCGTCGAGCCGGCGCACCAGATCGGCGGGCGTCGCGGCCACCTCGATGCAGTCGGCGGGCAAGGTGTCCGACGACGCCTCGGGATCACACAGCGGCTGGGCCCGGACCTCGTCGATGAAGGCGTTGAAGTCGAAGTAGCGCCCGCTGTCGGCCCCCGCCAGCAGCGGGATCGCGGGGGGCATCTTCTGCGCGCGCTCGCGCAGCACGGTGAACGCCGCGCCCCGGGCCGCGATGGGGCGCCGGGCGACGCGCGCGTCGTCCAGATCGCGGAAGATCACGTTCTTGTGGCCGTAGTGCTCGCTCGGCGTGGGCCCCACCTGGGTCCACTCGAAGCCGACGAAGGCGTACAGGTCGCGATCGGGCCCCGCGCCGGACACCGCCTGACACCGCCGCAGCGCGGCCTTCGTCTCCCGCCAGCGGCGGGGGGTCGACGCCTCGGCGTGATCGGTGATCGCCCAGAAGTCCAGCCCCGAGCAGTAGCGGGCGTAGTCACACGCGTCGGCGACCGGGTGGGTGCCGACTCCGCCGAACATCGGCAGGCTCCACAAGAAGGCGTCGGTGGAGAAGGTCGTGTGCACATGCAGATCGCCGAAGAGGATCTGCGTCGTCGACGGGGCGCCGACCGACCGCCCCGCGGCCCGCCGGGACTCGACGCGGCGCACGATCAGCGGCGGGGGCGGCGGCGTCGTCAGCCGCAGCTCGCCAGCGGTGGGCACGTCGCCATACAGACCGGCGTAGAACCCCGCGAGATAGAGCCCGAGGAGCAGCGCGACCGGCCCCAGGACCCACGCCAGCACCCGGAGCGTCTTCCTCACCGGCACACCCCTACGCCGCTGAGGGATCGGAGCGTTCGGCGCGTGTCCATCGAGCCTCTCCCGGCAAAGAGGGCGCCACTTCAGTCGAGCGGTGGGGCGCTGTCAACTGCCGAAATCAGTAGTCACCGGATGGCATACGCCCGAAGGTGCTCGTGCGGCCCGATGCGGCTCACGCCGACGAGGCTCGCCGCAGCGCCCGGGCCAGCAGCGGGCAGAAGACATCGAGCTGCTCGAGGGTCACGCCGCCCGCCCGATACAGCTCCATGTAGGCCTGCCGCCCGGCGATCGCCCGCTCCCCATCCCGAAGCCGAAGCCGTCGGATCGTGTACTCAGCGCGGGGGCGCACACCGGCCGGGCACGCGTCGGTCACGACGAGCTGGAGCGAGGGCAGGATGACCTCGAACCACTCATCCTCGACTTCGAATGGGTCGAGCAGGGCGCTCGCCGGGAGCGCCTGCTTCGAACTGTTCACCCAACCGGCGCTGTGCCGATAGTTGGACCACGCATAGGCCAGGCTGCGATCTTCGTCGATGGAGACCCAGTGATCGACCGTGCCGGCGTGACTGAGATAGATGACGCTATAGGCACACAAGCCATCGAACGCTCGCGAGACGTCGTGATAGACCCGCTGCCAATACCCCGGCGGTCGACCGGTCGGATGCTCGGCGAGCCATGCCCGCCCCGGCTCGCCGACCGCCTCCTCGAAGTGAGGCGGCGCCGCCTTCTGCTCGAAGCGCTTCACGTCCCGTACGGCCGGCTCGAGAGGATCCAACGGGGCCAGAAGGCATCGTCGCCGGGCAGGACCCGCCGAAGCTCGGCGTCGATCGCCTCGGCGGTGCTCAAGCCATCCGGCAGCGCGTTCAGGTCACCGCGCATGAACGCCTCGGCGGCCTCGATGGCCTGCTCGGCCGGCACCGAGCGGGCCTGCTCCAGCGCGAAGACGGGAGACAGCAACCATCCGACCGCGTCGCCGTACGGGGTCCACCGCAGCGGGCGCAGCGTCACCTGCTCACCGACCTGCTCGAAGAGGAACAGGCGGTCCTGCTGCTCGTCGAACTCGGGCTCGAGCGACGCGAGCACCAGGGGGGAGTGGGTCGTGAGCAGCGCTTGCACGCTCACATCGGACCCGAGCCCATGCAATACACCCATCAGCGCCGGCAGCAGGCGCCGCTGCCACTGAGGGTGCAGGTGTGTCTCGACCTCGTCGACGAGGAGGGTGATCCGGCGGGTCGGCTCGGCCGCGATCGCGTCGGCGGCGATGCGATGCTCATACCACGCCCACACGATGAGATAGGCCAGCGCCAGGATGCGTTGGACCCCTGCGGAGGCATGCCGGACGGGCACGGTCCCATAGCCGAAGGCCAGCGAGGGCTCGTCCCGGCTCGCGCCCGGTGGCCGGACGAGCGGCCCCGGCCGCAAACGCTCGTCGGGGTCGGGCGACAGCGCCTCGAGCGCCGCCGTCAACAAGCGAAACGGATCGACGTCCCCGCCCTCGCCCGCCTTCGACTTGAGCTGCCACTGCGACCAGTCCCGGAACAACCCCTCGGTGACCGGCTCCGTCCGGCCTTCGAGCCGCAATCCGTACCACACCTGCGTCTTGTCGAAGTAGAACGCCTCGGACCGCTCGGCCTCGTCGATCCCGCGGGGCGCCCCCTGTTTCCAGAAGTTGCGGGCCGGATCCCACACCGCGAAGCTGCCATCGACCCGAGCATAGAGCGTCAGCCCCGGCATCGCGGGTCGGGCCAGCGGCCGCTCCCAGTCCCGGCGCTCGGCCGAGTACGCGCTGTGGTTGGGCGCCGTGGGGCCCCGCGCGCTCTGCCCGACCCACTCGATCGCCGGGGCCCCTCGCCTCGGTCGAGACGGCGCGGCGACCTGACCGGCCCACGAGCCGGTCAGCGCCCACCACGCGACATCGAGCACGAAGCTCTTGCCGAGCCCGTTGTCTCCGGTGAACACATTCAGCCGCGGCGCGAACTCGACCGACAGGGTGGACGCGGGGCCGACGCCCGTGAGCTTGAGGGTGTTGAGCACTGCGCGACCTCCGCGGGGGTTATCGCAACTCGATCGAGCGGGCGCAAGCCACCCGGCGCCTCACAGCCGCTCGACGTCCACCTCGCAACCCTCGAACACGTTGCCCTCCACCACCGGCTGGGGCAGCGCGTCGATCAGCAGCCCGTATTGCAGCGCGGTGAAGGTATTGCCCCGCACCGTCGGCGTGACGTCCGCGCCGCCCGCGATGCGCACCCCGCGCAGCTCGACCGCGTCGGGCCCGCCCGGCTCGAAGACGCAGCCCTCGACCAGCAGCGGCGCGACGCTGTTGGTGTAGATCATGTCCAGCCGGCGCGGCGTCGCGGTGAAGGTCGCCCCGACGACCTGCCCGGTGGCCCGCTCGCGCACCGCGAGGCGGACCTCCTCGAACAGCGCGGCGCCCACGCTCACCTGGGCGTCCTGGTAGACGTCGATCAGGCGGAAGGCCCCCCAACCGCGCAGCGTGATGCCATCGGGCACGGTCAGGATGCCATTGGTCCGGGCGACGAGGTTGTTGCTCAGGTGCCACGCGTCCTGATCGTCGCCCACATAGCCCAGGATGGACTCAGCGAAGCGGGCGTCCCCGTGCAGGCGGTAACCCTGACCCCGGATGTCATCGGTCCATACGTTGCCGGTGACTTCGAAGCGGTTGGCGGCGGTCAGCGAGTAGACGTGGAACTGGAACGGCCGATCGCCCTCGTCGATGTCGAAGACGGTGTCGATCAGCTCCACGTCGACCCCCTCGATGACCGAGCCGTTGTGCTCGAAGCCGACGACGTCGCGCTCGGGGTCGTCGTCGCGCACGGTCGAGCGCACCGACGAGAGGGTCACGTCCCGGTTGCCGAACATCGCCAGGGCGCAGCCATCGAAGGTCGAGTCTTCGAGCCGCATGCGGCCGGTGCGATACACCTCGACCCCCCGGGCCATGCCTTCGAAGAGACACCGCCGCACGGTCAGGTCGCCGCCGTCGCGGCTGAGGATGCCGTTCTGGCGGGCCTCGAACGCGACGAAGGTCGAGTCCTGCACCACCACCGCGCCGTAGCTCTCGATCATCGAGCGCGCGGTGCGATCGGACGACTCGAAGCGGGCGCCGTCCACCGTGCCCGTCGTACCGCCGCCCCAGACGAGGGACAGATCGCGGGCGACCACCCCCGGCGGGATCGCCAACTGGCTGCCGTCCTCGACCGTCATCCGCTGGTTGCGCCCCTCGATGACCGCGTCCGGCGCGATGCGCACCACCCCGCCGCCGAGGAAGCGGACCTGACCCCACAGATGGGCCGATGGCAGCTCCAGCTCGCCGCCGGTGCTGCTGCCGGTGACATACACCGTCGGGCCATCCCGGGGCTCGACGTGGCGTACCTCGCCGATGGTCGTCGGGCTGTCGACCTGGAAGCCGTCGGGATCCATCAGGATCAGCGGATCCTCGGGGTCGACGTCGAAGGTGATGTCATCCAGCGCGGCCCGGCCCGGCGGGTCGGCGCGCAGGTCGATCGCTTGCGAGGACAGCGCCGGATCCCGCTCGACGAAGGTGCAGCCGGTCACCGGATCGGCCACCGCCCGGTGCTGGACCCACAGCCCGTTGCGGCAGTTGTCGAAGGTCGAGTCGCGCACCTCGAGGTGCGCGTCGTCGGTGGCGAGCAGGCAGCGGTCGAAGCCGGTCAGGTCGATGCCGCCCAGCCGGGCGACGCCCTGCCGCCGGACCCAGACGCCGCTGCCCTTGCGGGCGTTGCCTTCGAGGAAGTCGCCCCGGGTCACGGCCGAGTCGGTCAGATCGAGGGTGCCTTCGACCAGCACGCTGTGCAGCGTGGTGTCGCCGCTGCGCAGCCACACCCCGCCCGAGACGGTGGCGCTCGCGCCCCCCATCACGTTGAGCCACGCGTCGTCGAAGACCGGGCCCTGCGCGGTCAGCGTCGCGCCGTTGTTGACCTCGAGGCCCCAGTTGGCGTTGACCCGGCCGCTGACGATGCGCAGCCCGTCGCTGAGCGCGATCTGCCCCCCGAGCAGGCGGATGTCGCCGAAGACCGCGTAGTCCACCGCCCCGCCGATCGGGCGGATGGTGCCCACCATGCCCGAGGCGATGCCGCTCAGGCGGAAGCGGCCGGCCACCTCGGCCCCCAGCAGGGCGTTGCCTTCGAGGCGGGCCGGGCTGTCGTCGGCGAAGAGGTCGGGGTCGAGCCAGACGAACAGATCCTCGTCGGCGATGTGCAGCGTATTGTCGACGATGGACCCGCCGCCCCCCGCGATGACGTCGTTGTAATACACCCCCACCCCGGCGTGGGCCCGGTCGCGCAGATCGATGGTGTTGCCGGCGACCGTCGGCGCCGCCGCCCGCTCGACCTGCACCGCCACGTCGGCGTCGCGGATGGTATTGCCGGTCACTGTCGCCTCGCCCCCCCGCGCGCGGAACGCCACCCCCAGGCGGTCGAGGCGAGTATCTTCCAAGGTCAGGGTGCCGCCGAGCTGGTGCACCCCGTCGGTCACCCGGGGCACCCGGTTGAAGCCCGAGATGGCCGCGCCCCGGATGGCGGTGGTCCCCACGTTCTCCAGCAGCACCCGCTGGCGGGCGTCGCTGGCCCGCAGCTCGACCCCGTCGAGGTCGGCGGCGCCCTGCACCAGCAGGTTGATGTCGACCAGCCCGCCCCGACGCATCGTCAGGACGCCGTCCCCGGTGACCTGCATGCGCACCGCCTGATGATCGGCGCCGAAGACCCAGGTGCCGTCCAGCCGGCTGTCGACCCGCAGCAGCGGCACCACCCCGTCGAACACCGCGTCGCGGGCTTCGAAGCGACCCGATCGCATGTCGAGGGTGTGGCTCTCGCCGTCGAGGCTGGCGACGTGGGCCCCGGGGTCGACCAGCAGCCACTCGGTGCCGATGACATCCCCCGTCATGCCATACTCGCCGGCCGGCAGGATGACATCGGTCAGGGTGCCGGCGAGCACCGTCGGCGGGTCGTCGCTGCCGGGGGCCGCCGGCTGGGCCCGGCACATCACCCGCCCGTCGCGGCAGACCGCCATGCCCATCGCCTCGGTGCCCACATCACAGGTGGTGCCGGCGTCGACGCTGGCCTCGTCGACGGTGCCGTCGCAGTCGTCGTCGATGCCATTGCACGCCTCGGCCCGGGGGGTGAACAGGTCACAGGTCGGGGGGCGGGGCGCGCAGACATGCCACTCGGGATCACACCGATCGGCCCGGATGCGGACCTGTGCCTCTTCGAAGGGCTCGCCGAAGAACAAGAGCTGGAACGAGAAGCCGGTCGCCCCGAACTGGGTCGGGCGGATCTTGGCCATGATCCGGTTCAGGCCCGGCTCGAGGTGCAACAGCGCCCGGTCGGTGTCGGCGGCCCACGCCCGGGGTGCGTCGACCCGGTAGATGACCTGCATCGGCCCGTCCGCCGGCCCGGCCCAGAGCTTGAGCGGGCCGTCGCTGCCCACGCCCACCGCCAGGTCGACGGGGAAGTCGACCTCGATCCAGGTCATGGCATACGCCGTCTGACCCCGGGTGCCCAGCGGGACCCGGTCACCGGGGCTCTGGACCAGCGTCATCGGCGCGCCGTCGGGGCCCACCGGCAGGTCCCGGGCCAGCACGAAGCGGGCCTCGTCGGGGCCCACGTCGGGCAGCAGGTTGGTGTCGATGTCTCCCTCGCCGGGCAGCGGCGGGGTCACCACCCAGGCGCGCACCGCCCCGCCGGGGGTCTCGGCCACCGTGTCGCAGACGTCATCCCCCACCCGGCAGCCGGGCAGGCAGACGCCCGCCGGATCGCACCACGCGTCGGGCGGGCAGTCATCGTCGACGACGCACTCCGGAGCCTCGGGCCGGCAGCCGCGGCCGACCGGATCGCAGGCGAAGCGCGGGGGGCACGACTCGGGGTCGACCCGGCAGCCCTCGACGCAGAAGCCCGCCGCGCAGTAGCGCCCGGCGGGGCAGTCGCCGTCGACCGCGCAGTCCGACTGCCGGCGCAGGCAGATGCGCTGCTCGGGATCACAGCGGCTGCCCACCGGGCAGTCATCGACCCCCACCCGGCAGCCGGCCCGGCAGATGCCGTTGTCGTCGCAGAAGGCGTCCGCCCGGCAGTCGATGTCATCCAGGCAGTCCACCGGCACCACCCGGCAGCCGCCGGTGCGCGGGTCGCAGATCTGGCCGTCGGGGCACGACGCCCCCGGCTCGCGGCAGTCGGCGCCGACGAAGTAGACCTGCACGTCGCGCAGCACCGGCCGGCGCTCGGGGTCGTCGCTGCGCAGGCGGAACGCCATCTCGAGGTGCCGGGCGGCCGGCGGGGTGTGGGCCGTCAGGTCGACGTCGCGCAGCGCGGTGTAGGGGCTCCACTCGGCGGCGGCCACCGCGTCGGGCGTCGCGCCGGCCCGGTAGCGCACCTCGACCGCGGTGCCTTCGGGGGTGTGTGCGGCGTAGGTCAGCCGCACGAAGCGCACGTCGGCGCCCGCGTCGAAGCGATGATGCCAGATGCCTTCCCGGGCGGTGAAGTTGAAGAGCTGGAACCCGGTGTTGTCGCTGTAGCTGTAGGGGTTGGTGCTGCGGGTGGGATCGATGGCCCCCACGATGGCCACGCTGTCGAGCACGTTGAACTCGGGGTCGAACTTGATGAGGCCGCTCGACTCGCGGCAGATCGCCCACACGTTGCCCTCGGTGTCGATGGTCACCCCCCGGGGCGTATTCTGGCGGGGCAGGCCCAGCGGCACCTGGCTGACGTCGACCGCGGTCCAGGTCTCCTCCTCGATGTCGAAGCGGGCGATGCGGCCGTTGTTGTAGCCGGTCACGTAGATGCCGCCCCGGCCGTCGGCCACCAGCCCCGCGGTGTAGTTCACCGCGCCGTCGGACGAGAGGTGGGTCCAGGTGTCGGCGGCGGGGTCGAAGCGCACGATGCCGTCCCCGGTGGTGCCATACCAGATGTGACCGAATCCATCCACCGCGATACCATAGCGGGTGCCGGTGTAGTCGCAGATCTCGCGCACCACCTCGCCGGCCCGGGTGTCGACGTGGGTGATGCAGTCGCCGGTGTACGACGAGGTGTAGAGGTTGCCGTCGGCGTCGATGACCAGCCCGTAGACCGAGTCCCGGGTGGGCAGCTCGACGAGCACCTCGCAGGTGCGAGGGTCGACCTTCCACACCCGGCGCGAGTCCCAGCCGCCGAACCAGGCGAAGTTGTCCGCGTCGACCCCCACCCCCCGCAGCCACTCGGTGTCGCGGCCGAGGTGCACCCGGCAGTGCACGCACTCGTCGGCCATCGGATCGTCGAGCGTGCCGACCATCTCGGCCCCGGTGATGCGGCCGTCGTCGTTGAGATCGCGCGAGGTGCGGATGACCCCGTCGCCGTCGCGGTCCACGCAGTCGGCGATGTCATGGTAGATGTGGGTCACCATGCCATCGCCCCGGTTGGCGACCCAGGCGTTGCCGTCCAGGTCGACCGCGGTGCGGGACGGGTTCTCGCCGACCCAGTAGCGGCCCTCCTCGCGCCCGGTGCGGGTGTCGAAGCGGCTGAGGGTGTCTTCGTTGCTGTTGGGCACCCAGATGGCGTCGTAGGACACCGCGCCGGCGCCCACGGTGATCGCGCCGTCGGGGGCCACCGCCAGCGCCGGGTCGCCCAGGCCCTGCTCGGCGGGGAAGAACACCGCCTCACCGCACGGCTGACAGCCGCCGCAGGGGTTGGCGATGCCCTCGTCGAGCCGGCCGTCGCAGTCGTCGTCGGCGAGGTTGCACACCTCGACCGGCAGCGGCCCGCAGACCCCGCAGCGATTGGTGGTGCCCTCGTCGACCTCGCCGTCGCAGTCGTCGTCGAGCGCGTTGCAGATCTCGTCGGCCGGCCCCACCGCGTCGAGGCACGGGCCGTAGTCGGCGCCGAAGCAGGTCTGGACCCCGTCGCGGCACAGGCCGACGCCCCGCAGATCGGGGTGGGCGTCGAAGCACGGCCGATCGGCGCCCGGCTCGCAGGCGAGCGCGCAGGCCGCGATCTCGTCGATGGCCCCGTCGCAGTCGTCGTCGAAGCCATCGCAGCGCTCGACGGGCACCGGGCCGCAGACGCCGCACGGGTTGAGGGTGCCTTCGTCGGCCGACCCGTCGCAGTCGTCGTCGAAGCCATTGCACGCCTCGCCGGGCACCGGGCCGCAGCCGCCGCAGGCGTTGAGCAGGCCCTCGTCGACGGCCCCGTCGCAGTCGTCGTCGGCCCCGTTGCACCGCTCGGCCGCGCCGGGGTTGACCGTCTCGTCGCCCTCGGCGCAGTCGGGGCCGAGGCAGCTCCGCCCGACGCCGTAGCCGTCGCCGTCGGGGTCGACGCAGACCCGGGCCGGCACGCAGACATCGACGCCGCCGGGGTACTCTTCGCAGCGCCACTGATCGGGGCAGGCGTAGCGATCGCACGCCCGGGAACACAGCGCCATGTCGACCCCGATCTGGCAGATGCCGCTGGCGCAGTCATCGTCCGATCCGCACGGCTCGCCGAAGCCGGCGCCCTCGGGCGCGGGCCACGCGGCGTCCGGCTCGGGCGGGGCGGCGTCGACCGCGGCGTCGGGCTCGGGATCGGCGTCGGGCTCCGGGTCGGGCGCGGCGTCCATCTCGTCCGGGGGCAGCCCGCGGTCGGGGTCGGGCGGCGCCACGTCGGGGTCGGGCGGCGCCATGTCGAGCGGGCGCATGTCCGGCGGGGCCATGTCGGGGTCGGGCGGGGCCACGTCGGGGCCGGCGTCGGGCGCCGCGTCCGGGGCGGCGTCGACGGGCCGCATGTCGGGCGCGGCGTCGGGGAGGCGCGCGTCGGGGGCGGCGTCGGGCGCCGCGTCCGGGGCGGCGTCGGGCGCGATGGGATCGCGGTCGGGCATGGGCCCCACATCGACCGCGCCGTCGACGGCCGGCATGTCGGGCGGGGTCCCGGTCGAGCCGGCGTTGTCGTCGCAGCCCCCGACCAGCAAGCCGATCAGCAGCCCGAGCGCCAGCCGCCGACGCCGCCAGCCGAGCAGCGCGAGCACCGCCAGCCACCCGATGGGATCGGGCGCGCCGTCGCCCGCGTCGCAGTCACAGCCTTCGGAGGCAGCCGATCCGCCGGCCGGGTCGGGGGCGGCGTCGGGCAGGCCGACGTCCGGGTCGGGGTCGGGCTCGGGCGTCGCGTCGGGCTCGGGCGCTGCGTCGGGCTCCGGCTCGGGGGCGGCGTCGGGCGCGGGCGCGGCGTCGGGCGCCGCGTCGGGTTCCGGCGGGGCCATGTCGGGATCGGGCGGGGCCATGTCCGGCGCGGGCGGGGCCATGTCGGGATCGGGCCGCGCCATGTCCGGCGCGGGCGGGGCCATGTCGGGATCGGGCCGCGCCATGTCCGGCGCCTGCATGTCGGGGTCGGGGTCCACCCCACCGTCGCGGTCGAAGCCCGGATCACCGCCCATATCGGGCGGCCCGGCGTCGGGGTCCGGCTCGGGCTCGGGCGCCGGCAGGAGCGTCACGATGCCATAGGCGTCGGTGTCATCGGCCTCGGCGGCGCGGGCGGCCCAGACGAAGGCGTCCCGCGGCTGCTCGACCGGCCCGTGGCGCAGCGCGACCCGCAGCGGCACCGCCTGATCGCCCACCAACCCCCCGAAGGCCTCGGCCGGCACGGTCCAGGTCATCACGACCCGATCGGGGGAGACGTCGACGGCCGCCTCGCCCCGCTCGGTGTCGCTGCCATCGGTGCGATGCCAGCGGGCGGCGAAGACATCGTCACCCACCAGCCGGGCCTCGATGCCATCCTCGGGGTGGGTCTCGGGCCACGTCGTCTCGATCCGCACGGTCAGCGCCCCGTCGTCCCACGCCGCCCGCACGGTGCCCCCCCGCTGGACGACCCCGGCCAGCGGGCCCAGCGGGCGCATGCGGATCGGGCTGCCGGGGGCGTCGGCGGCGTCTCCGGACCACGGCGCGCGCACGGTCGCGGGGGCCACCACCTGGAAGATCGCCCGGGCGAAGACGGTGAAGCCCGACGACAGCCGGGCCTCGTAGACCGCCGGGGCCAGCGTGTCGCCGTCGAGCCACAGCATGCCGCCGGCGCCGCCGTCCGGATCCAGCTCGACGACCTCGTCCACCAGCGGCGCCCGCTGCCCGTCGACGGTGATCCGCACGGGCAGCGGGTTGACGACGTCCAGCCGGTTGGCGACCGACCAGGTGACCGTCACGTCCTCGCCCGACCCCACCACCGACGGCTCGACGGCGAGAGTGCCGTCGGCCGCGGCCCGCACCTCGACGTCGGCCTCGGCGACCCGCAGCGGCCCGCCGCCCATCAGCGTCGCGACGGCCCGGCAGCGGCCATAGGGCTCGGCCGGGGTCCAGTCGGCGGGCGCGGTCACCCGGCCGCCGGGGGCCAGCGGGGGCAGATCGAGGGTCGCCTCGAAGACCGGGTCGGGGCCGGCGCAGCCCACCGTCACCCGGACCTGCAAGCCGGCGTAGACGCTGCCCGCGCCCTGGTGGCGCACGAGGCTCAGCAGCCGGGTCGGGCGGCCGGCGGGCACCCGGGCGGCGGCGGGGCGCAGGTCGAGCGACAGCGCGCCGGGCGGCGGGGCGTCGGGGGTGCCCGGGTCGCAGTCGTCGTCGACCCCGTTGCCCGGGACCTCCCGCTGCTGAGGGCCGATCGCCGGGTCGTCGTCCCGACAGTCGATGTCGGCGCAGCGGCCGTCGCCGTCGGCGTCGACGCAGTGCAGCGCGCCGTCGACGGTCACCGCGAAGGTCTGGAGGGCGAGGTTGCCCGCCGGGTCGCGGGCCTCGAGCGTGAACCGGGGCGCGCCCCGGGTGACGGCGGTCCAGCGCAGCGCGCCGCCCTCGAACACCGCGCCGGGGGGGCCGGCGAGCAGCTCGATGATCACCGGCTCGCCCTCGGGGTCGATCGCCCGGGGCACGTAGCGCAGCGCGCCGCCGAGCGGGATCGCCTCGGGCGGGGCCGAGACGAAGGCCGGCGGCGCGTCGAGGCACCGCCCGTCGCCGCCGTAGGCCGCGATCGGGGCCCGCTCGCCCATGTCGACCAGCCGCACCAGCCACCGGCGCAGCTCGGGCCCGGGCAGGCCCTGGCCGGCGAGGGCGAAGGCGTGCAGCCGGCCGGGGATCAGGGTCGGCGCGGCGGCGCGAGCCAGGACCCGCTCGCCGGCGGGGCCGACCTCGACCAGCTCCAGCCGGGCGCCGGCCGGGATGGGGGCGCTGCCGGCGTTGACCAGCACCCCGTCGACCCGCACGGCCGCGGTGCAGGCGTCGGTGGTGAAGCGCACGTCGGCCAGGGCCGGGCGGGCCTCGCGGGTGGCGTCGTCGAGCCGGCGCAGGGTCAGCCCGAGGTCGAAGCGCCGGTCGCCGCCGCCGATGACCTGGGCGATGACCGGGCTCGACGAGAGCACCCGGTACAGCGCGCCGTCGGGCAGCGGCAGGCGGCCGAAAGGCGGCAGGCTCACCGGCTCGTCGTCCACCAGCAGCGCGGCGCCGGCCGGTCCGGCGAGCAGCGCGGTGTCGCCCACCTGCTGGGCCAGCGAGGGCACCCACAGGTCGCGCCCGTCCCGGCCGCGGAGCTGGGTCATGTCCTCGCCCATCAGCTCGACGACCCCCGCCCCGGGCGAGGCCACGTCGCCGGCGATGATCGCCACCGGCCCGGTCGCGTCGAGGGCCAGCGCCCGGTGCTGGCCGATGCCCGCGTGGAACGCGACCTCGCCGGCGGCCACCGCGCCGTCGAGCAGCGGGCGGCCGTCGGCGTCGACGACGGCGTAGGTCGCGTCGGCGTATCCGATGACCGCCAACGCGCCGCCGTCCCCCGCCCGGCCGCGGGTCGAGAACAGGAAGCGGGTGCCCACATCGCCCACCGCGCCCGGATCGAGCGGGGGCATCGCCGAGAAGCCGGTGACCGAGCTGGACTGCACGACGATCGGGGCCGTGGCCGCGAGCCGATACACCGTGCGCGGGGCCAGCTCGGGCAGCCACGGCTGGCCGGCGCCCAGATCGACCTGCTCGATCTCGACGCCATCGGCGTCCATCAGGGTCACCGCCGCCGCCTCGGACGCCATGACCACCGGGCGGTTGTTGGGGGTGACCGTCGGCAGCCACAGCACGAAGTCGGCGCCCACCGGCCGCCCGTCCACCGCCGGGTGCACCATGTCTCCGCCGAAGTCGGGGTCGAAGATCTCGTAGACCAGGTAGGCTTGCAGCGGGCCCTCGTGCTCGACGGCGAAGTGGGCCAGCTCGCCCAGGTCGACGTCGACCGCCTCGCCGACGCCCAGGGTGCCTTCGGCGATGGCATCTCCGGTGATGGGATCGATTGCTCTCCAGTCGGCCCCCTCGGGCGCGAGCAGGGTCAGATCGGCGGGCAGCGGGCGGTCGCCGATCAAGACACCCAGCGGCGGGTCGTCGACGTCACCGCTGTAGCGCAGGTTGTTGGCCTCGTCGACCTCGGCGACGGCGTCGTCCGGGTCGAGCACGGCGTAGATGCCATTGCCCGGGTAGCGATCACCCACCAGCGGGGCGGCCAGCTCGATGAGTTCGCCCGCGGCCAGCGGCGGCAGGTCGAGCGCGGCCAGCGGCAGATCGTCGGGTCCCAGGCCGGGCAGGCCATCGCGGTCCTCGAAGAGCACCGCCCGGGTGGCCTCGGTCGGGGCGTCGCCCGGGTTGGCGATGCGCACGGTGGCGGCGTCGGGGGCGAGCGCGATGGCGGCGGTGACCAGATCGGGGCCCAGCGGGCCGTCGGCGACCACGATCGAGAAGCGCTGGGTCGTGGCGTGCCCCGCGGGGTCGGTCCCCCGGACGACGACCCAGGCCCGCCCGGCGGCCTCGGGGGTCCAGGTGACGATCCCATCGGCGGCCTGCATGCCATCGGGGCCATCGGCCAGCGTCACGGTGACCGGCTCGCCCTCGGGATCGACCGCCTGGGGGGCGTAGCGCCACTCGACGCCCACCAGCGCCCGCCGGGGCGGGGCCGAGACGATGGCCGGCGGGCCGTCGTAGCCCCCGGGGGGCAGCGTCTCGACGGTGTACTCGAGGGTCGCGCTCGCGCCGTAGCGGTCCATCGCGAGCACGGTCATGTCATAGGTGCCGGGGCGGCGCACGAGGCCCGTGATGCGGCCGTCGTCCAGGGCCAGCCCGGGGGCCCGCAGCGGCAGGCTGAGGTAGACCTCGTCCCCGTCGGGGTCGGCCACCTCGGGGGCGTAGTCGTACTCGACGCCGATGACCACGTTGCCCAGCGGCGCGCCTTCGAACACCGGCGGGCGGTTGCCCGGCGGCCCGGCCTCTTCGGGCAGGACCCGCACCAGCCGGTCGGCGCGGTTGTTGTGCTCGTCGAACTCGGGCACCGCGTCGGCCGGGTCCACCTCGAGGGTGATCACCGCCGGGCCCAGGCCGCCCGCGGCGACCCAGTCCAGCCCGATCTCGACGGTCTCGCCCGGCCCCAGCGCGGGCACCGCCGGCTCGGCGAGCGTGCGCCGGCCGCCGTCGAAGCGGGCGCTGATGCGGGCGGTGGTCGGCGGGCTGTCGGCGTCGCCGGTGTTCGAGACCGCGCCGTCGATGCGCAGCGCGCCGTCGATGCGGACCTCGGCCGGGGCGACGACCGCCGGGACCAGATCGGGCCCCCGGGTCAGCTCGCCGAGCGGGATGTCGATCGGCAGCAGGCCCCCGTCCAACGCAGCGCAGCCCTCGGCCTCGATGGCGTCGGCCCGGGCCCGCAGCGCGCCGGCGGTCGCGTCGTCCCGGTAGCGGTCGGCGACCAGATCGGCCAGTTCGCGCATGGCGTCGACCGCCCGGGCGGCCAGCTCGACGTCGCACTCGACCAGCGCGGTGGCATACAGCCGGCCGGCGGCCTCCACCGCCGCGTCGTCCTCGGCGTCGGCGGCGTCCATCAGCATCTCGACCAGCCCCTCGGTGCCGGCGGGGGTGATCACGACCTCGATCTGGGCCACCGGCGGCTCGAGGCCCCGGGCGGCTTCGGCGGCGGTCGGCGGGCGGGAGACGGTGATCACATGGGCCCCCGGCTCGACGCCAGCCCGGATCACGACCGGCAGATCGAGGCGCTCGCCGGGCGCGATGGGGGCCGGCAGCGGGGGCAGGCGCACCCCGACCTCGGCCGGGGCGTCGACGGTCAGCGCGGGGCGGGTGGGCACGTTGCCGGTGGAGCGCACGGTCAGCGCCGCGTCGGCCTGCGCGCCGGGGGCCAGCACGAGGCGATCGGGGGTGAGGCTCATCAGGCTGGCCGGCGACTCACCGATGGGCAGCGGCCAGTCGGCCCGGCCGTCGGCGTCGCCGGTGGCCCGCACGGTGACCGTGATCGGGGTGTCCGGCGGGGGCCAGGGCACGTCGGCCAGGCGGCGCAGACTCAGGCCGACGCGCCGGGTCTCGCCGGGGCGCATGGCGACCTCGACCCCGGCCAGGGTGGCTTCGAGGATGGGCGGGTCGACCGCGACGCTCAGCGTGTAGCGGCCGTCGGTCGGGCCGTCGTGGCGCACCTCGACGATGGGCGCCGGCACGTACAGCCCGCCGATGTCGACGCTGTGGCGCCCGCTCTCGACCACGGCCACCCGCACCATCGCGGCGTCCGGCCGATCGACGGTCAGCGTGACGGCGGTCGCGGCCGAGACGCCGCCCGGGCCCTCGGCGGTGATGCGCAGCGTATGGGATCCCTCGGCGGCGCCCAACGGCGGCTCGACGACGAAGTGATCGCCCTCGGCGACCACGCCCCAGCCGTCGGGCGCGTGGGCGGTGAAGGCATAGCCCCCCGCCTGGGAGGTGGAGCCATCGACCGTGACGGTGAACGGACCGGGGCCGGGGGGTGGATCGTCGGCGGTCAGCACGAGCTGGTGGGCCCCGATCAGATCGACGACGACCCGATCGCGATCGCCGGCCGCTTCGAGCCGCACGGTGCCATCGGCCCCGGCGAAGTGCATGCCATCCACCGAGGCCGGGATGCCATCCACGTCGAGGGTGCCGTCCACCTGATGCAGCGTCAGCCCGCCGCCGGTGATGGCGATGTCGGCCGCGGGGGCGTCGATGGGTCCGGCGAACGCGACGCCCAGGCGGATGGCATCCGCGCGGATGGCATAGCGCGCCGGATCGGCGGGGGTGTCTTCGACGGCGAGCACCCCGGCGGCGACCGGCGAGAGGTCGACGGTGGGGCGGGTGTCGAGCGCGAGCGCGGCGTCGGCCAGGGTCAAGGCGTCGGCGCCGAGGCGGTCGAAGGGATCACCCACCGTCGCCAGCGCCACGACCCCCGCCGCGGGCATGCCATAGGCGTCGAGGGTCCCCTGCCCCGCGACGCGGGCCGCGCCGGATGCCATCAGCGGCAGGTCGAGCCCGGCCCACGCGATGGGGGTGCCATCGGCCAGCGGGCCGTCGGGGCCGGTCACCGCCGCCTGCGCGCTGTCGAAGCGGCGGCCGGGCAGCGTCTGATCGGCCGCCGTCCAGTCCACGGTCATCGGGCCGGTGATCCGGGCGTGGCCCGCGGTGACGGCCCCCTGCACGGTGACCCGGTCGCGGGTGGCGGGCAGCGCCCGGGTGAGCGCGGCGCGGCGGGGCGGGCCGCCGGGGCGGGCGGGCATGACCCCGGCCGGGCGGGCGGTCACGAGCGGGTCGCCCACGGCGCCGTAGATGATCGAGTGGGTCTCCTCGAACGCCTCGACCGCGCCGCACCAGCCGTCGATGATCGTGGCGAACGGGCCGGGCACCCCGCTGCCGGTGGTCTCCTTGATGGCCGCGGCGATGGTCGGCAGCCCGATCTTGCACCGGCCGAGGTGGAACTTGATCGGGGCGAACGGATCGATCTCCTTGGCCGCCTTCTGGAACGACAGCTTCAGCGCGGCCCGCAGCGCCCCGGGGAAGGCGGTCGTCAGCTTGTCGCAGATGTGGGTCGCCCCGCCGCCGCAGGCCGTCGCCGCCTGCACCGCGGGCACGATGATGCCGAACAAGCGGGCGGTGAACCGGATCATGCCGGTGTTCATCCGGTTGGGGCTGAAGCGGGTGTGGGGGCAGCCGCTGATGAAGGTGCACATCACGTTGTAGAGCTTGAAGCCGTACTCCAGCAGCGCCCCGCCGCTGCCGTCGTCGAGGCGACCGATGAGCGCGCCGTCGGGGTCCAGCTCGTACCAGCCCAGGCGGGCCTCGCCCTCGATCGCGACCGGCTCGGCGGGGGTCAGCACCGACTTGCCGGCGAGCAGCGCGTCGCGGATGCGCATGGCCGGCTCGGCGGGCAGCGCCAGCCCTTCGAGGCGGTCGAGGCCGGGCTGCCCGATCAGGATCACGAACTCGATCCCACTCTCGGCGGCCTCGGTGACGATGCGATTCACCGAGATCGGCGCGGTGCCCAGCGTCTCGAGCACGGCGCTCTCGAGGGTCGTGCCGAGCATGCCGTGGCTCATCCGCATCTGGCGCCGGTCGTCGCGGAGCTGCCCCGGGGCGCCGATGCTGTGGATCTCTTCCCGCACGAGGTCGATGCGCAGCGTGAGATCGCCGTCCCGGTGGGTCTGCACCCCGCTGGCGACGACGCGCGGGGCCCGGCTGAACGTGCGCTGGCGCAGGTGGGCGGCGGCCAGGGCGCTGCGCTCGCCGAGGTTGCTGTCGTAGAGCAGCGCGGTGGTGGTGGCGAGCTGGCTGTGGAAGCTCTGCACCACCGCGTGGTCGGCCTCGGTGATGTCGCCGTCGTCGGGCAGCTCGGCGGCCATGTCGGCCACCGCCTGGAAGCCGTCGAGCTGGGCGTCGAGCACGGTCTGGGCTGCGCGGGTGACCCGGGCCGGCACCGGCACCGGGCTGACGAGCAGGGTCGTGGCGTCGGTGGAGTCGATGGCGATGCCGGCGAAGTCGAGGCCGTCGGATTCGAAGGGCACCCCGGCCCGCACGCTGCTCGGCAGGCGGTCGGCGAGGGTGCGGGTGAAGACCTCGCCCTCGCCCGGCGCCTGCCCTGGAGCGAGCAGCTCGACATCGAGGTAGATCGCGGTGATGTGGGTGTTGGTGATCGGGCCGGCGAAGTTGCTGGTGTTCTCGCCGAACTCGACGGCCTCGAGCACCTCGGTGCGGTCGGGGCGCTCGAGGTCGGACAGCTCGACGGTGGTCTCGTAGGTCGTCGAGGTCGAGTAGAAGAAGAAGCCCGAGGTGGCATCGGCCTGGACCTCGGTCCCGCCGAGGATGGCGCGCCCGACGAGGTCGCCCGATCCGCGCAGGCTGTCGAAGACCGGGGCGATGCGCTCGAGGCGGCCCTGCTGCCACACCGGCTGGTGCTGCTCGGGCACGATGCGGATGGCGACGTGGTGCCGGCGGTCGTCGGGCATGGCCACGGTCAGCGGATCGGCGCCGCCGTCGGCCAGCGCCTCGCCCGGGGCGGCGTCGCGCAGCGCGGGGTCGAGGGCGATCCAGGCCCCGTCGACGTAGGCCTCGACCCAGGCGTGATCGCGCAGCGCGGCCCGGGTCTCGGGGTCGGCCGAGCGGTCTTCGAAGAAGAGCGCGCCCAGGGCCTCGTCGTCGAGCGCGGTCAGCGCGGCGGCCTGCCGGGCCCGGTCGGGACCGAGGGCCTCGCGCTGGTCGGGGGTCAGCCGGTCGAGCGCGTCGTCGGGCTGGGCCCGCAGCCGGTCGACGGTCAGCGGGGCCCCGCCCCGGTCGAGGCGGGCGTCCTCGGGCCACAGGTCGCCGACGACCCGGTCGAGCGCGTCGTCGTCCAGGGCGGCGAAGCGGTAGCCGGCGGGCACGCCCGAGGCCCGCAGCAGCGCGACGAGCAGGTTGGCCCGGTCGTGGCTGTTGCCGCCCTCGCGGTAGGCCGCGCCCCGCGATCCGTAGAGCGATCCGACGTAGGGCAGCCGCTCGGCGTCGTCCCGCAGCCAGGCGAAGATGCGATCGGGGTCGTAGCCCAGCCGGCCGGCGAGCTGCACGATGGGCGGGTCTTGGGGGTCGGCGTCGGGGGTCGGGGCCAGGTACTCGACGGGGTAGGCCGGCCCGTAGAGCTGCACCGCGCGGCCCACCGCCACGACCGGCGCCCCGGCCTGCACCGCCCACGCCCGGGGCGCGGGCAGCAGCTCGCCCTCGGCGACGGCGTCGACCGTCAGGCTCACCCGGAACACGTCGCCCGGGGCCAGGGTGCCCACCGGCCAGATCGCCGCCCCGTCGCGCACGGTCGGCGCCCGCCCGGCGGGGATCGCGCCGGCCCCGTCGACGCGCAGGATCACGTTCTCGGCGGGCGTGGGCCCGGCGTTCTGCACCCGGATCCCGACCTCGATCGGCCCCGGGGCGTCGGCGAGGCGCCACGCGCTCTGGGTGGTCTGCACGGTGAGCTGGGCCGCGGCCGGCCCGGCGAGCGCCGCCAGGGCCAGGGCCAGGGCCGCGGCGCACGTCGCCCGGTGGGTGATGACCGTTCGCTGCATGGCGTCTCCTCCCTCTCGCGGCCATTGGAGCACGAGAGGGCCCGACGGTGCACCGCCCCCGTGACCCGGGGATCAGGTCGGCGGCGGAGGGCGGGGGTCGGGCGCGGCGGGCGCGAGCGGGGCCTCGGCGTCGCGGTGCAGGTGGCGCTCGACGGTCCGGGCGAGCACCGGCAGCTTGATCGGCTTGGCGACGAAGTCGTCCATGCCCGCGTCGAGGCACGCCGCCCGCTCGTCATCCAGCGCGCCGGCGGTCAGCGCGATGATCGGCAGCCGGCAGCCGCGGGCCCGCAGGCGGCGGGTGGCTTCGAGGCCGTCGAGCTCGGGCATCTGACAGTCCATCAGGATGAGGTCGTAGGTCGCCTCGGCCTCGGCGTCGAGCGCGGCGAGGCCGTTGTCGACCACGTCGCACCCGTAGCCCTGCCGCTCCAGCATCCAGCGGGTGATCTTCTGGTTGACCGGGTTGTCCTCGACGACGAGCACCCGGGTCGGGCGGCGCTCGAGCGGCGCCTCGTGCTCGGCGGGCGGCGCGACGCGCTCGACGCTGTCCGAGGGGCCGGTGTGGGGCGGCAGCGGCAGTTCGAACCAGAAGACCGAGCCCCGATCGGGCTCGCTGCTCACCCCGATGTCGCCGCCCATCAGCTCGACCAGCCGCCGGGAGATCGCGAGCCCGAGCCCGGTGCCCCCGAAGCGGCGGCTGATGGAGCCGTCGGCCTGGGCGAACGGTTCGAACAGCCGGTCGAGCTGGTCGGGCCCGATGCCGATGCCGGTGTCCCGCACCTCGAACCGCACCCGGTCGCCGTCGGCCGGGCCCACCCGCACCTCGACGCCCCCCACGGGGGTGAACTTGATGCCGTTGCCCAGCAGGTTGAGCAGCACCTGCCGCAGCCGGGTGCCGTCGCCCACCACCGCGCCGGGCAGCGCCTCGTCGACGTGCACCGCCAGGGTCAGCCCCTTGCGCACCGCCAGCCCCGAGACGGTGCCCACCGCGGCGTCGATGGTCTCGGACAGGTCGAACGGGCGGGGGCTGATCTCGAAGCGGCCGGCCTCGATCTTGGAGAAGTCGAGGATGTCGTTGAGCACCCGCAGCAGGCTGTCGGCCGAGCCGCCGATGATGTCGACGTAGGTCTTCTGCCGGGCGTCGAGCGCGGTCTCGGCGAGGAGCTGGGCGGTGCCGAGCAGGCCGTTCATCGGGGTCCGGATCTCATGGCTCATCGCGGCGAGGAAGGCGCTCTTGGCCCGGGTCGCCTCGAGGGCGAGGTCGCGGGCGACGGCCAGCTCGGCGGTGCGGGCGTCGACCCGCTGCTCGAGGGTCTGGGCCAGGCGCTCGGTGTCTTCGTGCAGCCGGGCGTTGGCCAGGCTGATGGCCGCCTGCATGCCGATGAGCTCGAGCAGCCGCACCCGCTCGCCGGTGAACGCGCCCCCGGTGCGGTCGTTCTCGAGGTAGAGCACGCCGACCCCCCCGTCGCGGGTCGAGAGCGGCACGCACAGCACCGACAGATGGGGCCGTTCGGCCAGGGCCGGGTCGTCGAATCGGCCCGCGTCGGCCCGGTGCAGCACGACCGACTCACCGGTGCGGGCGACGACCCGCAGCAGCCCGTGGGGCACGCCGGGGATCGCGTCGAGCGGGGCGTCGAGCGGGGTGTGCTCGCCGTCGACCGCGCGCCGGGCGACCGCGCGCAGGCGGGCCTCGCCCTCCACGAGCGCCAGGACCCCCGCGGTGGCCCCGGTGTTGTGCAGGGCCGCGTCGAGCACCACCCGGATGACCGCGTCGAGGTGCAGATCGCCCGACAGCGCCCGGGCGACCGTCCAGACGGTGTCCATGTCGAGCCGGTCGCCGACGTCGACCAGCGACGACGTGCTCGTCAGCGAGCTGAGCGCCGGCAGGGCCTCGATGGTCGCCGGCCGCGCCCGCAGCGCCCGGGGGGTGGGCGGCCCGAGCGCCTCGACCTTGGCCGCCGCGCCCCACGCGCCGTAGACCGCCCGGGCCTCGTCGAGGTGCAGCGCGCGCTCCACGGTGAGCCCCAGCGCGCCGTACAGGCCGGCCCAGCGCTCTTCGATCAGGCCCAGCAGCAGCCGGTTGTCGCTGCGCCGGGCGCTCTCGGCGGCCCGGTGGTAGGCGGCGAGGGCTGTGGTCGCGGCCCGGCGCCCGGCGCGGATCAGCTCGGCGTCGAGCAGGCGACGGTAGGGCTCGAACTCGACCGGGTTGCGGGCGGAGAGCGCGCGCAGGCGGCCCCGGACGCGGCGGGCGAGGCGCCTGCGGGATCGCGTGGGGCCATCGCACAGCCCGGCCAGCGCCCGGTAGAAGTCGAAGAGCGGCCCGAACGCCAGCCCGAAGTAGCGCCTGGGGCCCATGATCCGGGCCGCGGCGCGCAGGGCGAGGTCGAACTCGCCGAAGACGCACAGCACCGGCAGCGCGAAGACGAGCCGCCGCTCCATGATGTTGGGCCGGTCGCCGGGCACCGCGCCCAGGGCCAGCTCCCGCAGATCGAGGGGTTCGCTGCCGTCGAGCAGGCCCACGCAGCGCCGCATCTGCTGCTGCACCACCAGCCGGCTGCCGGTGCTGAACGGCTCCAGGCGCCGGCCGCTGTCGGCGATGTCGTCCGCCAGGCGCTCCAGATCCTCGCCGCCGAAGAACTGCAGGACGTGCATCCCGGTCAGCAGCAGGATGACGTACTCGATGTCGCCGGCCTCCATCGCCCGGGCGGCGTGGGCCCGCATCGGCTCGACGCAGTCGGCGAACCGCTCGACCCACGGGCGGGCGAACAGCCACACGACGTAGGCCATGCGCGCGGAGGGCCCCGGGGGCAGCGTCGCCCCGATCTCGCGGGCGACCTCGACGAGCGCCAGCCCCTGCTCGACCCGGCCGGTGCCCAGCAGCACCAGCGAGAAGGTGCTCAGGCTGATGCCGGCCCACGCCGAGCGGCCGCGGGTGGTCATCTCGGTGACCGTCCGGCTCAGCAGCGTCACGAGCAGGCCCTTGTCCACCGCGTAGGCCGCCCCGGCCAGCGCCGGCATGAGCCGCAGCAGGATCGACGAGGCCGGATCCTCGACCGGCGCCAGATCGAGCCAGGCCCGGGCGCGCTCGGCGGTGGTCGCCCGCCGGGCCCGGCGCAGGGCCATCAGCCGCTGGAGCGCGTTCGGGCTGCGGGGCAGGTCGATCCCGTGGTCGGCGAGCGCCGCCAGCCCGATGTCGAGCGCCTCGTGCATGCGGTCGCGGGCGGTGAGCAACACCACCCGCCGGAATACGAGCTGCAGCCGGTCGACCGGATCACGGGTGTCGGCCAGCAGGCGCTGGAACCGGGCGTCGGCGTCGTCCTGATCGCCGACGAGGAAGGCCGCCTGCGCCGCCTCGAGGGTCAGGTCGAAGCGCAGGCGGCGCAGCCGGTCGGCGGTCGACCCCTCGATGAGCGAGAGCCCCCGGCCGAGGTAGGCCCGCCCGGCCTGCCACGCGCCCCGGGCCAGGGCCCGCTTGCCGGCCAGCAGGTTGAGGCGGGCGAGGCCCTCGGGGTCCTCCGGCCGCCCGCCCTGGTTGAGGTGGTCGACGATGGTGAAGACCTCGCCCTCGAGCGTGCCCGCGCCGACCGTCTCGAGCAGGTGCCGGCCGATGCGCCGATGCAGCGCCCGGCGGGCCTCCTCGGCGAGCAGGCCGTGGGCCGCCTCCTGGATGCGGTCGTGGGCGAAGCGCCACGTCCGGGCGTCGGCCGCCAGCAGGCCCTGCCGCTGCAAGTCGTGCAGGACGACGTCGAACACCCGCCGGGGCAGGCCGCTCAGCTCGAGCACCAGCCCCGGCTCGAAGGCCGCGCCCACGCAGGCCGCCGCGCTGAGCACGTCCCGGGCCTCGGGGGCCAGCCCATGCAGCCGGGCGGCGAGCGTCTCGGCCAGATCGGCGGGCAGGCCGGCGGCCATCACCCGGTCGAGCGCCCAGCCGAAGCCGCCGTCCGGGTGGGGGGTCAGGCGGCCGCTGTCGGCGAGGAAGGTCAGGAACTGTCGAGCGAGCAGCGGGTTGTTGCCCGAGCGATCCGCCGTCAGCCGGCCCAGCGCCTGGGCCTCGGTCAGCGAGCGGCCGGTCAGCTCGGCCACCAGCTCGAGGATGTCGGTGTCGGTCAGCGGCTCGATGCGCTGCACGAGCGGGGGGCGGCCCGCGGCGCTCCGGGCTCGGGACAGCGCCCGCCACGGCGGCGGATCGGCCGGGCGGGCCGCCGAGAGCACCACCAGCGGGGCCCGGGTCTCGAGCAGGCGCCCGAGCAGCCACAGGCTGCCCGCGTCGGCCCGCTGGAGGTCGTCGAGCACCAGCACCACCGGGCCGTCCGCCCGCTCGGTCGCGATCCGGATCAGGCGCTCGAGGGCCAGCAGCACCCGGTTGCGCACCGCGTCGGGCGGGGCGTCCTCCACCGAGGGCAGGCCGCGCAGCGCATCGGCCATCACCGCGCCGAAGCGGGGGGCCAGATCGACGACGACCGACGCCAGCGATCCCAGCCCGGCCAGCGCCGCGGCCCAGGCCTCGAGCGCCTCGGCCGGCGCCCCGAGGATCTGATCGGCGAGGTGATCCAGCGCCTGGGAGAACGCCGCGTAGGGCTGCCCGGTGCGGTACTGCTCGAACTTGCCCTCGAGGAAGATCCCGCCGGCCCTGACCACCGCCGACCGCACCGCCCCGATGACCGACGACTTGCCGATGCCCGCCTGGCCCACCAGCAGCGCCCAGCGGGGGCCCGCGCCGTCGGCCAGGGCGAAGCGCTCCAGCCGCGCGACGACGTCCTCCCGACCGACCATGCGCCCCGGCGGCAGCCGCCGCTGGCCGTCCCGCCGCCCGAGGGGGAACGCCGTCGGCGCCTGACCGGCGGCCAGCGCGGCGTGCACCGCCTCCAGATCGGCCGCCAGCCCGTCGCCGGTCTGATAGCGCAGGGCGCGGTCCTTCTCGAGCAGCCGGGCGACGATGTCGGCCAGGATGGGGGGCAGCGTCGGCTCGAGCGCGTCGACCCGCGCCGGCAGGGCCGCGAGGTGGGCCTGGATGTAGTCCAGGGGGCGGCTGCGCTCGAAGGGCAGCCGCCCGGTCAACATCTCGAAGAGGGTCACCCCGAGGGCGTAGAGATCGGCCCGCCCGTCGGTGTCGCAGTGCATGCGCCCGGTCTGCTCGGGGGCCATGTAGGCCAGCGTGCCCACGAAGCCCTTACCGCGCCCTCGGCTGGGGCTGGTCGACAGGCCGAAGTCGATGAGCTGCACCGCCCCATCGGGCGCGCGCATGATGTTGGCCGGCTTGATGTCGCGGTGCACCACCCCCGCCCGGTGCACGTCGGCCAGGATGCGGGCCAACCGGGCGGTCAGCTCGACGGCCTCGGCCGGGGTCAGCGGGCCGTCGTCCAGCCGTCGGCGGAGGTCGACCCCCTCGAAGCGCTCGAGCACCAGCGCCGTCTCGGACCCGTGCACCTCGAGCCCCAGGGCGCGGGCCACGCCGGGCACCGCCCGCAGATCCTCGAGGATGGCGTGCTCCACCCGCAGCCGGTGCCCCTGCTCGCCGACCGCCGACTTGAGGACCACCGCGCGGCCCTCGGGATCGGTCGCCTGCACGAAGCGGGTGACGCCGTCCACCCGCACGCGGTCGGTCTCGACATAACCTCGCAGCAACCGGCCTCCACTCGACGACGTCCACCCGCCGCCGGTCTCCTCCACGCAGCCGGGCCAGCTTCACCCGGCGCCGACGATCGATACAAGCCCACCGTCCGCGGGATACGTCTGGACCGGGCAGTCACTATCAGTAGATCCGCGAATGGCTATAAACTCTCAAAATAATAACATTGATATCAGCCGATACCGGAAAACGTCGGCGGATCTCGAACCAAGGGAGGGAATCGATGCGAAACACGCCTTTGATGCTCACCGGACTCCTGGTCACCTGCGCCTCGTTCGCCTTCGTGCCCGCGGCGGACGCCAGTCCACCTCTGACGAACGAATACATCGTGGACGGCGACACGGGGATCCCGCAGGTGCCCTTCCGGGTGCCCGAGGGCGTGGCATACGACCCCATCGGCGCCGACTTCTACGCCACCGCCATCTTCGGCGGGCGCATCACCCGGGTCGACGGCGCGACCGGGGTCGAGGAGACCATCTACCAGGAGCCGAACCCGCTGCTGTCGTTCGCCGGAGCCGCGGTGGCGCCGTTCCGCCGGGTGCTGTGGATGTGCGCGGTCGACGTGGCCACCGACCCCATGGTGCCCGTGGGGCAGGTCTACGCGCTCGACATCAGCCAGCAGCCGGCGACCCTCATCCGCAGCTTCGCGCTGCCGGTGCCCTTCTTCTGCAACGACGTCGCCCTCGACTACAGCGGCGACGCCTACGTGACCAACTCCATCGGCGCCACGGTGATGCGGGTGCCCGCCGCCGGGCTCGACGACCCGACCATCGAGGCCGCGCCGTTCGCCACCAGCCCCGCCTTCCTGCCCGACTTCAGCATCCCCGGGGCCCTCGGCCAGAACGGCATCGCGCTGACGCCCCGAGGCGACAGGCTCATCCTGGCCCGCTCCATCCCGCCGGCCCTGTTCACCATCGACCTGGCCGATCCGACGCAGATCGCCGAGATCCAGTTCGTCGGCGGCGACGCCTTCAGCCAGAACCCCGATCCGGCGGGCGATCCGATCGCCTTCCTCGCCCCCGACGGGTTGGCCTTCCTCGGCCGCAAGCTCTACGTCAGCTATCACCAGGGGGTGCAGCAGCTCACCTTCACCGACTGCACCCACAGCGCGGCCACCGTGCGCAGCACCACCGCCGTGCCGCCCGGCGTCTCGACGATCGCCCGGGCCCGGGGCCGGCTGTATGTCATCGACAGCGACGTGGTGCCCGTCACCCGCCCCGAGCTGGGCATCGCGCCCGAGCTGCCCAACACCATCACCCGGGTGCGGCTGCGCGACTTCTACTGAGAGGATCCGGGCGGCGCTCAGCCGAAGGCGAGGCCGAGCAGGCCCTGCTGCGCCGCCACCAGCTCGGGGTCGGTCGGGACCGGGTCGGGCCCGGTGAGCGCCCGGTCGATCAGCGCCAGCGCCTGCCGGGCCCCCGCCCGATCACCCGCCTCCCACGCCTGCCGCCCCAGCGCCAGCCCCAGCACCAGCAGCCGCTGACCGTCGCCCTCGACCAGCCGGACCACGGCGTCGGGGGGCAGCGTCGCGGCGATGTCCAGCCCCAGCCCGGCGGCCCGGGCCACCTCGGCCGGATCGACCTGATCCGCCGGCTGGCCGCCGGCGACGAGCCGGGCCAGTCCGGCGGAGGCCATCTCGATCTGTCGGAGGAGCACGTCCCGCTGAACGAACATCGCTCAGCCAGGGACGACGGAGCGGCGGGTCACGGCAGGAACCACGAGCGCAGGACGAGGATCATGCGCCGGAAGGCCTCCGCCCGGCACACGTCCATGCGGATGGGCGCCTCGTCGGCGATGATCCGGTAGTTGGCCGCCGACGGCCGGGCCCCGTGGTTGAGGAAGAGCTGCTCCACCACCCCCCGGGGGTCGTCGGGCAGCTCGGCCTTGGGGGCCCACAGATCGGCGTCGGCCATCCACTTGCGCACGTCGACGCCCTTGAGGCCGCGCACCCGGCTGAAGACCCGATGGGCCTCGAGCAGCCAGCCCTCGAGCGAGGGGTCGACCACCAGCGCCCGGGCGTTGTCGCCCCAGTCCTCGGCCAGCTTGCGGTTCAGGCCGTCCTCGATCTCGCTCGCCGGCCGATCGTCGCCGCAGCGGTCGTGATCGAAGATCACCAGGCAGTGGTTGAACCGCTGCCGCCGGCGCAGGGCCAGGGCCGGCCCGTGGGTCCGCAGCAGCCGATCGCGACCGAGCGGCGCGGCGAACACCTCGCTGGTGACCTCGCGGATGCCGAGGTGCACGTGGCGCTCGATGAGCGACTCGAGCACCGCCTTCCAATGCCCGCCGGGGCAGATGACACACAGATCGTCCATCGCCCGCCTCCTACGACAGCAAGTTGGCCGCGAAGAGGGTCGGCAGATCGACCGCCCCGTCCCAGCCTTCCAGGTGTTCCAGCGCCGTCGCCGGCACGATGCGGGCCGCGCCCGCCTCGCGGGTCACGCACAGCAGCCGGTCGATGGGGGTCAGCCCCAGCCACACCGGCGAGTGGGTCGTCACCAGCACCTGATTCTCGGGGCTCCACGCCAGGGCCTGGCAGATGGCCTCGACCGCGCTGGGGTGCACCCCGTTCTCCGGCTCTTCGACGAGGTAGACCGCGTCCGGCTCGGCCACATACGGCACCAGGGTCACCCCCAGGATGCGCAGCACGCCCCGACCCAGCCGACGGGCGGGCACCTCGTGCCCCCCGCGGAAGCCCACCACCAGCTCGAGCCCCGCCTCGCGGGACTCGACCTTGACGAACTCCACCGTCGGCAGCGCCTCGCGCACGTGGGCCAGCCACTCCTCGCAGCGGCTGATGTCGCCCGCCGCCAGCGCCCGGACCACCGTCGCCATGTTGCTGCCGTCGGGCAGCAGGTGCCCCGGCGCGTCGGCCGGGCAGGTGCGGGCCATCGCCGTGGGCTCGAGCGCCACCCGGCGCAGCCCGTGCACGAAGAAGCCGAGCACCCGGGTCGTGATCGGGAAGCGCTCCGGCTCTTCGGGCAGGTGGGCCAGCGCGAGCTGCTCGGCGCCGATGCTGGCGGTGTTGGTCTTGCGCTGCCCGCTCTCGGCGCCGTAGCGGGCCTGCCCGGTCTGGCCGGTCAGCCCCAGCACCTTGCGCCACTTGCGGGGCACCGCCTGCTGGATGACCGTCGCGGCCTGCTCCCGGGCCGGCAGCAGGAAGAGCGACTCCCGCCGCACGCCCACCGTCTCCGGCTCGTCCTCGAGCGCGCCGACCTCGAGCTCGTAGCGCACCCGTTCGAACTCGCCCCGCAGGCTCGGCGGCAGCAGCAGCTCGACCGCCAGCGAGAAGAACGATCCCTCGCCGAACCACAGCAGATCCGACAGCCCGTCGCCCCGGCGGGCGATGGCCGCCGGCACCCCGTCGCGCAGGGCGTCGCCGATGAAGCACAGCGCGTCGAACAGCGTGCTCTTGCCGCTCGCGTTGGGCCCGATGAGCACCGCGCTCTCGTCGAGGTCGACCTTCACCGAGCGCAGCAGGCCGTAGCGCTCGATCTCGACCCGGGCCAGCCGCAGCGTATCGGTGATGATCGACCCCCGGGTGGGCACCTTGGGCCGGGCCGGCGCCGGGCGGGGGCGCTCGGGCGGCAGGGCCTGACTGCGCCAGCGCAGCAGCGTGCTCGCCCGGCGGCGGGCGGTCGCGGGGGCGATGCCGGCGACCTCCTCGATGCGGGCTTGCAGCGCGTCCTGCTCGGGCGAGGTCTCGTCGAGCAGATCGGCCGCCACGGCCTGGATCGAGGTGCTCTGGGCGATGCACTGCCGAAAGATGGCCCGCTCTTCGTCCGTATTGATCCCGGTCTCGAGCAGGGCCTCGCCCCGGGGGGTGATCGAGAGGGCTTCGTCCTGACGGTCGAGCCATCCCAGGATGCGGGCCGCGTGCAGGTGATAGCCCACGTGCCGCGGATGCAGAGTCATCACCTTCTGCAAGCGGGCGGCGTCGGCGGCGCCGAACTGCACCGCCTGGACCAGTTCGCGCACACGTCCCAGGCTGTCCGCCTGCGGGATGTCGGTGGCCTTCATCGTGCTCCGGTCGGTCGAACGATGGCTTCGGAGGTCCCGAGCGAGCGCTTCGTCCGGGAGGGCTCGCGGGCGGGCAGCATACGCCGGCCGCCCGGCCGCTGTCGAGGGGGCCGTGACCGAACGGTGACCTTCCCCCGATGTCGGCCGTCGAGCGGGCTCTGGCGGCCCCGTGATCGCCGGCTCGGGCTCACGGGCGCAGCACCCGATCACCGCGGGCCGGCGGCACCTGGAACACCCGCTGATCGTCCAGGCGCAGCGCGCTCAGCAGGCCGCCCCAGATGCAGGCCGAGTCCAGCGCGTAGCCCCCGCGCACCGCGCCGAAGCCGTGGGCCGCCCAGTGGCCGAAGAGCCACTGCCGCCCCGGCGGGGGCAGCGGGCGGGCGGTGTACCACGGCCGCAGCCCCTCCATCCGGTGGTCGGGCGGCCCCGAGTAGCCGAACGCCGGCCGCCCCCGCACGTCGACGCAGCGCAGCCGGGTCAGCGCGCCCAGGGCCAGCCGATCGCGCCCCGGCTCGTCGGCCGCGCTCCAGTCCAGGGGCACCTTGCCGCCCAGCCGGTGCAGCGCGTCCCGCCAGTCGGACCCCCGGAGCTGGCCCTCCAGGCGCCGGGCCGCCGCCCGGGCGGTGTCCAGATCCCACGCCGGCAGCAGCCCGGCGTGCATCATGATCCAATCGCCCTCTTCGTGAAGCAGCGGCTGCCGGCGCAGCCAGTCGAGCAGGCGGTGGCGATCGGTCGCCTCGAGCACCGCCTGGAGCGTATCGCCCCGGCGCAGCGAGCGGCTGCCCACCGCGCGCCCGAGCAGGTGCAGATCGTGGTTGCCCAGCACCGCCAGCCCGGCCGCGCCCAGCCCCGAGACGAAGCGCAGCACCTCCAGCGAGCCCGGCCCCCGGTTGACCAGATCACCCAGGAAGAGCAGCCGGTCGCGCAGGCGGTCGAACTCGATGTGCTCGAGGAGGGTGCGCAGGCTCTGCCAGCAGCCCTGAACGTCGCCGATCGCATAGGTCGCCACGGACGCCTCGTCGCTCCACCGATCCTCGAAGGGCCCGCAGCCTACCGGACCGCCGCCCCCCAGCGCGAGGGGTCACCCGGCCGCCGCCCAGCGGTAGACCGCCGTCGGCTGCCCGTGCTCATCGAGCCGCACGCCGGCCGACACCATGCCCGCCTTCTCCAGCACCCGCTGCGAGGCCACGTTCGCCGGGGCGATGGTCGCGATGACCCGCTCGATGCCCAGCTCGCGTACGCCATACGCCAGCATGCCCACCGCCGCCTCGGTGGCGAAGCCCCGGCCCCAATGCGCCCGGCGCAGCGCGTACTTGATCTCGGCCTCGGCCTGCCCCCCGGGGTGCACCAGCCCGCAGAAGCCGACGATCGCCCCGCCCTCGCGCAGACACAGCGCCGACATGCCATAGCCTCGGGTGGCATAGTTGCGCAGGGTCACGTCGATCCAGCGGCGGCAGTCTTCGGGCGAGATCGGCTGGCCGTCGTCCACCCACCGCATGGCATCCGGATCGGCGTAGGTGGCATACATGGCATCGAAGTCATCCGGCGTGATGCGCCGGACGGAGAGGCGGGGGGTGTGGAACAGCTCGGTCATGGCGCGAGTGTACCGCGGCCCGGCCCCGACGCGAAGCGCGCCCGCGGCCCGCCGGGCGCGCGGCCCGGGTTGACGGCGGACGGGCCACCGACGATCCTGCCCCACCACGGCGGGCCCGACCGCCCCGAGACGCGGAGCGCCGATGCAGACCCTCTCGATCACCACCTACTTCGAGCAGGTCATCGAAGTGCTCGGGCGCTCGCCGCTCTTCCACGGCCTCGATCGGGAGAGCCTCGAAGCGGTCGCCGAGCGGGCCGAGCTGCTGCGCTACGGCCACGACGACGCGCTCGCCCGGCAGGACGCGCCGTCGGACGCCTTCCTGCTGCTCGTCGAGGGCGGGGCGACGGTGGTGCTCGACGGGGGCGAGAGCGAGAGCCTCGACGGGGGGCCGCCGCTGGTGCTGGCCCGGATCTCGCCCCCGGCCAGCATCGGCGAGATGGGGGTGCTGCTGCAGCGGCCGCGCTCGGCGAGCGTCTACGCCGACGGGGGGGCCATCGTGCTGCGGTTCTCGGCCCACGAGTTCCACGCCATGCTGCTGGCCCACCCCTACTTCGGGCTCGTCATGTGCCGCACGCTCGCCGAGCGGCTGTTCGCCGCCAGCCGCCGCATCCCGCTGCCCGAGCTGGGGGACGTCGTCGCCGCGCCCTCGGCCGAGGCCCGGGGCCTGCTGCCGGTGGACTTCCAGATCCGACATCGGGTGGTGCCGCTCGATCTGGCCGACGATACGGTGCGCATCGGCTGCGTGGACGCGCTCGACCCCGAGGTGCTCGAGCGCATCCGGCGGCAGCTCCCGGGGCTGAAGGTGCGGCTGGCGGCCATCACCGCCGACTACTTCGAGGCGACCATGCGCGGCGCGGGCGGGGCCGGCTTCGAATCCACGCCGGGCCGGGGCGAGCTCGACGCGCTGCTCGATCTGGGCGGCTCGCGGCTCGAGACGGTGCTGCGGCGCATGGTGGCCGAGGGCGCCAGCGAGCTGCACCTGGCCGCGGGGCAGATCGCCCGGTGGCGCATCGACGGGGCCCTGATCCCGCTCACCGACAGCGGCCCGCTCGGCCCGGAGGAGGTCTTCGATCTGGTGCTGGGCCTCGTGCCCCGCCCGGCGCTGCTCGCCGGCTTCGAGGACGCCCACACCTTCGAGCTGACCCACGAGATCAGCGACGTCGCCCGCTTCCGCATCCGGCTGAGCCGCGACACCCGGGGGGTCGGGGCCACGGTGCGCTCGATCCCGCTGCGGGTGCCCACCGCGTCCCAGCTCGGCGTGCCGCCGGCCCTCGTCGCGCTGACCGGGCGCCCCCGGGGGCTCATCCTGGTCTCGGGGCCTCGCGGGTCGGGCCGCTCGACGACGCTCGCCGCCCTCGTGGATCACATCAACCGCAGCCGGCCAGTGCACGTCGTCACCCTCGAAGACCCGGTGGGCTACGTGCACGAGAGCGATCGGGCGCTGGTGGTGCAGCGGGAGATCGGCCCGCACGCCGACGACCTCGCCGACGCGCTGGCCGCCGTCCGCCGCGACGAGCCGGACGTCGTCGTCATCGGCGACCTGGACGAGCCCGGCGCCCCGGCCGCGCTCGAGCTGGCCTCCACCGGCCCGCTGGTGCTCGCCGGCCTGCCCGCCGAGAACGCCGTCGACGCGGTCGAGCGCCTGCTGGCGATGTTCGACGGCGACGACCGCCCGGCCGCCGCCCGGGCGCTCTCCCGCTGCCTGCTGGGGGTGTCGGCCCAGGTGCTGGTGCACCGCAAGGGCGGAGGCAGCGTGGCGGTCTTCGAGCACCTGATCGCCGACGCCGCGGTGAGCGAAGCCCTGGCCGCCGAGCAGCTCGACCGGCTCGCCGCGGGCCGCCAGACGACGCTCGAGAGCCGCCTCGCCGAGCGGGCCGCCCGGGGCACGATCGGCCCCGAAGACGCCCGCCGGGCGGCGCCCGATCCGGCCGCCTTCGACGACGCCGCCGAGCCTTGAGCCCGGCTCAGCCCCTCAGCAGCGGGGCCGAGCCGATCAGCAGCGCCAGGGCCACGCCGGGGTAGAGGACGCCCACCGCCCACATCCGGTACTGCTCGGGGTAGGGCGCCAGCCGGATGGCGAAGCCGAGGGCCATCATCACCCCGATCAGCGCGATCACCTGCGGCTCGAAGACCGACCACGGCGGCGCGGTCGCCCCCCGGCGGATGATGCGCCCCCGGGCCTTCTCCGCCGCCCGGCGCATCACCGAGCCGCCCTTGGCGACCCCGATCACGACCGCCGCGCCCAGCGCGATGAGGGCGTCCTCCATCCACAGCCCGTCCGGCCCGAAGAACGGGCGGGCCCGGGCGGCGAGGATCAGGGCGGCGATCCACCACACCAGCCCGTAGAGGCGGCAGCGGCCGGCGATGCTCATGAGGGCGCACACATGGCCCCGAAACTGGCACGGCCCCGCCGCGGGAGCAACGGGGCCGTGCACCGCGCGTGCGGGGGGCGACTACCAGGGCAGCTCCTCGCCGAGGTGGATGAACTCGCCGGTGGGCCCGTCGGCGTCGAGCAGGGCCAGGGCGACGCTGGTCTTCGCCCCGTCGACGACCTCCATCGGCGCCGCGTCGCCGCCCAGATCGGTCTTCACCCAGCCGGGGTGGGCCGCGTTCACCTTGATGTTCGTGTCGCGCAGCGCCGCGGCGAGGTGCACGGTGAACATGTTCAGCGCGGCCTTCGAGGCGTCGTAGGCGGTCGGCTTGAAGTCGGCGTAGTCCGAGAAGCCCGGCTGATCCCAGCCCCGGTTGACCGTCAGCGAGCCGAGGATGCTCGACAGGTTCACGATGCGCCCGGCGGGGGCCTTCTCGATGAGCGGCAGCAGGGCCTGGGTCAGCGCGATCGGGGCGAAGAGGTTCACCTCGAAGGTCTGCCGCAGCGCGTCGCCGGCGATGTGGCGGACGCTGTTCTCGCCGAAGTGCTCGCCGGTGATGATCCCCGCGTTGTTGATCAGGATGTCGAGCCGGCCGAAGTCGGCCTCGATCTTCTTGCGCAGGGCCTCGATCTGGGCGCCGTCGGTGACCTCGAGCACCGCCGGCAGGACCGCGTGACCCTCGGACCGCAGCCCCTCGGCGGCGGCCTCGATCGCCGCCCACTCGCGGCCGGCCATGATGACGGTGACCCCCTCGGCGGCGAGCTGGCGGCTGGTCTCGAGGCCGAGGCCGCGGTTGGCGCCGGTGACGAGGGCGACGAGGTCGGTGCGGGCAGCCATGATGTCTCTCCTGAGTGTGGCCCGTGGAAGCGGGCGGTCGGCTGATGATGGGCGGCGGGCATCGCCGCGACACGCAATGAGATACGCGCTCCCGGGCCACAAGGGTACGTGATTGTATTGATGTGCGAATCAGCAGCGCTGATGATGGCCCCATGCCGCGCCTGAGCCAGATCGACGCCAACCTGCTCGTCGCGCTCGACGTGCTGCTCGAAGAGCGCCACGTCACCCGCACCGCGCGCCGGCTCGGGGTGACCCAGTCGGCGATGAGCCAGACCCTGCGCCGCCTGCGGGACGCGCTCGACGACCCGGTGCTGGTGCGCAGCGGCACCCGCATGGTCGCCACCCCCCGGGCCGAGGCGCTCGCCGGGCCGCTGCGGGCCGCGCTGCGGGGCATCGACCACCTGCTCGCCGGGGACGAGGACTTCGTGCCCGGCGAGGCCGAGCGCACGTTCCGGGTCGCCTGCCTCGACTCGTACAGCATCAGCCTGATGCCGACCCTGTTCGCCCGGCTGGCCGACGCCGGCCCCGGGCTGACCCTCGACGTGGCCCACCTCGAGATCGACCGCGTCTGGGAGCGGCTGCGCAGCGGCGACGTCGAGCTGGCGATCATCGGCCCGTGGGACGTGCCGGCCGACATGAGCACCGCCCCGCTGCTCGACGAGCGCATGGTGGGCATGGTGCGGGCGGGGCACCCGATCCTCGACGGCCCGATCGACCCGGCGGCCTACGCCCGCTGGCCGCACGCGGTCACCCGGCTCACCGGGCGCGGCGACTACCCCATCGACCGCCGGCTCGAAGCCCTCGGCGTGCAGCGGCGGGTCGTCGGCTGCACCCCCTACTTCCTCGTCGCACCGGCCCTGGTGGTCGACAGCGACCTGATCGTGACCGTGCCCCGCAGCGCCGCCCACGCCTTCGCCGAGCGGTGGCCGGTGGCGCTCTTCGACCCCCCGCTGGGGAGCCCGATGACCTACACCGTCAGCCTCGCGTGGCCCGACTACCTCGAGACCGACGCCGGACACCGCTGGCTGCGGCGCACCGTGCTCGCCATCGGCGAGGCGCTCGCCGCCCGCATCGAGGGCCATTGATGCGCGCCACCCTGCCGGCGCTGCTCGCGCTCGCCCTCACCGGCTGCCCCGCCGAGCCCGTCGACGGCCTCGACGCCGACCCACCCGACGCCCGCCCGGTCGACCGGGGCGGCGACGGCCCCCCGGATGCCATGGACGCTGACGCCGACGCCGGCGCCGACGCCACAGCGGACGCCGCGGACGCCATGACCGACGGCCGACCCGACACCGCGCCGATCGACGCGATGGCAGCCGACGCCCTGCCGGACGCCCTGCCGGACGCCATGCCCGACGCGACCCCGCCGGACCTCGCGCTCGACGCGACCCCGCCCGACCTCGCCCTCGACGCGACCCCCGATCTCGCCCTCGACGCCGCCCCCGACCTCGCCCTCGACGCCGCCCCCGACCTCGCCCTCGACGGGGGTCCCGACCGGTTCATCCCCATCTGGGACGCCGAGATCGACATGACCCCCGACCTCGCGGTGGACGCCGAGCCCGACCTCGCGGTGGACGCCGAGCCCGACATGGCCCCGTTCGACGGCCCGGCCCGAGACGACGACTTCGAACAGGGCCCGCTCGGCCGCTTCTGGCAGCGGCTCAACCCCCAGCTCTTCGACGACGAGGTGCGCGACGGCGCGCTGTGGATCACCCCGATCGGCCGCGGCCTGTGGTTCGACCGCAGCGCCGGCCCGCTGGTGCACCAGACGATCACCGGCGACTTCCGGGTCACCGCCCGGGTCCGCGCCCGCCGGCGCAGCGCGCCCGCCGAGCCGCCCGACCAGCTCGTGCACATCGGCGGCCTCATGGCCCGCGACCCCCAGAGCCCGCCCGAGAACTACGTCTTCGTCGTCGTCGGCCGCGACGTCGACGACCTGTCGGTCGAGACCAAGACCACCGTCGACGGCCGCAGCACCTTCATCGGCCCCCCCTGGCCCCACGGCAGCGACGCCGAGCTGCGCATCTGCCGGCTCGGGTTCGACTTCCATATGTACAAGCGCCCGATCGAGGGCGGTGAGTGGCAGCTCGCCGAGTCGTTCCTGCGCGACGACCTGCCGCCGACGCTGCTGGTGGGCATGATCGCCTACACCAACTCGGCCGAGCCCGATCTGACGGTGGGATTCGAAGAGATCAGCTTCACCGATGTGGAGGGCATCGGCGACTGCACGGCCGATTGACGCCCGCGTGCGCCCGCCTCAGCGCACCGTGATGTCGACCCCGGCGCCGAGCACGAACCAGCCGTTGCGCACGCCGGGCGGCGCGGGGAAGCCCGGCTGCACCTCGACCGCGTTCAGCGTCGGCGCCAGATCGGCGAAGTCGGCCAGATCGACCACGATGGGATCGATCGCGAGGCTCAGACCCTCGCCGATGACAGCGCGCACCTCGTCCCAGGCCAGCGGGCCGATGATGCGCTCGAGGCCCGACGCCGGCAGCAGCGGGCTGGGGCCGCCGGGCTCGATGAGCTGGATGCGCAGGTCGGGCTCCTCGGCGACGTCGAAGCGGATGCCCCCCTCCCCGACCTCGAGGATGAGGCCCGCGCGCAGGCTCATGACATAGTGATCGGGCTCGGGGTTGACCGCGCTCTCCAGGAAGAGATCCAGCTCGCCCACCTGCACCTCGAAGGCATACGGCCCGCCCCGGGCGCCGGGCACGACCAGCGGCGGGATGCGGGCGTCGACCCGGCCGCCGCTGATGAGGCCCATGACCTCGGGGGGCAGAAAGCCCGCCAGGTCCAACTGCAAAGCGCCCTGACGCCAGATGCCATCCAGCAGCGCGTTGACCGTGAGCAGGCGCACCGCCACCCCCAGGCCGGCGTCCACCGGCCAGATGGGATCGGCGTCGAGGCCGACCGCGGGGATGCCCGGGCTGGGGTGAGGCGGCATCACCGGCCCCCGCTGAGCGATGCGGCCCACCAGCTCGAGGGTCATGGCGTCCCGCGCCAGGTGCGGCTCGGCGAGGGTGAAGCTCAGGTCGAGGGCGATGGGCGGATCCTCGACCTCCAGCGGGATGGCCGCCAGCGGGGCCAGCGCGTCGCCCAGGCCCAGCTCGATGAACTCGGGCACCTGATCGGCGACCACCTGCTGCACGAGGTCGTCGGCGAAGGCGTTGAGCACGGTGCGCACGAGGCTGCCGACGGTGTCCAGCAGCGCCTGGGCGGTGCTGTCGTTCATCGCGCCGCCCAGCGCCTCGACCGCCACCCCGATGTCGCCCACCCGCAGGACCGGCTCGCCGTTCGGCCCCGGCTCGACGGTGATGCCGGCGAACGCCGCCGCCGTGACCCGCACCTCGCCGCCCAGGTCGAAGACCTCGCCCTCCAGCGATACGAGCCCCGAGGTGACGACCGCCAGATCCTCCAACCGCAGGAAGACCTCCATGCCATCGGGCACCAGCGTGATCGCGACGTCGGGGGTGCCCGGGCGGATGGCTTCGATTGTGAGCTGGAGCTCTTCGCTGTCGCTGATCACCGGATCACCCACCAGCCCCAGCAGCTCGAGCCGGCTGAGGAACAGCTCGACCACGCTCGCCAGATCGGCGACGGTCACCGCCCCCATCTCGTCGGGCGCGGGCAGCGCCTCGCCCCGGTCGAGCAGCGTCTGATCGAGGCGCAGCACCACCGCCTGCTCGACGGTGACCCCGTCGGCGTCGGGCACGAGCACCTCGGGGGCCCAGACGACCTCCCGCACGACCCGGGTCGGCGGGCGGCGCACGCCGTCGTCGGCGATGACGTCGATGCGGTTGAGGCCCAGCTCGGCCCGCAGCTCGGTGGCGAAGGTGCCGTCGGGCTGCACCTCGACCTCGAGGTCGTTGACGAAGACCCGGGGGGTGTCCGGCGCGGGATCGGTGGTGCCCTGCACCGGGATGACCGGCTCGCCGCTGACGATGTCGCCCCGGGCCGGCGCGACCAGATCGAGCGTGGGCGGCGCGTCGTCGACGTAGAAGCTCACCCGGCCGCACAGATCGCTGGTCACGCAGCCGCGCACCGCGCCCTGGCCCTCGCGCAGGAAGGTCAGCTCGAGGGCGTCGCTCAGCTCGGCCTGCCCCGGGGGCTGCACGTCGAAGTACAGCAGATCGTCGGCCTCGATCTCGCGGCCGATGCGGTCGTAGACGGCCACCGTCACCTGGGGGTGCTCGTCGCGGGTGTACAGCCCCCGGCGGGGCGACAGCTCCAGCTCGATGAAGGCCGGCACGGGTGCCGGCGCCGGCCCGGCGTCGGGCGCCGGCTCGGGGTCGGGCGCCATGTCGGGGTCGCCCCCGGGGCCCATGTCGCGGCCGACATCGGCCGATCCGCCGTCCCCGCCCGGCCCGTCGGTGCCGCTCGCGCTGTCGTCACACCCCAGGCAGGCCATCAGGGCGAGGCCGGCCATCCACGCAGTCATCCGGGTCATCGCGCCACTCATTCGCCGAAGTTCCCGTCGAACATCCACGCCGCCTCGGTGCCGGTCAGGCGGGGCATGCGCAGCCCCAGCCCGACGCCCGGGGGCAGATCGAACCGCGCCAGATCGTCGGGGATGACGAACTCGGGCAGCGGCAGCACCGGCAGGCCGTCGTTGAGCGAGCGGTCGACGACGCCCTGCACCACCCGCACCAGCGTATTCTCGAGCACCTCCCGGGCCCGGGGCGGCATCTCGGCCCCGCCCAGCGCGAGGTGGAAGGCGTCGATGTCGATGCCGTCGAAGGCCAGCTCCCGCTCGCCGATCACGCTGACCGTGGCGCTGACCTCGGCCGCCAGCCGCACCTGGATCGGCTCGACGAAGAAGCCGGGGTAGACCACCCCCGCCGACAGCGGCCCCAGCATCACCCGCACCGTCGACTCGCCGTCGACCCCGGCGACCCACGGCGGCCGGGGGAAGCGCAGGAAGACCTCGACCCCCTCGGGCAGATCACCGGCGACCCCGGCCACCAGCCCCCCGGCCTCGGCCTCGAAGTAGCCCGCCCGCCACAGCGCGTGCATCACCTGGTTCAAGAGCCCCAGCCGCACCGCGGCGCCCACCGTGCGGTCGGCCGGCAGCACGATCGCGTCGTGGCCCGGCAGCAGCGGCACCCCCGGCCCGCGATCGGGCACCCGCACCGGCGCCTCGACCCGGGTCTGCACCCCGGCGAGGAGCTGCCCCGCCAGGAAGTCCAGCCGGCTGAGCCCCGCGGTCACCGTCATCGGCACCGGCTGCCCCCCGGTCAGGCTGGGCACGTCGATGCCCTGGGCCAGCGCGCCGATGTCGACGTTGCCCAGCAGGTCGGTCAGCACGTCGTCGACGTTCTCCACCAGGAAGTCGCGGATGGCGTCGACGATGGTGTCCCGCACCAGCCCCTCGAACAGCTCGAAGACCAGTTCGAAGACGAAGCCGAGCAGCCCGCTGAAGTCGGCGTCGAGGTCGCCCACGCTGACCTCGTTGATGCCCCGCAGGTTGAGGTCGGGCTGCCCGTCGAAGCGCAGGCCGGCGTTGAAGGTCAGGTCGATGGTGACGTGCTCGGCCCGCAGGCCGGCGCGGTTGCTCAGGGTGCCGTTCATCTGCGCCCGCACCGTCAGCTCGCGGATGACCGCCCGCACCCGCAGGCCGCCGTCGACCAGGGTGAGCTGCACGTCGTTGGGGCCCCGGATCTCGATGCCGGTGTAGTCCACGCCCAGCCGGAACAAGCACGCGCCGAGCACCCGGACGTGGCACTCCGAGGGCACGATCGGGTTCTGGGAGCGGGCCGCCTGATCGACCGTGTCGACCAGCCCCTGGGAGTTGACCACCCGCCGGATGACGTCGCCCAGGCTGGTCAGCGGGGCGTCGGGGCGGCCGTCGTCCAGCGCGCCCTGACCCAGCCGCAGCAGCAGGGCGTCCTGCATCATCGCCCCGTCGGCGACGAACGCGTCGGCGGCGTAGTACGAGCAGAAGGTGCCGGTCTCGTCGTCCCCGTCGCTGGCGACGATGTCGTGCACGTTGAGGCCCCACTCGACCTCGACGTCCGAGCGCCAGCGGCCCTCCACGCTCAGATCGGCCGGCACCCCGTCGACGGTCACCGACTGCACGCCCTCGATGTCGGCCACCGTGCCGCCCACGTCGTGGGCCCCGCCCGGCGGGCGGCGGATGACCTCGCCGTCCTCGGGGTCTTCGCAGGCGATGCCCGGCCCGCCGAAGTCGACCAGGATGCGCCGCGAGACCACCAGCTCGCGACCCTCGAAGGTCTCGCCGACGACCGTCACCCCCACGTCGTACAGCCCCTCGGCCACCAGCCGGAAACGCCCGTCGCCGAAGCGGGGCAACTCGGGGTCGCTGAGGAACTCCACCGGGGCGCCGACCACCGGGTTGCCGAACTCGTCGGTGACCTGGGCGACGACCTCGACCACCGATCCCACCCGGTAGCTGGGGCGGTCGGGGAAGAGCGCCATCGCCAGCTCGGCCGGCGAGCCGGCCCGGACCTCGAGCGGCACCGGCGGGGCCTCCTCGACGCCGGGCAGGGTGCAGTTGACCGCGAAGGCGCCCGCCGAGTCGAAGGTGAGGGTCATGCCGTCCTGGCGCACGGCCGGCGGCGGCGGCTCGATGCGCATGCCGAAGGCGTCGGCGCCGACGTCGTTGCCGAAGCCGTCGAACGCCTGGCAGTCCACGTCCACGCTGCCCCCAGCGTCGATGTCCTCGGCGTCCAGCCGGGTGACGATGCGGGCCGCGGCGTCGGGCACCACCGTCCACACCGCCGGGGTCGGATCGCGCAGCCCGATGCGGGGCGCGGCGCAGACGATCTCGTAGTCCCGGGCGAGGTGGCCGATCAGGCCGGTCTCGGTGCGCTCGAAGCCGGTGTCGGGGTGCACCTCGGCGGTGGCGTCGGCGTCGACGATGGGCGCGCCGGTCTGGTCGAGCACCTGGCAGGTCACCCGCACCTCGAGGCCGGCCGGGGTGCGCCGCTCGCCGACCCGGGTCTCGACCGCGTAGGGGATGACGTCGAACGGCGCCGCGTCGACCTCCATGTCGGGATCAGGCGGCGGGGCCATGTCGACCGGCGGCACGAAGGCGTCGTCGGTCATCGGCGGCGGGGGGTCCCGATCGTAGCGCACCCCGGCGTCGGTGATGCGGATGCCGCCGCCCGGATCCTGGATCGGCGGGCGCTGCTCGCTCTCGCAGGCGGCGAGCGCGAGCAGGGCGAGCGCGGTGGTCGTGAGCGACAGCGGTGTGCGCATCGGGGACTCCGGGGCTGCGTCGTCCGGGCGACGACCGCTGGAGTCTACCCGATGTCCCCGCCGGGGATCAGCCGGCGCGCGCGTTGTAACGGCAGAGGCCGCGAGGCAGTATCGCTCCTCGATCGGCGCTCCGCGCGCCACCCACACCAGGAGGCACCCCATGACCCGCACCGTCACCGTCGACGTCGCCGTCATCGGCGCCGGGACCGCCGGACTCGGCGCCCGGCGCACCGCCGAGAAGCACGGCGCGCGCACCGTGATGATCGAGGACGGCCCCTACGGCACCACCTGCGCCCGGGTGGGCTGCATGCCGTCCAAGCTGCTCATCGCCGCCGCCGACGCCGCCCACCACATGCGCGAGGCGTCGATCTTCGGGGTGCACGGCGAGCCCACGATCGACGCGGCGGCCGTCTTCGACCGGGTCCGCCGGGAGCGGGACCGCTTCGTGGGCTTCGTGGTCGACGCCACCGAACGGGTCGCCGACGAGAAGCGCCTGCGGGGCCGGGCCCGCTTCGTGGGGCCGACGAGCCTCGCGGTGGGCGACGACGTGCGGGTCGAGGCCAAGGCGGTCGTCATCGCCACCGGCTCGAGCCCCTGGCTGCCGCCGCCGCTGCGCCCGGTGGCGGATCACCTGCTCGACAACGCCTCGGTCTTCGAGCTGGAGGCCATCCCGCCCCGCCTGGCCGTGGTCGGCACCGGGGTCATCGGCCTGGAGCTGGGGCAGGCGCTGGCCCGGCTGGGCTCGAAGGTCACCTTCTTCAGCATCGACGACCGCCTGGGGCCGAACACCGATCCGGCGGTCAAGGCGAACATCCGGGCGGCGCTGGGGGCCGAGCTCGACATCCGCATGCACACCGCCGTCGAGGAGGCCGAGGTCGTCGAGGGCGGCGTCCGCCTGAGCTGGTCCGACGCCGAGGGGGCCCCGGTCTCCGAGGTGTTCACCCACGTCCTCGGGGCCACCGGGCGCCGACCGAACCTCGACCTCGATCTGGAGAAGGCCGGGATCCCGCTCGACCCGCGGGGGCGCCCGGTCTTCGACCCCCACACGATGCAGTGCGGCGAGACCCCGGTCTTCCTCGCGGGGGACGTCAGCGACCTGCGCCCGCTGCTGCACGAGGCGAGCGACGAGGGCAGGATCGCGGGGCACAACGCGGCCCGCTTCGCCCGCGCCGGCTCGATCGGCCCCCGGCGCCACGTCCGCCGCACGCCGCTGGCCGTCGTCTTCACCGACCCCCAGATCGCCATCGCCGGGGCCAGCCACGCCGAGCTGCGAGGCACCGACTTCGAGGTGGGCGAGGTCAGCTACGACGACCAGGGGCGGGCCCGGGTGATGGGCGTCAACCAGGGCCTCGTGCGGATCTACGGCGCCCGGGAGGACGGGCGGCTGCTGGGGGCGGAGATGTTCGGCCCGGCGGTCGAGCACACCGCGCACCTGCTGGCGTGGGCGATCCAGAGCCGGCTGACGGTCAGCGAGGCGCTGCGCATGCCGTTCTACCACCCGGTGGTCGAGGAGGGCATCCGCACCGCGCTGCGCGATCTGGCGGCGAAGCTGAAGATGGCCGACCCGCTCGAGCTGAAGTGCATCGACTGCGGCCCGGGGTCGTGAGGCGGGGGCCCGCGGGCGTCAGCCCTGGGCCGAGCGGGGCCGCTCGGGGTGGGCCGGCGCCCGGCTGCGGAGCTGGGTGTTGACCCACTGCACCGCGACGATGGCCACGGTCAGGAAGCTGGCGAGCAGCCCGATCTTCTGGGCGGCGGGGCCGATGAAGGCCAGCACCATCAGCAGCAGCGAGTAGAAGTCGCGCTTGGCCATGAACTCGAAGCGGGCGCAGAACCGCTGGAACCAGTTCGAGTCGTCGGCGTTGAAGCTCCACTCGATCGCGAGGTGGGTGCCTTTGCCCGCCGAGAGCAGCTTGCGATAGAGGCTGATGCAGACGACCCAGCCCAGCACGAAGGTCGCCACCCCGACCTGCCACCACAGCGCGTCGCCGCTGAGGCGGTAGAGGGCGAAGCCGAGCGCGAGCTGATAGGTCAGGTTGATGACGTCGTCCGAGACGGTGTCGAACCACTCGCCCCAGTCGCTGTGCTTGAACTTGAGCCGGGCGATCTCGCCGTCGCAGCCGTCGATCATCGACGAGGTCTGGTAGAGCAGCCCGCCCAGGGCCAGCAGCCACAGGCTGCCCGGCGCGGCCAGCGCGGTGACCGCCGCCGCGGCCAGCCCCACGATCAGCCCCACCGCGGTCATGTGGTTGGGCTCGATCGGGGTGTTCATCAGCAGCCGGGTCACCGCCTTGCTGAACCGGCGGTTGATGTGCTTGCTGACGACGCCGTCGATGGGCTTGGTCAGCGAGCGGAACAGCAGCTTCTCGGCGTGATCGATGGTCGGCGGGGTGTCGACGTCCTGCCACCACGCCCGGCCGACGTCGGCGGTGCGGGCCTTCTTCTCGGCGGCGAGGGCCTGTACCCCATCGGACAGCGAGGTGTCCCCCCGATCGGCGTAGACCTGCTCCAGCACGTCGAACAGCGCCGGATCGCAGCGGAAGACGCCGGTGTCGACCGCGTCGTAGGTCTCGAGCTGCTTGCCGATGCGCACGATGCGCTCGCGGGCGTCGGTGACGACCTTGGTCGCGTCGTCCATGTCGAAGATGGTGTCGAGCTTGCGGTCGACCGCCAGCACCAGCCCGCCGCGGGCCGGCTCGTCCTGCAAGACCCGGTAGATGGCGGGGTCGACGACGTGGTCGGCCATCATCAGGAAGAACTCGCCCTCGATGTGGGGCGCGGCCTTGAGCACGCTGACCCCGTTGGACAGCTCGTAATCGGGGTTGTCGGCCCAGACCAGCTCGACCCCGTCCAGGTCGGGGTCGCCGTCCAGCGCCGCCCGGACCTGATCGCCGTCGCAGCCGACGACGACGACGAAGCGGGTGATGCCGGCCTTCTTCGCGGTGAGGATGGCCCGCTTGAGCAGGGTCAGGCCGCCGACCCGGACGAGCGGTTTGGGCCGGGGCTGGCGCTCGCCGCGGATGCGGGTGCCCTTGCCTGCGGCGAGGATGACGGCCTGATCGATGTGCTGGGCGTTCATGGGCGGTTCCCTGGGCCATCCGGGCGTCGGTGGAGCATCGCTGCTCCAAGCGGCGGGGCGGGGGTTGGAGTGTGTCTCCTCCACCCGCGACCCCGACCTCTGGCGACCGGCGGTGCGACGTCGGTTTCGTTTCTCGGGGGCCGGCCAAAGCACGTCGCGTGCCAGATGCCCGCCACAACCCGGCGACGGGCCCGCGAATTGGCGCTCGGCGCGCGGTCCGGGCTACTGTCGGGCGGTGAAGACCCTCAACCAGCTCGTGGGCGAGAACGTGCGCCGGGCCCGCAAGGACGCCGGGCTCAGCCAGGCCCAGCTCGCCGCGGCGCTCGGCTGTCAGCAGCCGCTCATCTCGCGCATCGAGACCGGCATGATCTCGGCCACCCTCGAGGTGCTCGTGCAGATCGGCCGGGCCACCGATCGGGCCCCGGCTCTGCTGCTGCCGATGGACGACGCGGGCATCGCCCGCACCGTGGCCGCCGCCTGGAGCGACAGCGCCGACAACGCCCGCGCCTTGATCCAAGGCGGCCTCGACATGCTCGATCGGGTGATGGGGCCGGCCGCCGAGCCGGTCAGCGCAACGTCTGCACCGCCCGCGCCTGAGCCGCCACCCGATGCGGGTGATTGACCGGCACCCAGGCCACCCCCACCAACGCCTCGCCCGCTGATCCGATGGGCGCCGTCCCCGCCCCGACCCCGGCCACGATCCGCCCGCCGACGACCCGCACCGTGCAGCCGTCCGGGCCCTGGAATACGCCCTCGGGGTTCACGTGGCCCGCCAGCCCCGGCGCGGCGGGCGTCGGGATCCGGGCCTCGACCGGCGCGCCGCCCTGCGCGCCGCAGCACGGGGCGAAGGCGCTGAGCGCGAGGCCCCCGTCGACGGTCAGCGCGATCCGCCCGGGGTCGACGGCGGCCGGATCGGGCCGCCGCTCGGCCGGCAGCGCGGCGAACGCGGCGGCGAGCGGCGCGGCGACGTCGAGCGTCAGCGGGCGGGCGCCGGGCGCGGTGGCGGTGCGGGCGATCGCTTGGAGCCGGGGGCCGTCGGGGCCCTGCCGCTCCAGGTGGGCCCGCACCCCGACGTGGGGGCCGACGATCGATACGACCTCGAGGGTGTGCGTCTGCTCGAAGCGGGGGCCCTCGCCCCGATCGGGCGGGGCCATCGTCGCCGGGAAGCCGGCCCACACCCGCCGCTGGCCGGCGCCCGGATCGCGGCCCATCAGCATGTCCCAGGTGCGCACGACCTCGCCGCCCCGGCCGGTCTCCCGGACCGCCCGCCGGACCACGGTCAGGGCGTGCAGCGCGTCGGGCCCGGCGACGACCAGCCCCGGCGCGGGGTGGGCCTCGACCCGGGGGCCGAGGCGCACGTCGTAGGTGCGATAGCGGGGCGCGTCGGCGTCGCCCGCCCGCACCGAGACCCACGCCCGGCAGACGGCGTCGGCCCCGGGCGGGGGCGCGGCGAGGGTCGGCGGCGGCTCCGGGGGCGCCGCCGCCGGGGGCGGGGCCGCCGGAGCCGCGGGGGGCAGCGCCGGCGGGGGGCTCTCGGGCATCGGCGCCGAGGGCGCGGGCTTCAACGCCGGGGGCGCCGGGGGCGAGGGCGCGGGATCGGACGTCGGCGGCGCCGGGGCGGTCGGCAGGGGCGCGGGCGCCGGATCCGGCGCAGGCGCAGGCGTCGGTGATTCGGGCGGTTCAGGGGGCGCGGGCTCCGGTGTCGGGGGCGCGGGCTCCGGTGTCGGGGGCTTCGGCGCAGGCGTCGGCGCAGGCGGGGCGAGCCCCGGCGGCACGTCGCCCGGATCATCCGCCGCCCGGGGCACCGTCGGCGGCGGGATCGGCCCTTCCCCCACCGCGAACGACAGCACCGCCAGCGGCGGCGCCACCGCGGGATCGCCCGCCCGGCGCAGCGCCACCGTCCACCCGCCGGTGTCCCGGGCGCCGACGCGCTTGCGGGACCACGTCCGCCAGCGGCGGCTGCGGCCGATGTTCAGCTCGGCGGTGAACACCGCCCGGCCGTCCCGCCGCCAGACCATCTCGATCGGCAGCGGATCGCCCCGGTTGTCGACCTCGGCGTAGGCCCAGATCGTGCCGACATCGGCCCCGAAGCGGCGGGCCTCGCCGACGCAGATCTTGTCGGCCACGTCAGCGCAGGCGACGAAGCGGGTGATCTGCGGCTCGCCCCGGGCCGGGCCGGCGAGCAGGAGCAGCGCCAGGGCGCCGAGGGCCGGGCCGAGGGTCGATGGGTGGATGCGCTTCATGGACGCGTGCCTCCAGAGCTTGCCCACAAAATACGGTCGAGCACAGCGCCGGGCCGGACGCCGAGGTCAAGGAACGAAGCCGCAGAAATACCAGAAGGTATTTCGAGCGCTGAGAGACGCCGAGATCGGCGTTCGGAACGGTGCTGGGCGAAGCGCCGGAGTTTGTGGGAAAGCTCGCCAGTCGGCGGGGATGGTGCCATCGACCGGCCCGGCTGACCAGGGCCGCCCCGTGCGCGTTGTGCCGCCCGGCGATCTGATCCAGAGTGATCGGCGCAACCCGGAGGAGCCGCCATGCGCCCGCTCGCCCTCGCCTGCCTCGCCCTGCTCGCCCTCACCGGCTGCCGCGATCGCACGCCGCCCGGCGAGCAGACCGGCGCCGCGGCCCCGCCGGTGGCCCGCCCGGTCGCCGACCCCAAGGCCGAGATGCTCGGCGCCTGGACCGTCGACGTCGAGCGGCTGCCCGAGCAGGAGAACTTCGCCCGCATGCCCGAGCAGCAGCGCGCCCTCGCGCTCGAGATGGCCCGCAACCTGCTCGCGTCGATGACCGTGCGCTTCGAGCCGCACAGCTACGCGATCACGACCGGGGGCAAGACCATCGAGGGCACCTGGCGGGTGGTGGCCCAGCGGGGCGGCACCCTGGAGCTCGAGTTGAGCGAGCAGGCGGAGGCGGGCGCCGAGCCCCGGGTCGAGGCGATGACCCTGAAGGTCGACAGCCGGGGGCTGTTGATGATCGCCGCCGAGGACGAGGCGCTGCCCCTGCGGCGCAAGGCCGAGCCCGACGCGCCGCAGACCGACGAGGCGCAGCCGGAGTAGACGCCCGCGCGCCGCCCCGCGCCACGGGCCGCGGTCGCCCTCGACGGCCGTTTTCACCCTGTGCCACAGCCCGAGGGCGCCTCCGAGGGTCGCGTTCACCCCGTGCGACAGCCCGCCGACGCCTTCGACAGGGGCCCGAGACCCCCGCCCCACCCCGCCGAGAACCACCCCGACCGATCGCCGACGGGCTCACAGGCCCGAAACGCGCGGTCGGCCCGATCGGCGCGTCGGCGATCGGCCCCGATCGGACGGCGCGCCCGTCCGGCGAGCTCGCCTCTGACCCGGATCGGGCGCCCGGGTCGATCCCGACCACGGCGATCGTCGCCCGATCGACCGCGTCGAGCGCGCCCACGCCGTGGCACAGCGCGCGAGCGCGCGCCCCACGCGCCCCGACCCCGTGCCACAGCCCGGGCGCAGCGGCCGATCGGGGCCTGTGGCACACGGCGGGTCACGCGCCCCGCGGGCGTCGCCGGCGTGTGCCACCGACCGGGGGCGCCCTTCGAAGACGGAGGCGCTGCGGGCCACGGCCCGGGTTCGCCCGCGGTCGGCGAGCGGCGCTCGATCGCACGGCCCGGCGCCCCCGGCCCGCTCCGATCCGGGGCTGTGGCGCTGTCGGCGGGCGGGTCGCCCTTCGAAAATCGGGCAGTCGGCGGCTCGCCGATCGGATGACCCTTCGAAAATCGGGCAGTCGGCGGCTCGCCGATCGGATGACCCTTCGAAAATCGGGCAGTCGGCCCCTCGCCGATCGGATGACCCTTCGAAATCGGGGCAGTCGGCGGCTCGCCGATCGGATCACCCTTCGAAAACGGCGCAGTCGGCGCCGCCGCGGGTGGATCGTCCTTCGAATCGTGGGGAGTGGGGGCCGCGCAGCCGGCCCCCGAGGCGCTACTTCAGGTTCTTGAACAGCGCCTCGAGCTTCGAGCGGGCGTCCTCGGCCTCCTGGCCGGCCTCGGCGTCGCTCGGCTTGAACTGGAAGGCCATGCAGAAGTTGGCCTTCTCCCGATCGCGGATGTAGTAGCTGGTGTTCTCCCGGCACTCGTTCTGATAGCCCGGATCCCAGAATCGGCAGTTCTTGCAGACGTGCAGGTCGGCGCCGCACGAGCGGCATTCGTCGCGCCGCTGCATCGTGTCGACGTCGACCTCGTGGCCGCAGCTCCAGCAGTGGTAGGACTTCTTCTCGGTCTCACCGAAGTACATCGCGCGGTCTCCATCGGGCGGTGTGGCCCGAATCTCTATCAGAAGCGCACCCCCGCGACCACCGAGAGCTGATGCAGCGCGGCGGGGTCGACGTGCAAGGTCTGCCCGCCCACCTGCACCTCGTCGTCGGCGGCGGGCAGCGTCAGCCCGTAATCCAGCCCCAGGTCGAGCAGGTCGAGCACCGGCACCCGGACCCCGCCCCGCAGGCGCACGCCCGGCAGGCCGCCGTAGTCGCCGTAGGTGCCCCGGGCGCTGTCGTAGCCCAGGGCCAGCCCCAGGACGAGCTCGACGTGCGCGGTCGGCAGGATGCCCGCCGCCTCGACGCCGAAGAAGCTGAAGTTGCCCGAGGGCAGCCCGGCGGCGGGCAGCGTGGCGAACTCGGCGACCGCGCCCGCCGCCAGCCAGGGCAGGATGCGGTAGCCGGCCTTGAGCCCGAACGCGGCCCCGGCCTCGGCCTCGGCGCCGACGTCGCTGCCGCCCAGGTTCACCCCGCCGTGGGCCTCGACGTAGATCCCGACCCGCTCGGCGGGCGGGGTGGCGCCGGCCGGCGCGGCGGCTGTCATCAGGGCCGCTGTCGTCAGGGCCGCTGTCGTCAGGGCCGCTGTCATCGGGGCCACTGTCAGCAGGGCGGCGAGAGCGGCGAAGGGCTGCGCGGGCACCGGCGACTCCGTGATCGAGGGCGCGCCCCCGGTGTAGCAGATGCGGCGCGGCGCGACCACCGTACCGCGCCCGGCCGCCGATCGGCGGCGATGACCGCCGGGGGCCTTTATGGGGGCGGCCGCGAGTGGCACTATGGGCGCCCCTGCGGACAAAAAGGCTCCCGATGGAACAGGACACCCGCCGCGCGCGCCAGGCGCTGCGCAACTTCAAGCGCCTGCTGGCCCTCGAGCCGAACCACACCGGCCACCTCGAGCAGCTCGCCCGCCTCTCGTCCGAGCTGGGCCAGCCCCGCCAGGCCGCCCGCTACTGGTTGCAGCGGGCCGAGGCGCTCGCCGAGCGGGACGCGGCCGGCGCCGCGCTGGGGTCGGTGCACCTCGCGCTGGAGGCCGACCCCCGCAACGAGCGGGCCCGGGCGCTCCTGAAGCGGCTCCAGGCGTCGACCCCGCCGGGCGAGATCCTGCTGCCCGAGGGCCCCACCGTGCAGGAGCGGCTGCCGGTCAACGACGACCTGCTCGCGGTCGACGACAGCCTGTTCGACGACGTCGATCCGAGCCTCGACTCGGTCCCGCCCCCGGCGCAGCCCGGCTTCCTGCCCGCCCGCCGCGAGCGCCCGTCGACCCCGATGCGATCCCCCGGGGCCATCGCCGACGTCGCCGCCCGCCTCAGCGCGGGGCTGGTGCGCCGGGAGACCGCCAGCCAGCGGCCGGCGGCGCTGTCCGACGCGCCGGGCGGGGGCAACGAGCTGGTGTCCGAGCTGTCGGAGGGCGCCCCCGGGCTGGCCCGGGACGAGGTGACCCGGGACTTCACCGCCGACCGCATCGACGCGGCCATGGTCGACGACGCGGTCGGCGACCGGGGCCCGATCAGCGGCGAGATCCAGATCCACAGCGACGAGTTCGAGGTGGTCGCCAGCCTCAGCGGCCCCCAGCCCTTCCCCGGCGGCCCGACGATGTTCGACGTCTCGGCCGACGACGTGCTCGAGGTGCGCCCCGAGACCGGCCCGCTGCCCGAGGTGCCGCCGGTCGCGGCGGGCGACGCCGGCGATCCGTCGGAGGAGTCGTTCGGCTCGCTGGGCTCGCTGGGCTCGTTCAGCGGCTCGCTCGACGGCTCGACCGTCGACCTGCACGCCTCCGAGATCGACCCCGACCGGCCGACCGATCCCCCGATCGGGCTCCGGCCGCCGAGCGACTTCGACCCCGGCCCCTCGATCGAGACCCTGGTCGACGATCTGCCGCCCGACGCGCTCGGCGAGGGGCGCAGCCAGGTCCTGCGGGTCGGGGGGCGGGGCATCCCCGTGGGGGCCGCCTTCGCGCCGCTGCCCCGGGAGGTCCTCGAGCGCCTCGTCGCCCGCGCCGAGCGGCGCACGGTGCGCATCGGGGTGACCCTGGTGCGGGCCGGTGATCGCTTCGAGGGGCCGCTGCTGCTGGTGCGGGGGCGGGTGAGCCGGGAGACCGGGGTCAACGACCGCCGCCCGGTGCAGCTCCCGCCGGCCGACGGAGGCGACGCGCTGGGGCTGGTCGAGCTGGTGCGCGGCGGCCGCTGGCGGGCCTCGGCCCGGGCCGAGCTGGAGTGCGAGCTGCTGGCCCTGCCGGTGCGCGCGGTGGACGAGGCCCGGGGGCATCACCCGGCCTGGGAGCAGCGGCTGCGGGAGGCCGCTCAGCGCGAGCTGGCCGAGCAGCTCCTGGCCGCCAGCGGGCTCTTCGGCCACATGACCCTCGATCAGCGGGCGGCCCTCGGGCGGCGGTTCGACGTGCGCATGTTCGCCTCGGGCGACGTGCTCATCCGCCCGGGGCAGAAGGCCGACGGGCTGTACCTCATCATCGCCGGCGAGGTGGACGTCGAGCGGGAGCGGGCCTACCTGACGACGCTCGGCGAGGGCGACTTCGTGGGGGTCGTCGCCGCGCTGGAGAAGGCGCCGACCGAGGTCCGGGCGGTCGCGGCGACGCCGGTCGAGGCGTTCTACCTCGACCCGACCTCGATCCAGGCCGCGCTGCGGGTGCCCGAGGTGCACGCGGCGTTCAGGGCGGTGGTCGAGCGGCGGCGCACGGTGCTGGAGGGCGGGCAGTTTTGAAGGGCCTCGATCCGGGGGCGGCCGGGCTGGTCCTCTACACCAACCCCCACTCGAACAACGCCCGCAAGGTGCACGCGCTGCTGGCCGAGCCCGGGGTGGGCGATCGGCTGGTGATCGAGCGGCGGAACGTCGGCCTGCTGACCGGCGAGACCCGCAGCCCGGCGTTCCGGGCGATCAACCCCAACGGCAAGCTGCCGACGCTGGTGATCGACGGGCGGCCGCTCTTCGAGAGCAACGCGATCTGCGTCGAGCTGGCCCGCCGGGCCGGCAGCCCGCTGTGGCCGGCCGATCCGGCGGCGCAGAGCCGGGCGCTGGCGTGGATGTTCTGGCAGCTCTCGACGCTCGATCGCCCGTGCGGCGCGGTGGTCGTGCAGCGGGTGCTGGTGCCGATGCAGGGCGGCGCGCCCGACGCGGCGATCATCGAGCGCGAGTTGACCGCGGCGCGGGCGGCGTTCGCGATCCTCGACGGGCACCTCGCCGCGCGGCGCTGGATGCTGGGTGAGGCGTTTTCGGTGGTGGATCTGACCATCGGCGGCAGCCTGGCCTATACGAAGCCGGGGGGCCTGCCGGTCGGGGAGTTCCCCCACCTCGCCCGGTGGTGGGCCGCCCTCGAGGCCCGCCCGGCCTGGGCCGAGACCACCCCGCCGATGCTGCGCTGAGGGCGGGCGTCGGCGGCCGTCAGGCGCCGGGCCCCGACGGGTGGGGGAACTCGGCCGGGTCGTGGGCGCAGAAGAGCCGCATGCCCTCGCCCCCCGCCGTCTTCAGCGCGCGCAGCCGCTCGAGGTTCGCCGCCCGCTGGTCGTCGTCGATCGCCAGCGCCCGCTCGAGCCGGCGGATGCCTCTGGGCACCGCGTCGGGATCGCTGATCGAGCGCCGGTCGAGGTAGGCGTCGCCGCAGTGCACCAGCCAGCCGTCGCCGTCGTCCACCGCCACCACCGCGTGCCCCCGGGTGTGGCCCCGGACCGGCACGATGAGCAGCTCCGGCGCCACCCCGGGCAGCGGGCGGACCCGCTCGAAGCCGTGCCACGCCTCGCCCGCCTCGACCGTATGCACGCGCCACTGCGGGCCGTGGGCCCACTGGGCCGGCACGTAGCGCCCCTTCTCGGGCATGCTCGCCCGGGCCATCGCCGCGGCGTGCTCCTCGGCGAAGACGTGCACCTGGGCGTCGGGGAAGTCGGGCAGCCCCCCGGCGTGATCGACGTCGAGGTGGGTCGCGACGATGTGGCGCACGTCCTTCGGCGAGAAGCCGAGGGCCTCGACCTGCGCGACGGCGGTCTCGGCCCGGTCGAACGCCGGCCCCATCACCCACGCGTAGATGCGCCCGACCCGCTTGCCGCGCTCGGCGCACTCGGCCGCGCCGAAGCCGGTGTCGATCAGGATCAGGCCGTCGTCGCTCTCGACGAGCAGGCAGTGGGCGACGAAGTGGCTGCGGGCGAAGAGCCGCTGGCAGGCCACCGGACAGAACGTGGCGCAGTTGAGGTGGTGGACTTTCATCGGAGCCTCCCGCCCGCGACCGGGGCAACCCATAGGGCCTGGAAGCAAATTACTCGGATAGGCGAGGGCGTGAGGTCGGCCCCCAGTCGCCAGCGCCCCCGCAGCCGGCGACGCAGTCGCACCCGGGGTGCGGCGAGGAGCCGGCGAGGAGGAAAGCGG
>JAUHYW010000062.1 GCA_030426085.1 bacterium | reverse complement strand
GCCCGATCGAGTCGCTGACCCGCGCGGAGCGCTGCGCCCGGCTCGAGCAGGGCGGCGCCGGTAGCCCCATCCGCCACTGCCCGCCGACGGACGCCAGCTGCGCCGTCGCCCCCAGCCGTTCCCCGGCCGCGCTGTGGCCGCTGGCCTCGCTGTTCGGCCTGCTCTTTCGGTCTCGGCGACGTGCCAGAAGAGGGGGTTCGGGTTCGCATCCGTGATCGGCAGGGTCTCGCCGATCAGCACGATCAGCGGCAGGTGTCGGGGGTGAGCCTCGTGCAAGGCGGCCAGCCCCCGCAGACGGTGACGAACGCGTCGCAGATGGCCTCGGTGTCCTCCACCGCGGTGAAATGCAGCGGGCGCAGCGCGTGCCCCCCGAGCCCCGGCGACCGGCCCCGGGGCGGCGCGCTGCCCCGGGGCGTCGAGGGTGAGCCGCTGCACGAAGCCATCGGCCGGCGCGTAGCGGTGCCCGCCCTCGAACGAGGGCGCGCCGGCGACGTCGCCGCCGAGGGTGCCGACCCAGGCGACCCCGTCGGGCCCGGCGACCACCGCGGCCGGCTCGTCGGCGTCGGGGCTGGCGACCGCCGCCCCGGGGGTGCCCTCCGGGGTGCCCGACCGGCTCGGCCGGTGGCCGCTCGGTGCGCGGGCCCGTTGACAGCGCCCCCTGCGACCCATAGCGTCCCGTGAGTCCCTGGCCAGTCGGCGACCATGCCCCGACCCCTCCTCCGAGGCGCGATGACGCGGCCTGCCCGGGTCTGGCGATGGCCCCTCACCTGTCGCCGGCCGACGCCGGCTGATACTCTGCGGCCCTCATGAGCACCCCCCGGACGGACACCCGCCGGCTCCCCCTGCGGGCGACCGCGCGCCTGTACCAGCGCATCGTCGCGCAGCTCATCCTGATCGGGGCGTTCCTCGGGCTGGTGTGGTTCCTGGTCTACTTCACGATCAACTCGTCGTACGCCGTGCGGCTGTTCGACGGGCTGGTCAACGCCCAGTTCCGGGGGCGCATCGCCTGGAGCCGCATCTCGTGGGGCCCGCTGCCGTGGCGCATCGAGATCCTCGAGCCGGCGCTGGTGGGGGCCCACGACCGCCCGATCATCACCGCCGCCTCGGTGCAGGTGGGCAACTTCCGGCTCGACGAGCTCATCGGGGGGCGGATCGCGGCGTCGGACATCACGATCCGCCGCCCGGTCGTCCGGCTGACCGGGCGGCTGAACCCCGAGGCGCTCGACGCGCTCGGTGCGCCCCAGGTCCAGCTCGATCTGCCTCAGATGTTCCAGCCGCCGGGGCCGCTCTACGACGACGGCCAGCCGGGCGGGCCGCCGCCGCTCGACTTCGACGACGTGCGCATCGAGCAGGCGACCTTCGTGCTCGACATGCCCTTCGTCTCGGTCGTGGCCGAGGAGATCGAGGTCGAGGACGCCCGCTTCGACCTGCGCCCGTCGACCGAGGGGCCGATCATCGGCATCGGGGCCGGCGGGGTGCGCTTCGCCCGGGGCGGGGTCCGGATCCGGCGGGGGGAGACCGAGGCCCCGGCGATCGAGGCCCCCCGCAGCGAGGTGCTGGCGTTCCCGGTCAGCGACGTCGACATCCGCCACTTCCGGTGGCACGGGGAGCGCTTCTCGGTGGCCCGGCTGGTCGGGGCCCACCGGGGCGACCGGCTGGTGGTGAGCAACTACCGGATGCGGCTCGACACCCCCGACCTGCCCTGGCTGGGGGCCAAGGTGCAGGTCGCCGCCCGGGACGTGGCCCCCCACCTGGCGCAGTTCGGGGTGGGCGACGTCCACGGGCCGGCGGTGCTGACGGTCGAGGGGCAGGGTGAGATCGACGCCTTCGACGGGCGGGTGGTGGCCGCCGGCGAGGGGCTGCGCGTCGGGCCGCTGGCCATCGCGCGCTACGCCCTGACCGCGCACAAGGATCCCGCCGAGCGGGTGCGCATCGAGGCGCTGGAGGTCGGCGCCTTCGGCGGGCGGCTGGCCCTCGAGGGCGCCGTCGACCTGCCCACCGGCCGGGCGTGGGCCGAGATCTGGCCCGCGGGCGTCGACCCGACCCGGCTGCCGGTGACCTTCGACCGGCGGCTGACCCGGCTGCTGGCCGGCGGGCTCAGCGGCCCGATCTTCGCCCACGTCGGCGACCTGTACGCCGACGACCGGGTCATCACGCTCAGCGCCGACCTGCGCTTCCGGCGGCGGGAGCGGCCGATGTTCGGGCTGGGGGCGAAGACCCGCCTGCGGCTGGACGGGCGCATGACGGGCACCGCCATCACCCTCGATCGGCTCGAGCTGGGGTCGGGCGGCACCGCGCTCGAGGCCCGGGGGCGGCTCGATCTGGATGGGCTGGGCGCGACGCTCGACGGGCGGCTGGCGGTGGCCGAGCTGGGCCCGGCGCTGGCCGAGCTGGGGCTCGACCTGAGCGGCGCGGTCGAGGCGCGGTGGCGGCTGTCGGGCGCGCTGGACGACCCCCGGGTCCGGGCCTCGGTGACCGGGCGCGGGGTGCGCTTCCCGCCGCTGCCGACGGTCGACCTCGAGGCGCAGGCCGCGTACGCCGACGGCTGGCTGACCCTGGACGACACGAAGATCAAGCCCCGCGACCGGGAGACCGCCCGCTCACGCATCGAGCTGAAGGGCCGGGTGGGCGTGGCCCGGGAGGGCACCCCGCTCGACCTGCTCTTCGCCGCGGTGGCCCTCGACGTGGCGTCGCTGCCCCTGGGCCCGGTGGCGGGGGACGTGCGCGGCCGGCTGGACGTGCGGGGCCACCTCGGGGGCACCGCCGCCCGGCCCCGGGGCGACGTGCGGGGGCGCATCCTGCACCCGGGGTGGAAGGGGCTCGACTTCGAGCGGCTGCTCGTCGAGGGGGCCTACGACGGCCGCACGGCGAACGTGGCCCAGCTCGAGCTGTTCCGCATGGAGGGCGAGGGGGATGAGGCGAAGGAGGTCCGCCTGCTGGGGGCCGCGGGCGCCTTCACCCCGGGCACCGGCGCCTACCGGGTCGACGTGACGCTCGACCGGGCCCCCCTGGCGCTGGTGGAGAAGATCGCGCCCCCGGAGACCGCCCGCCACCCCGACGACCCCTACCCCCTGCGGGGCGCGGTGAGCGCGACCCTGACCGGCGAGGGCACCCTGGAGAGCCCGTCGGTGCAGGGCGCGCTGAACGTGCACCGGCTGGGCTACGACGTCTACGAGCTGGGGGACGGCACCCTGGCGGTGGGCGCCGGCGAGCGCAGCCTGACGGTGAAGGGGCGGGTCTTCGAGCGCTTCGACATCGACCTCGAGGTGCCCACGGTGGACGACGGCCGGTCGGCGACGGCGACGGTGGCCTTCGAGGGGCTGGCCGTCGAGCGCCTGCTGCCCCAGCTCGACGAGCAGCCGCTCGAGACCGCGCTGACCGGGCGGGTCGAGGCCCGGGTGGACGTCTTCGACGGCCGCCTGGAGCGGGTCGCGGCCATCCTGGACGGGCTGCGGGCGGTCTATCGGGTCAACGGCTCGCCGTTCGAGGTGACCGCGCCGTTCCCGGTGGAGCTGACCTTCGACGGGGCCGCCCTCGACGTCGGCGGGTTGACCCTGGCGGTGGTGCAGGGCGAGGCGGCGGGCTTCGACCCCGACGAGGAGAGCCGGGCCGAGCTGGAGCTGGGCGGGCGGGTGACCCTGGAGACGGTCGACGGCGAGACCCGGCCGATGCTCGACCTCACCGCGACCGTCGGGGCCGACCTGCGGCTGGTGCAGCCCCTGGCGGCCTCGGTCTTCACCCGCATGGACGGTCGGGCCGACGCCGAGCTGACCCTGACCGGCCCCGCCACCGACCCCCGCCCGACCGGCGCGGTGCGGGTGCGCGACGCCCGGCTGGTGCCCCGCTCGTCGGTGGTCGGCAGCCAGATCGAGCTGCCCCGGGCCGACTTCCGCATCCGGCCGATGGCCGACGACGCCTCGCCCATCGGCGCCTGCCGCGGCCGGCGGGTCGCCGTCGACCGCCCCCGACCCTACGGCGCGTTCGTGCTCGACCTGCCCCCCGAGACCCCCCGCCTGGACCTCGTGCGCGACGAGTCGGCGGTGCAGCTCGACCGGCTGAGCGTGGAGTTCCGCCGCTTCGCGCCCGACCGCATCACCGTGCGGGCCGCGGCCAACGACCTGGCGCTCAACGTGCCCCGCACGCTGCGGGGCACCTTCGAGCTGGACGGGGTGCGGGTCGAGCTGTGCCAGCACGTCGAGGAGGTCGGCCCCGACCGCATGCGGCTGATCATCGGGCCGGGCGCGGTCAAGGCGCTGCGAGGGGAGTTCATCGCCGACATCACCAGCGCCAGCGAGATCAACCGCGGCTTCACCGACAACCTGCGGGGGGCGGCGGCGACCCGCACCGTCAGCGTCTTCGAGCGGGTGCCGCTGTTGCAGCAGCTCTACTTCGACCGGCTGCGGGCGACCTGCGACGGCGACTTCTACGTGCGCAACCAGATCACCGTGCTGACCCTCGACCTCGAGCTGCGCTTCGACTTCGCCCGCATCCAGGGGCTGTTGACCGAGCGCTCGGGCGACGACCAGCTCCAGCTCGACGGCGAGATGAGCATCCTGGCCGACTCGCAGTTGATCTATGCCCGCCGGCCGTTCGAAGTGACCCGGGGCGACGTGATCTTCGGTCAGAACAGCATCTTCGACGCCGACGTGGAGGCGACCCATACGTTCCGGCTGCGCAGCGACGAGTCGGGGACCTCGACGACCTTCGACCAGGGCGGGGGCGACGTGCGCCTCGAAGAGGTGACCCTGCGGGCGAGCTATCGGCTGCCCGACTGGCAGTCGCCGGCCGACCTCGACATCCAGATGTCGTCGAACAGCGGCCTGTCGAGCTACGAGATCGCGGTGCTGGTGCTCACCGGCAGCCTGCCCGACAGCCTGGGCGGCGTCGCCACGGCCCAGCCGGCCACCGAGATGCTGCTCGGGCCGCTGCTCGGGCTCATCGAGCGGCCGCTGGAGGACACCCTCGACGTCGACCTGTCGCTGACCCCGGCGTCGACCGGCACCCTGTTCATCGACGCCGACAAGCTGCTCTCCCGCCGGCTGCGGCTGTACTCCCGGACCCTGGTGGGCGACGAGGACGGCAGCATCCCCCAGACGTTCGGGCTGGAGTACCGCATCAACAACGCCGCCACCGCCGAGCTGACCAACGAGAGCGCGGGCAACCTCAACTCGACCAGCGGCCGGCTGCGGCTGCGATTCGAGCTGGACTGATGGGCCGCCCGGCGCTCGCGCTGCTCCTGATCGCCCTCGCCGGGCCGGCGTCGGCTCAGGAGGCCCCGTCCGAGGCCCCGGCCGAGGCCCCGGCCGACCCCTGCGCGGCGGACGAGCGGCGGCGGGCGGTGGGCGAGCGGGGGCCGTTCTCCCGCAGCGGCGGAGGGGCCGATCTGGTGGGCATCCGCCGGCGCATGGCCTGCGACGCGGCGCTGCCCTTCGCCGGGCGGCCGCTGTACGCGGTGGACATCGAGTGCGCCACCGACGTGTGCACCGACCCCGAGCGGCGGGCGGTGCTGGCGCGGGTGGCCGGGCTCGACGTCGGCCGGCCGCTCGACCCCCGGGCGGTGAGCGACGCCTGGGTCCGCTTGCAGCGCACCGGCTTCTTCCGGGCGCTGACGGTGCGGGTCGAGCCGGCCGTCGCCCCCCCGGCGCCGGCGGTGGACCCCGAGGACCCCGAGGCGGTGCGCGAGGCGGAGGACGCCCGGGACGCCGACCGCCGCCCGCCGCCCGGCCCCGGCGCGGTGCGGGTGCGCTTCGTGGCCACCGGGCACGTCATCATCACCGACCTCGACGTGGAGTACGTCGGCTGGGCCAGCCGGCTGTACCCCCAGCTCTTCCGCACCGAGATCCGCAAGCGGCTGCCGCTGCGCCGGGGGGGCAGCTTCCCGCCCAGGGCCGAGGGCGCGGCGACCGGCGACGGCCTGCCGCTCGAGCCGGCCGACGCGGTCCGGGTCGCCGACTGGGAGGCCCGGGTGGTCTCGCTCTACGAGCAGATGGGCTTCGTGGGCACCGCGGTCCGCATCCTGCCCGAGTGGCACGGCCCGGGGGACGTCTTCGTGCGGGTGGTGGTGCAGGTCGACGAGGGCCGCCAGCCCGAGATCGGGCAGGTGCTCGTCAAGGGCAACGCCGCCTTCCCCTACTGGCGGGTGGTGCAGCCGCTGACCACCGGCGAGCGCATCGACATGCTGCGCGATCTGTTCGCCATCTTCGGCATCGGGCGCTACGCCCGGCGCGACCTCAAGGACGAGCTGGAGGAGGTCGAGGCCCGCTACCGGGAGGAGGGCTGGGTCACCGCCCGGGTGCGGCTGGAGTCGACCTTCGCCGAGCGGGACGACCGGGTCTTCCCCCGGGTGCGGGTCTACGAGGGGCCCCGGCTCGAGGTGCGGTTCGAAGGCAACGAGAGCCTGGACGACGCCGAACTGGAGGAGGTCCTGACCTTCGCCGAGAACGGGGCGGTGGACGACACCGAGGTCGAGTCGGGGCGGTCGGCGATCGTGGCCGCCTACCAGGGCATCGCCCGCCACGACGTGCGGGTCGAGGCGAAGCTGGAGCGGCCCTCGGCCGACCGGGTGCGGGTGACCTACACCGTCGACGAGGGCGGCCGGATCTACGCCCGCCGGGTCGAGATCGTGGGCAACCGCCTGCTGAGCGACGCCGAGATCTTCGAAGTGATGGAGACCCGGGGCATCGCGCCCGAGGGGGTGATCAACGCCTTCGGCACCTCGGCCGGCGTGCTGCAGACCGCCCGGATCATCAACGACCTGCTCGCGGTGCGCGACCTGTACCACGACCGGGGCATGCCCGGGCTGCGCTTCCGCTGTGGTGATCCGGCCCGGGTGACCCCCGCCGAGCGGGACGCGATCCGGGCCGCCGAGCGGGCCGAGCAGGCGGCGGGCGACGGCGGGGTGATGGGCCCGGCGATGGGCCCGGCGATGACCCGGATCTTCGACGTGTGGACCGACGATCCGGTCAATCACATCTGCTATCAGGTGCTGCCCGACCCCGACCCCCGGCTGGCGGTGCTGCGCATCGAGCTCGAGGAGGGGGCCCGGGCCACCGTCGACGCCCTGCGCCTGGGCCCGATCCTGGCCGGCGGCGGCGATCAGGCCCGGGACGAGGCCTACGACCTGCTCGAAGAGCTGGGCTTCGTCGACGACACCCTCGACTGGCAGACCACCGGGCTCAACCGGCGCAAGCTGGACGCGGTGCGCGGCTTCCTGATGCGCCAGTGGCGGCAGCAGGGCTTCATCGACGCCGAGGTGGTCCCGGTCTGCCCCCCGCCGCCCGGCGCGCCGCCCCCGCTCGGGGCCCGGCCGACCGACCACTGCACCGAGGAGAACCTCTACGGGCTGAAGCTGCGCGACGTCGCCTTCGAGAGCGCGCTGGGCCCCAAGACCTACGTCGACGGCATCCTGTTGCAGGGCAACCTGATCACCGACACCTCGGTGATCGACGCCGAGCTGCTGTTCGAAGACGGCCAGCCGCTGGGCACCGACCAGCTCTTCCGCAGCCAGGCCAACCTGCGCTCGCTGGGCATCTTCGACGCGGTGCAGATGGAGACCATCAGCGACACCCGCCGCCCCGGCGATCGGGCCGACCGGCGGGACGCGGCGGTGATGGTGACCGTCGAGGAGGGGGACTACCGCTTCGCCGACCTCGTCGTCGGGCTTCAGATCGACTCGACCCCCATCGAGGACGAGCTGCCCATCCTCTACAGCCTGGGGGGCAGCATCCGCGACCGCAACCTGTTCGGGCTCGCCCTCGAGGTGGGCGCCGGGCTCAACTTCGTCAACCGGCTCGACGACCCGCTCGCCATCGGGGAGTACGACGAGACGGTCTTCGAGGCCGGCCCGTTCCTCAAGGATCGCCGGCTCTTCGGCACCCGGCTCGACCTGACCGTCGAGGCGACCTACAAGACCGGCCGCACCAGCCAGCGGGACGCCTACGAGCAGGTGATCGACTTCCGCCCGACCATCGGCTACGACTTCTACAACCTCAGCTACCCCGACGACTGGGGCCGCGGGCTGCGGGCGACCCTGGTGACCGACTACCGCATCGAGCAGCGGCGGGGGCTCAAGCGCAACGACGAGGTGCCGCTCTTCGGCGACGCCACCCAGTCGGTGACCCTCGAGCCGACGCTGACCTGGGATCGCCGGGACAGCCCGCTGCACCCCACCCGGGGCTGGGTGCTCTTCGCCTCGGCCGAGATCGTGTTCAACGCCTTCAACCAGCTCGAGGACTTCGTGCTCGAGCCCTCGTTCAAGGAGACCATCACCGGCCAGTACGTGCAGTCGTTCTTCGAGCGGCAGCTCATCGTGGCCCCGACCCTGCGGCTGGGCGCGGTGCAGACCGACCAGAGCGAGGCCGATCTCAAGTCGGGCTTCTTCTTCAAGGCCGGCGGCGACGGGGTGGCCCTGCCGGTGCGGGGCTACGGCGACGCGGTCATCGAGGCCTGCCGGGGGCGGGACCAGAACGACGACCCGCTGTGCAGCGACGTGCTCGCCGAGGGGGTCGACGCCGACGACGACCAGCTCGTCGAGCGGCAGCGCATCGGGGGCAAGGCGATGATCCTCGCCAGCGTCGAGGCCCGGTTCCCGACCTTCCTCATCGATGACTTCTGGTGGGCGGTCTTCAGCGACGTCGGCGCGGTGGCCCCCGACTGGGGGCGCATGGGCATCGGCCGGTTCTACCCCTCGGTCGGCCTCGGGCTGCGGTGGCTGGTCACCGGGCAGGTGCCCCTGCGGCTCGACCTCGCCTACCCGCTGCGGCAGGATCCGTTCGAGGCCCAGACCCTGCGGGTGCACCTCAACATCTTCTATCCGCTGTGAGCCGGTCTCCCGCATCCGGGCGCGCCCGCGGCGGGGTAGACGCGCCCCCGACGCAGGGTTAAACTGCGTCGGCACTCACCCCCACGAGGAGCATCATGCGTCGCATTGCCGCCGCGCTCACCGCGCTCTCCCTCGCCGCGGGCCCGGCGCTCGCCGCCGAGCCGGACCCGCCGACCGATCCGACCGCCGCCCCCGCCCCGGGGATCCTGATCGCCCAGGCGGGCATCGACGCGCTCGACGCCGACCTCAAGGACGAGGAGACGCTGCAGTTCCTCCAGGACAAGGAGTACAACGCCAGCGCCCAGTCGATGGGCGCCGCGATCGGGCTGAGCCTGCTGCCCGGCGCCGGCTGGGGGTTGATCTACGCCGACAAGGGGGCCCAGTCGACGGTGCCGTTCCTGCTCTCGGCGGCGGGCTACGCCATCGGCGGGCTGTACATGGCCGGGCTCTTCGACGAGAGCGCCACCCCGGTGTGCATCCACGAGCGCTTCGGCCGGGTCGGCATCGACGAGTGCGGCTACGGCGACATCGCCTTCGACCCCGCGCTGGAGGCCGAGGCCGAGGCCCGGGGCGAGGAGCGCATCGACAACACCGACATCGACCCCCGCGACGACCAGATGCCGCAGCGGGCCTACTTCGCGACCAAGTCGGACTACGAGCCGGGCACCCGGGGCGAGGACTTCGACGGCTTCAACACCGGGCTGATCATCATCGGCAGCACCTACGTGGTGACCACGCTCATCGGCGCGGTGTGGGCCGGCTCGACGGTCTACGACTACAACGAGCAGCTCCGCAAGGACATCGAGGCCACCGCCGGCCGCGACGGCATCGTCAAGGCCGACGACGTGCGCGGCCCGGCCCCCGCCGAGGCGGCCCCGCCCACGCCGTACTTCGTGCACAGCGGGCAGGGGAGCATCTTCGGGGTGAGCCTGGACTTCTGATTCTGCGCCCGCCCCGCCGACGCCCCGCCCTCTCGGACCGCCTCGAGACCACCCCCCGATGACCGCCCTCCTGCTCGCCGTCCTGGCCAGCGCGACGCTCTCGCTGGTGCTCAAGCTCAGCGAGTCCCGCGACCTCGACCGCTACGCGGTCACCGCGATCAACTACATGGCCGCCGCCGGGGGCGCGCTGCTCATGGGCGGCCGGCTGCGGGCGCCGGCCCCGGGGTCCGCCGGCGCGATCTTCGAGGCGCTGGGGGCCGGGGCGACGGTGCCGCCCGCCTTCGGGCCGAGCTGGGCCACCGGCTGGGGCGCGGTGACCGGGGTCATGCTCTTCGCCGGCCTGATCACGTTCCAGCTCGCGATCCGGGCCCACGGGGTCGGGCTGGCGACCGCGATGGCCAAGCTGGGGGTGCTGGTGCCGATGATCCTGGCCATCGGGGTCTGGGGCGAGCACCCCCGGTCGGTGCAGTGGGCCGGCATCGGGCTGGCGCTGCTCGCGATCGTGCTGACCAACTGGCCCACCGGCGGCGACCGCTGGCGGGACGCGGTGCGCCCGGCGCTGCTGCTGGTGCTCGTCTGCGTGGGCCTCTCGGAGTTCAGCAGCAAGGTCTTCCAGCACCACGGGCACGCCGCCGACAAGCCGACCTTCCTGATGCTGGGCTTCGGGGTGGCGGGGGTGATCGCGTGGGTCGTCGTCGCCGCCCGCCGCCGCCGCTTCGGGTGGGCCGAGGTCGGGGTCGGCGTCGCGGTGGGCGTGCCCAACCTCTACAGCATCGGCAGCCTCGTCGACGCGCTCCAGAGCCTGCCGGCGGCGGTCGTCTTCCCCGTCTTCGGGGCCGCGACGCTGCTGGTGGTGCAGCTCGCCGGCATCGGTCTCTTCGGCGAGCGCCCCGACCGCCGGGGCTGGGCCGCGATCGGGCTGACGATGGCCGCGGTGATCCTGATCAACCTGTGAAGCGAGGCACGTCGGCCAGCACCCCGGCGATGATGCGGTCGTAGCCCAGCCGCCGGGCCCGCGCGGCGCGGGCGACCCGGGCCTCGGGGCCCTCGGCGGCGAGGCGGGCGGCGCCCTCGACCAGCGCGTCGGCCAGGGCCGCGGTCGAGCCGGCGGCGAAGAAGCGCCCGTCGGCCGGCCCGGTCAGCAGCCAGTCCATCGAGCCGCCGTCGGCCAGCACCCCGAACAGCCCGGTGCCCAGGGCCTCCTGGGCCGAGATCGACGGCCGGGCGAAGACCGCCAGATCGGCCCCGTGGAACGCCGCCGCCAGCGCCGCCCGCGGCCCGAACGGCCGCCGCTCGACGCGCGCCCGGTGGCGGCTGCGGTCGAGGGCTGCGGCGAGGCGTCGGCTCACCGGGCCGTCGTCGAAGCCGATCCAGAGCGCGTCGAGCGCGGGCGCGCGATCCATCGCCGCCTCCAGCGCGGCCCGGATCTGCTCCAGCGCGGGGCGCTTCTCGGGGGCGAAGCGGGACGAGACCGCGGCCACGACCCGCCCGGAGCGGGCCCCGCGCTGCCGGGCCCGCTCGGCGGGGTCGAAGCCGAAGACCGCCGGGTCGAAGCCCAGCGGCGTCGGGCGCAGCTTCGGCGCGGCGGCGCGGCGGTCGGCGGGCGGCAGCAGGTCGAGCACGATGTCGGCGGTCTCCGGCGTATTGCACACCAGCCGGTCGGCCCGGCGGGCGGCGAGGGCCACCGCCGGTCCCCGGAGCAGCCGGTAGGCCGCCGCCAGCGCCCGCCCGCGCCACGGGGCGCCCCGCTCGCGCCAGTCGAAGGTGTGCATCTGCCGGTTCTGGCCCATGAAGGCGACCAGCGGCACGTCCGCCAGCCGCCGGTCGCGGGCGACGTCGACCCCGAAGCGCTGCGGCGGGCCGAACCACAGGATCAGATCGGGCCCGAAGGCGCGCACCGCCGGGGCCAGGGCCGTGGTGTGGAACAGGTGGCGCCGGGGCAGCCCCCGGGTCGGCACCCGCTGGATGGTGAAGCCCGCGGCTCGGCGCTCGGCGGGCGCGCCGGGGGCGAAGACCCGCACCGCGTGCCCCTGCCGGGCGAGGTGCGCGGCCCAGACGTTCTCCTGGTAGCCGAAGCCGGGCCGGAACGACCCGCTGAGCGCCGCGACCCGGGCCACCGGTTCAGGGCTCGCGGTCGAAGATCAGGACGTACTGCCGGGGCAGGGTGTCTTCATCGCGCAGGGTCACCCGGTAGCCGGCGGCCGTCATCTCGGCGACCACCGCGTCCGGCGCCAGCCGCATGCCCTCGGGGGGGCCGGGGCCGTCGAACTGGAGCTTGTAGTCCACGATCGCCACCCGCCCCGCGGGCTTCAGGTGCGCCGCCAGCCGGGTGAAGTAGGGCACCCGCTCGCCGATGTGGTGGTAGGTGTTGGTCAGCATGACCAGGTCGACTGGCTGGGGGATCTTCGGGTCGTCGGCGGTGGCCAGCAGCGGGCGCAGGTTGCCCAACGCGAGCTTCGCCGCCCGCTCGCCCAGGTACTGCACCATCTCCGGGCCGAGGTCGATGGCGTAGACCTCGCCCTCGGGCGCCGCGGCGGCCAGCCGGACCGCGAAGTAGCCGGTGCCGGCGCCGATGTCGGCGATCAGATCGGCCGGCTTCGGGGCGATGAGCGCCAGGACCGCCTCCGGCTTCTGCCAGGCGTCGCGCTCATCGGTGTCCCACTTCTCGGCCCAGCGGGCGGGGTCCTCGAAGCCGTGGTGGTGATGATGGTGGCCGTGCTCCCCGTGGTGCATGGGCTGCTCGTGGTGCGGGTGGGCGGCGGGCGCCGAGGCCGGGGCGTCGGGCGCCGGCTCGGGGGCGCCGCCGCAGCCGACGAGCGCCGCGGCGCAGAGGGTCGGGATGATGGATCGCATGGCGGCAGGCTGCCCCAATCCGCGGGTCGGGTCAATCGGAGGCGGATTCACTCGCCGGGCGGGGCCGGCGGGGCGGGGGGATCGGGCGCGTCCGGGCCGCCCCGCTGATGCTTGCCGCGCTTGCCCCGCTTGCCGCGCTTGCCCCGGGCCCGCCGCTCGCCCCGCATCTGCTCGAGCTTGCGGCGCTGCTCGGGGGTCAGCATGGCCTTGACGTCGAGCATCAGCCCGATCTGGTGCTGGCGCAGCTCGGTCTCGAGCCGGCCGACGTCGGCGATGCGCTTCATCGCGTCGTCCCGGGGCGGGGCGTCGGCGTCGAGCACCCGGCGCAGCTCCAGCTTGGCCAGCTCGAGCTTCGCCTTGAGGTCGATGCCCTTCTTCTCGGCCTGATAGACCCGGTCCTTGATGCGGCCGAGGGTGGCGTCGTCGAGCCCGAGGTGGCTCGCGGCCCGCTCGAGCATGCGCAGGTTGAACTCGGCCCGGGGGCCGTCGGGCCCGTGGTGACCGGGGCCCTTGCGGGCGAGGGCGGTGCCGGCGAACAGGCCGGTCAGCAGGACGGCGCACAGCGCCAGGGCGAGGGTCGGGGTGCGGCGGTTCATGGCCAGTCTCCTTCGGCGCCATAGGGTTCGATCTCGATGAGGCCCGCGAGCAGCACGTACTCGTCGGGCATCCAGGCCGGGCCGTCGAGGGCCTCCTCGGCCTCGGCGACGGCGTCGGCCGCCTCGTCGTTCGTCTCGTCGTTCGTCTCGTCCGCGGCCAGCACCCCGTCGTCCAGGGCGGGCACCGCCAGGGGGTCGGCCGGCAGCACCGTCGAGCCGCCGAGCCAGTCGTCGGCCGGGGCCTCGACCAGCCAGTCGAGCGCGAGCGCCTCGCTGTCGGGCGTCGCCGGCAGCGCCGCCATCTCGGGGGCCGGGGTCGGGGTCGGCGGGCGGGGGCCGGCGGCGAAGAGCAGCGCCGCCGCCGCGGCCCCGGCCAGGGCCAGCCCGCCGAGGCCCCACCGCATCCGGCGGCGGGCCTCGATGCGGGCCCGCAGGCGGGCGTCGAAGCGGCTGCGCTCGACGGCGGTCATCGGCGGCGGAGCGTAGTGCTCGCGGATGTGGGCGACCAGCGCCCGGTCGTCGTCGTTCGGCATCACGCCGCCTCCTCTCGCAGGTCTTGCAGCTCGCTGCGCAGCTTCTTGAGCGCCCGGTGCAGGTGGCTCTTGACCGTGCCCGGCGCCCGGCCGAGCACCTCGGCGGTCTCCTCGACGGTCAGCCCTTGCAGGTGGATGCAGGTGAAGGCCTCGCGCTGACCCGGCGAGAGCGTCTCCATCGCCCGGGCGATGCGGGCCTGCATGCCGCCGTCGGGGGTCGGCGGCTCCACCGCCCGGGCCGGCACCTCGCCGTCCCGGCTGAGCAGGCCCAGCTTGTGGCGCACCCCGTGCCACCGCTGGTGGCTGCGCACCTGACGCACGAGGATGCGGTGGAACCAGGTGGAGAGCTTCGCGTCGCCCCGGAAGCCGTCGAGCCCCCGCCACGCCCGCACGAAGGCCTGCTGAGCGACGTCCTCGGCGGCGGCCCGATCACCGCCCAGCAGGCGCCAGGCGAGGGCCACCGCCCGGTCGCGGTGCTCGGCGACGAAGGCGTCGAAGCGCTGCTCCCGGGTCGTCTCGGCGGTGAGGGCGGCGTCGGTCACGCGGTGCTCCAGTGGGTTCGGGGGGTCAGAGGCCGGCGGGCGGCGATCGGTTTACGGCCGGCGTGCGATCACCTCACTCGATCCAGATGGGCGAGCTCCATACCCGCTGGCGCACGGCCTGGGGGCCGGTCCCGCACACCGCGGGGCGCTCGGCGGGCTCGAGGCGGGCGCAGGCGGCCACGCTCCACCGGGGGGTGGGCTGCTCGATCGCCCGGGCATAGTAGAACACCGGGCCGTCCACCGGCTCGGGGTCCCGCCACACCGCGCACAGCCGCTCGGGGCCCTCGCCCGGGCCCGCCTCGGGGTCGCCGGCCACGGTGATCACCCGCTGCCGATGGACCCCGTCGGCGTCGATCCAGCCCTTGACGATCTGCGCCGCCGCCAGCGGGGTCCGGGCCCCGCCGGGGTCGGCCTCGGCCTCGACGAAGAGCGCCGGCGCGGCCTCCGATGTGATCTCGCCGCCCATCGGCACCCCGTCGGCGTAGGCCCGGCGCAGCCGGTCGGGGTCGGCGCACAGGCCGTCGGCGAAGTCCCCGGCGAACAGCCGGATCCGCATCCGGGGGCCGCTCGTGGCGAAGGTCTCCCGGCGGCGGATGGCCTCGAAGATCGCGTCCCGGCTGTTCTCCACCGCCCACACCCCGGCCAGCCCGCCGGGGTTGTTGATCACGCCGTCGTGGGTCGCGTTGCCCTCGCCGACCCGCTCGGCGTCGGTGTCGTCGGCGATGCCGACGTGCCCCGGGAACATCGACGGCTCGACGTGCCCCGGGGTGCCGTTGTGGGTGTCGGTGCTGCCGATGACCCCCAGCCGGTAGGGGTCGACCCCCAGCCGCCGCCGCTCGGCGAGCCCCTCGAGCCAGACGTTGCGCACGAAGTCGAGCCGGTGCACGCAGCCGAGCAGCCGCATGCCGCCCGCGCCGGGGGTGTCGCAGACCTGGTCGGTGGGCGGGCGCAGCTTCTCGAAGTCGCACAGCGGGTCGTGGGGCACGCCGTCGAAGCCGTTGCGGCACTCACTGTCGCCCTTGTGCTGGAAGATCTCGACCACCGGCTCGAGCCGGGCCCGCAGCGTCGCGATCGCCCGCTCGTCGGCCTCGCCCTCGGCGTCGGGGTAGTCGGGCACGAAGAGCCGGCCGTTGCTGAGGTTGCTGTTGTGGGGCAGCGACACCACGTCGCACCCGCCGTCGGCGTCGAGGCACTGCGCGGCCAGCCCCCGCCACAGGTCGACCGGGCGGGGGGCCTCGAACAGCCCGATGGGGGTCGGGATCACGTCGGCGGTGCGGAAGATCACGTTGCGGTGCAGGTTCGAGATGCCCCGGGTGTTGGTGTACTCGTAGCCCACCAGCGCCGAGAAGCGGCAGTCGGCGGTCTTGTCGTCGGTGGCCTCGGCGGCGGCGATCATCTCGGCCCAGCGCTCGGCGGCGGCGTCGCGGCACCAGCCGCCGTCGGGTCCGCAGATCGCGGGGTCGCGGGTGGGGGCCAGCGACGCCATGAACAGCCCGAAGTCGTAGGCCCCGCCGCCATCGGGGTCGCGGTAGCCGACGCAGCGGGGGGCGTCGTAGCTCGGCGAGCCGGGGGTCGTGCACACACCCACCTCACCGAGCAGGTCGCCGTGGTCGGTGACCGCGACGAAGTCCAGCGGCCGGTCGAGCTGCGCGGTGCGCCCGCCGACGAGCGCCGCCGGCTCGCCCCGGGCGAAGCGGTAGGCGTCGATCGGGGTCAGCGGGTTGCCGTAGGCCGCCGCGTCGAACGAGAAGCCGGTGTGCACGTGCAGGTCGCCGAAGTACGCCGCGCGCAGCGGGTCGCGGGCGGCGCAGGCGGCCCGGGTCTCGGTGTAGACCACCTCGACCTCGGGCAGCGGCGGGCGGGGGTCGTCGTCGTCGCCGCAGCCGGCGGCGAGCAGCAGGGCGAGCGGGGGGATGACGCGGCGCACGGGCCCTCCTGGAGCGGGGTTTGAGGTGGTGTGCCACACCGGAGACTTTTTTTGCGGTTTTTCCCCGGGCCGCCCGCCGCCCCGGGGGGCCCGTTCACGATTGAATACGAGGGGATCGGCATCTACGATGCCGCGGTGCAGAAGCGCATCCTCATCGCCGAAGACGAGCACGCCATCGCCCAGGCGCTGCTGCGTCGGCTGCGGGCCCGGGGCTACGACCCCACCGTGGCCACCGACCCCGACTCGGCGCTGGCCGCCTTCGCCGACGGGCGGCCCGATCTGGTCATCGCCAGCCTGACCCTGGCCCACGACGGCGGCCGCCGCCTGTGCCGCGAGATCCGGCGCATGCCGCTCGGCTCGCTGGTCCCGATCCTGTTCCTGGGCACCGGCAAGGAGGCCATCGACAGCGTCGGCGAGGCCATCGCCGCCGGGGCCGACCACTTCTTCGCCAAGCCGGAGGGCGTCGGCGAGCTGCTGGCCAAGGTCATCACCTACATCGGCCCGGGCGAAGATCTGCCGGCGACCGAGGCCGGGGCCAGCGACCCGCCGGGGCCGGTGTCGGACGCCGAGTGGGCCGAGCTCGACGCGCTGCTCGCCGAGCCGGAGGGCTCCAGCGCCGACGGGGACGGTCCGCCGCCGGCGCCGCCCGCGGCCGAGGCCGACGGCGGCCCCCGGGACGCCTTCGGCTGGCGCCCGCCCGACCGGGCCCGACCCCCTTCGCCGCCGCCTCGCCCGCCGGCGGCGCCGCCCGCCCTGCGCCGGCCCGCCGAGCGGCGCTTCGAACGCCCCGAGAGCCCCCGCCCCGACGCTCAGGCCGAGCACGAGGCGCTGCTCGACACCGGCCGACCGATGGATCTGGCCCGGCGGGGCATCGGCGAGCTGCTCGCCGCCGCGTGGCGGGCCGAGCTGTCGGGGCGGGTCGAGCTGGCCGCCTCGGGGGTGCTGCGGCGGGTCTTCTTCGAGGCCGGGCGCCCGGTCTACGCCGACAGCAGCAAGCCCAGCGAAGACCTCGCGGCCCACCTCGCCGCCGAGGGCTTCGTCAGCCGGGCGGCGCTGATGCGGGCCCGGGCCCGGGCCGATCAGGTGGGCGCCTCGCCGGAGGAGATCCTGATCGAAGCCGGCTTCATCGAGTCCGACGAGGTCTACCGGGCGCTGCGCGATCACGTGCTCGAGCGGGTGCTGTCGCTGTTTGCGCTCGAGCGGGGCGAGACGGTGGTGCTCGCCGGCGGCCCCCGCCCGCTCGACCCGGTGGACATCGGGGCCCACCCGGCGCGCCTGATCCTGGACGGGGTGCGCCGCAAGTACGGGCGGCTGCGGCTGTACCGGGCGTTCGGCACCGCCTCGGCGATCCCCCGGCCCCAGACCGGGGCCAACCTGCCGCCGGGGCTCGGCCTGCGCCCCGACGAGGCGGCGGTGCACGGGGCGTGCGACGGCCGGCGCAGCGTGGTCGAGATCGCCCGGGTGGCCCGGGTGGGCGAGGTCGACGCGCTCGCGATCCTGTACGGGCTGGCGATCCTGGACGTGATCGAGGCCCCCGGCGGCCGGCGGGCGGGGCTGCTGCCGGCGCTGGACCCCGAGGCGGTGGCCCGGGCCGGGGCCCCGCGCACCGCCGACCAGATGCCGGGCTTCGCCGATCTGGTGCAGGCCAAGCTCACCGAGGCGCTCACCGGGGACTACTTCCAGGTGCTCGGGGTCGAGCCGGGGGCCACCGTGGCCGAGGTCCGGGCGGCGTTCGAGGCCCTGCGGCGGCGCTTCGACCCCCACCGGGTGCGGCGGGACGGGCCCTTGTGGCATCAAGTCAGCGAGATCGCCGCGGTGGTCGAGGACGCGTACGCGATGCTGTCCGACCCCCGGCTGCGCACCCGATACGAAGACGCCCTGCGCTGAGCGGGGCACTGGGATCCCGATGACCGTACGCACCGTGCTGACCTGGCCCGACCGCCGGCTGCTGCAGAGCGCCGAGCCGGTCGAGGCCGTCGACGACCCGATCAAGACCCTCGTCGCCGACATGTTCGAGACGATGTACGACCAGAGCGGCTGCGGGCTGGCGGCGACCCAGCTCGGCATCCCGTTGCAGGTGGTCGTGCTCGACTGCGGCACCGACGCCGAGCCCGAGCCGCTGGCCCTGATCAACGCCCGCATCGTCGAGCGGGACGGTGAGGTGGTGTGGAACGAGGGCTGCCTCTCGCTGCCGGGCATCACCGCCGACGTCGAGCGGGCCCAGACCGTCGTGGTCGAGGCGCTCGACGCCGAGGGCCGCGAGATCCGGGTCCGGGCCGGGGGGCTGGCGGCGGTCTGCATCCAGCACGAGCTGGACCACCTCGACGGGCGGCTGTACGTCGACCGGCTGGGCAAGCTGGAGCGGCTGGCGGCGCTGTCGGACTACGACAAGGCCCGCGCCGCCGCCGCCGAGGCGTCCCGCCCCGCCCGCGAGGCGGCGCCCGAGGGGGGCCGGTGACCGCGCCGCTGCGCCCCGCCGATCTGCGGGTGGTGTTCATGGGCACCCCCGACTTCGCCGTGCCCTGCCTCGAGGCCCTGCTCGATGTCGGCTGCGACGTCGTCGGCGTCGTCAGCCAGCCCGACCGCCCCAAGGGGCGGGGGCGCAAGCTGCAGCGCACCCCGGTGGCCGCCTGCGCCGACGCCCACGGGGTGCCGGTCTTCCAGTGGCCCCGGCTGCGCAACGCCAGCTACCGCGCGCTGGCCGACCTGAAGCCCGATCTGATGGTCGTGACCGCCTATGGCAAGATCCTGCCCCAGCGCTACCTCGACCTGCCCCGCTTCGGCTGCATCAACGTGCACGCCAGCCTGCTGCCGAAGCTGCGGGGCGCGGCCCCCATCCAGTGGGCGGTGGTGCGGGGGCACCCGCAGACCGGGGTGGCCATCATGCAGATGGACGCCGGCATGGACACCGGGGACGTCGGGCTGATGCGGGCGCTGCCCATCGGCCCCGACGAGACCGCCGGCGAGCTGCACGACCGGCTCTCGGCCCTGGGCGGGGCGGCGCTGACCGAGGCCATCGAGCGGCTGTGCGCCGGCACGCTGCGCTTCGAGCCCCAGGATCACGCGCAGGCCACGATGGCCCCGATGCTGAGCAAGGCCGACGGGCGGATCGACTGGTCGGCCCCGGCGCAGGCGGTGCACGACCGGGTGCGCGGGCTGTCCCCCTGGCCGGGGGCCTACGTGCGCCGGGCGGAGGGGCCGTTCAAGATCCACCGCACCCGGCTGGCCGAGGGCGAGGGGCCGCCGGGCACCGTCATCGGGCACGACCCCGACGGGCCCCGGGTGGCCTGCGGCGCGGGCGCGGTGACGCTGCTGCGGGTCCAGCGCCCCGGGCGGCGGGCGATCTCGGGGGCCGATCTGCTCAACGGCGACCCGCCGGCCATCGGCGATCGGCTGGGTGAGGCGCCCGAAGGGTCGGATCGGGCCTGACCTGGGGTATCCTGTCGGCCGCGCCGACGACCCGGGGAGGACGACCGATGAGCGCAGTCAGCGAGATCGCCGACGTCTTCATGACGCTCTACTGGACCCCGGACCACGCCGCCGAGCTGAGCGCGAGGGCCGACGGGCTGTCGTCGCCGGACTCGATCGAGCCCCACCTCACCCGGGAGGCGCTCTTCGAGCTGGTGGCCCACACCGCCCACGGCGCGGCCGCGGCCGACGCCACCGCTCAGGGTCGGGAGGCGGTCAAGGCGTGGCTGATCGAGCGGGGCATCGAGCCCATCCCGCTGCAGCAGACCCCGGTGCTCGCGATCTTCCTGCGCTGCTCGCGGGCCGCCTTCGGCGCGGCGTTCGGCGATCGGGCGCGGCGCTGGCTGACCAAGCCCCACGCCCGCCGCCCGCGGCTGGTGGACTGGCCGCTGCCGCCGCACCTCGCCGGCTATGTGCAGGGCATCCAGGTGCTGCGCGACGCCGAGAAGCTGCTCGGGCTGCTCGACGGCAGCGGGTTCGTGATGCAGAACGCCGCCGAGGCCCTGGGCGACGATGGCCCGGCGGCCCCCGACGCCGACGGGCCCGGCTGGGACAACGGGCTGGCCCCGGAGGACATCGCCCGGATCTACGACTTCCCCAGCGCCCTGCGCGGGGGGCGGGTCGAGGGCTTCGCCAGCGGGCTGATCGAGGGTGAGGATCCGATCACCGACGTCGAGGGTCGGCCGCTGGTCGATGCGCCGCTCGACGGGCGGGGCGAGACCATCGCGCTGCTCCTGCTCGACGCGGCCCCCGACATGGCCGTCTGCCGCGCGTTCTGGGAGGCCCACGGCATCGAGCGCAGCGAGCCCAAGGTGGTGCACATCGGCCCGGCGCCGACCCGCGCGGCCAGCATGATGGAGGCCAAAGAGGCCGCGATGGGCGTGCAGTGGGCCGGCGCGATGGCCCCCGGCGCCGAGATCGTGTGCTACGTGATGGATCGCACGCTCATCGCCGACAAGTGGTCGGCGTGGCTGATGGGCATCATCCACGACGCCGAGTACAGCCCCACGATCGCGGTCACCGCCTGGCTGACCCCCGAGCGGGACTACTACGCCTCGTACGGCTCGCGCATCATCACCGGCCTGCTCGACCTGTGCGCGCTGCTCGGCATCTCGGTGGTCGCCGCGGCGGGCAACTGGGGGTGCTACGACGGCGTGCCCCGCACCAGCGTGATCGGGGTCAACGGGGTGCCCGCCGCGCCGTGGCCCAGCGCGGTGTTCCCCGCCTGCGAGGAGCGGGTGCTGGCGGTGGGCGGCACGATGATCGCCGAGCGCGACCCGCTGACCGAGCTGGCCTGGAGCGGGCCCCTGCCCCCCGGCTTCGAGCGGGGCGGCCTGTCGCGGGTCTCCCGCATGGCGGGCGGCGGCGGGTTCAGCACCGAGGTGCCCATCCCCGACTACCAGAGCTTCCAGCTCCCCAACGAGTCGAGCTGGCCCAACCGGCGGCTGGCCTACTTCCGCGGGCCGCACGCCCCGCCGGTGCTGCCCTTCGGCCGGGGGGTGCCCGACGTCTCGCTGGCCGCGGTGACCGACTCGGTGCAGCGGAGCCCCGGCCGGCCGCCGACCGCCCGGGGCTACCGGGCGGTGATCCGGGATCAGAACGCCGGCGGGGCGATCAAGTACGTCGACTTCGCCGGGGGCACGAGCGTGGCCGCCCCGATCTGGGCCGCGCTGCTCGCCCGGCTCAATCAGGCCCGGCGGGCAGCGGGGCTGCGGCGGCTGGGCTGCGCCAACCCGATGCTCTACGCGGTGGCCGACGAGGCCGGCGGGCCCCGCACCGGCCGGCCCTTCCGGGACATCGTCGCCGGGCGGACCGACGTCACCCTGCGCTCGGTGGCCCAGGCCGACCCGTTCAACCCGGCGGCGACGGTGCAGGTGTCGGTGGAGCTGCCCGGGTTTCAGGCGGCCAACGGGTGGGATCCGGCCACCGGGCTCGGCGTGCCCCGGGGGCGCAGCCTGTGCCGGGCGGTCGTGACGCGGGGGCGGGCGGCGGTCGCGGCGGCCGCCGAGAAAGAGACGGAGGCGGCGACCGGAGACGGGGCCGCCGAGGCGGGGGCCTGACGGGCAGGCGCAGGCTTTCGGGCCGGGCCGGGCGCGCCGGCCCGGGGCTCAGAAGCCGGGGTTCTCGTCGGAGAGCGGCTCGACGCCGACCTCCTCGACCGCCACGCTGCCTTCGGGCTGCTGGAGCACCAGGGTGCGCACGCCGGGCTCGTCGACGACGATCCGGTAGTTCACCCCCGGGCGGCGGTTGATGCCGTACTCCTCGAGCACGGCGTCGGGGTTGGCGAGCAGCTTCTGCTTGAAGTCGCCGTCTTCCCAGCTTCGCTTCGTGATCTCGCGCCACGCATCGACCTTGGCACCCATGTCTCCCTCCTTCGGTCTACCCGTCTGGTTCACCCGCGGCCGAACATCGACTCCAGATCAGCCTGAGTACGGTACCCGCCTGCGGGCGGGGTCGATGATACGCGCGCGATCCGCCGACACGCAAGCGCGCACGCGATCCGCTCGGCGGCGGGCAGCCCGGCGACCACCACGACGTTGTCCCGGACGTGCGCCGCGTCGCTGCCCACCGCGCTGTGCACCCGCAGGCAGCGGGTCGCGTCGACCCCCTTCGGCAGCGCCGCCCGCACCCGATCGATGTAGGCCCGGCCGAAGCGCAGCGCCAGCCGCTCGACGGTGTGGGCGTAGGCCAGCGCGCCCAGGGGCACCGCCGCGTCGCGCACCGCCGCCGCGAAGAGGGCCACCATCGCCTTCGCGTTGGGCGGGTGCACCCGGGCCACCAGCGCCGGGCCGTCGAAGCCCAGGGCCGCCAGATCGCGCAGGGCGAGTCGGTCGTGGCCGGTCTCCTCCCGCCGGCGGTCGGCGGCCCAGGCGGCCAGGGCCGGGCGCCCGGCGGCCCGGAACTTCGCCTCGGCCTCGGCGAGCAGGGCCGGGGTGCGGGTGGTCATGTGGTACAGGCCGCACAGCCGCCAGACCCAGCGCTCGGGGGTCAGCGGCGGCGGCTCGATCGGGCCGGCGGCGAGCCGGGCGGCGCGCAGGCCGGCGCCGATGGCCCCCTCGAGCAGCCTCTCGGTGGTCTCGAGCCGCCCGGGCCCGGTCATCGGCGCGGCGAAGACGTCGTGGGCCGCGATCGGATCGGGCCGGTGCAGCCACGCCTTCTCGGCGGACGCCACGATCACCTCGTCGTCGGCGACCCGGGCCCACTCGAGGGTCACCGCGCCGGTGGATCGCCCCGTCATCGGCTCAGGCCAGCAGCGCGTCGAGCGTCGCCAGCCCGGCGGCCGGATCGCGGTTCTGGTGCTCGATGAGCGCCCGCAGCTTCGCCAGCGCCGCGCCGCTCTTCATCGCCTCGCGGGATCGCTCGATCGCCGGCTTCCAGTCGGGCTCCTCGCCGAGCACGACCAGCGCCGCGGCGGCGTTGTAGGCGCACAGGTCGGTCTGGGCGTCGTTGCCCCGGCCGGCGATGATGAGCGCGCCCAGGCGGGCGTTGGCCTCCCGGGTGTCGGCGCTCTCGACCGCCTTCGGGTCGCCGACCGCGAGGCCGACGTCCTCCGGGCGCAGGGTGTAGCGCTCGACGCTGCCGTCGGGCTTCAGCTCGGCGATCTCGGTGGGGCCGAGGCTGCTGAACTCGTCGATGTAGCGCCCGGGCAGCGCGTCGACCCCGCCGCAGGGCACCAGCGCCCGCTCGTAGAAGTCGAGCCCGGCGAGCACCTGCCCGATGAGGTCGACGTAGTCCGGCCGGGGCACGCCCACGATCTTGTGCCGCTCGCCGCTGTGCTGGTCGAGCGGCCCGGCGAGGTGCATCGAGGTCGGGATGCGGAGCTGGCTGAGCACCCGCCCGATGCCCATGTGCTTGAGGTGCGGGGTGACCGGGGTGGTGAAGCCCAGCCCCACCTGCTCGACCGCCGAGATCTGCTTGTCGAGCGGCCCCTGCCCGTCGACCCCCCACAGCATGAAGGCGTCGGCGCAGCCGGTGATGCTGGTCATGCCCGGGGCGCCGACCTTGTGCACCGGCACCCCGCAGGCGGCGGCGACGACCGCCGAGGTGGACGAGATGTTGAACGTCTTGAGGCTGTCCATGCCCACGCCGACGATGCCGACGTGCGGCCGGTCGGCCTTCACCGTGCGGGCGAAGCAGCGGGTCCACTCCTCGCAGTGGGCCTCGGTCAGCCCGACCAGCTCGTCGACGGTCTCGCCCTTGGCCTTGTGGGCCGCGATGAACGCCCCTTGCTGCAGCTCGGGCTGCTCGTGGCGATAGATCTGGCGGTAGGCGTCGCGGGACGCCTCGCGGGTCAGCGCCTCGCCGCGCATCATGCGGGCGATCAGGGCGCCGAACGCGCGCATCGCCTGGGGGTCGAATCCGGGGGCGGCCATGGGTCCTCCTGGGCTGGTGGGCCGAGAATACGGCACCGCCGGTCCGGTTGGAATACGGCAGTTCGACGATGTCCGGGGATCGGGGCGGGGGCCGACGGGGGGCTGTCAGGACCCGGCGGTCACGGTTCTTCCAGGGCCAGGGCCGCCGCCTTCGCCGCCAGCGCGTCGTCCCCCGAGACCGCCGCCCGCCGGCGGGCCTCGGTGATCAGGGCGGTGGCCCGGGCGGCGTCCCCCTGCCGGCGCAGCAGGCGCACGAGCGGCTCGATGGTCCGGTCGAACCACGGGCCGTCGCCCCGGTCGCGGGCGAGGAATTCGGCCGCCGAGAGGTGCTTGTACTCGGTGTCGGGGTCGTCGGCGAGCCGGGCGAGCAGCAGCCGGGCCTTCATCGCCCGCCCGGGCATGCCGATCTCGCCGCAGACCTCCAGCGAGGTCTCGGCCATCTCCCGGGCGGCCTCGGCGTCGCCCTTGTCGGCCAGGTGGCGGGCGAGGTGGAAGCTCGAGACCGCCTGGGCCACCCGGTGGCGGATCTGGACCGCGTGGGCGTAGACCTGCCGCTGCTCTTCGATGGCCTCGCCGAGCCGGCCGAGCGCGGCGAGGTCGATCGCCCGCCCCGAGCGGCACGCCTGGACCCACGGCAGCCGGGCGTAGGGCCCGCCGCCGCCGGCCTGCTCCCCGATCTCGATCGCGTGGTCGAAGACCGCCAGCGCCTCCCGGTGGCGACCGAGGTCGCGCAGGATGTTGCCCAGGTCGTGCCCCGCCCGCACCACCGAGGCCGGGGAGGGGTTGCGCTCGGTGAGCACCGCCCAGCCGGAGCGGGCGAGGTCCAGCGCGTCCTCCAGCGAGCCGCCCATCGAGCGGATGACGAACGCCCGCATGCAGCGGGTCCGGGCGGCGTCCGCCGGGCGCCCCCCGCGGGCGTAGAGCTCTTCGGCCTGCTCGAGGTGGGTCAGCGCGGCCTCCCAGGCCCCGGTGTACTGCCGGGCCCGGGCCACCGACGCGTGGGCCCGGGCGGCGAGGGTGTCGGCCTCGGGCGGCACCAGCGCCAGCGCCTCGGCGGCGCGCCCGGCGCTGTCTTCGAGGCGCCCCTGGTAGAACAGCGCCTTGCTCAGATCGAGCAGCGTCGTCGCCGCCGCCGCCGGGTCGGGCGGGTCGAGCCGATCCTGGAGCATGACCGCGAGCTGAAGCGCCGACAGCGCCTCGGCGTGGGCCGCCAGCGCCAGCCGCCGCCGGCCCACCTGGCGGGCGCAGTCGACGGTCTTCGCGTCCCGGTCGGTGTGGCTGTAGTGGTACAGCAGCCGGTTGAGCGCCTCGGCGTCGGGCCGCTCGGCGAGCCCCTCGATCGCCTCGGCGTAGCGCAGATGCAGCAGCCGCCGGTTGTGGGCCAGCACCGTGCCGTACACCGCGTCCCGCAGGAGCTGCTGCCGGAAACGGTAGACCCCCTCGTCCTCGCCGACGACGAGCACGCCCTGGTCGCACAGCGCGTCGAGCTCCTCCCGGGGCGAGAGCCGCACGTCGCGCTGGCTCGACAGCCCGCCGGCCACCGCCTGCCACACCGCCGCCCGCACCTCGGGGCCGGCGATCGACAGCCACTGCACCGCGCTGCGCAGCTCGCCGGGCAGCCGCTCGAGCCGGGAGAGCAGCAGCCCGTAGAGCGAGCCCGGCGGGGCCAGATCGGCCAGGGCCGCCTCGTCGGCGTCGAGCTGCCGCCGGGTGCGCAGCATCTGCACCAGCTCTTCGATGAAGAGCGGGTTGCCGCCGGCCCGACCCCGGACCAGCTCCCGCACCGCGTCCGAGACCGGGTGCACCCCGGCCAGGTCGTCGATGAGCTGGTCGACCTCGGCCTCGGCGAGCGGGCCGAGCGGCAGCTCGCGGGTCTGGACCCACTCCGCGGGGCGGACCGCCGTCGCCCGCCCCCCGAGCAGGAACAGCGGCGGCTGATCGTCCCGGATCATGCCCGGGATGGCCTTGAGCAGCTCCAGGCTGGCCGAGTCGGCCCGGTGCAGGTCGTCGAAGACGAGCACCAGCGGCCGCCCGAAGATGCGGGCGGTGCGCCGGCCGGCGGCGGTCAGGGTCAGCGCCAGCAGCGAGCGGATGCGGCCCCCGAAGACCTCGGGGTCGGACTGCTCGGGGGCCTCGATCTCGCCCCGGCCCAGGATCAGGTGGGCCACGTCGGTCTGTCGGCGCAGCTCGGCGGCCGAGGCCTCGTCCAGCGCGCCGGCGAGCTGGTTGAGCCGGGCGAGCACGTCCTGGGTCACCGGGCGCCCGACGTCGTTGTCGAACAGGATCTGGCGCAGCAGCGCGGCCCACAGGCCGTAGGGTTGCAGGCCCACCGGCTGCACCCGCACCACCCGGGTCTGGCGGGCGGGGTCCTCGGTCACCCGCCGCACCAGCTCGTCGAGCACCCGCGACTTGCCCGCGCCGGGGGGGCCGACGAGCTGCACCAGCCGCACCTCGCCCGACTGCACCGAGGCGAGCAGGTACTCCATCTCGAGGGCTTCGATGACGTCGGCCCGGCCCACGAACGCCCGGGCGGCGCCGGGGCGGGTGCGGGCGTCCGTCGACAGCCCGTCCCGGATGATCTCGTAGGCCTGCACCGGCCGGGGGCGCCCCTTGACCTCCACCGGGCCCATCGGGCGCCAGTGGTACTGCGCGGCGACGATGGCGCAGGTCTCGCGGCTGATGCAGATGCCGTTGATCGGGGCGGCGAGCACCAGGTGGCGGGCGACCTCGGCGGTGTCCCCGGTGACCACGTCCCGCCCGCCGCGGGCGGTGCGGGTCACGAAGCCCGAGTGCAGCCCGACCCGCAGGCTCAGGCCGTAGCCGTACTCCCCCAGCGCCTCGTCCACCGCCCGCTGCTGCGAGATGAGCGCCCGGGCGGCGGCCACCGCCCGCTCGGCGTCGTCCTCCCGGGTCTCTTCGTGGCCGAAGGCGGCGATGAGCGACCAGCCCACCGGCGGCTCGACGTGGGCGTCGGCCCGCACCAGCACCCGCTGGAAGACCTCGAAGACCTGATCGGCCACCGCATCGAAGTCCTCGGGCTCGCTCTCGGGCAGCGAGCTCTGGATGTGGATCGTGAGCGCCAGCAGGGTGACGTGGCGCCGCTCGCCGGCCTTGAGCCGGTCCACCCGCAGCGGCGAGGCCCGCTCGGGGCCCAGCAGGGCCAGCCGCCGGTGCAGCTTCTGCAGCGCGGCGGTGGTCATCGTGCGCATGCGGGCCGGCGTCCGCGAGGCCCGGCTGCGGGCCGACGGCTCGACGATGGTGTCGTCGGTGCGGGCGGGGGTCGTGCCCACGCCGAAGGCGGCCCCGGTCAGGGCCGAGGCGTCGATCGTCGCCTCGAAGGCCACCGCCGGCGAGCGGCTGAACATCGCGGTGCGCGGCTGGGCGAACGGCTCGATGGCCCGGGCGAAGCGGTCGGCGTCGGGGTAGCGGTCGCCGGGCTCGATGGCCAGCGCGGTGTGCACCGCCTCGGCGAGCCCGGCCGGCGTCATCGGGGCCAGCTCGGTCAGCGGGCGGGGGGTGGCCCGGGACTTCAGCCGGGCGAGGTAGCCCATCACGTTGGGCGAGCCCCACGGCCGCTGCCCGGCCCCGGCGAGGCACTCGTAGAGCACCACCCCCGCGGCGAAGACGTCGGTCCACGGCCCGATGCGGCCCCCGGCGTCGGCCTGCTCCAGCGACATGTACAGCGGGGTGCCCATCATCTCGCCCGGCGCGGTGGCCTGCTCGCCGACGAAGTGGGCCACCCCGAAGTCGAGCAGCTTGGGCACCTCGCCGAGCAGATCGGAGCGGGCGAGGAAGATGTTCTGCGGCTTGAGGTCGCGGTGCACGATGCCGAGCTGATGCACCCGGTGCAGCACCTCCAGGATCTCGAGCACCACCCGGGCGGCGTACTCGAAGTCCAGCGGCCCCCGGGCGAGGCGGGCCGCCAGATCCTCGCCCTCGAGGTACTCCATCACGATGTAGGGCGAGTTGTCGTCGAGCCGATCCTGGTCGAAGATCTGGGGCAGCCGCTCATCGCGGATGCGGCTGGTGGCCAGGGCCTCCTTGAAGAAGCGCTCGATGATCATCGGATCGTGGGCCAGCTCGGAGCGGATGGTCTTGATGACCACCCGGCTGCCGAGCACCGGGTGCACCGCCTCGTAGATCAGGCCCATGCCCCCCGCGCTCATCAGCCGGGTGACGGGGTACTTTCCGATGAGGCTTCCGGGCGGCAGGATGTCCATGCGCGGGGGAGGCTCGCGAGCCGAGGTGGAGACAAGAGAAGGATTTACCATATAGCGCGCCCGAAAGCGCGCCCCGGGGTGTCTCCAGCGCCTCGAGAGCGGACACCGCCGCGGGCTGCGGGCCGCGCGGTTTGTCAGCACGCCGGCGATGCGCCATGCTCCCGGCATGGCCCCCGCGACCCCCGACCCGCTCGACCGCCCGCTGCTCGAGACCGCCCGCCGCGCCGCCGCCGGGCTCGCCGTCGACCCCCGCCCCGCGCAGCGGCTGGGGCGGGCCCTCGCCGGGCCGCTGACCGTGGTCGGGGCCGGGGGCAGCCGCCCGGTGGCCCGGCTGTGGGCCGCGCTGCACCGCCGGGCGGGGCACCCGGCCCGGGCCCCGAGCCCGGCGGGCCTGCGCGAGTCGCCGCCGGACACCCCGATCCTGATCCTGAGCGCCTCGGGCAAGCACCCCGACATCCTGGGGGCCGCCGAGGCGGGGCTTCGGGCCGGGGTGCCGGTGCACGCCGTCACCACCCGGGCCGACGCCCCGCTGGTCGCCCGGGTGCGGGCCGCGGGGCACGTCGCGGTCGTCGTCGAGGGCCCCGCGGTGAAGGAGGGCCTCGCCGCCCGCCACGCCCCGCTGCCGATGGCCGTGCTCGCCGCCCGGATGTACGGGGTCGACGACCCGGCCCCGCTCTTCGCCGCCGACGGCGCCCCCGACGCCTTCGCCGCCGCCTTCGCCCGCCGCCCGGCGGACGTCGTCGCCCTCGGCGCCGGCCCCGCCCGGCCCGCGGCCGACGCCTTCGCCCACCTGATGCGGGAGAGCGGCCTGGCCCCGGCCCGCTCCGACGACCCTCGGGAGTTCGCCCACGGGCAGTTCATGGCGGTGAGGCCGGCGACCCGGCTGGTGGTCTTCGGGCTGGTCGGGCAGCGGGGGCTCGACCCGTTCATCGCCGCGCTGCCGGCGGCGCAGACCCGCTCGATCGTCGAGACTCGACCCGGGGTGGCGGGGGCGGTGGCGCTCTACGCCCGGGCGGTGCAGGCGGCGGGGCAGGCGATGAGGGCGGCCGACACCCGGCCGGGCAAGGACGCGGTGCCGCCGTGGGGCGCGGCGCTCTACCGGATGGGGCCGGGCTGAGCGCCTCAGCCCGGCCGGTCGCGCCCCAGCACGGTGTTGTCGATCAGCCGGGTCCCGCCCAGATCGACCGCCACCGCGGCCAGCGTCGGCCGATCGATCGCCCCCAGCACCGGCTGGAGCGTCTCGGCGTCCACCAGCTCGGCGTAATCGACCGCGATCGAGCCCACCGCCTCCAGCCGCCCCCGCAGCAGCGCCCGCAGCGTATCGGCGTCCCGCTCGCCGGCCCGGAACCGGGCGTCGGCCTCGGCCAGCGCCTTCGACAGCGTCAGCGCGTCCCGCCGCTGGGCGGGCGAGAGGTAGGCGTTGCGGCTGCTCATCGTCAGCCCGTCCGGCTCGCGCACCAGGGGGTGGCCCACGATGCGCACCGGGAAGTCCAGATCGCGCACCATGCGCCGGATGATGGCGAGCTGCTGGAAGTCCTTCTCGCCGAAGACCGCCACGTCGCAGCCGACGATGTGGAACAGCTTGGCCACGATGGTGCAGATGCCGTCGAAGAAGACCGGCCGACTCGCCCCGCACAGGTGGGTCGACAGGGTGGCCACCGTCACCCGGGTCGAGGGGTTGGGGGGGTACATCTCGGCGACCGACGGCAGGAAGGCCGCCGCGCAGCCGGCCGCTTTCGCCTTCTCCAGATCACCCGACTCGTCGCGGGGGTAGCGGTCGAAGTCCTCGTCGGGCCCGAACTGGGTCGGGTTGACGAAGATCGACGCGATCACCACATCGGCGTGGTCGGCCGCGGCCCGCATCAGGTCGGTGTGGGCCCGGTGCAGGAAGCCCATCGTCGGCACCAGGGCCACGGTGCGCCCGGCGGCGTGGTGGGCGGCGGTCCACCGGCGGACCGCCTCCCGGCTGCGCAGGATCTCCATCGGGGTGTCTCCTCGGCGGGCCGGCTCAGTGGCTGTGGGCGTCGTCGGGGAAGGCGCCGGTCTTCACCTCTTCGGCGTAGGCCCGCACCGCGTCGACCACGACCCGGTTCAGGTCGGCGTATTTCTTGAGGAACTTGGGGTTGAACGCCCCGTCGAGCCCGAGCAGGTCGTAGAGCACCAGCACCTGCCCGTCGCAGTGGGGGCCGGCGCCGATGCCGATGGTGGGGATGGCCAGCGCCGCGCTCACCCGCTCGGCGAGCGGGGCCGGGATGCCCTCGAGCACCACCGCGTAGCACCCGGCGGCCTCGAGCGCGCAGGCGTCGGCCAGCAGCTTCTCCGCCGCGTCGACGGTGCGCCCCTGGATGCGGTAGCCGCCGAGCTGGTGCACCGACTGCGGAGTGAGCCCCAGGTGCCCCATCACCGGGATGCCGGCGGTGGTCATGCGCTCGATCGTCGGCGCGCAGTGGGCCCCGCCCTCGAGCTTCACCGCCTGGACCCCGCCCTCTTTCATCAGGCGGGCGGCGTTCATCACCGCCGCGTCGACGTTGCCCTGGTAGGTGCCGAAGGGCAGGTCGCCCACCAGGTGCGGCCGGCGGCAGCCCCGGGCCACCGCCCGGCAGTGGTAGATGATCTCGTCGAGGGTCACCGGCAGGGTCGTCTCGTGGCCCTGGATGACCATGCCCAGCGAGTCGCCGATCAGGACGGCGTCGGCCCCGGCCTCCTCGACCAGCCGGGCGAAGGTGGCGTCGTAGCACGTCACCATCGAGATCTTGCGGCCGTCTTCGGCCCACTTGCGGAGCTGTCGGGTGCTGATGCGCTTCTTCTTCATCGGTCCCTCTCGTCCCGGGCGTCGCGCGCTCCAGGCGTTGGGGTTGGGGGTATGGGCGGGCCCGGCGTCGACGCGCGGCTGCACCCCCCGACGGTCGGGTGGGCGCGCCGCCTGCGAGCGGGGCTGCGGCCTTATAGCGTAATGGGAGGAGCCGTGCCAGCCGGGCGGCAGCAGGGCTTCAGGCGTCGGTGCGCAGCCGGTTGCGCTCGCGGTCGATCTGCTCGGAGAGCTGCACCAGCGAGGCCGGGATCCGGTCGAAGACGATCACCCCGTCCTTGCCGAAGCGGCCGAACTTCAGCACCCCGGTGGGGCAGCTCTGCACGCAGGCCGAGCAGCGCACGCACTCGGGATCCTCCATCGGCAGCCCCTTGTTGGCGAAGTTCATGATGTCGATGCCCTGGTGGCAGACCGATGTGCACACGTTGCACGAGATGCACTTCTTCTTGTCGGGGAAGATCCGGAACTTCGAGAACCGGGCGTAGATGTGCATCAGCGCGGCGAGCGGGCAGGCGAAGCGGCACCAGACCCGGCCCGAGAAGTGGAAGTAGAAGCCGACGCCCAGAAAGCCCGCCAGCGCGATGTCGACCGCCCACTTGTAGCTCAGCGCCGAGCCGCCGCTGAGCCAGTCGTTGAAGTGCTGCCCCACGTAGCCCTCGGGCCAGATCCAGCCCACGATGCGCAGCCCGAGGAAGACGAACGCCGTCGCCAGCACCACCTGCCCCAGCATGTTCAGCCGGTTCCACTTCGGCCCGTGGGGCATCTTGTGCCGGTGGGCGTCGCCCATCGTCTCGGCCAGCGCGCCGCACGAGCACAGCCAGCCGCAGTAGGCCCCCTTGCCCCACCGTCGGATGAGCAGCGGGATGATCACGAAGGTCTGCACCCCGCCCAGGATCAGCCAGCCCCAGATGGGCTGGTCGGTGAACCAGTTGTAGACCATCAGGGGCCACGCCAGGATGAAGCCGTAGGCCCGCCAGTAGGCCCGCTCCTCGCCGACCGTGTCGTAGCGTTCGAAGAGCGCGTCGGCGATCGGGGTCAGCGCGGCGCCGTCGGTGAAGAGGCCGTTGCGCCCCATCCACGGCAGGATGATCTCGGGCAGGATGAACAGCGGCAGCCACTGCATCGCGATCAGGGTCCACGTCTGCAATTTGACGTAGGGCGTCTTGCGCCGCTGGATGCGGCGCAGCCCGAAGAACAGGATCGCCGAGCTGTAGAGCAGGGTGTAGTAGAAGCTCGGCCCCTTCGCCGAGGCGAGCACGGTGTAGATCAGGCTGTCCTTGGCCTGGGCCGCGTCCCCGAACCAGCCCCGGATGCCTTCGATCCAGTTGGCCGGGTTCAGGCTCTCCGTCGGGAACCAGTAATAGCTCTTCCAGTGGTAGACGAAGACGCAGAACGAGAAGAACGCGATCAGCCCCAGCCACTGCGCCGGGCTCCACTCGCCGGTGATGCGGATGCCCGAGCGGCGGAAGAAGTCGAGCGGCGGCTCCCGCCCGATCATCGGAAACACCACGTCGTTGGCGATGCGCTCTTCGCTGCCGTCGTGCAGCTTCAGCACGACCGCGTCCTCTTCGATGGCCTTGACGTTGCTGGCCATCTCGATGCGCAGGGTGCCGCCGGTGCGCGGCTTGGGCAGCATCTGGGTGCTGATGCCGGTGGTGACCCGCTCGCTGGTGGGCTGCTCGACCTCGGTCTCGGCCCCCGGGTTGGCCGCCAGCTCGCGCAGCTTGGCGATGTTCTCCGGCTTGGGGCGGCTGAACTCGGGCTTGCGGTAGCTCAGGGTGACGTCGGCCCCGCAGGCGCACAGGGCGATGGCCGCCTCCATCGCCGAGTCGCCGCCGCCGACGACGAGCACGTCCCGGTGGGCGAACTCCTGGGGGTCGTGCAGCCGGTTGTAGACCTTGTCCAGCGTCTCGCCGGGCACCCCCAGCTTGCGGAAGTTGCCCGAGCGGCCGATGCCCACGATCACCCGCAGGGCCTGGGTGATCTCGGGCTCGGCGCCGCGCTTCGCCCCGTGCACCAGGTGGAAGAGCCCGCCCTTGCGCTCGACCTGGGCGATGCGGGCCTTCGTCGGGGTGATGCCCGCCTCTTCGACCTGGCGGTCGAGGTCGGCGACGAGCGGCTCCTTGACCTCGTGGTGGAACTGCAAGTCGCCCGCCGGCACCATGTCGGTGGGGTAGGTGTAGATCGGCTTGCCCTTGGGGAAGTTCTTGATCGTCGAGAACGACTCCGCCGCCTCGTAGAGCACGAACTTCAGCCCGCTCTTCTTCGCCTCGATCGCCGCCGCGCTGCCCGAGACCCCGCTGCCCACGATCGCGATGTCGTAGACGTCGTCGGCCCGGCCCTCGCGGGCCTTCTGGAAGTCGGCCTCGGCGACGATCTGCTGGACCGCCTTCGCCCCCGAGTCGGCCGAGAACTTGAGCAGCGGGATGCCGGTGAGGTCGCCGACGACCCGGACCCCGGGCACGTTGGTCCGGCCGTCCTCGTCGGTCTCGGGCAGCTTCTCCACCGTGCCGGCCGGCCAGCCGGTGTGCAGCCAGCGGGTGTAGCGCGCGATCGGGCCCATGAATCCCCCTCCCAAGGCATGTCGTCTCGCGTCTCGCCTTCGCCTCTCGCCCGATCCTACGCGATCGACCGCCGGATGTGACGTCGCCGCCTCAGCCGGGGTCGGCGTCGCCCGCGTCCCCCCGGGCGGCGGTGTCGAGGATCAGGCCGGTGCGCAGGGCCTCCATCGACACCGTCCAGCGGTCGATGCCCAGCCGCTCGCCGAGCACGTCGAAGACCAGCGCCCCCCCGAGCAGGGTGTCGGCCCGCTCGGGATCCATGCCCGGGATCGCCCGCCGGGCCTCGCCGTCGGGCGCCCGGGCGAGGCGGTCGATCACCGCCCGCAGCCGGGCCCGGTCGAGGCGGTGGCCGTGCACCGAGATCGAGCGCCGGCCGTCCAGCGCGGCGGCGATGCGGGCGATGCGCTGGATCGAGCCGCCGGTGGCCACCGCGTCGGTGAAGCCCAGCCGGGCCACGTCCTCCGCCCGGGCCGCCAGCCGGCGCGCGAGCTGTCGCCGGGCCCGGCGCACGGTGCCCCGGCTGATCGGATCGGGCCCCAGCCAGCGGCGGCAGACGACCAGCGAGCCCAGGGGCAGGCTGGCGACCGCGGCGACCCGCCCCTCGCGCCCCGTGATCAGCTCGGCGCTGCCCCCGCCCACGTCGACGCACAGCGGGCGCCCCGCCCGCAGCCGGGGCAGGCCGTGCAGCACGCCGATGAGCACCAGCCGGCCCTCCTCGCCCCCCGAGATGCGCTCGATGTGGATGCCGGTCTCGGCCCGCACCCGGGCGACGAAGGCGTCGGCGTCCCGGGCGGCGCGCAGCGCGGCGGTGCCGGTGGCCCGCACGAGGGCGTCGTGGGCGTCGATGCGGCGGCGGAAGGCGCGGAAGGTGTCGAGCAGGCGGTCGACGGCGGTCGGGTCGAGCCGGCCGTCGGGGCCGACGGCGTCGCCGAGGCGGGCGGGGTTCTTGAGCCGGTCGATGATCAGCACCCGGTCGCCCTCGACCCGGGCCAGGGTGAGCTGCACCGAGTTGCTGCCCACGTCGATGGCGGCGACCGGACGGCTCATGGCCGGCCCCCGAGGCGGCTCAATCCAGCTCGATGGTCGTCGCGTGCGGCGAGCCGGCCCCGCCCCGCTGACAGTGTTCGAGGGCGCAGGTCTCGCCCGGGCTGCCGTAGAGCACCATCTTGTGGTCGTCGAGGGTGAAGCCGAAGCGGCGGGCGACCTCCCGTTGCAGGCGCTCGATCTCGTCTTCTTCGAACTCGAATACCGCGCCGCACTCGGAGCACACCAGATGGTCGTGATGCTCGCCGGGGACCTCCGGCTCGTACCGGGTCTGATTGTCGCCGAGGCGGTTGGGGTTGGCCAGTCCGCAGTCGGTCAGGATCTTGAGCGTGCGGTAGACCGTCGCGTAGCCCACCCGCGAGTCGCGCTCGCGGACCCGCATGAACAGCTCCTCGACGCTGGGGTGGGTCTCGCGGTGGGCCGGGTCGAAGAACACCTCGGTGATCAGCTTGCGCTGGTGGGTGTATTTGAGGTTGTTCTCGCTCAGCCAGGTCTTGAGGGTGCTCAGCGCGTCTTCGACCTCGAGCATGCGGGCGCGACCTCCGGTGGATGTCAGTGGGGTAGCACAGCGGCCCCGGGTGGTAAAGCGGCCCCGGCTTTACATCTGCGGTGCCACCGTCCATAAGGGGGGCACCGTGCCGCCGATGTGGCACCGCGCCTCCCGAGGTGAGAGATGCTCGACCTGATCGAACGGCCGCGTCGCAACCGCCGCAACCGGTGGACCCGCGACATGATGCGCGAGACCCGGCTGGGGCCGGAGCACTTCATCTACCCGCTGTTCATCCACGCCGGCAAAGGCCGGCAGCCCATCGGGTCGATGCCCGGCTGCGCCCGGCTCGGCCTCGACGCGCTGATGCGCGAGGTCGAGGGGGCCCGGGGAGACGGGGTGGGCGCGGTCGTGCTCTTCCCCGCCGTCGAGGAGGCGCTCAAGTCGTCCACCGGCGAGGAGAGCCACAACCCCCAGGGCCTCGTGCCCCGGGCCATCCGCCGGCTCAAAGCCGAGTGGCCCGATCTGGTGGTGGTCACCGACGTGGCGCTCGACCCCTACTCGTCGGACGGGCACGACGGCATCGTCTCCCCCGAGGGGCGCATCCTCAACGACGAGACGGTCGCGGTGCTGGTGCAGCAGGCGCTGTGTCAGGCCGAGGCGGGGGCCGACATCATCGCCCCGTCCGACATGATGGACGGGCGCATCGGCGCCATCCGGGCCGGGCTCGACGGGGCCGGGTTCACCGAGGTCCAGCTGATGGCCTACACCGCCAAGTACGCCTCGGCGTTCTACGGGCCGTTCCGGGACGCCCTCGACTCGGCGCCCCGCTTCGGCGACAAGAAGACCTACCAGATGGATCCGGCCAACGCCCGCGAGGCGCTGCGCGAGGTGGCCCTCGACGAGAGCGAGGGCGCCGACATGCTCATGGTCAAGCCGGCCGGTCCGTTCCTCGACGTCATCCGCCTCGTGCGCGAGTCGACCGCCCTGCCGGTCGCCGCCTACCAGGTCAGCGGGGAGTACGCCATGCTCGCAGCCGCCGCCCAGAACGGCTGGCTCGACGAGAAGAAGGCGGTGCTCGAGAGCCTGCTCGGCATCCGCCGGGCCGGGGCCGACGTCATCCTCACCTATTTCGCGCGCCGCGCGGCGCGCTGGCTGAAAGAGAACCACTGATGAAGTTCATCGAGACGGCCGACGCCCTCGAGGCGGCGGCCGACGACCTGCACGGGCACGACCGGGTGTTCGTCGACACCGAGTTCGAGTCCAACCGGTCGGGCACCTCGCTGTGCCTGGTCCAGATCTGCGCCGCGGACACCGAGGTCTACCTGATCGACGCCATCGCGCTCGACGACCTGCGCCCGCTCAAGAAGGTGCTCGGGCGCAAGCGGGTCGAGTGGGTCATGCACGCCGGCCGGCAGGACGTCGAGCTGCTGATGGAGGCTTTGGGGCTGCGCTACAAGCCCAAGCTCTTCGACACCCAGGTCGCCTGGGCCCTGCAGAGCCCCGAGCATCAGGTCTCGCTGGCCTACCTCGAGGCGACGCTGCTCGGCATCACCCCGGAGAAGGGGTTGCAGACCGACGACTGGACGAAGCGCCCGCTCTCCGAGGCGCATCTGGCCTACGCCGCGGCCGACGTCGAGCACCTGCCGGCGCTGTACGAGAAGCTCGCCGAGCCGCTCACCGCGCTCGACCGGCTGCCGCTGGTGCACACCGTCTCCGCCGAGGCGCTCGACCCGCCGTCCGAGCCGACCCCCCCGCTGACCACCGGGGCCTACCGCAACCTGTGGCAGCTCGGCGGCCGCCAGCGGGCGGCGCTGAAGTGGATGGTCGACTGGTACAACGGCCTCGAGGGCGAGGACGCCGACCGGGCGCCGAACAAGAAGGTGCTCTTCTCGATCGCCGGCCGGCTGCCCGAGACCAAGACCGCCCTGCGCGGCATCAAGGGCGTGCCCCGGCGCTTCGCCGACAAGGAGGGCAAGGCGTTCGTCGAGGCGATGCAGGCCGCGATCGCCGACGTCGAGGACACCCCCGCCGCCAGCGCGCCGACCCCCTACGCCAGCTTCGACGACATGTACCGCGACGCGCTCTTGCAGTGCGCCCGGGCCGATGTCTGCGCGGCGACCCGCATCGCGCCCGAGCTGGCCTTCCCCGGCTGGCTCGCCCGCCAACTCCGGGCGTCGATCGCCGAGGGCGCCGACTTCGCCGCCGCCGAGAACGTGTTCGGCGGCTGGCGCACGATGCTGCGCGCGCCGTGGCAGGCGTTCTGCAAGTCGGTGGGCCTCGCCGGCTGAGCCCGCTGCCGAGCGGAGACGCCTACTGCCCGGTGGTCGAGACCGGGATGCCCAGCTTCGCCCGGAGCTGCGCGTCCCGGTTGCCGTTCTGCCGCCAGTAGGGACTGCGCATCGAGCCGGTCAGCGCGGCCTTCTCGCCGTCGGCGCAGCGCCAGCCGATGATGCGGTGCGGCGGGGCGACCTCCACGTCCAGCGCGCACTGCGTGCCCGCCCGATCCCAGCTCAGCGTGCGCACCGCGAACCGCCCGGCGGGCACCGTCGCCGTGGTGGGCCCGCTCCAGGCGAAGGTCGTCTTCATCGGCGCCGCCGGGCGGTGCTTCAGCCGGCGGAACAGCGCCGAGGGCAGCAGCTCGGCCGGGCCGGTCGGCGCCGCGCCGGGCCCCCCGCTCATCAGGCCTCGGGCGGTGATGAAGACCGCGTCCTCCAGCATCGCGACCGGCACCGCGCGGCGGTCGGTCTCCCCTTCGAAGTAGCTGTGGATCTGCACGTCGACCCCGCCGCTGCCGACGATCGCCTCCTCGTAGACGTGCCCGCACCACTCCTGCCCGCTGAAGCTGGCCTTGACCGGGGCGAAGCCCTTCGCCGGGTCGACGAAGACGCTGGTCATCAGGCTGTAGGGGTAGACGCCCGTCTGGAAGTACCGCGCGTGGTTGAGCTTGAGCGCGGTGAAGTGGTCCGGGTTGCTTCGATCGTAGCGGTCGACCTTGACCGCCTTCGACCGGGAGAACGGCTCGGTGACGAAGACCAGCACCGCGTGCCCCTCGCGCGGCTCGCCGTAGCGCGGCTGGATCAGGTGATAGCCGCTCAGCTCGGCCCGGCCGTCGGACCAGTGGGACCAGAAGGCGTCGGCGTCGGCGTCGGCCGCGGCCGTCGCGGGCAGGGTGAACGTGAGGGCGAGCGCGATCGGAATGCAGCGGGCGAGCATGGACACCTCGGGGGTCGACGGGGCGTCGGTGAGATGTCCCACGGGCGGGGGACGTCGCCCCGCCCGGCGTCGGCAAGAATCGACTCGGGGCTGCGGCCGCGAGTTGTTCTTGCCAGACCCTACGCGTTGCGCAGCTCGTCCCGCATCTCCTCGGCCCGGATGCGCAGCGTATCCCGCTTGTCCATCGGGCAGCCGATGGCGTCGTAGCTGTCCTGGATCGAGGGCCCGGGCAGCGCCTTGGCGTAGTAGGTCACCCCGGCCACCTCGGTGAGCTGGTCGCCGAGGTTGACGACGTGCATCAGCTTGACCACCTGCGGGTCGAGGTCGTCGCCCCGGTAGGCCTCCATGTCGTGGTGCCGGCGGGCGATGGTCATGAACGTGTCGCCCATGTCCCACTTCTTCATCAGCCCCTCGCCGAAGACGCAGTGCCACTCGCGGATGACCCCGAGCACGTCGTTCATCGACAGGACCTGGTTGTTGTGCCGCTGGAACAGCTCGCCGAAGACCCGCAGCAGGAACAGCTCGCCGATGTTGTGCATCAGCCCGAGCAGGTACATCTCGTCGGGGTCGCCGACCTCGCACTCCCGGGCCACGTCCCGGCACAGGCAGGCGCTCATGAACTGCGCCTTCCACATGTCGCGGAACACCTGCTTGAAGGCCGGCGAGCGGAACGTGAACATGCCTTGCAAGGCGGCGGTCTGCACCAGGTTGTCGATGGTGCGGTTGCCCAGCCGGGTCACCGCGCTGTTGAGGTCGGTGATGCGCCCCCGGCCCCCGTAGGCGGCGGTGTTGGCCGTCGCGATCATGCGGGCGGCGAGCGAGGGGTCCTTCTCGAGCACCTTGATGACCGCCTCGGTCTCCACGGTCAGATCGGCGAGCACCGCCCGCAGCTCGTCGACGACCTTGGGCATCTCGGGCAGCGCGATGTTGCCGTCCCGGATCTTCTCGACGATCTCCTTGATGAGCCCCCGGGTCTGGTTGCCGGTCTTCTCTTGAGCGTCGGCCGCCTGCCGCCGGGTCTCGCGGGCGATGCGCTTGAGCGCGTTGCGCACCTTGGCCTCTTCGAGCGGCTTGTCGATCCAGTCGACGCAGCCGTGGCGCATGGCGAAGACGACGTCCTGCTTGCTGCCGTCGGTGGTGACGACCACCACCGGGATCTGGCTGTGCTTGCGCAGCTCGGGCAGCAGCGACGGCGCTTTGAGCGGCGGGGCCTTGATGTCGATGAACATGCAGTCGACCCCGTGGCGGCACAGGGCGATGACTTCCTTGGCGGCTTTGGCCCGCACCGGCCGCAGCCCGAGCGTCTGCACCATGTCGGCGAGCTGCTCGGCGGCGGCCGGGTCGGGATCGGCGATGAGCACGGTGCGCCTGGCCACGGTCTCCCCCACAGATTGGGCCGGTCAGCCGAAGTTAGGGCACCGCCGACAATAAGTCGAGAGACCGGGCGCGCGGATCAGGCGCCGGCCCGGTCCCGGGCGGCGTCTTCCTCCCGGATCGCGTCGAGCCGGATGCAGGCGGCGATGTGCCGCTCGCCGACCGGGTCGAGCGGCGGGGTGACCCGGGCGCACTCTTCGGTGGCGTAGGGGCAGCGGGTGTGGAACCGGCACCCGCTCGGCGGATCGATCGGGGTCGGCACGTCGCCGCGCAGCGCGATGCGCTGCTTGCGCCGGCCGGGGTGGGGCGAGGGCACCGCGCTGAGCAGCGCCCGGGTGTAGGGGTGCTGCGGGCTCTCGAACAGCGCCTTGGTCGGCCCCATCTCGGCGATGCGCCCGAGGTACATCACCGCCACCACGTCGCACAGGTGCTTCACCACCGCGAGGTCGTGGGCGATGAACAGGTACGACAGCCCCAGGTCGCGGCGCAGGTCGGCGAGCAGGTTGAGGATCTGGGCCTGCACCGAGACGTCGAGCGCCGAGACGGCTTCGTCGCACACGATGAAGTCGGGCCGGGGGGCCAGGGCCCGGGCGATGCCGATGCGCTGCCGCTGCCCGCCGGAGAACTCGTGAGGGTAGCGGTCGAGGTAGTCCGGGTCGAGCCCCACCCGGGCGAGCAGCCGGCGCACCTCGACCCGGGTCTCGTCGAGCGTGGCGCAGATGCCGTGCAGCTTGAGCGGCTCGGCGAGGGTCTCGTAGACCGTGCGCCGGGGGTTCAGGCTCGAGAACGGGTCCTGGAAGATGATCTGCATGCGCTTGCGCAGCGGGGTCATCGCGGCCCGGTCGTGGGTGTGCACCGGCTGGCCGTCGAACTCGATCTCGCCGGCGGTCGGCTCGATGAGCTTGAGGATGCACCGCCCGGCGGTCGTCTTGCCGCAGCCGCTCTCCCCCACGAGGCCCACCGCCTGGCCGGGGTGCACGTCGAGGTCGATGCCGTCGACCGCTTTGACGTGCCCCACCACCTTGGGGATGATCCCCCGCTTGATGGGGAAGTGCTTCTTGAGTCCGCGCACCCTCAAGAGTGGCCGGCTCATGGGCTCTCCTCGCTGTCGGCGGCCTTCTTCTTCGCCGGCTTCGCCGCCCGGCCGCCGGCCTTCGGGCCCCCGTCGCCCGGCGGCCCGCCGTCGGCCTTCGGCGCGCCGACGACCCGCACCTTCGCCCCGTCCTGAAGACCCCGCTGGCCGAAGGTGATGATGGTGTCGCCCGCGGCGAGCGGCGAGCGGATCTCGAGCTGGTCCCGGTCGCTGTGCCCCACCTCGAGGGTCAGCTTGCGGGCGACGCCGTCCTCGACCCGGAACGCGAAGGGGCGGTCGTTCTCGTAGACGACCGCCTGGCGGGGCACGAGCACCGCGTCCTCGCGGGTGTCGAGCACGATGCGGGCCCGGACGTACATGCCCGGCCGCAGCTTGCCCGCCGGGGTGTCGGGCGTGGCGTCGACGGTGCCGTCGCCGAGGGCCACGGTGACCTTGACCGTGCCGCTGCGAGGGTCGACGGTGGGCGCGATGCGCTCGACCCCGCCGGTGAGCCGGGCCCCGCCGAGCGCGTCGGCGTCCACCCGCACCGGCAGCCCCACCTTGAGCCGGCCGAGGTGCCGCTCGGGCACGTACAGCTCGATCTCGAGCGCGGCGAGGTCGGCCACTTCGAAGAGCGCCGCCCCGGCCGAGATCGCCTCCCCGGGCTCGACCGCCCGGCTGACGACGACCCCCTCGATGGGCGAGGTCACCGCGCCGAGGCCCCGCTCGTCCTCCAGCCGGCGCAGCTCGAGCCGGGCCTGGCGCAGCGCGAACTCGGCGTCCTCGAGCTGCTGCTGGGGCAGCACCCCCTGCTTGCGGAGCTGCTGGGCGGCGAGCACGTCCCGCCGGGCCTTCTCGACCTGAGCCCGGGCCTGCCCGATGAGGCTCTGGTAGGCCGGCTGGTCGATGCGGGCCAGCCGCTGGCCGGCGGTGACCCGCTCGCCCTCCTCGACGTCGATGCTGCTGACCGCGCCGCTGGCCCGGGCCCGGATCTCGGCCCGGTTGCGGGCCTGCACGGTGGCGGTGGCCTCGAGCCCGTCGCTGATCGGGCCGGTGGTGACGGTGGCGACCTCGACCGGGGCCGGCGGGGCCTCGCCCTCCTTGCCGCCCTCGCCCGGCGGGCCGCCCTTGCCCTTGCCCGCGCCGGGCCCGCCCCGGTCGCCACAGCCGGCGAGGGCGACGAGCAGCGCGATGAGGGCGATGCCGATGAGTTGGGTGCGCACGGGACCTCGAAGCGGTGAGCCGGCGCAGTCTACCCGGTTCGGCGGCCGGCGTCACGCCGCCGGGCGCCGCTCACCGCCGACGGCGCAGGCCGAGCAGCCCGAGGGCGATGAGGGCGAGGGTCCACGGGGCCGGGCGGTCGCCGGCGGCCTCGCAGCCGCAGCCGGAGACGCTCTCCGCCTGACGGTTGATCGCGAACACCCGCCGGGCGCTGGGCGCCGAGCGGTTGCCCGCCGCGTCTTCGGCCCGCACGCTCCAGGTGTACTGCTCGCCGGGCACGGCGATCTCGGTGAGGCCGTAGTTGGTGCGCTCCCGGCGCACATCGTCGCACACCCCGGCCGAGTCGCAGTACTCGAGGATGTAGATCACCGGCTCGAGCCGCTCGGGGTCCTGCACCGCGGTCCAGATCATGACCGCGTCGTCGACCGATACGCTGACCCCGTCGGCCGGGCTCTGCGGCTCGGGCGTCGGCGGGGCCTCGTCCTCCGCCGAGACGAAGATCGGCAGCTCGGTGATCGGCGACTCGGTGCCCCGGGCGTCGGTGGCCAGGGCGAAGGCGAGGTAGTCCCCGTTCTCCTCGAGCTCGACGTCGGCGGTCCACCGGGCCTGCCCGTCGACCGCGGGCAGCGGGTCGCTCTGGGCCAGGATCGCGCCGTCCACCTCGCGGACCCCGACGGTGTAGGTGATCGGCTCGCCGTCCTCGTCGGTGCTGCCCCCGACCTCGAGCGTGGGGCGCAGCTCCTCGACGACCGGCACCGCGTTGCCCATCGGGGCCGGGCTGATGAACTCGGGGGCCGTCGGGGCGGCGTTCTCGCTGTCCACCCGCAGGCTCCACCGGCCGCTCGAGGTCACCCCGCCGGCGTCGTCCACCGCGACGACCTCCCACTCGATGATCGCGTTCTCCGAGAGCGCGTCGTTGAGCTCGAACGTCACCCCGTCGGGCCCGACCCGGCCGGTGCCCTGGAAGTTGCGCACGTCGTAGATGTTGAAGATGTAGCGCAGCGGGTCCTCGTCGATGTCGGTCGACGGCATCGCCCGGAAGGTCGGGGTGCGGGTGTCGACCACCGCCCCGTCGGTCGGCTGCACCTGGATCGGGGCGGTGGGCGGCTCGTTGCTGGAGTTGGTGCGGAAGCGGAACGGCACGGCCCACTCCGACGCGGCCTCCCCGGCCACCGAGCGCGCCTGCCACCAATACCACTGGTCCTCGAACAGCAGCCCCTCCGGCGGCACCCAGCTCGTCGGGGTGCCCTCGTCCTCCGACTGCGGCACCGGGTCGGAGATGATCACCTCGGCGGTCAGCTCGGCGTCGGCGTAGATCGCGAACTCGATGTCCACCGGGCCGCCGATGGGGTTCTCGACCCAGCCGACGACCAGGGCCGGGGTCAGGGTCGGGATGCGCAGGCCGTCCTGGGGCGCTTGCAGCAGCGGTGCCTCGGGGCCCTCGTAGAAGTAGGGGTCGGTGCCCTCCCGCCACTCGGTCAGGTTGTCCCGCCCGTCGCCGTCGGGGTCCTCCCGGGCGTCGGTGGGGTCGGTCGGGTCGAGGCACAGGTCGGGCACCTCGGGGTCGCAGGTCAGCTCCTCGTAGCTGTCGGGGAGCTGGTCGCCGTCCTCGTCGCGGGCGATCACCGACAGCTCGACCTCGATCTCGGCGGTGCCCCCGTCCCCGTCGCTCACCCGCACGGTCACGGTCAGCGGCTGGTTGAGGTAGTCGTCGTAGGTCGGGGTCCACAGGATGCGGCCGGTGCCGGGGTCGATCGCGATCTGAGCCGGCGGGTTGACCAGGCTGAACGTCAGCGGGTCGGCGGCTCCGGCGGGGTCGAGCGCCGGCACGGTGCCCCGGTACGCCTCGCCCTCCTGGGCCGGCGGGAGCTGGAACTGGGGGAAGCTCGGCGCGACGTTGACCACCTCGACCGCCGCGCTGACCTCGGTCCGCCCGCCGTCCTCGTCGGTGGCCACCAGGGTCACCTCGAACTCGGCGTCGTCGGTCGGGTTGACGACCTGCTCGATGAGCGCGCCGTCGGCCGGGCCCTCGATGTCGGGCACCCCGTCCCCGTCGGTGTCCCACGCCAGCTCGACGGTGTCGGCCCCGGGGTCGCTCACCTCGGCGGTCAGCCGCAGCTCGCCGCCCTCGTCCACCGGCGAGTTGGTCGACAGCCGCACGATCGGGTCGACGTTGACGACGTCGATCACGAGCTGGGCGTCGATGGCGTCGGTGCCGTCGAAGACGTCCACCCGCACCGTATACAGCCCCTGGTCGGGGTAGACGTGGCGCCCGATCTCGGCCCCGTCGCCCTCGGCGTCGACGATCTCGGCCAGCCCGTCTCCGTCGAAGTCGAAGGTGTAGATCAGGCTGTCGTCGCCGGGGTCGACGGCCACCGCCCGCACGACCACCTCGGCCCCCTCGTTCTGGGGGCTGTCGGCCTCGATCTCGAGGGTCGGGCGCACGTTGTTGATCACGACCTCGGCCGAGGCGGTCGCCAGCCCGCCGTCGCCGTCGGTGACCCGGCAGCGCACGGTGTAGCGGCCCTCCTGGCCGAAGCGGGCCTCCTGCTGCGGCCCGCCGCCGGGCACCTCATAGGCCCCGTCGTCGTTCAGATCCCAGTCGTAGCTCAGCCCGTCGCGGCCCGGATCGACGGCGAGGCAGTCGAAGGGCAGCCCGGCGCCTTCGTCCCCGGCCGCCGGCCCCTGCAGCTCGGCGGTGGGGGCGACGTTCTGCACAACGATCTCGATGTTGCCCACCGCCAGCCCGCCGTCGTCGTCGCGCACCTGCACCCCGACGAAGTAGCGCCCCTGCTGGTCGAAGACGTGCTGCTGGGTCGCCTCGGGGGCGTCGAGCACGTCGTCGGCGAACTCGCCGTCGTTGTCCCAATCGAACGAGTAGCGCAGCGGGTCGCCCTCGCCGCCGGGGTCGGTGGCCTCGATGGTCACCGTCACCGGCGACCCCTCGGCCACCGGGCCGTCGGAGGTCACCTGCACGATGCTGGGGTTGACGTTGCCCACGTTGACCGTCTGCTCCCGGGGCTCGCTGCACGCGCCCTGGTCGTCGCACACCGTCACCGTGATCGGGAACAGCCCGTCGTCGGGGAACCGGGTCGTGATCTGGCTGCGGTTCTCGTCGACGATGTCGTCGACGTCGTCGTCGTCGAGGTCGTAGCGATAGGTCACGACGTCGTCGCCCGGGTCGCGGGCGGTCACCAGCACCTGGAAGTCGGCCCCCTCGGCGACCCGGGGCGGCACGGCGACGTTGAAGATGCGGGGCGGCGCGTTCTGCACCGTGATGCGGAACGTGCGCTCGTGAAAGTCGCCGTCGTCGTCGGTCACCCGCACCCGGGCGTCGAAGACCCCGTCGTCGGGGTAGAGATGCGCGTAGCGGTTGTCGGCGATGCCCAGCTCCTCGTAGACCCCGTCCCCGTCCCAGTCGAAGTCGTAGGTCAGCACGTCGGCGCCGGGCTCGGTCACCTGGACCTCGACGTTGAGCCGGCCGCCCTCGTCGATCGGGCTGTCGGTGTTCACCCCGTCCACCCGGGGGGGCACGTTGACCACCACGATGCGGCCGGTGTCGACGTCGACCTTGCCCGCCGCGTCGGTGACCCGCAGCCCGATCTGGACCACCCCGTCGTCGGGGATGGTGTGGAACGCGTTGATGCCCTCGGCGTCGTCGTACTCCCCGTCGCCGTCGAAGTCCCACTCATAGGTCAGCGCCAGCCCCTCGGGGTCGAACGAGCCCGCCGCCGAGAGCTGGATCTGCTCCCCCTCGTCGGCGTTGTACGGCCCGCCTGCGTCGGCCAGGGCCGCGCCGTTGCCCGGGGTCACGTCGAAGTTCACGATCGAGGTGCGCTCGGCGGCGGTCAGCCCGAAGAGCACGTCCGCCTCGCGCACCCGCAGCAGGTTGTCGACCTCGTCGATCGCCGCCCCCCGCGCCGCCTCGTGCACCACCACCGTCAGGAAGCTGCGGGTCTGGCCCGGCTCGATGCGCACCGCCCGGAAATCCCACGCCAGGGCCCGATCGTCCCCCGCGGTGGGGTGCCCGAGCCCGACCACCGACGGCGTGGCCCGGGCCCCGGCCCCGTGCATCAGCGCGCCGACCGCCGCCGCGCCCCCGCCGGGGTTGTCGTCGTCGATCACCAGCCAGCGGTCGACGGGGGTCAGCTCGGCGTCGTCGGTGCTCGTGCGCCACACCGTCAGCCCGGCGTTGCCCAGGCGCCCGTTGTTCGCGGCCACGGTGCCGACGCGCACCGCCACCACGATCGGGGCCCCGCTGGGGTTGGTCAGGCTGTCGAGGTAGCGTACGAAGCCGTTGGCCGTCTGGCCCCCGGCGTTGGGCACGAAGACCTTGCGCCGCACTTGCAGGCCGGCCAGCGTATCGGCCGCCATGGCCATCTGCCGCCCGTTGACCTCCGAGGCGGCCGCCGCCCCGCTCGCGTCGTAGACCGCGCCGGCCGCGCAGTCCCCCGCGGCGCCCGCGTCGAGGCGCACGCACAGCCGGGGCCACCCGGAGAAGGCCGCGGGGCCCACGAGGCCCCCCGTGCCGGTCTCGTCGATCCGGAAGCGGGTGCCGTTGGGGCTGTCGAGGGCCACTTCGGCCATCGCCGGCGCCGCCCACAGCGCCACGATCACCGCCACGATGATGCGCATTGTCCTCTTCCCCCCCGAGGGGCTCCATCCCCGGCGGATCCAGCGACCCGCCCGATTCCCTCGGCTCTGCGGAATTGTGGGCTCACTGTAGCCCGAACCTCGCGGCAGGCGCCACCCGCCGGGGCCCGCCGCCGCGCCCCGTCGTCGCGCAGGCCCCCTCAACCTCACATCGGCCGCAACGGCCCCGACTCAAGAAAAAAGTCACCGACCCGCCCGAGGCGGCGGTGGACGATAAACATGAATACAGGCAGGGGTTTACGGCGGATGGCGTCGGCGAGGCGGCGCGGGGCCCGCTCGGCCGGGCTCACATCGCGCGCCGGATGGACGATGTCATGGGTGACCCTGCGATGCGGCCACCCACCGGATCGCAGTCGCTCCTGTGACCCATCCAACGGTTCACGCTTCGGCCTCGCGGCCGATGCCCCTCGGTCCCCGCGCGCCGGCTCGCCCGACGCGCGGCCCGTCGCCCGGCCCCACCCCAGGCCGGGCGTTTCTTTTTCGAATGGGTGTCTCGGATCGCGCCGGGCCGCGGGCGCGCGCTCAGCGAGCGGTCAGCCGCAGCAGGCGGCCCAGGATCCGGGCCCGCCGCTGGGTCAGGATCTCCCGCTCGACCCGCACCGCCTCCAGCCGGCTGCCCAGCCGCGAGAGCCGCCCGGTCTCGGCCGCCCGCCCTTGCAGCAGGTCGGCCTCGAGTCGCGCGCAGCGGGCGTCGAGCCGGGCCCGGCGCCCGACCACGTCCTCGATGCGATCGATCAGGGCGCTGCGCCGCTCCTCGTGCTGCTCGATCCGGGCCGCCCGCTCGTCGAGCCGGCGCAGCCGGGCGAGCGCCTCGCCCTCCGGCGGCCGGCGGGCGTCGAGGCCCGAGACGAGCTGCACCGCGTCGTCCTCGCCGTCGGGCGGCCCCAGCCCGCGCAGCGTCTCCCGCAGCCGTCGGATCTCGTCGTCGAGGCTGGCGCACTCGGCCAGCGCCTCCACCAGCTTGCGCTCGTGCACCGCCAGCTCGCCGTCGACCGCCTCGAGCTGGCGGCCGACGTCCTCCCGCTCGGCGTCGAGGGCCTCGATGCGCTGCCGCAGTCGGTCCAGCTCGGTCAGGGGCGCCTCGAGGACCCGCCCCGCCGTCGGGCGCTTGTCGGCCACCCGCCGGAAGCGGCTCTCGACCTCGTCGAGCGGATCACCGGCCTCGGGCGGTGAGTCGCTCGGCGCCCGGTCGACGCTCGGCAGGGGCGAGGTGCTCGCCTGGAGCCGGCGCAGGGCCCCGTCGAGGGCCGCCGCGTCCCGGAAGCGCTCGCCGGGATCCTTGGCCAGACAGCGCAGGATGATCTCCTCCACCGCGACCGGCAGGTCGTCCGCGATCGAGCGGGGGCGGGGCGGCGGGTCGAAGCAGTGCTGCTCGGCGATCACCGTCGGGCTGCGCCCGGTGAACGGCAGCCGCCCGGTCAGCCCCTCGAACATCAACACCCCCAGGGCATAGATGTCGCTGGCCGGAGAGACGTCGACGTCCATCGCCACCTCGGGTGAGAGATACTCCGGCGTGCCGAGCACCACCCCGGCCACCGACTCCACCGCGTTGGGCTGCGGGCCGACGAGCTTGGCGATGCCGAAGTCGAGCATCTTGACGAAGTCGGCCCCGTCCTCCCGGCGCACGAGGAAGACGTTGTCCGGCTTGAGGTCGCGGTGCACGATGTCGAGCGCGTGGGCCTTGGCCAGCCCGGCCAGCATCTGGCGCACGATGTCGAGCATCCGGGGCACCGGCAGCCGCCCGTGGCGGGTGAAGACCCGGCCGAGCGGCTCGCCCTCCAGGTACTCCATGGCGAACCACGGCAGCCCGTCGCCGGTGCGGCCGGCGTCGTAGATGCGCACGACGTGGGGGTGATCGATGCGGGCGATGGTCCGGGCTTCCTGCTCGAGCCGGTGCCCGGCGACGATGTTCTCCGGCAGCCCGGTCTGCAGGATCTTGACCGCCGCCCCGCGGCCGGTGCCCTCGTGGCGGGCGAAGAAGACGACGCTCATGCCGCCGCGGCCGATGAGCCGCTCGAGCACGTAGGCCCCGACCCGTTGCCCGATGCGCCCGGCGTGGGGGGCGCTCATCAGGGTTGCACGTCCAGCCGCCCGATGCCGTCCTCGCTGCGGGCCCAGATGCGGCCCGCGTTGTCCAGGGCCAGCTCGTAGGCCGCCACCCCCGGCAGGCCGTCGACGAAGCCGTAGTTGACGAACGGCGCCTCGCCCGACTTGACCGCCACCCCGGCCGGGGTCGCCACGATGATGCGCCCGTCGGGGTGCACCATCACGTCGTTGATGCGGTTGACCGGCAGCCCCGACGAGGTGTCGTAATCGGCGATGACGCTGCCGTCGAGCGCCCGGTGGAACAGGCCGTCCTCGGTGCCGATGTACAGCGTCGGCTCCTCGCCGGCCGGGGGCGAGGTCGCCGCCACCGTCAGCACCGAGACGTTGGGCAGGCTGCTCGCGCCGATGGGGGTCCAGGCGTTGGCCGCCGTGTCGAGGATGCCCACCCCCGCCGACGTGCCGGCGACCAGCCGATCGCCGGCGAGGATGACCGCCCGCACGTCGTCGGACGGCAGCCCCCCGCCGGTGAAGGCGGTGTTGAGGGCCCGCACCGCGCCCCCGTTGACGTGCACCACGCCCTGGGCGCTCGCCAGCCAGGCCACCGTGTCGTTCTGCACCACGATGTCCCGCAGGTCGCCCTCGCCCAGCGCCGGGATCGCGTCCCGCCGCCCCAGGTTCCACTGCTCGTTGCCGAAGCGCCGGCCGAAGCCGACCCCGTCGAACACGCACCACAGGTTGTCCCCGTCCTGCACCGGCACCCCACACGCGGTCGGGGGCACCTCCAGCTCGGGCAGGGTCAACGGCATCGCCCGCTCGACGTCGATCAGATCGGCCACCGGGCCCTCGGCGGTCTGGCCGACCACCAGCGGCTGGCCCCCCGGGCCCCCGGTCAGCGCCGCCTGATCACCCTCGCCGCGCAGGCCCTCGGTCGAGGCGTCCTCCACGATCAGACCCCGCCCGCCCAGCAGTCCGAAGCCGCCCGGCGCCTCGGCGTTGCCGCAGTACGACACGCTCAGCTCGCCCTCGGCCCAGGTCAGGTCGACCCCGCTGGTGGCCGGGGTCTCCGGCAGCCCGGCGTCGCCGGGGGGGTACAGCTCGAACCCGTCCCGGATCGCCGGATCGGGCGAGCGGCGCAGCAGGCTGCCGTACTCCAGGCGCCGGCTGACGTCGAGCAGGATCCACAAGTTCTCGCCGTCGTAGGCCAGCGCCCGGGCCCCGTCGGTGCCCGCCTCGTTGGGGATGCCGGTCACCTGCCGGCGCAGGGTCACCCACAGCCCGTCCGGGTCGCGCACCGCGACCCCGGCCGCGGTGGCCGCGAAGACCCGGCCGCCGCCGACTGCGACGTCGAACACCGGCACCGCCGGCAGCCGCCCGCCCTGCCGGGTGACCGGCAGGTCGAAGACGCCCTCGACGGTGTCGTAGACGCTCAGCCCCAGCGGCGAGGCGATCCACACCCGGCCGTCGCCGTAGGCCACCGCGATGATGTCGTCGCTGAGGAACTCGTTGGGCGCGTTCTCGACGGTGAAGACCGACCACTCGCCGTCGGCGTAGCGCAGCAGGCCGCCGCCGTCGGTCCCGATCCAGATCTCGCCGCCGACCTCGCCCCGGGCCCCCACCTCGAGGGCGGTGACCTCGGCGTCGGGCAGCTCGCCCTCGCCCCGGGGGTACTGCTCGACCGGGGTGCCGTCGAGCCCGTACACCCCGATGCCGCCGTCGGTTCCGATCCAGACCTGATCCCCGAGCTGGGCGATGGCGTTCACCTCGAGGCCGGGCAGGTTCTCCAGCGCCCGGAACGTGCCGTCGGCTTGCAGGAGCAGCGCCCCCTGGCGGGTCCCGACCCAGACGTACGCTCCCGCCCGGCGGGTGACCGTCGCGCAGTCGCCGTCGAGCAGCGCGCTGTCGTAGGTCGCGAAGTAGCTGTCGATGCGTTGCAGGCCGGCGGCCGAGCCGACCCAGAAGTCCTCGAACGCCGACAGCGAGATCGCCCGCAGGTCGGGGGAGGGCAGGGGCGGCGTGGTGCCGTCGCGGGGGATGCCGGTGGGCAGCAGCCGCCCGTCGCGGTCGATGCGCCGCAGGCCGCCGCCGGTGGCCAGGTACTCGTCGTTGCCCCGCCCGGCGATGTCCCGCACCGAGAACCCGGTGTAGGGCCCCTCGGGGGCCACCGCGTCGTCGGGCTGGATCCGGACCGCGCCGCTCTCGCCGACCACCCACACCCCGCGCTCGCCGTCGCCGACGACGTCGGTGTACGGGCCCATGAGGGGCAGCGCGTCGAGGGTCAGCTCGACCGCCCCGGCGTTGATGCGCACCACCCCGCCGTCGGTGGCGACCCACAGCCGGTCGAGCGCGTCGACGTACAGCCCGTGCACCTCGCCCGCCGGCAGCCCCTCGAAGAGGCTCCAGCCGGTGTCGTCGAGCCGGTTGAGCCCGGCGTCGCTGCTGACCCAGAGCGCGCCCGCGCCTCGCTCGACCCCCCGCAGGCGCCCCATCGGGCCCCCGTCGTGGTCGTCGGCGTGCATGCTGAACACGAAGCCGTCGGGGCGGATGACCGTCAGGCCCCGGTCGGTGGTGAACCACTGCCGGCCTTCGGGGTCGACGTCGAGCCCGTAGATGCGGTTGCCCGCCAGCCCGTCGGCGTTGGTCAGCCGGGTCGGCCCGGCCACCGGATCGATCACCAGCGCGCCGCCGTAGGTGCCGGCCACCACGCCCTCCCGGTAGGGGGCGAGCACGTTCGTCGAGCGGCTGTAGGTCAGGCTGGCGAAGCGCGGCTCGCAGGGGGTCTCCTGGGGACCGCCCTCCATCGCCGGGGGGTTGGCCTGGTAGGGGCAGGTGTCGTCCTGGTCGGGCACCCCGTCGCCGTCGCGGTCGCCGGCGCAGGCCTCGGGGTTCTGCTCCGGGTCGGGGGTGCCGGGGCACACATCGGCCCAGTCCCGCACCCCGTCGCCGTCGTCGTCCTCGTCGCAGACGTCGCCGTAGCCGTCCATGTCGTTGTCGAAGTCGACCCGCGAGGGCCGCAGGGGGCACGAGTCGTCGCCGTCGAGGATGGCGTCCCCGTCGGTGTCCGCCCGCCGGGGGTCGGTGCCGGCCATCTCCTCGGCCGCCTCGTCGAGCCCGTCGCCGTCGGCGTCGGCGTCGCAGGCGTCGCCCTCGCCGTCCCGGTCGAGGTCGAGCTGGTCGGCGTTGGCCAGCCCCAGGCAGTTGTCGACCTCGTCGAGCACGTCGTCGCCGTCGGCGTCCGGATCACAGACGTCGCCGAGCCCGTCGCCGTCGCTGTCGAGCTGGTCGGGGTTGGCGTCGACGGGGCAGTTGTCGACCTCGTCGAGCACCCCGTCCATGTCCTGGTCGACCACCGGCATGTCGATGATGACGTCCGGCTCGGGGTCCATGTCCGGCGGCACGTACATCTCGAAGTCGGCGCCGCCGTCGGGCACCACCGGCGGCTGCTCCTCGGTGTAGGGCTCGAACTCGTCGAAGTCCAGGGTGCAGCCGCCGAGCATCAGGGCCGGCAGGCACAGGCTCGCGAGCAGTGGACGGAGCGGGCGGGTGTTCATCAGAAGGCCCCCATGAGCTGGATCATCGCCCCGTCCTGGCTGGCGCCGCCGCCGAGCTGGACCCCGCCGGAGCGGTCGGGGCCGGTGTCTTCGAGCAGCCACCAGGTCAGCCCGCCGATGATCGCCGCGCCGCCCACGGCGAACGCCAGGTTGGTGTAGAGCACCAGGTTGTTGCCGGTGTCGATGTCCTGGGGCGCGATGAGCTCCCGCGCCTGCCGCTTCTCGTCGAGCTGGTCGTAGAGGTTCTGGGCCGACAGCCCGGTGAATACGCCCGCGCCCACCGCCGCGACCCCGACGCCCATCGTCACCCAGGGCCAGATGCTGCCCCCGCCGCCGCCGCTGTCGGCCAGCCCGCCGGTCTCGTCGGCGAGCTGCACGTCGATGCGCTTGGCGCCCCCGGCGGGCACGTCGACCTTCTGCTTGTAGGGCAGAAAGCCCGGCTTCATGACGAGCACGTCGTGGGCGCCGGCCCGCAGCCGCAGCGGCTCGGTGATCGGGCTGCGCCCGACCCGGCGGCCGTCCACCATCACGTCGGCGTTGCGCTCCGAGACCATGAAAGTGACCGTGCCCACCTCGTCGCTGGGGATGAGCACCAGATCGACCATCGCCGGCACCGCCTCGGTCAGCTCGATGCGCTGGCGGGCCGGCTCGTGCCCCGGCAGCTCCGCGATGATCACGTAGCTGCCGGGCAGCAGCTTGAAGCTCACCGGCGCCCGGCCGAGCGCGCCCTTGGCCTTGTCGTCGACGAAGACCACCGCCCCGGGGGGCGACGTGGCGACGTTGACCTCCTGGTACTGGCCCTGGAGCTGGGACTTGAGCCCGTCGATCTTGCGCTGCACCGCCGGCCGCTTGGGCGAGTTGGGCAGGGCCGAGACGTAGCGTTGGTAGAACTTGACCGCCTCTTCCGGGCGGTTGGCTTTCTCGTAGCACACCCCGATGTTGTAGAGCAGGTTGCCCCGGGGCTCGATCGAGAACGCCTCTTTGAAGTACTCGGCGGCCTCTTCGAAGCGCCCGTCGCTGAACGCGGCCGAGGCGCGCTGCTTGGCGGCGACGTAGTCGGCCGACTGGGCGAGGGTGAGCGTCGGCGCGGCGAGCGCCAGACAGAAGACGAGACCTGCGATACGCCAGCCACGGTTCACCGGGCGACCTCCACCGATCGCGGCGAGAGGCCCACGGCGCGCAGCGGCACCGGCGCCTTCGCTCCGACCGTCCGAAAAAGCGGCCTCATGGTACGGGAGCCGTCCGAGATGCCGCAACTTTCGCGCCCGGGGGTCCGATCCACCCGATCCCCGTCGCCCGAGGCGCTATTTCTTGAGCTTGAACTCCATCTTGACCGGCCCGAACATCAGCTCCTCGCCGTGCTTGAGGAACTGCTTGCTGATCCGGTTGCCCTCGATGTAGGTGCCGTTGCTGCTGCCGAAGTCGGCCAGCTCGAACCGCCCGTCCTGCACCTGGATGCCGGCGTGGCGCTGGGACACCCCGGGCACCTTGAGCACGACGTGGTTGTTGTCCGACGCGCCGATGCTCGACTGGCTCTCCTTGATGAAGAAGACCCGGCCGGTGAGCCACTCGTCGACCCCCTCGCCGCCGATCACCGTCAGCCGGCCGTGGTGGGGCAGCGCCTCGCAGTACTGGCAGACCTTCCACTCCTCCGGGATCTGGTTGCCGCACTGGTTGCACGGCCGCAGCCCCGGGCCCTCCATCACCGGCCCCTCCGGCTCGCGGTTGCGGATCGCGCGCACGATGGCCCGGATGATCACGAACAGCAGGATGAACCCGAGCAGCGCCCCGCCCCCGATCGCGAGGTAGAGCATCAGGTTGCTCGGCACCTCGGGGGTCGTCTTGACGACGGTGTCGGTGGGGTAGGTCTGCCCCCCGTGCTCCAGCTCGACCTTGAACCCGACGTCCTTGTTGGCCTCGAGCCCCTTGGGGGCCAGCTCGACGACGTACTGCCCCTGGAGTTCGGCCTTGAAGTTGGCCACCAGCGTCTGGATGTCGGCCGGGGTGTTGGCCTTGACGAAGGCCCCCCCGGTGGCGTCGCCCAGCTTGCGCACCGTCTCGAAGTTGCCGAAGCCGCCGTAGTCGACCCCGACCACCGTGATCCGCACGTTGAGGTCGCGGGCCGAGTTCTGCAGCGTGCTGATGCGGTCCTTGATCCGGGCGACGTCGTTCTCGTCCTTGTCGGCCCCGTCGGTGATGACCAGCATCGCCCGGTTGGGGCCGTAGGTGTCGAACGGGCCGGGGAAGAGCCGCAGCGCGGTCTCGACGCCCTCGTAGAGCTGGGGGGTGGTGTCGTCGGGCTTGAGCTTGCGCACGAAGTCGACGTTGTCGTCGTGCTTGGGGCTCAGGTTGGGGGTGTTCTCGACGACGTCGCCGTAGCCCACCGCCGCCGAGGTGTCGTTCTGCCGCAGGCTGCTCAGCAGCGAGGCGACCGCGTCCTGGATCGCGGGGAAGACCTCCCCGTCGAAGACCGCGAGCGCGCCGACGACGACCACCACGTGCACCGGGTGGTCGCTGTTGCCCCGGCGCACCACCGCCTGCTCGCCGGTGGAGGGCTCCCCGTCGAACGAGACCGCCCACCGGGCGTCGGCCGGCACCGTCACCGGCTTGCCCTGCTTGTCGAGGAAGCTGGTGAACAGCGCCAGGTTGCCGCCCTCGGGCACCTTGCTGGTGTCCACCGCGTCCAGCCGCAGGTAGCGGTTGCCGACCTGGGGTTCCTGAGCCGTGGCCGGCCCGACGAGGCCGACGACGGCGGCGAGCATCGCCAGGCGGACGACGCCCCGGCGAATGGCAGGACGAATCATGCTCGTCTCCCGCAGGTGAGTGGAGCCTGGGGCCCGGCTCAGTAGAGAGCCTTGAACCGCAGCTCGGTCCGGCCGAGCCGGATCGTGTCGTTGTCGATGAGCTCTTCGCGGTTGATCCGCTTCTCGTTGACGAAGCTGCCGTTGGTCGAGCCGTTGTCGATCAGCTCGTAGCGCCCGTCCTCGTAGCGGATCATCGAGTGGCGCGACGAGAGGTACTCGTCGGTGACCACGATGTCGTTGTCCGCGGCTGCCCCGATGTTGTTGAGGCCGGTGTAGATCCGGAAGTCGATGCCCTTCTGGGTGCCGCTCATCACGACGAGCCAGCCGACGACCTCCCGCTTCTGGGGCAGCGCGTCGCTGAGGTCGATCGCCACCGTGCGCTGGCTGCCCCCGCCGGCCGGCTGGGGCATCGGGGTCGGGCCGGCGCCCGCGGGCAGCGGGGCCTGACCGGGCGGCACCGCCGCCGCCGCGCCGCCGCCCCCGCCGATCTGGGTCCCGCAGTAGGGGCACAGATCCCACGAGTCGTCGACTTCCTTGCCGCAACCCCCGCAGGTCGGAGTCGCGACCTCTTCTTCATCGCCGCCGAATGGCCACCAACCCATCTTCTTCTTCTTCTTCGCGGCCTTCTCCTGGCCGCCACCCTTCTTCTTGCCGCCCACCCGATCGTCGAAGGCCTTCTCGCCCCGATGCACCACGCCCCGGCTGGCGCTGTCCGCCGCCCCCTGCACCGCGTGCTTCGCCCGGTTGACCTTGCGGTACACCCGGCCTTCGACGCGGTCTTTGAGGTATTCGAGGGGGTCGCGCATCGTGTTCCGATCATGGGACGGCCGACCACGCCGGTCGGCGAACATCCTGATGTTGGCCCACCGCGCCCGTCATGGCAAGTCGAGCGCCGCCGCGGCGCCCGCTCGCCGGCCGACGACGGCCTACTTGGCGCTGGGCTGGTAGAACCAGTAGCGGAACATGTTGATGTCCCGGTCGGCGGTCAGCATCACCTGCTTGATGTTGATCGTCTCGCTGTTGATGTACTGCGCCGGCACGATGTAGGGCCAGTTGCGCCAGCGGTGCTTGCGGTCCTCACCGTCGCAGTTGAGGATGCGGTCCAGCCGCACCCCGTCGATGTGCAGCTCGGCCTGATACTCGCCGTGCACGTAGTCCATGCGCCGGATGAGCACCAGATCGTGGTGCGGGGTGACGTTGGTCACCTTGAACTCGCAGTAGCCGCCCTCGTGGGCGATGCCCCGGTCCTCGATGACCGTGCCGTCGGGGTAGCGCAGCTTCTGCCGGGTCCGGTAGGTGTCCTTCGCCTCGCGGATGACGAAGCCGTGGGCCGACTCGCTCTCCGGGTCGAGCACGTCGATCGTGTCGACGAGCACCCACTCGTCCCCGTCGACGATGATCGTCTCGGTGAAGGGCTGGCTGCGCACCTTGATCTCTTCGTAGGCGATGCCGCCGGGCAGGTAGCGGTTGAGGTCGAGCCCCTTGCCCCCGCCCTTGCCGTCGTCGGGCCCGGGCAGCGGCTTGACGATCGACTCCTCGTCCCGGATGACCCCCACCAGCCCCTCGATCGACTGGCAGGCCTTCATCTGGTAGGTGACGATGTTCTCCAGCCCCTCGTCGGTGCGCCGCCGCTCGATGACGAGCCCCTGCAGGATGTCGACGTTCTTCTTGAAGCCGGCGAACTCCTTGGCCGCCGACAGCCGGGGCACCCGCTTCTCGACCTCGAGCACCACGTCCCACTTCAGCCGCACGATGATCTGGAGCAGGTTCCAGATGTTCGCGTGGTCCACGTAGGCGGTGTGCAGGATCATCTCCAGGCTGATGAGCGCGTGCAGCGCGTCCTGCGCGGCCAGGATCTTCTTCTCCCGGGCGAGGAACTTCATGATCCGCTTCTCGAGCTGGATCGCCTCGAGCAGCCGATGCAGGATCATCGGGCTCAGCCGGACCCCGGCCACCCCCGCCCGGCGCACGAAGCGCAGGTCGATCTCGTTGATGTCGGGCGCCGAGGGGTCGCGGGCGTCGACCACCCGCCGGGCGCCCTTCTCGAGCGAGATGCGGGCCAGCTCGACCTCGGTGCCGATGTCGGGCTCGACGATGCTGAACTCGACCTTGGAGATCTCTTTGATCCGCCGGTGGCCCTGGTAGTCGAGGTTCTCCCGATAGGCGATGAAGTCGTCGAACTCTTCGACGTAGCGCAGCACCACGTAGATGGTCGCCGGCAGCTTGAAGTCCCCCGGGTTGAGCGTGCGGATCTGCTTCTCGGGCACCACGATGTCGTGGCCCTGAGCGTCGATGGCATACCCGCTGCCGATCTCGATCGACAGGTCGCCCCGACCCCGGCTGCTGACCCGCAGCTCGTCACCGTAGCCCGGCACGACCCCCGGGGCGTGGAACGCCCGGTTGTGCAGCTTGCGCTTCTCGACGTGATAGCGCTCGGCGTCGTTCCAGTCCTTCTCGGTGGTCAGAAACCCCTTGAAGAAGTTGATCCGCTTGAAGGGGGCCTCGGCCATGGGTCACTCCGTCTCGCTCTGGGGATCGTCCGCTGCCGGCGACGCATACGACTCGCTCGCTCGACCCACCCGCCCGGTGTCTTCGGTGCCCACCCGGTGGCCGCCGATGACGAACCCGGTGAACTCCTGGCGCTCGGGCGCCGCAGCGAAGGTGAGGTAGTAGGCGGTGTGCGCCGGCTTCTCCATCCGGATGATGTCGTGGATCTTCAGGATCTCTTCGTCGCCGGTGTCGGTGTAGGCCGCCGGCACCTCGACCATGAAACAGTGGGCCAGATCGACCGGCGGCAGGATGATCGAGTCGATCCCGATCACCGTCTCGCCCACCCGGAAACCCTCGTAGGGCCAGGCGTTCTCGGTCACCTCGGGCTCGACGCCGGTGAAGATCGACAAGAACAGCTTGAGGCCCCGCACGGTGCCCCGGAAGCCGTACATGTCGATCGCCTGGCGGATGAGCTTGCGCTGCTTGGGCTCGGGCCAGTCCTGGTCGATGCCCAGCGCCACCCAGCCGGCCAGCCACGAGAGGAACTCCACCGGGCTCTCGAGCGGGTCGAAGTAGGTGTGCACCCGGTCGAGGTGGCGCTGCACGTCGGCGAAGATGTGGTCGAAGACCCACAAAAACTCGCGCAGGAAGTGCCCGCCGGTCCGGTCGGCCTTCTGGAAGACCTGCGGCAGGTTGTGCAGCAGGTTGCGCCGGGAGACCACCAGCTCGACCGGGGCGTCGACCGGCACCAGCGAGCCGGCGGGCGGCTGCTGGCGGATGACCTCGTCCTCCGGCCGGTAGGCCTCCTCGTAGCGCAGCTTGACCGCAGACGGCTCGATGCCGGCGTTGCGCAGCATCAGCCGGGCGTTGCGCATGGTGATCCCGCTCACTTCGGGCAGGCGCACCGTGCGGCTGACGATCTCGCGGGGCTGACGCACCGAGCGGGCTCCTTTCGATTCAGCGGCTGTCGCGCGCGAACTGCTCGCGCGGCTTCTCGATCACGTCCACGTCGACGAGGTGCACCAGCTCGTCTGGGCGCAGCTTGATCTGGTCCACCTGCACCCGGCGGTCGAGCAGGTCGATGCCCGCCCGGCGGTCTTCGTCGATCAGGCGGATGCGGTGCACCACGTCCACCCCGTCGATGCCTTCGATGACGTGGTACAGGTCCAGTTTGAGCACGTTGCGACCGAAGGGCCAGCCGTTGCCGTCCCGCCCCCCGACCAGCGGGTGCAGGAAGCTGCGCAGCCGCTCCTCGACCGACCGCCGCAGCGCCTCGCTGCGCCCCGAGGTGGTGCGTATGACCTCGACCTCGATGCTGATCTCGACATAGCGCGGGCGCACGACGTGCAGCCGGGTGGTCAGCAGCCGCCGCTCGTCGAGGAAGTGCTTCACCCGCCGCAGCAGCTCGGTCGAGGGCACCAGCTTCATGGTCAGGTCGAGCCGCCGGTCGTCGAGCTTGGGCACGACGACCACCGTCACCTCGCCCTCCCGGCCGATGGTGTTGAGGCACTTGGCCCGGGCGATGCCGTTGCTCGCCTGCCGGGTCAGCCACTCGTAGTCCTCGGCGGTCACCGCCCGGTTGCGGCTCTTGATGAGGTGCGGCCCCCGCACCTTGGCCTCGTCGACCGTCTCCTGGTCGCTGCCGCCCGCCGCGGGGAACGGGTTGTGCACCCCGTCGATGTGCGCGATCGAGCGCCGCATGGCGGTGATCGCGTTGGCGGTCACGTTGCCCTGCGCCCCGCCGCCGATGCGGTAGTGCTCGGCGGTGATGTTGGCGGTGCCCGCCGGCGGGATCATGCCGTGGCGGCCGTCGCCGAACTTCACCTGACCCAGCACCCGGTCGACGACGTAATGCCGGCTGCGCGACCCCGAGTCGTAGAAGCTGTCGACCTCGCTCCACCGGACCCACCAGCCGCCCTTGCGGCCCTGGCGGATCGCGTCGTCCCCCAGCCGGGCCAGGATCTCGGCCCGCTCCTCACCCTCCGGCTCGTCCCGCTCGCGCACGACGAGCGACTGCCCCTCGAGCAGCGGCCCCTGGGCGAAGGCGAACGTCTGGTTGGGCGTGCCGTCGCTGGTGCCGAGCACCTCGTCGCGGATGGTCGTCTGGTTGGCCGACTGCACCGCGTTGAGCAGGATGTGGGTGATGCGCGGGATCTCGTGATAGCCCCCCATCTCCAGCCGGGCCCGCAGCCAGTACAGCGCCTCGCCGAAGCGCCGCACCCGGGTGTGATCCTCGGGCCCGACGAACTCCAGGAAGCCGCTCTCGGTGAACGCCCGGGTGCCGTCCCGGGGCGACAGGTCGGCCCAGGTGGTGCCGGTCCAGTACTCCCAGACCACGGTCTGCTCCGAGGCCAGCCGGCGGTCCTGCTCGTCGTAATAGGCCTGGAGGTACTCCCGGTGGCGCCGGTCGGCGGTGGGCGCGGTGTTCTGCGCCATCTGGAACCAGACCCGGATGGGGTCGTTGGGGAACGCCTTCTCCAGCCCCAGGTACAGCGCCGGGCTGTCCTCGGTGGACGGCTCGAAGGCCTGGAACACCTTCAGCGGCGTGCGCGCCGAGAGCGAGTGGTCGACGTAGGCGAAGTCGTTGTACGAGACGACGTGCTCGACCGGGGTCTCCTGCTCGGCGTAGCGGAAGGTCATGCTCTGGACCCAGGGCGGCCGCAGCGGGCGCTCGTCGCGCCAGATCCAGCGCTCCCCGTCCAGCTCGTACTGCCCCGGCACCCCGTAGTCGCCGGCCTCGATGCGCACCCGCAGCCAGGGGCCGGTCTCGCCCTGGATCTCGGTGGTCGACAGGTTGCCCGGCCGCTGGAACCGCACCTCGCCGCTCTGGGTGAACGCCTCCGTGTTGTCGACGAAGTCGAAGTCCTTGGCGCTCGTCGAGCCGTCGGGGGTCGAGCCGCCGAGCTGCTGCCAGTTCTTGCCGTCCCAGTACTCCCACACCAGCGCCAGCTCCTCGCTGGGCTGGGGCGGGTCGTGCAGCCGGGCCTCGGCCAGCCGCACGTCGAGCCGGATGACCGAGCCCGGCTGGTCGGGCAGGGTCTGGGGCAGCAGGTAGAGCGTATTCTCGAGCTGCGGCTCGCGGCCGAGCGGAGCCCACGAGCGCTGCATGTCGACGGTGAGGAAGACCGCGCTGTCGACGTTGACCAGCGCCGAGGCCGGCTTGAGCCCCTCCCCGGTCACCTCGACCCGGGCGAAGACCGCGTCGAGCACCGTCTCGTGGGGGTCGGGCGGCGCCTCGACCAGCCGGCCCCGGATCCAGCGGCTGGTGATGCCGTCGATCTCGCTCTCTTCGACCGCGTCGATCGCCTCGAACGCGATCGAGCCCTCGCCGTAGTCGGCCAGCGAACGGGTCAGTTCCCGCCACCGGCGGCCGTTCCAGTACTCCCACTCGAGCAGCTCGACGACGTCCATCGTGCCGGCCGAGGTCAGCCGCACAACCAGCACCGTCTCCTCGCCGACCTGCTCGAAGCGGGGGTCGCCGATGTACAGGCTGCGCTCGATGTGGTTCACCCCGCCGAAGACCTCGAAGCCCTCCACCCGCCGCCCGTCGATGAACGGCGTCTGGTCGGCGTACTCGTCGCTGACCTGGGTGAAGCAGCGCATGATCTGGTTGTCGGTGACGAGGGTGTCCACCTCGGTCTCGAAGATGACCGGCTCGTCCCGCCCAGCCTGAATCGTCGAGACCGGGGTGCACGCCGGGACCCAGGTCGGCGGGCCGTTGGCCACCAGCCTGAACTGCAACAACGCGTACGCCGGCTGGGGCGGCTGGAGCCGCACACCCATCAGGTTGAGGAACGCGATGAAGTTCTTGTCGGTGACCTTGTTGAGCCGATAGATGACCATCTCGGTCATCCACGCGAACAGCTCGATGAGGGTCACCCCCGGGTCCGAGGGGTTGAAGTTGGTCCACTCGGGGCAATACTGCGGGATCAGGCGCAGCGCCTCCTCGACGATCTCCTTGTGCGTGCGGTCATCGAGGTTGGGGACCGGGATCATAGATCCTCCTCACGGCGCAGGAAGAACGGGTAGACGAGGTTGAAGTGGTTGTTCGTCGCCCGCACGAGGTAGGTGATCTCGAGCACCACGGTGTTCGGCGCGTCGGGGTCCTGCTTGGCCTCGACCTCGATCTCGCGGATGCGGGGCTCCCACTTCACCAGCGACTCCCGGGCGTAGAAGCTGACCAGGCTGCGGGTGTGGTGGTTGTTGGGGCTGAAGATCTCGTCGTGGATCCGGCTGCCGAACTCGGGCCGGTAGATCCGCTCACCCGGCGCGGTGCCCAGGATGATGCGGATGCTCTCCTCGATGTTCTCTTCGTAGGCCGACATCGCCAGCCCGCCGGCTCCATCCACCCGCAAGGGATAGGCGATGCCCCGCCCGAGGAAGCTCCTGCTCACGAGATTCGCCCTTCGAAGCCTTCACCGCACACCGCGCACCGCACCCGGATGAACGGCGGCTGGTGGGTGATCTGGTCGAGCGGCTCGCTGCAGTAGGGGCAGCGCAGGCCCACCCGGCGTCCGTTGTGGATCGATTCGACCACGTCCATCCAGTCGGCGAGGCCCTGCACGTCGTCGCTGCCGGTGGGCAGGGTCCACGCCCAGGGCTCCTGCGCCTCGGCGGCCGGCTCGGTCGGGGCGGGGGTCGCCGACCCGGTCGCGCCGGTCAGCGTGGCGACCTCGGCGTCGTCGGCCGGCGCGCAGACGCCGCCGGCGATGAGCGCCGCCCGAGGGGTCACCTGCTCGATGGCCCGCCCCCGACGTCGCTCGGCCCGGGCCTGCATGGCGGCGGCCTCGGCGTAGAGCCCGTCGTCCCGGCCGGCGGCGAGCTTGCCTTCGAAGCCCTCGCCGCACGCCGCGCAGCGCACCCGGACGGTCACCCCGTCGGTGCTGCTCTGCAGCCGACCGTCACCGCACTCGGGGCAGCTCTGCCCCTCGCTGCGGCCGTTGGCCACGGCCTGCACGACCTCGTACCAGTCGATGTAGCGGGCCTCGTCCATCCCCTGCCGAGCCTCCCCTCCGAACGGCGCGCAGTCTAACACCTCACCAGCCGCAGCGCGATGCGACCAGCCGGGTGATGTAGCCGCTCGCGTCGCTGACCTTCGAGCGGAAGACGTGGGTCGCCTCCTCGATGAAGTACTTCCCGTCGAACTTGTCGCCGACCTCGGTCACCTCGATGATGAAGCCGGGCTGCAAGCGGGCATCCCCGGTGACCTCCATCTCGGCCCGCAGGAAGGTGCGGGCGTACTCGTTGAGCTTGCACTTGGCGACGAAGTTGGCCTCTTCGATGGTGAACGGCTTGTAGTCGGTCACCTGCCGCGACTGCCCCGAGACCATCGAGGTCGACGGGGTGTCGCCCATGTCGTCGTACAGCGACCCGCTCGCCTCGCCCACGATCTCGGCCTTGTCCCCCGGGTTCCAGCCCCGCACGATCACCTTCTCGACCACCCGGCTGAGCGTCTGGCTGATGTCGAACCGCCGCAGCAGCAGGCCCCCGGTGGGCGGCGCGTTGTAGGCCGCGGTCACCACCGCGTCGGCCCCCACCTGCGGCGCCCTGAAGCGCAGGGTCTTCGACGAATCCTGGGTGTGGTCGATGCACAGGTCGAAGTCGAACCAGCCGGCCAGCCCCCGCAGGAAGTCCAGGTCGGTCTGGTTGTGCTGGATGATGTAGTCCCGCTTGAGCGAGGTGATGTCGGTGCTCGGCTGGCCCTCCGAGGTGTCGGGGCTCAGGCCGTGGTCGCCGGCGATGGTCGAGAAGACGTCGAGGAACTTCTGCTCGAGGAAGGTCCGCGTCTTGCGCTCGCCGGTCATGCGGTACATCAGGTCGAACGAGCGGGCGGTGAAGGTGCGGGTGTCGCTGCCCCCGCCCGAGACGACCCCGCTGAGGATCTCGCCGTGGAAGATCGGCTTGGGCTCGCCCCCGAGGAAGCCGGCCTTGACGGTGATCGGGCCGCCCGAGGCCAGCGGGCCGTCGACCTTGCCGTACTCCCCCGACTCGTTGTTGAACCGCACCTCCAGGCTCGCCGGCGCCTGCCGCCGCAGGTCGACCTTGACCACCTGCAGGTCACGCTGCTGGTCGTCGTCGAGCTGGCTGATCTTGATCTCCGGGACTTCGCGACTGCGCTCGGCCATGGTCTCCTCCGTCGTACCTCAGCGCAGGATGGGCGGCACGAGCAGCCGCAGCCCGGGGGTCAGGCGCAGGGGGTCGTCGATCCCGTTGGCGTCGGCGATGCGCCGCCACTCGCTCGGATCGTCGTACTCCTCGGCGGCGATGCTCTGCAGCGTCTCGCCCCGGCGCACCGCGCGCAGCTTGGCGTGGTCCGGGCTCTGCGGCGGCCGCTCCTGGGCCTGCTGGGTCGCCGAGCGGGCCTCGCGCAGCTTGAGGGTCACCGTCGCCCGCACCGGGATGCCGCTCTCGAGGAACATCGTGTACCGGTGGGCGATCGACTCGATGACCCCCTGGAAGACCAGCGAGGCCGACCAGGTGACGAGCACCATCGGCGGGCGGTGCAGCTCGGCGTCGATCATCGCCAGCCGGTGCAGCCGCTTGGTGTGCACCGTCACCGGGGTGCCCTGCTCGTAGGTGTCGAAGAACAGCTCGAGGTCGAGGGACTCGCCCTGACCGGTGGTGAACTGCATCTCCGGCGCGTCGAGCCCGGCGCTGGCCTGCGGGTTCCAGGGCACGCTCTTCGAGATCGCGTACTCCTTGGGGTTGAACAGCGCCTGGATCGGGCCCGGGTTGCCCTGCATCGCCCCGGCGTCGGCGCCGTAGACGGTGATGGTCAGCTTGCTGAGTTGGGCGATCATCTGATGTCACCTCCCGATGACGGGGGCCCTGCGGTCAATCCCATTCGTCCGCTCCGAAGCGCGCCGAGTCGAACAGCATCTCGCGGCGGAGCTGCTCGATGACCTGATCGGCGAGGCGCTCGAGCTCCTCGGGGCTCATGTCGCCCTCGATCTGATCGGCGTTGCGGTGCCGGGCCTGCTCGTTGGTCTCGGCCTTGCGACCGGGGGCCTCGCCGGCCGACCGCAGCGGCTCGGCGCCGGCCGCCTGCTTGCCGGTCTCGATGAAGACGCGCCCCGCGCCGCTCGGCGGGGTCACCGACACCGGACCCCGATCGCCGAAGAGCTGCCCCCGCGGCTCGCCGCTGCCCAGCGCGGTCAGGAGCTGGCCCACGTCGGTCGGGGCCGGCGGGCGGCCGAGGGACGACGCCCGGGAGCGGTGGTTGCTGCGGGCCCGGTCGAACGCCCGCAGCGCCGAGTCGACGGTGCGGCTGCCGGGCAGCGACCGGGACGAGGGCGAAGCGGAGCCGCCCGCATCGGACGGCGCGGAGTCGGCCGACGCCGGCTCGACGACGGCCCCCGGCGCGACATAGGTCGGGGCCGAGGCGCCGCCGAGGTCCATCGTCGCCGGCTCGGCGAGGTCCAGCGTCGTCGGATCGACCCCCGCCGCCGCGGCCCACATCCGGGCCAGCCGGGGCGGCACCCGGGCCTCGGCGGCGGTCGGGCCGCCGGCCACGAGGGCCGCCGGATCCATCGACGAGGCCGAGAAGCGGCGCGGGGCCGGGCGATCATCGGGCGCCGAGGGGCGGGCGACGCGGTCGCCTGACCCGGCCGGCGCCGCACCGGGAGGGCGGGCGCCTTCGACGACCGACCGCCGCTCGGCCCGGGCCGGGCTGCGGGTCATCGACGGGCGGGTCTCGATGCGCTGCGCCAGCCCGGACACCGCCGCGCCGAGGGCGCCGGGGCGGGCCAGGGCCCGGGCCATCGCCCGGGTGGTGTCGGCCAGGGCCGGGGTCGACGCCCCGCGGCGCGCCGCCGACGTGGCCCGCTCGACGGGCGGGGCGCCGGGCGCGACCGGAGCGATCACCGCGCCGATGGCCGCCCGCTCGGCAGGGGGCAGGCGGTCGAGGTCGAACCCGCTCTCGATCCAGACCCGCCGGGCCGCGGGCGCCAAGCGGGCCAGCGCGCCGGCGACGACCGCCGGGCTCGGCGCCCGGGGGTCGGCCGCGGTCAGGATGCGCTCGACGAACGCCCGGGTCGCGTCGGGTCCGCGGGATACGCCGCGCGCGGTCCGCCCGCCCCGCCGGGCTTCGGCGTCGAGAGCGCGGCCCGGATCATCGACCCCGCCGATCGCAGGGGGCGGGGTGATGGGTGGGGCGCCCACCGACGAGGCGCCGATCGCCGCGATCGGGACCAGCCACCGGCGGCCGACCGGATCGAGCATCCACCGGTGCTCGGCGGGGGCCGCGGCGCGCACGGCCGGCAGCCGGCCCATGCGCCGCTCGAAGGTCGTCGGCGCCGGGCGCGCGGCCGCGGCGCGCCCGGCGGGC
>JAUHYW010000141.1 GCA_030426085.1 bacterium | reverse complement strand
CCGAGCGCCGAGGTCCAGGATGGAGGCCGCAGGAATACTCGAAGTATTCCGAGCGCCGACAGACGCCGAGATCGGCGCTCGGGACGGTGCTGGGCGAAGCGCCGGAGTTTGTGGGAAAGCTCTGATTACCGATCCGAAGCCGCCGCGCTTGTGGCCTCCCGCATCCGGGTCTATCGTCGCGATCGTCCGCCGCGGAGGCCCTCGCCATCTCCACCGACATCCCCAGCGCGCCCCACCGGGGCCTGATCCTGGCCCTGGTCGCCGTCGTGATGGCCCTCGACACCCTGCTCTACGGGGTCGGGGTGCCCATCCTGTCGATGCAGGCCGCGCGCGGCGGGCTCGACATCGCCGACACCGGGCTGCTCTTCGCCACCTTCGCCGGCACCCAGGTCGTCGCGCTGCTGTGGGCCCTGCGGTTCGCCTCCGGCCTGCCGCCGCAGCGGGTCCTGGGCTTCGGCTTCGTGGGCGTCTGCGCGTCCATGCTGGCCTTCGCGCTGTCCGCCGAGTGGGTCCCGGGGCTCTTCGTCGGCCGGGCGCTGCACGGGCTGGGCGGCGCGCTGGTCTGGGTCGGCGGGCCGGCGCTGGTCAGCCGGTTCTACGCCGACGACGAGCGGGGCGGCGCGCTGGGCACCGTGCTGGGGGCCTCGGCCGGCGGATCGCTGATCGGGCCGCTCATGGGCGGCGCGCTGTACGACGAAGCCGGCTTCGCCGCCCCGTTCTGGGCCGCGCTGGGGCTCGCGGGGCTGGCGGCGATCTTCATCGCCGTCGTCGCCCGCCGCCCGACCGGACGGCGCATCGCGAAGCTGGCCCCGACCGGCGAGGCGGGGGCCGACCTGTGGCGGCTGGTCGCCCGGCCCGAGGTGGCGGCCCTGATCGTGGTCATCGCCTGCGGCGCCGCCGGGCTGGGGCTGCTCGAGCCGCTCCTGCCCTCGATGCTGGTCGAGACCCTGGGCACCACCGGCTTCGAGAACGGGATCATCTTCGGGGTGGCGATCCTGTGCTACGGCCTCACGGCGCCGGTGGCGGGGCACATCTCCGACCGGATGGGCCGGCTGCCGGTCTGCGTCATCGGCCTGGGCGTGCTGGCGGCGAGCTTCGCCCTGATCCCGTTCGGGGCCAGCCGGATCGCGATGGGCGCCATCGCCTCGCTGGCCGGCGTCGGGCTGGGCATGGGCCTCACCCCGACCATGCCCGGGCTGGCCGACGCCGCCGAGAAGATCGGGGACGCCTCGGTCGGCTACGCCGCGGTCTTCGCGCTGCACACGCTCTGCTTCGCGGCCGGCGGGTTCGCCGGGCCCAGCCTCGGCGGGCAGGGCGTCGCCCGCTTCGGGACCGGGACCACGTTCGCCCTGGCCTGCGGGATCACCCTCCTGCTGGCGGCGGGGGCGTGGGCGCTGGGCCGGCGCGCTCGACCGTGACCGGCAGCCCGTTGAGCTGGCTGACCCCCGAGATCGGATCCCAGGTGCCGGCGTCGATCACGTCGTTGTAGCTGGCCCCCGGCCGCTGCGCGGCGACCGGCTGACGGGTGCCCCGGCGCCCGTGCCCCCAGCCGTGGGGCACGCAGACCACCCCCGGCATGACCCCGTCCGTGACCTGCAACGGCAGCGCGATGCGCCCGCCGTCGCCGCTGACCGTCACCGCGTCGCCGTCGGCGAGGCCCCGGGCGGCGGCGTCGTCGGGGTGCATCTGGGCGGTGCAGCGGGGCGGGCCCTTCACCATGCGCGGGCTGTCGTGCAGCCACGAGTTCATGCTGCGCAGCGTGCGCCGGCCGATGAGGACCAGCGGCGGCGGGCGCGCCTCCAGGGCGGCGGCGAGGCGGGGCAGATCGGCCATCAGCGTCGGGTGGCACATCGCGGGCGGGCGCTTCAGCCGCCCGGGCACCCGCTCGCCGAGGTCGAACCCGTGGGGGTGCCCTTCGAGCTTCGCCAGGGTGAGCGGATGGGGCCCGACCCGCAGCAGCAGATCGATGAGCCGGGGCGGGGTCAGCGCCCGGGTCACCGCCCGCAGCGCCGCCGCGCCCACCCGACCGCCGCGGTGGCGCAGGACGCCGTCGAGCAGCCGGACCAGCAAGGCGAAGCTGTCGGGGTGATCGGCGGGCGGCGGGATCAGCGGGCGGTTGTAGCGGGCGACCTCGCGCACCGCGAGCGCGTTGAAGACGAGCCCGTACCAGTCCCGCTCCAGCGGGCGCAGCGGCGGCAGGATCAGGTGCGCGTGGCGGGTCGTCTCGTTGATCCGCGGATCGATCGCGACGAAGAACTCGAGCCCGGCCAGCGCCGCGTCGAGCCGGCGGCCGCCGGGCAGCGACAGCACCGGGTTGCCGGCGTGGGTGATCAGGCCCCGCACCGCGCCCGACTCGACGGCCCCGGCCAGCCCGGCGACCGGCCGCTCGCCGTTGAACACGGGCAGGCCGTCCTCGGTGTCGGGGCCGAAGCCGCCCGCCTGACCGATGAGCGTCGACACCGTCACCAGATCGACCGCCGGCCGCCCGAACATCAACCCGCCGACCGCATCCAGGTTGCCGGTGGCGTGGTTGAGCGCGTCGATGAGCCAGGTCGTCGTCGCCCCGAAGCGGTTGACCGAGACGCCCATGCGGCCGTAGGCCACGGCCCGCTCGGCGGCGGCGAAGTCCCGGGCCAGCGCGCGGGTGACCTCGGGGGCGATACCCGTCGCCGGCGCCGCCGCCTCGGGGGTGAAGGGGCCCAGCGCCGCGCGCAGCGGCTCCAGATCGGGCGGGCAGTCGTCGGCGAGCACGACCCGCAGCAGCGCCGCGACGAAGAGCCCGTCGGTGCCCGGGCGGATGAACAGGTGGGTGTCGGCCAGGGCCGCCGTGCGCGTACGCCGGGGGTCGACCACCACCAGCCGCCCGCCCCGGGCGCGCAGGGCCTCCAGCCGGCGCTTCATGCCGGGCGCGGTCATCACGCTGCCCTGGGAGACCACCGGGTTGGCGCCGAAGATCAGGAAGAAGTCGGTGCGGTCGACATCGGGGCTCGGCAGGCGGGCCTGATTGCCGTAGAGCATCCACGCGGTGGCCGTGCGGGGGAGCTGATCGACCGAGGCGGCGCTGTACAGGTGGCGGGTGCCGAGCAGCGATTGCAGCAGCCCCAAGCCCAGCACCGCCCGATAGTCGTGGCCGGTGGGGTTGCCGAAGTACAGCGCCAGCGCGTCCCGCCCGCTCGCCTTCTGCAGCCCGCCGAGCCGCCGCCCGGCCAGCTCGAAGGCCTCGGGCCAGCCGATCGCGGTCCAGGTGTCGCCGTCGCGGCGCATCGGCGCGCGCAGCCAGTGTTCGTCGTGCTGGAGATCGGCCAGCGCGCTGGCCTTGGGGCAGATGTGACCCCGGCTGTGCGGGTCGTCGGGGTCGCCCGCGATCCCCGCGACCCGGTCGCCGTCGAGCGTCACCACGAGGCCGCACATGGCCTCGCACAGCGTGCAGGTGGTCAGTCGATGCATGCGACTCCCGACGGGGTCAACCCCGGTAGAGGCCGGCGACCTGATCGCCATAGCCGTTGTACAGCAGCGTCGGGCGCCGCTCGCCGGTCCCGATCATGCGCTCGGTCGCCTGGCTCCAGCGGGGGTGCGGCACCCGGGGATCGACGTTGCCCGCGAGGTCGTACTCGTCGGGCGCGAGGCTGTTCCAGAAGGTGCGCGGCGGCTTGGCGACGAAGTCCACCCGGACGACGCTCTTGATGTTCTTGAAGCCGTACTTCCAGGGCACGACCAGCCGCAGCGGCGCCCCGTGCTGCTTGGGCAGCTCGCGCCCGTAGATGCCCGTCGCCACGAAGGCCAGCGGGTTGCGGGCCTCGGCCAGCGCCAGCGCCTCGTGATACGGCCAGGGGAACCACGCCTGCTCGGCCGCGCCCGGCATCTGCCGGGGCACGTGGGCCGTCACGAAGCGCACCCAGCGGGCCTCGGGCGCAGGATCGGCCAGGGCGACGAGATCGGCGAGGGGGAAGCCGCTCCACGGCACGACCATCGCCCACGCCTCGACGCAGCGGAAGCGATACACCCGCTCTTCGAGCGCCATCCGCCGGACCAGATCCTCGAAGCGCACCGGGCCCGGGTTGCGGCACAGGCCCCCGAAGGTCACCGTCCACGGCCGGATCGCGAAGTCGCCGACCCGGCGCCAGACGGCGCTCTTGTCGGTGCCGAACTCGTAGAAGTTGTTGTACGTCGCCGCCACCCGGGCCTCGGTCAGCGGGCGATCGACGGCGTAGGCCGGGTTGCGCTTCGCCGGGTACAGGCCGCTGGTCGCGGTCTTCGGGGCGGTCTCGAGCGGCTGCCCGGCCGGCCGGCCCTCGCAGCCGGCGAGCCCGAGGGCGCCCAGGCCCAGCGACGCGACGAAGCGCCGCCGATCGAGCCACGCCGACTCGGGGGTGACCTGCCGCTCGGGCAGGCGCCAGGGGGGTGGGGTGTGGACCGGCATCGGCGCCTCCGTCGTCCCGCGCAGTGTAGCGCGACGGCGGCGGCGACGCTCGGCGGGGGCGCCTCAGCGGGCGCGGCGGATCACGATCGCGAGGGGCAGGGCCAGCAGCAGCCAGGTGGGCGTCGTCGGCGCGCCGGGCGCGGCCGAGCAGATGGTCGGGATCGCCTCGCCGTCGGGCACCTCGCCCCCGGGCGGGATCTCGCCGCCGGGATCGTCGCCGACCCGGGCCCGGATGGAGGCCACCGCCTGCTCACCGGCGGCGGTGCGCGCGGTGGCGGTGATGGTCTTCTCGCCCACCAGGATGGCGTTGTAGACCGCGGTGTACGGCTCGGAGAGCGCCACCCCGATGATGATGTCGTTGACCGCGAACGTGACCTGCGCGGTGGGATCGGAGACCGCCGCCTCGATGATCACGACGCCCGAGAGCACCGCGCCGTCGGCCGGGGAGACGATGTCGATGGTGAGATCACCGACCGGCTCGGGCTCCGGCGCCGGCTCGGGATCCTGGATCGGCTCGGGGTCCTGAACCGGCTCCGGCTCCGGCTCGGGGTCGGGCTCCGGATCCTGCACCGGCGGCACGTCCGGGCCCTCGCCGGTGATCCCGAAGAAGTCGGCGATGCGCCGCGACGAGCAGATGTTGTTGTCGACGAAGAACGCGCCCGGCGAGCCGCAGCCCCGGTCGGGGTCGACGAACGTGCCGTGCCCCCCGCCCTGGATGGTGTACGACTCGACCACCGCCTCGCCGTCGGCGTCGAACCACACGCTGCGCTGGTGCCCGGCCACCTGCTCGGTGACATCGGCCCGCTCGCCGAGCCCGTGCACCGCCGTCCACTGCTTGACCATCTCGGTCCCGTTGACCGGGGCCACCGTGAAGTCGGCCGTGCCCTGCCACACCGAGATCTTGGGGTAGGTCCCGGCGAAGCCGGGGAAGGCGTCGAACACCGACTGCGCCCACTGCGCGGCGGCCCGGGGCCGGCCCGGGTTGAGGCAGGACGAGACCTCGGCGAAGGCGGTGGTGCAGTTGTAGGGGATGCCGGCGATCATCGCGCCGCCGGCGAAGACGTCGGGCCAGGTGGCCATCATCAGCGCCGCCTGGGCCGCCCCGCCGGAGTGGCCGGTGGCGAAGATCCGGCCCGGGTCGATGTCGAACTCGGCCTGCATGTGCTCGATCATCGAGATGATCGAGCGGTTCTCGCCCTCGCCCCGGCGCAGGTTCGTCGGATCGCCGTACTCCCCGGCCCAGTTGAAGCAGCCGGCGCCGTTGTTGAGCTGGGTCTGCTCGGGATAGACGACATAGAAGCCGAACTCATCGGCCAGCGGCTCCCAGCCGGCGCTGCGATAGGCCGCGGCGTTCTGGGTGCAGGCGTGCATCGCGACGACGAGCGGCGCACCCGGCCGGGGGTTGGGCGGCACGTAGCGGTACATCGCCAGCCCGCCGGGGTTGGCCCCGAAGTCCGCCACCTGCTGGTAGGCCCCCTGCCCCGCCTGGGCCTGGGTGACGGACGCGACCGTCGCCGGCGTCGGCGCCGGATCGGCGCACCCCCAGATCAGGCTCACCGCGCTGATGATCACCAGGGCCAACCGGTCTCTCATTTGCCTCTCCCGCGCCGTTTCCGATTTATGCTGCACCGCAACAAGACCGCCGATATCATGCGTATCGGGTCCGAGCATAGCAACGTTTTCATTACACAAATCGTTCGATTGGCCCGGCCCGGATCCGGTTTCGCGGTCTTTTTGCAACGCAACAACAATCCCCCGGACGTACGGAGGTGATCATGCCGATCACGCGACGACGATGGCTCCTGCTGCTCGCGCTGGCGAGCGTGGGGCTGACCCACTGCACCAGCGACCCCGCCGACCCCGAAGACGGCCCCCGCCAGATCGTGATCATCGACTCGGCCGACGCCGAGCCCTACAACACCGCCCGCGAGGCGATGGTCGAGGCCCTGCGCCGGGCCGGCTTCGTCGACGGCGGCTCGATCGAGATCGTGCGCCACGAGGTCGACAACGACGAGGCCCGGGCCCGGGCGACGTGCCAGCTCGTCGCGGCCAACCCGCCGGCCGTCGTCGTGGTCAACGGCACCGTGGCCGCCCGGGCGGCCAAGGCCACGCTCGAGGGCGACCTGCCGGTCGTCTTCACCTCGGTCACCGATCCGGTGGGCGAGGCGCTCATCGACGACTTCGACATCCCCCCGCCGGCGAACATCACCGGCGTCTCGTACGGCGTGCCCATCCACATGCGGTTCAACGTCATCAAGCGCCGCTTCCCCCACGATCGGGCGCGGGCGCTGCGCATCGGGCTGGTGCACTCGAGCATGCCCCAGTCGCGGGGCTACCGCCGGCTGATCGAGGCCGCGCTGGCCGGGGCCTTCGTCGGCGACGACGACCTCAAGACCTACGCCCGGCTCTCGGGCCTCGAGATCACGTTCCGCGAGGTGCCCTTCGTCGGCGGCGAGGGCGGCCTGGAGGCCATGGTCGACGCCGCCCGGGCCGAGATCCGGGCGCTGGACGGGCAGGTCGACCTCTTCGTCTCGCCCAGCGACATCCTCGGCACGAGCCGGCCCTACGCCGAGATGGTCGCGGCCACCGCCAGCAAGCCGCTCATCGGCCTCGGCCGGGACGACGTCGTCGAGCGGTGGGGCGCGCTGGGCTCGATCTACCCCTCGGTGCCCGACATCGGCCAGCAGGCGGCGGCGATGGTGGTGCGACTGCTCGAGGGCGAGCCGATCGGCGCCATCCGCCCCGAGACCCCCCAGCGCACCGGCTACGCGCTCGACCTCGCGGTGGCCGATCGCTTCGGCATCCCGGTGCCGCAGGAGGTCCTCGACCTCATCCGCCCCGAAGACCTGGTCCGATGAGGAGGCCCCCGATGACCCCGATGACCCGGATGACCCGGCTGGCGGCGATCGCCGGCCTCGTGATCGCGACCGCCTCGACCGCCCACAGCCAGGGCTGGCAGGCCGACTTCCGCCCCGGCGCCCTGGACTACACCTCGTCGGTGCGGGTGATGAAGCTCTCGGGCGACGTGCGCTCGGTGCAGCCCCGGGTGAGCGACGCCCGCATCCCGGGGGGCAGCGCGGCGCTGTACCTGTCGAGCGTCAGCGCCCTGGGGCACTACGGGCCGCTGAGCGCCTACGGCCCGCTGGGCACCCTGGGCCCGGTCGGCGGCAACACCTGGAACCCCTCGTACTGGATCTCGGCCATCGGCGACTGGGAGGACTGGTCGGAGGACGCCTTCGGCGCGCTCGGCCCCGGCGGCCCGCTGGGCGCCGGCGGCCCGGTGTCCCCGGCGCAGTATTACGGCGAGGCCGACCCCGGCCAGGCGCTGTTCGCCAGCAACGACTTCGCGGCGCAGACCCGGGGCCTCGGGCTGTGGTCGGTGCTCGGCCCCATCGGCCCGCTGGGCGCCCTGGGCCCGCTCGGCCCGCTGGGCCCGGTGGGGGCGCATGGCCTCGAGGTCGGCCGCGACGGGGACTACCTGCGCGGGGGGCAGATCGTGCGGTCGATCGACGTCGACTTCGACGGCGCGGGCGACGTGCGGGCGTGGCCCCTCTTCGAGTACTACCCCGACGAGGACGACGTGAAGCGCCGCCCGGACAACGACACCTCGTTCATGGTCCGGGGCGCGGTCAACTCCCGCAAAGAGCCCGACGTCTACACCATCCGCTCGGCGCACGATCAGCTCGTGACCATCCTGGTGGTGCCCGAGAAGGAGCTGGACGACTTCGACCTGGTGGTCGGCACGGCCGACGGAGCGGTGCGGGTCGTGGCCAACACCGGCTACGCGACGATGGACTGGATCCAGATGGAGGTGCCCGCGGGCGCCGAGCTCCAGATCGGGGTCGGCCTGTACTGGTCGGGGCACTACCTCAGCAGCTCGTACCGGCTGATCGTGGTCGGCTCGGGCCCCGCGCTCAACCGGACCAACATCAGCGGCGATCACGTCGGCGTCTGGCGCTGAACCGCGTCACCGCGTCACCGCGCGGCGTACGGATCCGACGGGCGGGGCGGCGCGGGCCCCCGGACGCGGCGGGGCGGGGCGACCGGCTCGTCGAAGAACCACAGCGCGACCCCGGCGGCCAGCAGGCCCGTCGCGGCGACCCCCAGGCCGATGGTCACGTCCCGCAGATCGTCCCGCTGCTGCTCGAGCTGGCGGTAGCGGGCCAGATCGGCCGCGGTGAGCCCGGCCCCGACCCGGCCCTCCATCGCCTCGGCCTCGCTGCGGGCGTCGTAGGCGAAGTAGCCGGTGCCGACCCCGCTCACGCCCAGCGCCGCGGCGGCGCCCATCGCGGCGATCGCCAGCCAGCGCTGGGTCGTCGGCTCGAGGTCGACCGCCACGTCCAGCGACTGCCCCCGCCCCAGGTCGATGGCCTGCACCACCGGCCGCCGCCCCCGGGCGAGCACCACCAGATCGTACAGGCCCGGCTCCAGATCGATCGGCCCCGCGATCGGGCTGACCCCGAGCCGCCGCCCGTTCACCAGCACCCGGGCCCCCTCGGGCGCGGTCAGCGCCAGGCGCCCGGGCACCGGCGGCGGATCGACCGTGATCGCCACCGCGGTGCCCTCCACCCCGGCCACCTCGCGCACCACCGCGACGTGCAGCGGCGCGCTCACCTCGACCCGGTGGGCCCCCGGCTCGACCTCGAACGCCGCCGGCACCGGCTGCACCACGCCGTCCCCCACCCGGGCCACCGCGTCGGCCACCGTGGACGTCACGATGATGCGGGCCGTGGACGCGGCGGCCTCCGGCGCCTCGGCGCCCTCGATGCGCATCCGCTCGAGGTAGGGCACCAGCGTCGAGAGGTGCTGCGCGGCGTGCACCCGGCGCTTGCCGTCGGGCACCCGGGCCAGGTACTCGCGATACGCCCCGACCGCCGCCTCGAGGTGGGCGCTGCCCCCCGCGGCGAAGTACTGGAGCCGGTGGGCCTGGGCCACTGAGAAGAGCAGATCGGGCCGGTCGACCCGGGCGAGGGCCGCCTCGAAGGCGGTGATCGCCACGTCGTAGCGGCCGGCGCGGTAGGCGTCGCTGCCCGCCCGATACAGCGCCTCGGGCGAGCCCGGCGGGGTGGAGAGCAGCGCGACGAAGAGCAACGTGGCGGTCATCGATTCTCTCTGAGAGGAACGAACAGTCTATGATCGGGGCGTCGACGGGGTCCAAGCCCCCGGACGCCGACCCGAGGAGCCCCCGAGCGCCGATGCCGAGCCCCCTCACGCCGACCGCCGTCGAGCCCGACGAGCAGATCCCGCCCGGCACCCACATCGGCCCCTACGTCGTCGACGGGCTCATCGGCGCTGGCGTATTCGGCGCGGTCTACGCCGCCCACCACCCGGTCATCGACAAGCCGGTCGCCATCAAGGTGCTGCATCGGCGCTACTCCTCCGATCCGGAGATGATCGCGCGATTCGTCGACGAAGCCCGCGCCGCCAGCCACATCGACCACCCGGGCATCGTCGCCGTCTTCGACTTCGGTCGCCTCGACGACGGCCGGCGCTACACCGTGATGGAGCGCCTGACCGGCCAGGGCCTCGACGCGCTGCTCGCCGCCCGCGGCCGCCTCGACCCGGACGCGGCCCTGGCGATCCTCGACCCGCTCGCCCGGGCGCTGGCGGCGGCCCACGCCGCGGGGGTGGCCCACCGCGACGTCAAGCCGGGCAACGTCTTCGTGTGTGCCGACGGCCCGCCGAAGCTGCTCGACTTCGGGGTGGCCAAGCTGCTGGGCATGCCCTCGGACGCCGAGCGCACCGCCACCGGCGTCGCCGTGGGCACCCCGGCCTACATGGCGCCCGAGCAGTGCCTGGGCGTCGGCGTCGGGCCGCCGGTGGACGTCTACGCGCTGGGGGTGCTGGCCTTCCGCATGCTGGCCGGGCGGCTGCCGTTCGACGTCGACAGCTCGGTCCTGATGATGGCGGCCCACCTCAACGACCCCCCGCCTCGGCTCGACCGGGTCGACCGCCGCTTCGGCCGCCCGGCCGCCCGCGCCCTGGCCCGGATGATGGACAAGGACCCCGCCCGCCGGCCCGATCCGGTCGACGGCGTCGAGGCGCTGCGCCGGGCGCTCGGCCAGGGGCGGGGCGCGCCGCGGTTCGCGCTCCCGATCGCCGCGGCCCTGCTCATCGCCGCCGGCTTGGGGCTCGCGCTGTGGACCGCCGACCCCCCGCCGCCCGCGCCCCCGACGACCGCGCCGCGACCCATCGACGCCGCGCTGCCCGCCGCCGCGCCCGACGCGACACCACCCGACCCCGCGCCGCCCCTCGACGCCGCCCCGGCCACCGTCGACATCGAGCTGGCCGGCCTGCCCGACGGCGCCGCGGTCACCATCGACGACCAGCCGACCCCGCTCGACGGCGCCACGCTGCGCCTGCCCCGCAGCGCCGAGCCGATCACCCTGCGCATCGAGGCCCCGGGCCACCTGCCCCACACCCTCGAGGTCGTGCCCGCCGCCGCCCACCGGATCGACGCCGCCCTGCGCCCCCGCCCCCAGCCCCGCCGCGACCCGCCCCGCAAGCCCGACCCCCACGGCATCGACGACTGGTGAGCCCGCCGCTCTTCGGCCGACCCCGAGCAAAACGACCCCATCCGTTAGACTCATCGCCGAGGGAGGGCCCCCATGCGCCGGATGAACCACACCCCGTACCGCTGCCCGGCGGTGGAGCGGACGACCCGCCGCCCGCCGCGCCGACCGCGC
>JAUHYW010000061.1 GCA_030426085.1 bacterium | reverse complement strand
TCCTGAGTCGCCCTGGCTCGCCGAAATCGCCCGGATCTCCCGGATCCGGTTCAGCGGAGCCCGACCGTGGCTCGAGCGCATGAACGGTTCTTACGACGGCCTCAAAATTGCGGCAGGAGCCACGGTGGTGGTACCAATGCGGCCTGAAGGGCGTCGACACGAGCGTGCGGGACCTTGAGCCGCCGCGCGCAGAATGGAGGGGGCTAATGAGATTGGTATCAGCTCGGGCAGAATCGCTGTCGATTTCGGTCGCGTTGACGACGATGCTGACAGAAGACCGCGCCTGCGGCTCTGGCTCGCGGTAGCCGCTTCGGGTGGGCGGGGCGATCAATGCCCTTGCAAAACCGCGTAAGGTCGGTCACTGTATCGCCCCTGTACGGAATCAAACGCAGATTGCCCCCCTATGTCCGATCCTGACGCTTACGCTCTCCCCTACCGGCTGACTCCCCAGACGCCGGTCGGGGTCTATATCCTGCCCACCCGCCTGCGCACCGCGCTGTCCCGCCGGCTGCCGGTCGTCACCGCCGCCGAGCTGGCCGCGCTGCCGGTCGAGCGCCTGCGGCACATCACCGGCCTCGGCAAACGCACCCGGCCGGTCCTGCGCCGGGTGGTGCTCGAGACCCGCGAGCGGCTGGGCGAGCACCGGATGGCCCCCCGCCTCGCCGGTGACACCCCGCTCGACGACCGCCCCCTGACCGATCTGGGCGGCGAGCTGCCCCGCCGGGAGCGCACCGCGCTGGACGGCATCGGCATCCGCACGGTGGCCGCCCTGGGCGAGATGCCCCGGGCGGTGCTGGCCCGGGTGGACGGCCTGGGCCCCGACGCGCTGGGCCGGCTGACGGCCCTGTGCCTGCGCGACCGGCCGCTCAACTCGCTGGCCGGCATCAAGGCCGCCCTCGATCCGGCCCGGGCCGACGCCGTGGAGCTGGTCTACGGCCTGCGGGACGGGGTGGTGCGCAGCCCGCGCGAGGTGGCGATGATCCTCGGGCGGCGGCCGCTGCAGATCGAGCGCTTCGTCGAGCCCGACTCGCTGGCCGAGCTGCCGCCGATGCGGGTGCTGGCCGCCGCGGTGCGCGAGGCCATCGCGCCGGTGGGCTTCGCGGTGCTCTCGGTGGTGGCCGGGCGCATCGCCACCCGCCTGCCGCCGGGGCCCGACGACCGGGTCGACCCCCGGGCCTTCGCCCGGCTGGGCGCGCTGCTCATCCGGCACAACGCCGCGCCGGAGGACGCCGCCCGGGTCCGGGCCGTCGCCGAGACCCGCTGGCGGCGGCCGCTGCTCGACACCCTGGTGGACGTCCTGCGCACGGCTCACGCGCTGCGGCTCGACGAGGCCCGCATGGCCGAGCGGCTGGCGACGACGGCCCGGGCGGCGGGCATCGACGACGTGCCGGCCGACGCGCTCCTGGTCGCGGTGGCCGGCCTGTGCCCGGGCATCGTGCTGAGCCTCGCCCCGTCCCCCGCGCCGCCGCCGGCGATCACCGATCCCGAGATCAGGGCCATCGTGGGCGCGCCGCCGGTCGAGCTGTCCGCGCCGCCGCCCCCCGCGCCCCCGCCGTCGAAGCCGCTGCGGCCGCCCCCGCCGCCGCCGCCCGACTCGAAGAGCGCGGTGTTCGAGGCGGTCTGCGAGAGCGCGGTGCGGGCCGAGGCCGAGCCGGACGCGCCGCTGGACGACCTGCCGCTGCCCGCGCTGCGCAGCGCGGTGGCCGAGGGCGGCGTGCGGGCCCTGCCGTTGGCCCGGGGGCGGGTCGATCGGCTGCGGGCCGCGCTGGAGGCCGAGGTGGGCCCCGACGCGGTGACCGTCGTCGAGGTGGGCCGGGCGCTCACCGCCGGGCTGGGCGCGATGACCGACGTGGCCCTGCTCGATCCGGCCGAGCGCCGGTCGCGGCTGAGCACGGCGCTCGATCAGGTGATCGACAGCACCTCCGGCCCGGGGCGGGTGACGGTCCTGACCGGCGTGTCGCTGGGCATGACGCTGGGTATGCAGCCCTGGCTGACCCGGCTGCTGACCCGCCGGGCGGACGGCCCGGGGCTGCTGCTCGTCGCCGCGCCGGGGGTGGTCGACGACGAGGGGCTGCTCATCGATCGCCTGCACCGGCTGCCGGTCGTCCGGCCGGCGCAGATCCTGGGCTGATCCCGGGCTCGGGCGCCGCCCCGGCGCCCCTCGCCGCTACTGCGTCACCGGCAGCCGCACCACGCCGGCGCCTTCGGCGTCGCTCGTCGCCTCGCCGATGCGGACCGGCGGATCGGTGTCGGTGCGCCACGCCTCGACGACGACGTCCCGCGCCGGCTGCCCCTCGCCGTCGCGCAGCCCGAAGACCAGTGCCGCCGCCGCCGGGACCCGGACCTCGAGCGGGGGCAGGCCGCCGCCGAGCGGCACGCTCAGCGGGTGATCGCTCTCGGGCAGCCCGGTGTCGGCCGGCGGGACCACCCGCACCGTGTGCTCCCCCGGATCGAGCTGGATCGCGAACCGCCCGTCGGCGTCGGCCTCGGTCTGTCGGGTGCGGGCCGGGGGGGCCTCGCCGGGCACGATGAGCGACGGATCGGCGTAGCGCGCGCTGAGCAGCCGCACCTCGAGCCGGGCCCGGGGCAGGGGGTCGCCGGCCGGATCGAGGACCGTGCCCCGGATGGTCGGGCCGGCCACCAGGGTCCACCGGGGCGCGCTCTCGGGCTCGATCACCGCCTCCAGCCGGGCAAGCCGGGCCCCCGCGTCGGGCGGCGGCTCCAGGTCGACCCGGTAGCGCCCGGGGTAGACCGTCACGGTGAAGGCGCCGTCGGCGTCGGTGGGCCCGGCGTCGACGCTGAACACGCCCTCGCCCACCGCCCCGCTCATGCGGACCTCGACCCCGCCCACCGGGGCCTCGTCCTCGTCGACGATGCGCCCCGACAGGGCGAAGGTGCTGGGCAGCGCGCCGAGGTAGATCCGGCTGAACGCCGCCGCCTCGCCCGCCGCCGGCACCGCGATCGGGCGGTCGATCTCGGGCAGCGGCCCCACGTCGCCCGCCCGGCGCACCCGCAGCGTGGCCTGCCCGGCGGCGTCGGGCCAGAAGCGCAGCGCGAAGCGGCCCTCGGCGTCGGTGTGGGTTTCGGTGCTGATGCGGCGGTTGTCGTCGTCGACCGCGAACACCCGCAGCCCGGCGATGGGCGTGGGGTTGTCCTGGCTGATGCGCACCTCGCCCTCGACCGTCGGCAGCCCGTCGAAGGCGGGCAGCGGCACGTCGAGCTGGCTGCCTTCGACCTCGACCCGCACGTCGTCGACCACCCACGGGGGGTAGCGCTCGGCCTCGACCGGGCGCAGGGTCAGGCGGTAGACCGCTCGCTGGCGGCCGCCCTCGGCGGTGGGCCAGAAGGGCGCGAGCTGGAGCACGAAGCGGGGGCCGTCGGCCCGGTCGACGCTGTCGGCGGTGGCGGTCAGCGGCTGCTCGGCGATGCCCTGCTCGGCGCGGGCGATGGCCCGGACCGCGATCGCGAGCGGCCCGTCGGGCCCCGGCAGCAGCGCCCGCCCCGACAGCGTGGTCCGGGTCGACATCGGCAGATCGGGCAGGGTGGTCACCGGCCCGTCGGGCTCGAAGCGGGGCACCTCGACCGCGGCGAGCGCGTCGTCGCCCCGGGGCCGCAGCCGCAGGGCGACCGGCCACCGGGGGGCCTCGGCCCCGACGCAGGCCCCCTGACGGCACTCGAGCGCGGCGGGGCACCGATCGGCGCAGCCCGCCCGGCCGGCGTCGACCTCGACCGGCAGCCCGGCGTCGCACGCCCCGAGCAGCAGCGCGACCGCGGCGGGCACGATCCACCTCACGGGCAGTCGCTCCGGTCGAAGCGCATGAACCACACCAGCCGCCGCTTGTAAGCCCCCGACGGCACGGTCTGGTTGGGGGTGGGGCTCTCGTCGTCGTCGGCGACGAACGGCCGATCGGCGATGACCACCTCGATGGTGTGCAGGTCGCCGTCGTTGAAGGTGTTGCCCGCGCAGGGCTCCAGCCGCAGGTCGATCGAGCCGGCGGTCAGCTCGCTGAGCGGCAGCCCCTCCGGCGGGCCGGGATCGGTGATCGGCGGCCGCCCGCTGGGCTGATAGTTGACGAACCACCGGTAGAAGATGCGGTCCTCGGGGTTGGGATCGCCGATGGGGCCGGTGCGGAACTCGATCGACTGGTCCAGCTCGGGGTTGAACTCCACGAGCAGGTTGAACGGCGGGGTGACCGCGTCGATGAAGTAGAACGGCGGCAGGTTCTGCTCGATGGGCTCGGGCTCGATGGGCATCGGCACCACGCAGCCGACGGGCAGCGTCGCGAGCGCGGCGAGCAGCAGGGGGAGCGCGGGTCGCATCGGCGCGAGGGTACCGCAACCGACCCGCGCGGCGAAAACAGCGCGTCAGGCGCCGGGCTGGGGGAACCGGGCTTGCAAGCGGCGCAGCACCGGCTCGGGCACCAGGCCGGTCACGTCGCCCCCGTTGAGGGCCACCTCGCGGATGAGGCTCGACGAGACGAAGTAGTGCTCCTCGCTGGTCATCAGGAAGACGAAGTCCACCTCGTCGGTCAGCCGGCGGTTCATGCTGGCCATCTGGAACTCGAACTCGAAGTCGCTGATCGCCCGCAGCCCGCGCAGCACCGACGTGATGCCCCGCTTGCGGGCGTAGTCGATGAGCAGCCCGCTGAACTGTGCCACCTCGACCCGGGGCTCGTCGGCGAAGATCTCCCGGATCATCGCCATCCGCTCGTCGTCGGGGAAGGTGGGCGTCTTGCGGATGTTGACCGCGATGGCCACCTCGATGCGGTCGAAGATCGACAGCCCGCGGTGGATGATGTCCACGTGGCCGCTGGTGATCGGGTCGAACGAACCGGGGTAGAGGGCGATGCGCATCGAAGGCTCCTCGGTGGTTTCACGCGCCGGGCGTGAGCACGGTGATCGCGGTCGACCCCCACGCCCGCTCGAACGCGGTCTCGAGGCCGGCGGGCGCGTCGAGCGGCTGCCGGACCGGGTGCTCGACGCATACCAGGGCCGCCGCCCCGAGCCAACCCCCGACCAGCCGGGCCAGCGCCCCCGGCAGCGCGCCGGCGGCGTAGGGCGGGTCGAGGAAGACCACGTCGAACGGCCGGGCCTCGCCGGCCAGGAACGCCTCGACCCGCCGGCTCACCAGCGCACCCCGCCCGTCCACCGCCCCGGCCACCGCGGCGAGGTTCTGCTTCAGCACCGCCCCGTGCCGCCGGTCGGCCTCGACGAACACCGCCTCGGCCGCGCCCCGGCTCAGGGCCTCGATGCCCAGCGTGCCGGCCCCGGCGTACAGATCGAGCACCCGGGCCCCGGGCAGCGGATCGCCGAAGCGGTGCCGCAGCACGTTGAACAGGGCCTCGCGCACCTTGTCGCTCGTCGGCCGCACCCGGTCGCCCCGGGGCACCGCCAGTCGCCGCCCGCGGGCCGCGCCGCCCACCACCCGGGGCATCACCAGCCTCCCGTGACGTCGATCGAGGGCCGGGGTGCGGCCAGCAGCCGCCGCTGCTCGGCGGTGAGCTGATCGGCCTCCTGCTCGAGGAACAGCCGGAAGCTCATCGTGGTGCCCAGCCCGAGCGCGGTCTCGACCCGGACCTCGCTGCCGTGGTGCTGCAACAGCCGCTGGCTGATGGGCAGCCCCAGCCCGGTGCCCCGGCCCTTGGTCGTGAAGAACGGGATGAACAGGTTGGCCCGCACCGCATCGGCGATGCCCGGCCCGGTGTCGCGCACGAAGACCTCCACCCGCTGTCGCTGCGCGCCGGGCCGCCCCGGCATGTCCTCGTCCACCAGCCGGGCGCCCAGGGTCAGCGTGCCCCCCGCGTCGGCGCTGCCCTCGGTCATCGCCTGCGCCGCGTTGCGGGCCAGGTTGAGGCACACCTGGTGCAACTGATCGGCGTCGCCGATGACCGCCGGCAGATCGGGCGCCAGCTCGACCTCGACCTCGACCGCGCCGGCGTGCTCCTCGGCCCGGATCAGCGTCGCCACCCGCTCGACCACCCGCTGCACCTTCATCGGCGCCAGCTCGCCCCGGTAGGGCCGGGCGAAGTCGAGGAACTGCCGCAGGACGTGGTCCAGGCGGTCGGCCTCCTCGACGATGACCTCGACGAACTCCCGGCTCTCGGGGTCGACGTCGGTCGGCCCGAGGAGCTGCGCCGCCGACTTGATGGCCCCCAGCGGGTTGCGGATCTCGTGGGCCATGCCGGTCGCCATCTCGCCCACCGCCGACAGCCGGTCCCGCTCCTTGAGCCGCTGCACGATCTCCGAGTTCTCGACCGCGATGGCCATCTGGGCCGCCAGATCGGCGAACAGCCCCAGCTCGAAGGTCGAGAACGCCTCCCGGGTGCGGTCGTCGCGCACCCCGAGCACGCCCACCAGTCGATCTTCGCTGAGCAGGGCGAAGGCGACCCCGGCGTGGATGCGGTCCATCGTCTTGCGCATCGCGCCCAGCCGGGCCCGCTCGGGGCTCTCGTCGGCCGCGTCGAGGTCGATGATCTCCCGCTCGACCTGCTCGACGACCACGAAGCGCTCCCGGGTGAGGGCGTCGATCAGCGCCCGGTCGCGCACCACGTCCAGCCGCGGGCCGCGGGTCACCCCCGGCTGCACGTAGCCCCGGCCGCCGCTCTCGAGGAAGAACACCTGGGCGTGGGTCACCCGCCGCGAGGCGCGCAGCCGCTCGGTGACCAGCTCGGCCAGCTCGGTGATGTCGATGACGTTGGCCAGCGCCCGCCGCAGGCGGCGCAGCTCGGCTTGCAGCAGGTAGGTCTCGTGGAACAGCAGCCGCCCGACCCACACGTCGATGACCCGCTTGAGCGGCTCGAAGACGAAGAACAGCACCACGCTCGCCGCCAGGGCGTTGAAGAAGAACAGCCCCGGCCCGCTGACCCACACCAGCAGCGCGATGTAGATCAGCGAGATGAGCACCGACAGGATGATGAGCCCCAGGCCCCGCCCGATCAGCTCCTTGAGGTCGAGCAGCCGCGAGCGCTGGATGACCTGCATCCAGAAATACATGTAGACCGTCGTCCACAGGTGGCCCATCGACGGGAAGGGGATGCCCGCCGCCGGCAGCAGGTCGGCCCCGCTCGCGCCCACCGAGATCGCGCCGCCCAGCACCAGATAGCCCATGCGGGTGGCGTCCACCGGGCCCTCGGCGGCCCGGTAGCGGCGATACAGATGCCAGATGCAGCGGGCGTAGGTGCCCAGGGCCAGCCCGGCCACCCCCAGGCGCAGCCACGGCCCGTGCACCAGATCGGTCGCTGTCAGGATCACCCCCGCCAGCGAGCCGGCGTGCACCAGGGTCCGCTCGGTGGGGCCGAAGGCGCCGGCCAGCATGCGCCCGAAGAACCACAGGCAGGCCTGGGCCACCCCGACCCCCGACAGCAGCAGCAGCCGCATCCAGAAGATGCTGTCGGTGACCGAGTAGAGGAACCAGGTGACGTTGTAGATCAGGAACGCCACCAGCAGCCCGGTGAAGGCCGCCCGGTGCTCGACCCGGCGCTCGGAGAAGGCGACGTTGATCGCCAGCGCGAGCAGCAACAGCGCCGCGATCAGCGCGCTCTGGGACTGGACGCCCATGGCGCTACCCTGCGCTCATGGCGCGCGGACTGCAACGGGCTCGGCGATGGCAGGAGCGGGGGCGGGGCAACGGGCTCGCGTTCGGGGCGGGGGTCGGGTAGATCCAACGGACATGCGGGATGACGACGGACACGACGCGCCGCCGCCCGGCCACCTGCCGGACGGCGCCGCGGACACGCGCGACGCGGGGCCCGACGGGCCGGAGCCGGCGGGCGTCGACAGCCGGTCCGAGCCGTCGTCGGAGCTGTCGTCCGAGCCGCCGCAGCCGCCGCCCGACTTCGACCTCGACGAGGACGAGCTCACCGCGCTCTCGGCGGCGCTCGACGACGCCTTCGAAGAGACCTTCGACCCCGAGCCCACCGGCGAGCAGGCGGCCCAGCTCGCCGCGGCCCAGATCTCGGCCTCGAATCAGGCCCTCGACGGCACCTCGCAGATGCTGCGCGACTCGCGCAGCGTGCTCCGGGCCTCGCTCGACGCGATGCGGGCCAGCGGGGGCGGCGGCCGGGACACCGACGCGCCGGCGCCGTCCGATCCCGAGCCGCTCGCGCCGGACGCGCCCCCGTCGGAGGTCCCCGAGCCGGACGCTCCCGAGCCATCCGACCCGCCCGATGCCCTCGAGGACGCCCCCGACGACGGCCTCGAGCCCGCCCGGGCCCGGGCCGAGCTGCTCAGCGGGCGGGAGACCGAGACCGTCGACCTCGAAGACGCCGACGACGACCCCCACGCCGGGGAGGCCCCCAGCCGGCCGCCCGACTCGCTCGTCGGGGCCATCCCGTGGGACGACGACGGCGCCCCCGGGCCGCTGCGCATCGCCATCGCCGGAGGTCGGGGCGGCGCCGGGCGCACGCTGCTCGTCGCCAACGCCGCGCTCGTGCTCGCCCGCCTCGGCCGCCGCTGCGCCGTCGTCGACCTCGACCCGGTCGGGGCCGGGCTGCACACCGCGCTCGGCCTCGACCCGCTGTTGCCCGGCCCCTCGACCCTCGCCGACCCCCCGCCGATCGCGCCCGAGCCCGTGCCCGGCGTGCCGCTGCACCTGCTGCGCCCCGGCCGCCCCGCGCTCGCCGGCCCGGCCGACCCGCTGCGGGCCGAGTGCTACGCCGCCGCCCTTGAGCGGGACGACGACGCGCTGCTGCTCGACCTCGGGGCCCAGGCCGACCCGTTCACCCTCGACGCGTGGCTCGAGGCCGACGTGTCGGTCGTCGTCGCCGAGCCGCTGCCGGCCGCCATCGAGCGGGCCTACGGGTTCTTGCGGGCCGCGCTGTGGCGCCGGCTGCTGCACGGGGGGCGGGCCGACGACCCGGCCGAGGTGGCCCGCGAGCTCATCGCCGAGCGCCCCGACATCGACAGCCCCCAGGCGCTCGTCGAGGCCCTCGCCGACGTCGACGCCGACGCCGCCCGGGCCATCCGGGCCCGGGTGCTCACCTTCACCCCCCGGCTGCTGATGAACCGCACCCGCACTCGCATCGACCGCGAGATGGGGCCGGCCATGGTCAGCGCGCTGCGCCGCCGGTGGGGGGTCACCGCCGACTTCCTGGGGGCCATCGACTTCGACGAGGCCGTGCGCGAGGCCGCCCGCCGCCGGCGCCCGCTGCTGCTGGCCTACCCCGGCGCCGGCTACAGCCAGGCCATCGAGAAGATCGCCCGCCGGCTCGTCGCCCTCGCCGAAGCCCGATCCGGCCTGCGGGGCGCCCGATGAGCCTGCCGCCCGACATCCTCGCGGCCTACGCCACCCTCGAGGTCGACCCCGGCACCCCCGAAGACCAGGTCCGCCGGGCCTACAAGCGGCTGGTGCACCTCTTCGACCCCGAGGGCCCGGTCGTCTACGGCCTCTACACCCGGGACGAGGCCGCCGCGCTCGTCGCCCGCATCGAGGCCGCCTGGCGCACGCTCGACGGCGCCCGCCGCCGCCCGCTCGACGCCGACGGCAGCCCCAGTGGCCCCCCGAGCACCGTGCTCACCCCGGTCATCGCCGACCCGCTCACCGCGCTCGAGATCGCCCCCGACGCCCCGCTGACCGGGGTCACCATCGGCCGGGTGCGCAAGCTGCTCGGCATCCGCCTCGAAGACATCGCCGAGCGCACCAAGATCGGCATGTTCACCCTGCGCAGCATCGAGCGGGAGGCCTTCGGCGACCTGCCGGCCAAGGTCTACCTCAAGGGATTCCTCAAACAGATCGCCCAGATGCTGCGGCTCGACGCCGAGCGCCTCTGCCGGGACTACCTCTCGGCCTACGAGGCCTGGATCCGCTCCAACCGCCGCTGACCCCCGAGGCCGCATGTTCGACCGCTGCGCCCTGCTGATGCCCGACGGCGCCGACGCCGGGGTCGGGCTCGCGGCGGCCCGGGCGGTCGTCGCGCCGGGGGGGCACGTCGCGCTCGTCGGCTGGCACCGCCCCCGCTTCTGGCACCTGGGCGACATGTGGTCCGCGCTCGACGGGCGGGTGGCCGACGAGGAGCGGGCGCTCGAGGCCCACGCCGCCGCGCTGCGGGCCGAGGGCTACCGGGCCGACGCCGCGCTGCACCTCGCCGACGACGCCCCGATCGACGCCGTGCCGGCCGACGCCGACCTCGTCGTCTTGCCCGCCGAGCCGCTCGTCGATGGCGGCCGCCGGTGGACCGAGCGCCTGCTCGACGCGGGGCGGACCATCGCCTGGGCCCGGGGCGACGCGCCGCCGCTGCGGGCCCCCGACGCCGACGACCGGCCCCACGCCGTCGTGGCCTACGTCGGCCCCGCCCGCCGGGCGCTGCCCGCCGTCGCCGCCCTGCGCCGCCTCGCGCTCGGCGGCGAGCGGCTGACCCTGCTGCACATCGAGATCGGCGACACCCGGGGCGAGGCCCCCACCGCCGCGCCCGACGAACTCGGCGATCTGATCGGCTGGCCCGGCCCGATCACCCTCGACCGCCTGCCCGGCGGGCTGAGCGCCGTCGGCGACCTCGACCGGTGGCTGGCCGACCACCGGGCCCACGTGCTCGCCTTGCTCGCCCCGCCGGCTGGCCTCGGGCGGGCGCTGCTGCTGCGGGCGCTCGGGGCCGTGCTGCGCCCGCTGCCCACGCTCATCGTGCCCGCGCCCGACGCCGACGCCGAGCCCGCGCCGCTCGACGGCCCCGATCTGATCATCCGCCGGGGCCGCCCGCTCATCGCCCGGCTCGACACCCTCGACGCGCTCGGCGCCGCCCGGCGGGCCCCCGATCGCCCCCTGGCCGTCGTCGCCGCCGGCGAGGCCATCGGGACCTGCGCCCTCGACGACGGCCTCGCTCCGCTGCCCGACCACCCCGCATTGCGCAGGGCGGCCGTCGTCGGCTTCGCCGCGCCCGGGGCCGCGCTCGACGGGCTGCTCGCCGCGGTGCGCATCCTCCGCCGCGACCCCCACACCCGGATCGCGCTCTTCGACGCCGAGGCCCCGGTCGACCCCACCACCTTCGCCCGCTTCGCCCAGCCCGACGGCGCCCGCCGGCTGTGGGTCGCCGTGCGCCTCGACCCCGCCGCCCCCTGCCGCGACCTGCGGGCCCGCCTCGACCCGCACCCCGTCGCCGCGCTGATCGACGCCGGGGCCGTGCTCGAAGACGGCGACCCCGACGACCTGCCCGCCGCCGCCCGGCCGCTGCGCCTCGCCCGGGTCGCGCGCCACTTGCGGGCCGCGGGCCACCCGGTGGATCTGATCATCGGCCCGGCTCCGGTCGGCGGCGCCGCCCACTGCCCGCTCGCCCGGTGGAACGATCTCACCCCCGCCGCCCGCCGGGCCCGGGTCGTCACCGGCTGGATCGAACCCCCTGCCGCCGACGATCCCGACGGGGCCCTGCGCGCGCTCACCGACGCCCGCCCCAGCGCCGCCCATCGGGTGCGGGTCGAGTTCGACAACGGCGCCGCCCGCCGCAGCCTGCTCGCTCGCATCGACGGGGCCGTCGCCCGGATCGACCTCCAGACCTACATCTTCGAACCCGACCCGGTGGGCCTCGCCGTCTCCGACGCCTTGCAGCGGGCCCGCGACCGGGGCGTGGTCGTGCGGGTGCTCGTCGACCCCCTCTTCAGCGGACACGGCGCCATGGGCCGCAGCAACCCCGCGCTCGTGCCGCTCGAAGCCCGGGGCTGCCTGCGCGTCATCCGCCCGTTCACCGTGCCCGGCCTCGACGACCTCAAGCGGCGGGACCACCGCAAGCTCTTCATCGTCGACCGCCGCCTCGCCCGGATCACCGGGCGCAACGTCGGCGCGCCGTACTACACCGGGTTCGACGAGGTGAAGCTGACCCCCGACAGCCTCTACCGGGACGTGCCCTGGCTCGACGCCGGCGCCGAGCTGCAGGGCCCCGTCGTGCGCGAGATCGTTGCCGCCTTCGACCGCCACTGGTGGGCCGCCGGGGGCGAGGCCGGGTTCCCCGCGCGCGAGCCGGAGCCGTTCACCGGGGGCATCCCGGTCTGGCTGGTGCAGCACGAGAGCATGCGCGACACCCGGACCCTCGACGCTTATCGCCACCTCATCGACCGGGCCGAGCGGCGGATCACCGTCGTCAACACCTTCCCCCTGCAATTCGAACTGCAGCAGGCCCTGCGGGCCGCGCTCGCGCGGGGGGTGGCCGTGCGGTTCCTCGTGGGCCACGTCCGCCCGCTCTACGGCCCCGAGCGGACCCCGTTCCGGGGCGGCGCCATCCGCAGCCTGGCCACCGAGGTCATCCACGGGCGCCTCGATACGCTCATCGCCGCCGGCGCCGAGGCCCGGGGCTTCACCCTGGCGACCCCCCACGCCCCGGAGCTCACCCCGCTGAGGCCCCATGTGCACGCCAAGCTGATGAGCGTCGACGGCCGCCGCTTCGCCATCGGCAGCGCCAACCTCGACATCACCGCCGGCTACTGGGAGAGCGAGGCGCTGCTGATCGTCGACGACGCCCGGCGCACCGCCCGGCTCGACGCCCGGCTCGACGCCCTGCTCGCCGCGGCCGATCCGATCGACGCCGACCCCCGCTGGCAGGCGACGGCCGCCCGCCGCACCTGGGTCTCGCGCCACTGGCCCAGCCTGCTGGGGTAGAGCGGGCGACGGTTGATCGGGCGACCGGTGAGCCGACATCGTGTCCACGGCCGGCGCGGGCGGGCGCCGGCCGCGTGATCACCCCCGCCCGGCTTCAGGAGGCCCCATGCACGTCCAGCCACTGCTCATCGCCTGCGCGCTCGCCGCGCTGTGTATCGTCTCACCCGGCTGCGTGCCCGGCGGCTCGGACGGCGGCGACGACGACGCTGATATGGGCGCTGAGGGCGAGGGCGAAGGCGAAGGCGAAGGTGAGGGCGAAGGTGAGGGCGAAGGCGAAGGCGAGGGCGAGGGCGAGGGTGAAGGCGAAGGTGAGGGCGAGGGTGAAGGCGAAGGTGAGGGTGAGGGCGAAGGGCCGTGTCGGACCACCGGGGCCCGCTGCCCGACCCACGAGGCGAGCGGCCTCGACATCACCTGCGCGCTCGATCTGACCGGGGGCGACGATCTGGTGCAGGACAGCCGCCTCGAGTTCGGCGAGGGCCCGGACCACGCGATCGCCTTCACCGCGCCCGAGGATGGCGAATACGCCGTGATCTTCGAGGGCGACGCGTCCACCAGCGGCGGCTGCGGGGCGTCGGCCCACAACGCCGATCGGGTCTTCCACACCGCCGCGCTGTGCCCCGCCGAGGGCGCCACCGTCGACCCCGACGGCTTCTACTCGTCGGGGGTCGAGTACCCCCACGCGTGGACCGCCGGCCAGGAGGTTGTGATCTTCGTCGGCTGCGCCTACTGGTCCGACGCCCAGGCCGGGCCTTACTCGCTGACGATCCGCCGGCTGTAGCCGAGGCCCGACGCGCGGGCTCAGCGGCCGGCGAGCGTCGCGCCGATCAGGGGGTAGACCTCGTCCCACGCCGTCGCGGCCCACAGCAGGTCCTGATGGGCGTAGCCGGGCAGCGTGCGCCGACGCAGGCGGGTGGGATCGGCGCCGCGGTCGAGCAGCCAGCCGTGCATCGTCGCCATGGAGTTGGGGTGCCACAGCCGGTTGTGGCGCCCGGTCAGCAGCAGGACGTGGCGCTCGAGGAACGCCTCGGGGCAGAAGCGGTCGCCCTCGCCGTCGATCGGGCAGGTGACGCTGGGGTCGTCGGCGAGCTGGCCGGTCTCGCGCGCCGGATCGGGCGGGGGGTCGGCGTCGCTCCGGGGCAGGCACTCGGCGGTCGGGCGGCCGGCGCGCAGGTTCTCGGCGACGTCGATCATCAGGCCGAGGTTGAGCCGGCCGAAGGTGCTGCGCAGCGCGGGCGGGAGCCGACCGCGGTCGGCGTCGTAGGCCTGCGCCTCGCGGTGCAGCTCGGGCAGCCGCTCGGGGTCGTACGGCTCGCCGAAGAGGAACGACAGCCGCACGAAGGTCTCGCAGCCCCGCGGGGCGAGGCCCAGCCGGCCCCAGCGCACCCGCCGCCACGCCTGCTCGGCTTCGGCGAGGTAGTGGTAGGCCGAGTCGGGGTCGCCCCAGGCGGCGGCGTCCCACGGGTCCAGCCAGTGCTGGCCCGCCTCGGCCCGGAAGTACTCCCCGATCATGCTCCAGATCTTGACCTCGCGCACGAACGGGACCCGGTAGAACAGGCCCAGCGTGCTCAGCACGAGGTTGCCCACCGGCAGCTCGGGCTCGAGCGCCAGCGCCAGCGCGGTGAGCCCGCCGCCGACGCAGTGGGCGACGACGTGCACCGGGCGGTCGCCGTGCGCGGCCGAGACGTGGCGGATGGCGCCGCCGACGTCGTGGCGGGCGGTGGCCCCGAACCGGAAGCCGGCGGTGGCCCGCTGGGGTTCGTCGGCGGCCAGCGCCTCGAGCTTCTCGATGACCGAGGGCCGCCCGCTGCCCCGGTAGTCCACCAGCCACACGGTGTAGCCCGCGGTCCGCAGCCAGGCGGCGAGGTGGTGCCCCCGACGCTCGTTGGTCTCGAAGGTGTTGCTCTGCGCCGACAGGCCGTGCAGCAGCAGCACCGGCGGCCCGCTCAGCGGCCCCCAGCGGCGCATCAGCAGCGTCGGGCGGCCGAGATCGGCCGGCGTCTCCCAGGTGGCCGCGTCGCTCGGGACGGGCCCCACCGGGCCGCCGCTGGTGTGCAGCGGGATCGGGGTCGGGGGGTTGTTCGTCACCGGCGGCGCTCCGGGCGGCGGGGGCCGAACGGCCGCCGGGTGCCGGGGTCGACGAGCGCGAACAGGCGCTCGCCGTAGATGCGCAGGGTCTCGCCGAAGAAGAACCGGCCGAAGCGGGCGGTGTACCAGGTCTCGACCAGCAGCCGCTCGTCGGAGTCCTCGGGGGCGTCGGCGTAGGGGCCGCCGATGATCCGGATCGAAGGGAGCTGGGTGTGGGCGAAGTCGGCGAGGTGCACCCGCAGCACGCCCAGCCGGGCCGGCCACACCGGGCCGATGGGCGGCCCCGGCGGCGGGTCGTCGGGGCCGGGGTCGGTCGGCGCGGCGTCGAAGTCGGCCAGCGCGCAGTAGACGGTGGTCAGGTCGCGGATGAGGTCGAACCCGGGGTCGTCCCGCACCGGCTTGCGCCCGAAGAGCCGCCGCACCCGGCGCCCGCGCAGCGTCAGGTCGTACTCCAGGTAGCGGGTCTTCGGGCCGCCGGGGGCCATCAGCTTGAGCACGCCGTCGACCGGGCAGTCGTCGGGCTCGTCCCCGATGCTGGCGGTGCCGCTGACCGTCAGCGGGTGGTCGGGCGAGCCGAGGAAGCCGTCGAGGTCGGCGGTGCGGCAGGTCAGGTCGAGGATGATCCGCCGGGCGCTGCCGAACGCCAGTCCCCGCCGCTCGCCGTCGAGGCAGTCGAGGGTGGGGCCGTCGCCGGCGAAGGGCACCGCCACGTCGGGGGTCGAGGTGGTGTCGAGGTAGCCCTCGAGCCGCTCGCGGAACTCGATGCCCACCGCGGCGGTGCGCGGGGCGGGGCACGGGTCGCCGGGGGCCTCGGTGATGGCGTAGAGCGGCTCCGGCGGCGCGGCGCAGTCGGCCCGCTCGGGCGCGCTCCACCGGGCCCGGTCGTCGCCCCGCTCGGCGCCCCGCCGGCGGATGAAGCGCTCGATGTTGCGCTCGGCGACGGCCAGGATGGTGGCCGACGGGTTGGCCCCGACCGCCCCCGGGAAGGCGGCGGCGTCGAGCACGTACAGCCCGGGCGCGGCGTAGGCTTCGCCGTAGCGGTCGACGACGCCGTCGGGCTCGCCCTCGCCCCGGATGGCCTTGCCCATGGGGCATCCCCCCATGGGGTGCACGGTGATCGGGCGCCGCAGCACGCCCCAGAACGGGTTGACCCGCAGCCGGCCCCCGGCGGTCCGGGCGAAGTCGTACATCAGCCGCTCCTGGAGTTGGTAGATCCGGTGGGCGCCGGCGGCCCCCCGGGTGGCCCACAGGCCGCCGTCTTCGTCGAGGCGCAGCCGGCCGAAGACCGGGTCGAGGCCCATGCCGAGCAGCAGCGCCCGGCGGTCGGTCGATCCGTCGAAGTCGCCGACGAAGTGCCCGATCATCTCGATGAGCCGGGCGGGATCGGTCAGCCCGGTCAGCGTCCGCCGGGTGGCGTCGCCGATGAGCCGCCCGCCGAGGGCGCGCACCAGCCGGCTGTCGGTGACGAGCCCCCCGATCATGTCGGCCGAGCGGATCACCCCGTCCCGGCGCAGCAGCCGCAGGCGGTCGGCGAGGCGGCCGACGAGCGGGGGCAGGATCGGCGGGCGCCGGGCGGCCCGGGGGTCGGGCGGCGGGGCGTCGGGGTCTTCGGCGAGCGCCAGCAGCCAGCCCAGGCCCCGCTTCGCCGAGCGCTTCTGCGGGCCGCGGTGGGGCGGGGTGTAGCCCAGCACGTCGAGCAGGGGCAGCAGCGCGCCGGGCAGGCCGGCGTCCTGGATGAGGCAGAAGCCGTCGTCGGCGTCGCCCGCCCGGCGGTCGTAGACCAGGGTGCTGGTGATGACCGGGCCCCGCTCGGCGTGGGCCCGCTCCGAGGTGCCGAAGACGATGCCGATCGAGTCCCCGTTGCCGCTGAACCGGCGCCCGAGCGCGTCGGGGCGGGGGGCGTCGGTGATGCCCTCCCAATTGCGCAGCAGCAGCTCGGTGGTGTTGACCGCGCCGGCGCACACGAAGACGTGGGCCGCGTCGATCGACCGCTCGGCGCCGAAGCGGCGGTCCCAGTAGTCGACCCGGTAGCCGCAGTCGGTCCGGGTGATGGTCCGCACCTCGGCCTCGGTGCGCACGGTGGCCCCGTGACCGGCGGCGACGGTCAGGTAGTTGAGGTCGAGGGTGTTCTTGGCGTGGTAGCGGCAGCCGAGGTCGCAGTGGGCGCACTGCACGCACCGCCCCTGAGCCCGCCCGAAGCGGTTGTATCGGCCCCGCGCCGGCCGCAGAGGCTGCCGCGTCGGAGCCGGCTGATCGGGGTCGTCAGGCGGCGCCTCGCGGGGGTCGATGATCTCGGGCAGCGGGGTGTCGCCGGTGAAGTTGATCGCGAGGTTGGGCCGCAGGTGGCGGGTGTCGCGCCCCAGCCGGCGGGCCTGCTCGGCCATGTAGGCCGCCCGGGGGCCGTCTTCGGGGGCCGGGCTCACCTCGAGCATGCTGGCGGCGAGGCGGTAGTAGGGGTCGAGCGTGCGATGGTCGATCGGATCGGGGCCGTCGGCGGGCCACGGGCCGTCGGACCCGAAGGCCCGGGCCGGGGCCCGCATGTGCACGTTGGCGTAGATGAGTGACCCGCCGCCGTAGCCCGCGGCCTGCACCACCTGCATCCCGCCGAGGTCGCGGGTCTCGAAGAGGCCGCCGTCGGTCTCCCACGAGAGGTTGGCGGTGCTGCGCTCGGCGGGGTAGCCGGGCACCGGCGGGCGGGGGAAGTCGGCCGCGGCGTAGCGCCGGCCCCGCTCGAGCAGGCACACGTCGAACCCGGCCTGGGCCAGCCGGCAGGCGGCGACCGATCCGCCGAACCCGCTGCCGATGACGACGGCGTCGACGGTCTTCATCTGGTGTTCACCCATCCATGTGGCCCGAGCTGTGGGGCGCTGACGCGGTCAGCACGTTCAGGCTGATCCGGGGCGTCGGCAGGGCCGGCTTCGGGGCCCGCACCTCGAGGGTCGGCGCGTGGGCGTCGACCGGGTCGCCCTCGGGCCGCTTCAGCGCGGCCTGCGCCTGGCGCTCCTCGAAGCGCTGCCCCCGCCGATGGGCGGCGTGCCGGGCCCGCTCGAAGCTGCGCGCCGCGGCCCGTCGCCGCCCCCGCTGGAGCAGCGCCCGGCCCCGCAGCAGCGCGTAGCGGGCCTGCCCCACCGGGAAGGCCCGGGCGTAGCGCCGCAGCAGCCGCAGCGCCCGCCGCAGGTCGCGCTGCCAGCCGCGCCGGGTGCGCCGGCTCCAGTCGGCGGCGAGCGCCTCGAGCAGCACCTCGACGAGGGCGGCGTAGCTCTCGAGCAGCGCGTGGGCTGCCGGGGGCCCGAGGGTGTCGGCCAGCTCGAGCGCCCGGGCGACGTCCTCGCCGGCCCGGCGGGTGTCGCCCATGCGGCAGCAGGCCAGCGCCCGGGTGCCGTAGAGCTGGAACCGCTGCACCCGGGGGCCGTTCTCGCCGACCAGCTCCAGCGCCCGGGTCAGGCCCTCCCGGGCATCGGCCGGGCGCCCCGTACGCAGCGAGACGATCGACAGCGAGTGGTGGCCCCACGCCTGATGCTGCTCGTGGCCGTTGCGCGCGGCCCGCTGGAGCAGCGCGTCGGCCAGCGCCCGGGCCGTCTCGACCCGTCCTCGGTAGTGGGCCGCCCAGAAGCGCACCACCTGGGCCGAGCACCAGCCCCGGGCGTCGTTGATGCGGTCGCTGACGCGCTGGCACGCGAGGGCCCGCTGCTCGACGGTCGACCAGCCGCACCGCCCGACGTGGATCAGGGCGTCGATGAGGTGCCCGTAGGCCTCGATCGACGGGGCGTCGGCCCCCTCGGCCCAGCGCAGGGCCGGCGCGATGAAGCGCCGGGCCAGCCGGGGGCGGCCGGCGAACCCGATCGCGGCGCCCATCTCGAGCCGGGCCCGGGCCAGCTCGGGCGACGGGCCGGCGTAGCGCGCTTCGAGCAGACCCCAGATGAGCGCGTGGCCCATCGCCAGCCGGTCGTTGTCGAACCAGTGGCGCACCGCCCGGTCGCCGAGGGCCAGCGAGGCCAGCCGCGCCGCCCGCCGCTGGATGGCGTTGCGCATGCGCAGCGGGGGCACGAGCAGGCGCAGCACCCCGAACGCGACGTGGAGGGCGAGCCCGACCCGGCCGGCGGGCGGCTCGCGCCCGAGCAGCGCCAGGGCCCGGGTGCCGTAGCCCGCCCGGGCGCCGACGTCGCCCCGGCCGTGGGCCGCGTCGGCCAGATGGCGGTACCACTCCAGGATCTCGATGGGCGGGGCCGACCACGACCGGCGCACCGGCTTGTTGCGCACGCAGACCTCGAGCCACAGGATCGCCTCGGGCCACGCCCCGGCCCGCAGGGTGGCCAGCCCGGCGGCGGCGGCGGCGGTCAGCAGCGCCTCGCGGGCGGCCTCCTGCTCGGCGCCCAGGTGCAGCCGGAACGCCTTCAGCCGGTGGTGGGCGATCTCGGCCAGCTCGGGCGCGGTGCGCGCGCTGCGCCCGGCGAGCCAGTCGGCGACGAGGGTGTGGGCCCGCGCCCGCGTCGTCGGCGCGAGCCCCTGGCGCAGCTCGTCGTGCAGCGCCTTGTCCCGGAAGATCAGGTCGCCGTCGACCTGCCCCAGGCCGCCGAGGTCGATCAGCGGCTGGACCGCCGCCTCGTCGATGCCCAGCGCGTCGACGAGCCCCGGCGGCACCCGCAGGCCGGCCACCGCCAGCCGCCCCAGGGTGCGGGTCATCGACGGAGTCAGCTCGATGCCCGCCAGCGGGGTGAAGCCCGAGGGGACCTCGACCGGGCGGCTGACGTGGCGGGCGGCGACGGGGGCCATCTTCACCAGCCGGGCGCTGCGCAGCAGGCGCTCGTAGCCCGCCGGGCGGGGGGTCATGACCTGGGTGAAGACCACGACGAGGTGCGGCTGCGGCGGCTCTGCCGCGGCGAACTGCTCGACGAGGTGCCACGAGGCGGAGTCCATCCACTGCGCGTCTTCGATGAGGATCAGCGTCGGCCGGTCGGTGCAGGCGGTGAGCACCCCGTGCAGCAGCTCGCGGGTCGCCCCGGCCCGCACCGGCTCGTCGAGCGTCGGCTGCTCGGCCAGCCCCCCGTCGAGCGGCACGACCGGCTGGATCAGGGGCAGCCGGTGGCGCAGGCGCTCGGGCAGGCGCGCGGCGAGGTCCTCGGCGGTGCCGTCGGTGGCTCGGGCGATGGCGTCGCGCAGGATCTCGCGCCACGGGCCGAACGAGCCGTGGCGGCCCTCCATGCGCCCCCGCCCCAGCAGCAGCCCCGCCCGGGCGGCGGTGGCCTGCCGGCACAGGGCCCGCAGCAGCGCCGACTTGCCCGAGTCGGGCTGCCCCTCGACGACGACGACGCCGCCCCGCCGGCGGGTCAGCAGGGTGTTGGTCATCGTCCACAGCGCGCGGTGGGCCTCGAGCTGGCCCGACTGCTCGGCCACGGTGAGCAGCTCGAGGGCCTCCTCGAGGACCCGCACCGCCGCCTCCGCGGTCGGCCGCCGGGCGGGGTCGGTGCGCAGGGCGTCGCGCACCAGCCGGCCCACGCTCGGGGGCAGCCGGTCGAGCGCCGGGGCCCGCCGGTGGTCGTCGATGTGCGCCTCGCGGGGCCGGCCGGCGCCGAGCATCTCGGGGATGAGCAGCCCCAGGGCCCAGATGTCGATGGCCGGCGTCGGCGACCCCCGCCGCCGCTGCTCGGGGGCCCGGTAGCCCCGGGTGCCCCCGCCGCACGGCCGGTCCTGGGTCTTGAGCTTCACCGACAGGCCGAAGTCGACCACCTTCAGCGGGCGATCGTGGGGCAGCAGGATGTTGCTGGGCTTGAGGTCGTGGTGCACGATCGTGCTGGCGTGGGCCGCGGCGAGCGCCCGGGCGGTCTGCCGGGCGTACTCCAGGGCCTCCCGCGGGGTGGGGGGCGGCGTCCTCTGCGGATCGCGCTGCGACGCGTCGAGCATCGCCCGCAGCGTGGGGCCGGGCACGTACTCCATCGCGATCCACGGCATGCCGTGGATCTGGCCGGTGTCGAAGACGGTGACGACGTTCTCGTGCTCGACGCTGGCCGTGATCAGCGCCTCGTCGGAGGCGCCGGGCGCGGGGCCGGGCCAGGTGCCGCGATCGACGAGCTTGACCGCGACCTGCCGGTCGAGCCGGGTGTCGTCGGCCAGATAGACGGTGCCCATGCCACCGGCGGCGAGGGTGCTGATGAGGCGATAGCGGCCGCCGTCCAGGCGCGAGCCGGGGCCCGCCTTCCGGCTGTGACCCGGCGGCCCGAGCCCGCAGCCCGAGTGGGGGGGCGAGAGCGTGCCGCTCGCGGTGCGCGTCGGCTCGATCCCGTCGCTCTCGGGGGACGGGCTGCGCCCGCCCTCGCTGTTGCCATCGTCGCCCAAGCTCCGGGCCTCCCTGCGCCTCCTGTGATCGAAGGTGCCACGTCGGGCGCCCGCGCGCAACGCAGGTGATAGCGAAAACACCCGCTGACATGAGAACGCTGGGCGCCGGGGGGCCGGGAACGTTGGAACGGTGCGGTCATCCGAGCCCGATCCTCGGGCCCGGAGCCCGGCTCATGACATGCTGCCATGCCCGGGCATGTCATGGGTCCGGGGTGTCATGGCTGGCTCGGCGGCGGATGACTCCGTGGTCGCTCGGCGGGCGCCGGCGGGGCCTCGATCCCCAGGCGCCGCAGGTTGCCCCGGGCCCGCCGATCGCGGGGGTCGAGCGCGAGCGCCCGCTTCAAGAGGCCCGCCGCGGCGTCGTTGCGGCCCAGCGCCATGGCGGCGACGGCGGCGTTGTTGAGGTGCTTGGCGTCCCGCGGGTCGCGGGCGGCGGCCTCGAGGAAGGCCCCGCCGGCCTCCGCGTAGCGCCCGGCCCGGTAGTAGGCCTGCCCCAGCCGATCGAAGCCCCAGTCGCTTTGGGGGTAGACCGCGGTCATCCGGGTCCACAGCGAGGTGGAGTCCCGCCACGCGGCGTGCTCGCCGACGGCGGCGACGGCCAGCACCGCCAGCCCCAGCCCCAGCGCGGTGGCCCACAACCGGGGGGCGAGGTCGAGGCGATCGGCGAGCCGGCGGGCCCCGTCGAGGGTGAGCAGCGCGATGAATGGCATCCCGAGGAAGAGATAGCGGTCGGCCATGTACACCACCCCCGCCCGGAAGTGCAGGTAGGGCAGCATCAGCCCGCCGATGATGGCCAGCAGGGCCAGCCGGGGGTCGCGGCGGCGCAGCCAGAGACCGGCGAGCGCGAGCAGTGCCAGCACCAGCCCGGCCGAGGCGAGGGTCATGGCGGTGTGCGTCCCGTCCAGCGGCGCGGTGAGGTAGATGTGATTCAGCTCGGTGGGGCGCACGAGGTTGATGACATAGCGCAGCGGGAGCTGGATCCGGTCGCCGAGGGTGAGCGAGAGGCGCAGGTCGCCGGCGTAGCTGTCGGGCAGGACGACGTTGCCCGCGGCGATGCGGGGCATGATCGCGAGGCACCCGATCAAGACGGCCCCGACGAGCCCGGCGATGGCCAGCGGGCGCCGGCGGATGGGGACCTCGGGCCGCCAGCGGGTGTGCAGCCAGAGCATCGCCAGCACGCCGGGGGCGACGATGACGTGGCCCTTGGCCATGATGCCCAGCGCGACGCCGAGCGCGGTGAGCAGCCCCCAGCCGAGCACGATCCGGGGGGGGCGGTCCGCTCGCAGGAAGCGCAGGAAGGCCAGCAGCGCGCCGAAGAAGGCCAGCCCGGCGAGCAGGTCCTTGCGGCCGCTGATCCAGGCGATCACTTCGACCTGCACCGGGTGCACGAAGGCCAGGATCAGGGCGGCGCAGCCGAGCCACCCGCCGTAGCCGAGGCGCTGGAAGAGGAGGCCGACGAGCGCGACCAGCCCCCCGAGCAGCGCCAGGTGATGGACGTGGCTGTAGAGCGGGTCATGGCGGTGCAGGCGGAAGTCGACCCAGTGGCTCAGGTCGCGCAGCGGGCGCCAGTCGTCGGGGCGGTCGAGGTCGAAGACGGCGGGGATCACGCCCCAGTCGGCCCGGTTGAGCAGCGGCTTGTCGAGGAAGATCGCCGGGTCGTCGAAGTCCACGAAGCCGTGGCCCAGCGAGGTGGCGTGGGTGAGCAGGACGAGGCCGACGGCCAGCGGCAGCCAGCGGCGCAGGGGCGGTGATGAGGCCATGCCGCAGAGTGACATCGCCCCGGTCCGGGCGCCAGCCGGGGTCAGCCGCGGTCGGGCTCGGCCTCCCGCGCGAGCAGGGCCCGCTTGCGCTCGACGCCCCACCGGTAGCCGCCCGGCGCGCCGTCGCCCCGCACGACCCGGTGGCAGGGCACGAGCACGGCGACGGTGTTCGCCGCGCAGGCCCCGGCGACCGCCCGCGCCGCGTCGGGCTGCCCCAGGCGTCGGGCGACCTCGCCGTAGCTGGCGGTCCGCCCGGCGGGGATCCGGCGCAGGGCCTGCCAGACCCGGTGCTGGAAGGCGGTGCCCCGGATGTCGAGCGGCAGCGCCCGGCCGGCGACGGGGTCGTCGATGCGGGCGAGCACAGCGGCCACCAGGGCCTCGAACGGGGGGTCGCCCTCGACGACGGTGACCCGCGGCAGGCGGGCGTCGAAGTCGGCCCGCAGCGCGGCGGGGTCCGATCCGAGCGCGACGGCGCAGATGCCGCGCGCGGTGGCCGCGATCAGGGCGTGGCCCAGCGCGCAGGGGCGGGTGCAGACGCGCACGGTCTCGCCGGCGCCGCCGTCGCGCCACGCGGTGGGGGTCATGCCGAGCACGTCGTCGGCGGCCTCGTAGAATCGGGAGACCGCCCCGTAGCCGGCCTCGAGGATGGCCTCGGTCACGGTCGCCCGCGCGTCGAGCGCCCGCCGGACCCGCGCCGCCCGGCGGGCGCTGGCCCAGGCCCGGGGGGTGACGCCGGTGACCGCCTTGAACACCCGGCGGACGTGGGACGGGCTGTGGCCGAGGTGCGCCGCCAGCGCCGCGAGGGTGGGGGGCTCCTCGCAGGCGTCGATGTGGCGGCAGGCGGCCTCGACCAGCGCCGACCGCTTCGCCGCGGGCGACGGGCCGTCGGGCGTGCACCGCTTGCAGGCGCGGAACCCGGCCCGCTCGGCGGCGGCGGGGTCGGGGTGGAAGACGACATTCTCCACCCGCGGCGTGCGCGCGCTGCACGAGGGGCGGCAGTAGACGCCGGTGGTCAGCACGGCGTAGACGAAGCGCCCGTCGGCCTCGGGATCGCGGGTGCGGACCGCACGCCAGCGCGCGTCGTCGGGCAGGGTGTCGGTCATCGCGGGCCTCCGGCGATCACGATCGGTGGATGGAGACCCCGCCGTCCACCAGCAGGGCGGCGCCGGTGGTGAAGCTGCTCGCCGGGCTGGCCAGGTACAGCGCCGAGTGGGCGATCTCTTCGGGACGGGCGATGCGCTGGAGCGCGTGCAGCCCCCGGACGTGGGCCAGCGCCTCGGGGCTGTCGGCCACGGCCCGGCCCATCGCGGTGTCGGTGCCCCCGGGCAGCAGCGCGTTGACCCGCACCCCGCGGCCTCCGTACTCGGCGGCGAGCGCCCGGGTGAGGCCGAGCAGCCCCGCCTTGCCCGCGGCGTAGGTCGCCATGCCGGGGAAGCCGACGGTGTGCCCGACGAAGGTCGAGGTGAAGATCAGCGATCCGCCGCCGCGGCCGACCATCGCCGGCAGCATGGCCCGGGCGGCGAAGAAGGATCCGTCGAGGTTGACCGCCATCGCCCCCCGCCAGTCGGCGGGGTCGATCTCGGGGGTGGGGCCCATCGGGCCGAGGGTGCCGGCGTTGACGAAGCCGACGTCGAGGCCGCCGAAGCGGGTCAGCGCCTGTTCGACGAGCGCGCCGGCCCAGGCCGGATCGGCGGCGTCGCCGGGCACGCAGGCGGCCCGCGCGGGGCCGAGCGCGTCGACGAGGGCCTCCAGTGGTTCCCGGCGGCGGGCGCCGAGCACGAGGCGGGCGCCGGCCGCGGCGAAGAGGTGGGCGGCGGCCCGGCCGATGCCGGCGCTGGCGCCGGTGATGATGGCGACCCGGCCGTCGAGGACCGGGGCGACGGGCGGGGCCGAGGTGGCGTGGGGCGACATGCGGGCTCCGGGGCGTGGGCGGCGGGGGTTCGCCGCGGGGTCAGCCTGCCCGCGGGCCTCGGGGCGGGCACTCCGATTCCGACCCGGCAATCCACGAACCCGTCCGGGCGGCGCCCCGGGGGCGGCAGCGCCGGGCAGCCTCGGGCGCGCGGTTGCGGTATAGTGCGCCGATGCCGTCGACCCTGCTGCTCGCTGCCCTCAAGGTGCTGATCCTCGCCGGAGGCGGATCGGCCGAGGACAACCACCACAGCCACAAGGCGCACGTCGACGCGCTGCTGGCCCTGCTCGCCGATCGGGGCGTGCCGGCGGCGGACGTTGCGCTGTTCTGGGCCGACGGGGCCGATCCGGCGCCCGACCGGGCGGTGCTGCCCGACGATCCGCTGACCGATCTGTGGCGGGTCGAGGGCACCCGGCTCGACAGCGACCTGTCCCCCGAGCCGCTGCTGGAGAACACCACCTTCGAGGCGGGCCGCTTCGCCGATCCGGTGCGCCCGGCGAAGCGCGCGTCGTTGCAGGCGTGGCTGACCGAGGTCGGGCCGACCCTGGGCCCCGACGATACGCTGCTGGTGGCGGTGACCGATCACGGCGAGCCCGATCCGACCGGCGGCAACGAGACCTCGATCTCGCTGTGGGGCGAGCAGTGGACGGTCAGCGAGATGGCGGCCGATCTGGCGCCGGTGCCCCAGAGCGCCCGGGTGGTCCTGTGGATGTCGCAGTGCTTCTCGGGCGGCTTCGCCGATCTGCACCGCACCCGGCCCAACCTGTGCGGGGCCTTCGCCGCCCACCCCGACCGGCCGGCCTTCGGCTGCTACCCCGAGCTGGCCGCCCGCAGCGACGTGGGTCACTTCCGGCGCATGGTCGACGCCCTCGATCGCCACGGCACGCTGGCGGCGGCCCACGACGAGGTGCTGCTGACCGACGACACCCCCGACACGCCCCACCTGACCAGCGACGTGATGCTGTTCGAGGCGCTCGACGGGCTGGCGGCGGCCCGGGGCGCCGAGGTGAGCCGGCTGCTCGACGCCCGGCTGCCGACCGCGGTGGACGCTGGCGGCTGGCGCCTGCTCGCCCGGCTGTCGGCCCGCTACGGCCTGGGCGCCCCCCGCAGCTATGGCGACGCCCTGGCGCTGATCGACCGGCTCGACCGGGCCCGCTATGCGCTGGGCGTCTGGGGCGAGGCGTGGCGCGCGGCCGACCTCAACGCCCGCCGCCGGCTGGCCGAGCCGCTGCTGAGGGTCCTGCGCCCGGCCCGCGATCGGGGCGAGCGACGCAAGCAGCAGGCGCGGGCGATCGCGGCGATGGGCGAGCTGATCGCCGCCGAGCCCGAGGTGCAGGTCCGCATCGCCCGGGTGCGGGCGCCGGTCGACCGGGCCGCCGCGCTGCTGACCCGCATCGACGTGCAAGAGGCCGCAGCCATCCGGGCGGCCTATCTGTTCACCCGGCTGGTCGGTCCGGGGCCGCTGTCGGCCGGTGAGCGCGAGCGCTACGCCGATCTGCGGGCTTGCGAGTCGGCGCCCCTGTGGCCTCCGGCGGCCGAGCCGTCCCCGGTCCTGGCCCCGGCCCAGCTCCCGCCCGCCAGCCGGATCGAGGGTGAGGTCGAGGCGCTGCGCCCGGGCTGGCTGGGCGTCACCTATCGCGACGCGCCCCGCCACCGGGGGGCGGTCGTCGATCGCTTCGAGCCGGGCAGCCCGGCGCTGGCCTCGTCGCTGGCGGTCGGCGATCGCATCCTCGAGGTGGACGGCTGGACGCTGCGCCGGCCGGGCGGCTTCCGCGAGGCGGCGCTGCTGGCCATCCCCGGGGCCCGGGCGGCGCTGCGGGTGCGGCGGGCGAAGCGGCGGCGCAAGGGCACCGAGGAGATCCCGCTGACGGTGGCCCCGATGCCGCTGCCGCCCCGACCGCCGGTCGTCGGTCAGCCGGTGCCGGTGATGCGCCTCGAGCCCCTGGACGACGGCCCGCTGCCGGCGGTGGGGGAGGGGCGCCCGGCGCTGCTCTTCTTCTGGGAGCCGGCGTGCAAGCCCTGCGCGGAGGCGCTGCCCGCGCTCGCGGTGTGGTCCGAGGCCTACGACACCCCGGTCGTGGCGATCACCGACGCCCCGGCGGCGAGCGTGCGCCGCTTCGTGCGCCGTCAGGGTTCGCGCTTCGGCTTCCCGGTGGCGCTCGATCCCGCCGGCGAGGCGGCCCGGCTGCTCGCCGTCGAGCGGCGCCCGGTGTTTGCGCTCGTCGGCCCCGGGGGGGTCCTGCTCGACGAAGGCGAGGGCTACGTCGATCGCATCCCGCTGCGCGAGCCGGCGCCCGCCGCGCCCCCCCCGGACGGCGCGCCGAGCGATTGATCCGCCCCGGCCGGGCGGCTATCGTGTCCGGTATGTGGTTCGACCAGAACGTCCTGCACCAGCCCGACGTCGCGCACGACTAGCAGAGACCGGGAAGTCGCCGTCGCGAGCCGAGCGAGAAGCCGTGGCTGGCACGCGCTCGCGCCGCCGCTCGATCGAGCGATCCCCCGACGCGCCGCACGCGCGCCCGTTGCACTTCGAACCCATCGACCCCGGAGACCCACCATGACCGACGATACGCTGCCCGTTCTGGACGTACCCCCCGCCCTCAAGCCCCCCGTCGACCCCGCCGAGCTGGCCCACGGACAGCTCCTCGACGGGGACTTCTGGCGCCGCATCCCAGCCTACGCCGACGTGGACGAGGCCACCTTCCTCGACCACCGCTGGCAGTCGAAGTACACGATCACCCGCCCCGACAAGCTGCTGCGGGCGATCGAGGGCATCGCGCCCCAGGGCTTCGTCGACGACGCCGCCGCCGGCTTCGCCCGGGCGCCGATGGCGGTGCGGGTGAGCCCCTATCTGCTGAGCCTGATCGACTGGAAGGCCCCCGAGGTCGACCCGCTGCGCATCCAGTTCATCCCGCTGGCGTCGCGGTTCCTGCCCGACCACCCCAAGCTCGGCCTGGACAGCCTCGGCGAGCAGGCCGACGCGCCGACCCCCGGGCTGACCCACCGCTACCCCGACAAGGCGCTGTTCCTGGTCATCGACACCTGCCCGGTCTACTGCCGCTTCTGCACCCGGTCGTACGCGGTGGGCCTCGACACCGACACGGTCGAGAAGGTGCAGCTCAAGCCCAAGAAAGATCGCTGGTCGCAGGCGTTCGCCTACATCGCCTCCCGCCCCGAGCTGGAGGACATCGTGATCAGCGGCGGCGACGCGTTCAACCTGCGCGCCGACTGGATCCGTGAGATCGGGACCCGCCTGCTCGAGATGCCCAACATCCGCCGCATCCGCTTCGCGACGAAGGGGCTGGCGGTGATGCCCCAGAAGATCCTCAGCGACGACGACTGGTTCTCGGCGCTGGTCGAGGTGCACGCGCTGGGGCGGCACACCGGCAAGGAGGTCGCGCTGCACACCCACTTCAACCACCCCAACGAGATCACGGCCATCAGCCAGCGGGCGGTGGCGCGCATGTTCTCCGAGGGCATCACCGTGCGCAATCAGTCGGTGTTGCTGCGGGGGGTCAACGACACGACCGACTCGATGGGCCTGCTCGTCAAGCGGCTGGGGCACATCAACGTGCACCCGTACTACGTGTACGTGCACGACATGGTGAAGGGCGCCGAGGACATGCGCACGACGGTGCAGACGGCGCTGGATCTCGAGAAGTGGGTCCGGGGTACGACGGCCGGCTTCAATACGCCGACCTTCGTGGTCGACGCCCCCGGCGGCGGCGGCAAGCGCAACGCGCACAGCTACGAGCACTACGACCGCGAGACCGGCATCTCGGTCTACACCGCGCCGTCGGTCAAGCCGGGGCAGTACTTCGCGTACTTCGACCCCATCGACCGGCTGTCCGAGGCGGCGCAGGCCCGCTGGGCCGATCCGGCGCAGCACCAGGCGATGATCGACGCCGCGCTCGAGCAGGCCCGCAACAACCCCGCCTGAGCCCCGCGCCCGGCTCGACGTCCGGGCTTCGAAACGCAGAAGGCCGCCGGGTGTCCGGCGGCCTTCGCTGCGTCTGGCGACGCCCGGGTGATCAGAGCGTCTTGCCGATCAACTCCAGCATCTTCTCCTGCGGCAGATCGGACGTCACCGCGTAGGCCAGCGAGCCGCGCTGGAAGAGCGCCACCTGCACCCCGCGGTCGTCGTGCAGGTAGACCCGCTTGCCGGCGACCTCGGTGGCCGGGGCGTCGAACTCGATGCCCGACCCATCGAAGACCAGCACGGTCATCTTGTGCCCCCCGACCCCATAGACGAGGTAGGCCGCCGGGCGGCTCGGTTCGCCACCCAGCCAGCTCAGCCGCCCACCGAGCAGCATGACCCGGTCGTCGCTGAACCGGGGAGCGGCCATCTCGAAGGGCACCTTGCCCTCGAACCACTGCTCGACCTCGAGCTCCATGGGCGATGGCATCTCGACCGGCAGCTCGCGGGTGTGCTGGTCGACCGCGTCGGCCATCACCGTGGGCTTGAAGCCGGTCAGCGGGGTCACGAAGAGCAGGATCGCGCCCATCGCGGCCAGCGTCGACAGCGGCGCGGCGACCCGGCGGGCCGCCCGGCGGATGCGGGCCGGGCGCTCGGCGGCGCGCAGCTTCATGTGCAAGCGGTCGCGGGCGGCGGCCGGCAGCCGGCAGGGGCGCTTGAGCGCCGGGCGCAGGGCGCTCTTCATCCACGCCTGCTGCTCGAAGTGGCGGCGGCACCCGGCGCACGAGGCGAGGTGGGCGTCGAACGCGGCCCGCTCGGCGAGGTCGAACTCGCCGTCGAGGTAGGGATCGATGAACTGCCGGAAGTCGGCACAATCGACGGTGTCTCGCATCAACTCGCCTTCTTCTTGCGGCGTCGGAAGAGGTCCAGATCGGCGACGTTGTCGGCGTCGACCCCCTCGGGCGGGTGGATGACCCCCCGCTCGACCGCGTACTGGAACAGGTTGACCTGAAGCTGCTTGCGCGCCCGGTGCAGGCGGCTCATCACCGTGCCCACCGGGCAGTCGAGCACGTCGGCGATCTCCTTGTACGAGAGATCGTGCATGTCGGCGAGCAGGACGGTCATCTTGAATTCGAAGGGCAGATCGTCGAGCGCCCGCATGACCTCGTCCCCCAGCAGGTGCTTGAGGAACTCTTCGCGGGTCTCGGGCGGCAGCCAGGTGGAGTCCTCGGCCGCCGCGCGCTGGATGAAGTCGTCCGAGGGGCGGTCATCGATGACCTTCTGCTCGGTCTGCTTCTTCCGATATTTGTTGATGAAGATGTTGGTCTGGATGCGGAACAGCCAGGCCTTGATGTTGGTGCCCTGCTGGAACTTGTGCCAGAAGCGGTAGGCCCTCAGCAGGGTCTCCTGCACGAGGTCTTCGGCTTGGGTGGGGTCGCGGGTCATGCGCAGCGCCGCGCCGTAGAGGGCGTCGGCCTGTGGCATGGCCACCTCCTCGAATTCGAGGTGCTCGGGCTTCTTGCTGCCCCGGCCGAAGAGTCGATTGAACATTGCAGGTCCCCAGCGAAGATGGTGTGTCCCCCGGTACGAACCGGGCCCACCGGAAGATTCATTTCATTCGGCAGAAATTTCGCACGAATCGACCCTGAGCGCGGAATACGGGTCTCGAGAGCCGGGGGCCGGTCGCCTCACAGCCGGGGCGCGCTGTACTCGTAGCCCAGGGACTCGGCGACGGCGGGGTGGGTGCAGGCCCCGTCGAGCGTATTGAGCCCCAGCGCGAGGGCCGGATCGGCCTTGCACGCCGGGCGCAGGCCCTTCGTCGCGATGTCGAGCGCGTAGCGCCGGGTCACGTTGTTGAGCGCGAAGGTGCTGGTCTGGGCCACCGCGCCGGGCATGTTGGCCACGCAGTAGTGCACGACGCCCTCGACGACGAACGTCGGATCGTCGTGGGTGGTCGGCCGGCAGGTCTCGATGCAGCCGCCCTGATCGACCGCCACGTCGACCACCACCGAGCCGTCGCCCATCAGCTTGAGGTGCTCCCGGGTGACGAGCTTGGGCGCCCGGGCCCCGGCGACGAGCACCGCCCCGATGACCAGATCGGTCTCGGGCAGCAGCCGGGCGAGCGTCTCGGCGTCGCTGTAGAGCGTGTCGACCCGGCCGAAGAAGACGTCCTCGATGTAGTTGAGCCGCCTCACGTCGATGTCGAGCACGGTGACCTTGGCCCCGAAGCCCACCGCGATCTTGGCGGCGTTGATGCCGACCGTGCCCCCGCCGATGACCAGCACCCGGCCCTTGCCGACGCCGGGCACCCCGCCGAGCAGCAGCCCCTTGCCGCCCTGCGCCTTCTCGAGGCAGTGGGCCCCGACCTGGGTCGCCATCTTGCCGGCGACCTCGCTCATCGGCTCGAGCAGCGGCAGCGATCCGTCGGCGAGCTGGATGGTCTCGTAGGCCACCGCCGCGACCCGCTTGTCGATCAGCACCCGGGCCAGCGCGGGCACCGCGGCCAGATGGAAGTAGGTGTAGATGATCTGCTCGGGGCGGATGCGGTCGTACTCGATGGCGACCGGCTCCTTCACCTTGACCACCATCTCGGCCCGGCCCCAGACCTCGTCGGCCTTCTCGACGATCTGCGCGCCGGCCTCGACGTAGCGCTGGTCGGGCAGCCCGCTGCCCAGGCCCGCGCCCTGCTGCACGAGCACGGTGTGCCCGCGCTCGACCAGGGTGCGCGCGGTGCCCGGCACCATGCCGACCCGGTACTCCTGGTTCTTGACTTCAGTGGGAACCCCGATGATCACCGTGCGACCTCCTCGAACTCGTTGATCCGCCGGTTCCGGGCGGCGGACGGGGGAGTATACGACGTGAAGCCCCGACCGCGGTACACTGCCGTCGTGGTGGCACTCCCCCTCATATGGGGCCTCGCGGCGGGCCTCTTCGGCGCGCCCGCCGTCTGCCCGGCGCCGGTGGCGGTGCTGCGCGCGCCGTCGATGACCGTCGAGCGGCTGCTCGAAGCCCACGGCTGGGGCGCGCCGCTGCGCGATCCGCGGATCGACGCCGCCGCCGCCGAGCTGGCGTGGCGCCTGTCGGGGCCGGTCGATGGCCCGGTGCCCGACGCGCTCGACGCCCACCTGACCCACGTCCTCGCCCGCCACGGGGTCAGCGACGCCCAGGTCTACCCGTTCACCGTGCGCTATCGGGCCTCGGAGGGGCTCGCCGGCGAGCTGCCCGGCCTGCTCGGGCGGCTCGACCGGCGCCTGCCGCCCACCCATTACGGCATCGGCAGCCACGGGGTGGGCAACACCGTGACCACGACCGTCGTGCTGGTGCATCGGGGCGTCGAGTTCGCCGCCCCCCTGCCGCAGCGGGCCGAGCCGGGGGCGATCGTGCCGCTGTCCGGCCGCCTGCGCCGGGGCTACTTCCGCCCGCGGGTGCTGGTGGCCCCGCCGGACGACGCGCCGGTCCGGGAGCGGCCGGCGTGGTCGGCCGATCGCAAGGTCGAGGTGGGGCTGTACTTCGACGCCGGGCCCGGGGTCTACGGGGTCGAGATCGTCGCCGACTCGCAGTACGGGCCCGTCGTGCTCGACAACCACCGGATCCACGTCGGCGTCGAGCCGCCCGACCGGGCGACCGTGGCGCTGCGCCCCGCGCCGGCCGGCGGCGACCGGGCGGCGGCGCTGGTGACCGCGATCAACGACTGGCGCCGGGCGCGGGGCCAGGCGCCGCTGAAGGCGGAGCCCACGCTGGAGGCGGTCGCCGCCGAGCACGCCCGGGAGGTCGCCGCCCGCCGCTCGCTGCTGCACGCCTCGCCCGAGACCGGCACCCTGATCACCCGCCTGCGGGCTCGGGGGCTGGCCTTCACCCGGGTCGCCGAGAACCTGGCCGAAGCGGCCACCGCCGACGCCGCGTTGCAGGTCTTCCTCGACAGCCCGGGGCACAAGCGCAACCTGATGCTGCCCGGCCTGACCCACGTCGGGGTCGCGGTCGAGGGCCGCTACTTCGTCGTCGCCATGGCCGGCGGCCTGCCCGCCCGCGATCTGCGCTGAGGCTGGCGAGCCCGACCCGGAGCGCGTATGACGCGGCGACCACGGCAAGCGGAGCACCGATGAGCCTCTCGATCACCCACGACGGCGCGCTGACCCTCCTGGAGTTCGACCACGGCAAGGCCAACGAGATGGGCTCGGCCCGCCTCGACGAGCTCGACGCCCTCGGCCGGGGCCTCGTCGAGCGGGGCACCCGGGTGCTGATCAGCTTCTCCCGACGGGCCTCGCGCAAGGGCACCCCGATCTACATCGCGGGGGCCGACGTGACCGAGCGGGTCGGCTGGACCGACGCCCAGGTCGCGGCCCACGTCCGGCGTCAGCGGGAGGTCCTCGCCCGGCTGCGGCGGCTGCCGCTGTTCCACGTCACCCTCGTCAACGGCGTCGCGCTGGGCTGGGGCACCGAGTTCCTCATCACCGCCGACTACCGCGTCGCGCTGCCGACGGCCCGCTTCGGGCTGCCCGAGACCGGGCTGGGCATCATCCCCGGGGCCGGCGGATCGTCCGAGCTGTGGGCCCTCGTCGGGCTGCCCCAGGCGCTGCGGCTGGGCATGACCGGCGAGCAGATCGGCGCCGACGAGGCGCTGCGCATCGGGTTGATCCAGGAGGTCTGCGCCGATCACGACCGGGCCATGCAGCGGGCCCGGGCGCTGGCCGGGCGCGTCGCCCGCCGCAGCCCGACGGCCGTCGCCGCGTTCAAGGCGGCCGCGCTCGCCGCGGTGGGGATCCCGGCCGCCGAGCGGGCCGAGATCGAGGCCCGGGCCTATGAACACTGCCTGTTCGGCGGCGAGGCGGCCGTCGGGCGGGCGCACTTCAAGGCCATCCTCGGCGGCGAGCCGGCGCCGTGGGGGCCGCTCGAGCCCTTCGATCCGTCCACCTCGTCCGACCCGCCTGCCGACACGGAGCGATGAAGCTCGACGCCCCGACCCGCGCCGCGTTCGGCGTGCTGCGCCGCCGCTTCGGCTGGTGGCGGGCGCTCGCCCTCGGGCTGGCCATCGAGCGCCGCCGGTCCGCCGGTCGCCCGTTCGGCCACCTGCCTCCGCCCCGGGACGAGAAGGACGCCCGGAGCCGGGCCCAGATCGGGCCGGCCATCGTGCTGTTCGGGGTGCTCGTCGAGCGCTACGACGACTCGACGGCCATCGCGGCCACCGCCGCGGTCGTCGAGGCCGCCGCGCTGGCCTTCCTGGGGCAGACCGTCGGCCCGCTGCGCCGGGAGACCCTCGCCTCCATGTCCCCCGATGAGCGGGATCGCTTCGTGCGCGAGCGCATGGCCCGCTTCCCCAACGCCGACGTGCGCTTCGATCACATCGGCGCCGACGAGGTCCGGTTCACGGTCACCGCCTGCCGCTTCGTCGCGCTGTGCCACGCCGCCGGCTGCCCCGAGCTGGCCCCGCTGTTCTGCGCCGGCGACGCCCGCTTCTTCGGCGAGGTCGAGCCGGACGTCGTGCTCATCCGCGAGACGACGCTGGCGGTGGGCGGCGACCGCTGCCCGTTCGTGCTGCGCTACGCCGATCCGGCCGACGGGCGGTGATCCCCCTCCTGGTCGCCGCGCTGGCCGCCGGTGCGCCGCCGCTGGCGCTGTGGCTGGCGATCCGCCGGGGGCAGGCTCTGCTGGGGCTGCTGCTGGCCGCCGGGCTGCTCGCCCTCGGCCCGTGGCTGGTGCACCTGGCGGTGGATCCGGCGCTGGCGGTGGCCCGCGCGGCCTGGCTCGACGGGGCCCCCCACGACTGGTCGGCGCTCGATCAGCCGGCCCGCAAGGCGCTCGTCGAGCAGATCCGCACCCGGCTGGCCCACGGCAAGCTCGTCGCCGCCTTGCCCGATGTCGCGCTGGGCCTCGGGGGCGCCGGGGTGGCTCTCATGACGGTGCGGCTGGCCTACGGGGCGTGGCAGATCCGCCGACGGCCGACGCTGCCCGACTGACGCCGGTCAATCGACGTGGATCCGGGCCAGCAGCGCCCGCACGCCCTCGGCGCCGAGCCGGCGGAAGCGCGCCTGATTGCGGAAGGGGATGCCGTCTGGATCGGGGTGGGTGTCGATCGCGTGGGCGACGTCGTCCTCCCGGAGCAGGTGGAACAGCGGGACCGGGCTCTGGTTGGTGCCGTTGGCCGGGTCGTCGGGCGCCGCGTCGGCGAAGCGATAGTCGGGGTGGAACGAGGCGAGCTGGATCACGCCGTCGAGCCCGGCGCCCGACAGCAGCGCCTGGGCGATCTCGAGCGCGTCGAGGTAGTCCTCGAAGTCGTCGAGCATGCGCGGCGCGGCCACGAGCGTCGTCGGCAGCAGCCCGCTGGGGGTCTCGACCAGCCGCTCCAGCTCCCGCCCGAGGTCGGTCAGCAGCGGCTCGAGCGCCGTCGCCTCGCTGACGGTGATCCGCATCCGGTGCAATACGGGCCGGGCGAACGGGCACAGGCCCTCGCCGACGACGATCTCTTCGACCCACCGGCGCACCGCGCGGCGTACCGCCTCGGTCGAGGGCCGGGGCGGATCGGGGGGCTCGGGTTCACGCATCGGCGGACGCTACCGCCGCGCGGCGGGGCGCGCAAGGCGTGGCGCGCCCCGCCGCATCGGGTGGGTCGATCTCCCGGGGCTTCTGGTAGATTGGTCGCATGCGATCCGGGACTGCCGAAGCCTTCCGCCCCTGGCGCGCCCTCGGGCTCGCCGCGCTGCTGTTCACCGGCTGCCTGCCGGCGTTGGAAGACGCCTGCGCGGTCGACGAGGAGTGCGACCCCGACCGGCGCTGCGTGGGCGGGGTCTGCGTACCCCGGGCGGCGACGGACGGCGCGAACGATCAGGGGCTCGACGGGCCGTCGCCGATCGTGGATCGCGGCCCGGTGGATACGGGCGGGCTCGACCTGGCCCGCGACATGCGCCCGCTCGACCGGGCGCTGCCCGACGTCGCCCCGCCCGAAGAGGACGTCGGTCTGCCCGACCTCGGCCCGCCCATCGACGCGGGGCCGCGGGTCGATATGGATCTCCCGCCCGATCTGGGCCCCGAGGTCGACGCCGGCTGCACATCACAGGGGGCGGGGTGCAACGGCGTCGACGACAACTGCAACGGCTTGATCGACGAGCAGCTCGAGGCCATCGAGGCCTGCCCCGGCGTGCTCGGCACGATCCAGTCGTGCGTCGAGGAGGCCTGCGTCTACGACTGCGTGGAGGGCGCGGAGCCGATCCCGGACGACCCCCTCGGGCGTTGCCGGCAGCCGCGGGGCTGTGAGCTCGTCGGCGAGTGGATCCGCATCGCGCAGGACTTCGAGAAGGGCGACGACGACGCGCAGCAGATCACCCTCGCGGCCGACGGCGATCGGCGCTTCGTGGCGGCCTACGATCTGCTCGCCGAGGACGCCGAGCCGCTCGTGCGCAGCTTCGTCTTCTCGGCGAACGCGCCGGCCGAGGCGGTCGAGCAGCGGATCGGCGACCCGCGCAACGCGCACGACGGGGTGCTGATCGGGCTGACTTCGGCGGCGGTCGGCGAAGACTTCGTGGCCGCCGCGTGGCGCGAGGTCGACGGGGACGCCGACGACCAGATCCAGCTCATGGCCCGGGGCGGCGCGGGCTCGCCTCAGCGCGACTTCTGGATGGAGTGGCCCCAGCCCCCGGCCCTGGCGGTGCTGGACGGGGAACCCCCGGCGGTCGTCGCGCTGGTCGAGAGCCACATCGACCGCGACGAGCCGCCGATGGGCGAGCTGACGGCCTATCGCTGGTCCATCGCCGACGGCGCCGCCGAGGAGCGGCCCATGCCGCTGGCCGGCGGCCCGCGTCCGACCGGGCCGGCGCAGAACGCGGCGGTGGCGCTGCCCAGCGGCGAAGTGGCGCTCGTGGGGGATGTCGTCAGCGAGGACGAGGCCGGCGACCCGCAGTACGGCGTGCGGGTCGACCGGCTCAGCGCCGAGCTGGTGCCGCAGAACAGCTTCATCGTGGCGCTGCCGGGCCCGATCGTCGGCCGGATCTCCATCGCGCGCAGCAACACCGGGTTCGTGGTGTTCACCGCGATCGAAGACGTCGCGCTCCAGTGGCGGAGTCTGCGCTTCAACGGCAACGGCTTCGCCGGCGACCCGGTCTCGATGCGTTGGCGGGCGGCCATCGCGCCCCAGGCCCTGGCCCTGCCCGGCGGCGTGGGCGCGATCTTCCGCGACGGCGAGCGGGTCCGCCTGTCGCTGCCCGACGTCGACTACCCGGCGTTCGAGTTCGAAGGCCACCTGCCCGACTCCCAGAACAAGGTGCGCGCCGTCGCCGCCTACCAGCCGGCGCAGAACGTCGTCGAGGTCGTCGTCCTGCGCGACGGCGGGCGCATGGTCGACGGCGAGGTCATCTTCGGGCGCTATGTCTGCTACTGACGTCGTCGGCGTCGGCCTGCGCGGCGCCGCGCTGCTCAGCGGGCTCGCCCTCGGGGCGTGCTTCCCGACGCTGCCCGACCGGCTCGCCGAAGCCCGGGGGGTGCCCGACGCGACCCTCGATGTCGCCGATCCGGACGTCGACCCCCTCGGCCCCCCACCCGATACGGGGCCCGCGCCCGACGCCGCCCTCGACGCGCGCCCGCCCGACGCCGCCTGCGCGCCCCGGCCCTCGGCGTGCAACCGGTCGGATGACGACTGCGACGGTCGGGTCGACGAGGGGTCGGAGGCGCTCGAAGGCTGCGTGGCCATCCAAGGGGCCGTCCCGCTGTGCGTGCTGGGCGCCTGCGAGTACCGCTGCATGACCGGCGCCACCCCGATCGGCGCGTCCATCGAGGAGGGCTGCCGCCGGGGCTGCGCCATCGACGCCGCGGGCTGGGTCACCGTCGCCACCGGCTTCTCCGACAGCGACGACGACGCTCAGCAGGTGACCCTCGCCGGGCGCGGCGCGCGCCGGTTCGTCGCCGCCTACGACCTGCGCGCCGAGGGCGCCGAGCCGGTCGTGCGCAGCTTCATCTTCGACCAGACCGCCCCGGCCGACGCCGACGAGCAGCGCCTGGGCGACCCCCGGGAGGCCAACCCGGGCGTGCTCGTGGGGCTGACCTCGGCCGCGGTCGGCGAGAGGTTCGTCCTCGCCGCGTGGCGCCGGGTCGCGGTGGACGCCGAAGATCAGGTCCAGCTCATCGCCCGTGGCGACGACGGGGTGCGCGTCCGGGGCATGTGGGTCGACTGGCCGCAGCCGCCGGCGATCGCCGCGCGACCGGGGGAGGTGCCCGCGCTGCTGACCTTCGTCGAGAGCCACATCGAGCGCGCCGACCCGCCGCTGGGCGAGCTGGTGGTCGACGCGTGGGATGGTGCCGGGGCCGACGCTGAGCTGTGGCCGCCGCCGCTGACCGGCGAGACCCGGCCCGCGGGCCCGCTGCAGAACGCTGCGGCGGTCCTCGCCAACGGGGACGCGGTGCTCGTGGGGGATGTGACCACCGGGGACGACCCCCCGGCCCACGCGCTGCGGGTGGATCGATTCGACCCGGCCCTGACGCTGGTCGGGAGCACCTCGGCGGCGATCGACGGCCCGCTCGTCGACCGCATCACCGTCGCCCGGGGCGCGGGCGGCCTGGTCATCCTGACCGCCCTCGGAGAGACCGGCGTGCTCGAGTGGCGCACGCTGTCCGCCGATGGCAGCCAGCTCCTGGACGGGGTCGTCGGGGCCCCCTGGCAGGCGACCCCCGACGACTCCCAGGCGCTCGCCCTGCCGGGGGGCGTCGGCGCGATCTACCGGGCCGGCGGGCGCCTCCACCTGACCCTGCCCGATCCGGCGCGGCCCGACCGGGCGTTCGACGGCAGCCTGCCGGGCGCCCCGGCGAACGTGCGCGCAGCCGCCGCCTTCCAGCCCGACCCTTCGACCGTCGAGATCGCGATCCTGCGCGAAGCGGCGGCGGGGGAGGCACGCATCCTCTACGGACGCCATGTCTGCTATTGAACTCGACCGCTCGGCCCTGATCGCTCGCCTCGGCCGCCGCTCGTGGCCCGGCGTCGCCTTCGGCGTGCTCGCCGGGGGCCTGATCCTGGGCAGCCTCGCCTGGGTCGTCGCCGGCTGGCTCGGGCTGCCCCGGGCGTGGATCCCGTACTGCGCGGCGGCGACCGGCCTCTTCGCCGTGCTCGAGATCGGCGTGCAGCGCCGCAGCCGGGCGCCGCTGGCCCCGGTCCTGGAGCTGCTCGCCGACTGCGTGCGCCGCCTCTCGGCGACGGATCTCGGCCACCACCGGGGGTTGCCCTGGATCGGCGGCGTGCGCGACGACCGCCCGTTCACGGTACACGTCGAGTGGCATGGCGGGGAGCGGCTGCGCCTGGGCCTGACCGTCGACGCCCGGCTCGAGGCCAGCCTGCGGCTGGTGCCGGCGGACGCCGACGACCCGCCCCACCGCTGGATGAGCCGCCTGCGGACGAAGCATCACCATCGAGACGTGCCCGATCTGCCGCCGGGCCTGCTCGGCCTCAGCCCCGATCCGCCGACCGCCGCTGCGCTGTGGGCCGCCGATCCCGAGCTGGCGCGCCGCGCCGAGGCGCTGACGACCCGCATGCTGCCCCGGGCGGCGGTGCTCGATCTTCAGCCGGACGGGGTCGGATGGGACGGGCCGCTCGACACCGAACCCCCGCTGACCGCAGAGGCGGTCGAAGACATCCTGACGTCTTTGATCGCCCTCGCCGAGCGGGCCGAAGCCGGCGGCGCGGGCATGGCGGGGTGAGGCTCAGCGGGCGCGGACGAACGCCAGCAGCGTCTCCCGCAGCGCGGGGCCCGGCGTCTCGAAGCGCAGCTCGACCCCGGTGCCGGCCAGCGTCTCACCGACCCGGGTCACCTCGGCCATCACCTTGACCTCGCGGTGATCGGTGGGGTGCACCAGCACGCACTCGACGGCGGTGCCCAGCCGCGGCGGGTCGGGCATCAGCACGAACACGGTGGCGTTGCGGTTGAAGACCCGGGCGACATCGGCCGGCTTCTCGAGGTGCATCACGACCGCCCGAGCCTGCCCGCCGGCCGCCGGGCGGGCGTCGTCGCTCACCTGGGGGAGCGGCATGGTCTCGGCGGCCCACAGCCTCGCGTCGAGGCCGTCTCCCTCGTCCCGCCGGTCCATACGCACCTCCTGTGCGGATCATGCCCGAACGCAGGACCGCGGGCAAACCCGCTGCGCGATGTCGGCGTCAGGCCTTGTCGTCCCGGGCCGCGATCGGCGTGACGTCGGCCGCCGCGCTCCGCCCCAGCCACCCCCGTCGGTAGAAGTAGAACACCAGCGTGCCGGCCAGCAGCGTCATGAGGCTCAGGGCGAACGGGTAGCCGTAGGTCCAGCGCAGCTCGGGCATGTTGTACGGCGACACGCCGCCGTCGAAGTTCATGCCGTACAGCCCGGCGATGAAGCTCAGCGGGATGAACACCGCCGACATCACCGTCAGCACCTTCATCACCTCGTTCATCCGGTGGTTGACCAGCGCCATGTGGGCGTCCATCACATGGGTCGCCATCTCCCGGAGCTGCTCGACCGAGTCGAGGATGGTCACCGCGTTGTCGATGCAGTCCCGCAGGAAGAGCCGGGTCTCGTCGGCCAACACCACCGGCTCGCGGTGCATCGACTCGACGACGTCCTTGAGCGGCATCGACAGCCGCCGCAGCCGCCCGAGCGCCCGCCGGGCGTCCTGCACCTGGGCCACGAGCGACTCGGTGGACGGCCCGAGCAGGTCGTCGGCGAGCGTCTCGATCTGCTCGGTGACCACGTCGACCACCGGCAGGTAGTGATCGACCACCGAGTCGAGCAGCGCGTAGCCCAGATAGTCCGCCCCCCGCTCGCGGATGCGCCCCCGGGCCACTTGCAAGCGCTCGCGCACCGGCTCGAACTGCCCGTGGCGCTCGTCGCGCACCGAGATGACGAAGCCCTTGCCCACGAACAGCGCCACCTGATGGTTGCGGAAGAGCACGTCGGGATCGGGGCGCACCGCCCGCACGACGATGAAGAGGTGATCGCGGTACGCCTCGAGCTTCGACCGCTGGCGCCCGTCGGCGATGTCTTCGAGGGTCAGCGGGTGCAGTTCGAAGCGGGCGCCGAGCGCGTTGAGCGTCGTCACGTCGGGCGAGACCACGTCGATCCAGGTGATCCCCGGCTGCTCGTGCAGTTCGAAGGCCCGCTGGAGGTCATGGACCCGCTCGTCGATGAAGCGCTCACCGTCGTAGACGATGACCCGCATCTCGACCGGGGACTCGGACTGCGGGCGCTGGACGGTGCCGGGGGCGGCGCCGGGTTGCACGCGCGGCCGGCGGGCGCGACGGGGCAGGCGGGGCATGGTCACCTCGGGGGCAGGAGGACGTCGACGAAGAGATGATCAGCGACTCCCGGGCGGTTGCGCGCGCCGCGCATCGTCGGGCATACAGTTTTTATCCAGGGCGGCAAAATTTCCTGTTACTGTACGCAAGGTCGGCTCGTTACGATCGTACCAAGACGACTCGGATCCCACCGATCCCCACCCCCGGAGCCGCCTCGATGAGCCGCAAACCCGCCCTGAACCACACGCTGCCCATCCTCAGCGTCGATCTGGTCGAGGACCGCTTCCGCTTCACCTCGACGGTCACCGCCGGCTCGGCGGCCCTCGATCGGATGGAGCGCGCCCGGACCCACGTCCGCGGGCGGCGGGACCCCTTCGGGCGCATGGTGATGGAGCGGGCGCCGCACGTCGCCGAGCAGGCCGGGCTCATCGGCAACCGGCGCATCCTGCTCGGCCGCCGGCGCGACGCCGGCCTGTACCGCGAGCCCATCCGCTTCCCCATCCGCTGAGCGGTTCCCCGCCGGGGCGTTCCTGATACACTCGGCGCCATGCACCGCCCGCCCGGCCCCATCGCGTCCGTCGCCCTGCTCGCCTGCGCGCTCGTGGCCTGCGAGGAGCTGCCCCCGGGCGCGCTCGACGCCCGCCTGTGGCCCGCCGCGGGCGACGTCGGCGTCGACGCCGCGCTCGACGCGTCACCCGACGAGGCCCTCGACCTCGATCCCGTCGACCTCGCCCGACCGCCCGATCTCGACCTGCCGCCCGACATGGCGCCCCCGCCGCCGATCTGCGCCCGGGGCGACGTCGACGGCGACGGCTACGGTCAGCACCCCGACTGCCCGACCCCCGACTGCGACGAGGCCAACCGCGCGGTGCGCCCGGGGGCGCCCGAGGCGTGCAACGGGCTCGACGAGGACTGCGACGGCGTGATCGACGAGGGCTTGCAGGCGGCCGTCTGCGGCGTCGGCGCCTGCCGGCGGGAGGTCCTCAACTGCATCGAGGGTCGCCCCACCCGCTGCCAGCCGGGCGCGCCGACCGACGAGATCTGCAACGGCGTCGACGACGACTGCGACGGGGCCGCCGACGAGGACGCGGCCACCGCCGTCTGCGGGCAGGGCGCCTGCCGGCGGATCGCCGCCTGCGTCGACGGCGTCGAAGCGCCCTGCGCCCCCGCGCCGCCGGCCGACGAGATCTGCAACCGGGCCGACGACGACTGCGACGGCCGCACCGACGAGGGCCACCTCGCCGCGGTCGTGGTGACCGCCTACAGCACCCTCGTCGGGCACCACGACACCTGCGACGGGGGCAACCAGCGCATCGGCTCGGGCTGTAGCGCGGCGATCAACCGCTTCTGCGGGGGGCAGGGCTGCGCGACCACCGGGTTCGGGCCGGTCGAGAACTCGGGCGACACCGCGGTGGTGACCTGCGTGGCCTCGGTCGAGGCCCGGGTGGTCCCGTTCGCCGACCTCGCGGCCCACCACGGGCCGTGCGACGGGCAGAATCAGCGCATCGGACCGGACTGCAACGCGGCGATCCACCGGTGGTGCCGGGCCCAGGGCTTCGTCAGCGGCTTCGGCCCCCGGGAGAGCGGCCCCGACGCGGTGCACGTCGCCTGCGTGGGGGAGGGCGCCGAGGCCCGGGGCACGACCTACGCCGCGCTCGCCGGGCATCATCAGCCGTGCGACGGGAACTGGCAGCGCATCGGGCCGGACTGCAACGCGGCGATCCACCGGTGGTGCCGGGCCCAGGGCTTCGAGAGCGGCTTCGGCCCGGTCGAGAACTTCGGCGGCGACGCGACGGTGACCTGCCTGCGCCGCTGAGCCGCTGCCGTCCGACCCGGCCGCTACACGAACAGCTCGCCGAGCACGTCCCGCACCTCGCCCGGCCCGTGGCCGAAGTGCTCGACCGGCAGCCCCGCGCCGCGCAGCGCCGACAGCCCGGCGAGGCTGGCGTTGGCCCGGTCCACCCGGACGTGCCGGCCGCCCCGCAGCCGCCCGCCGCCCCGCCCGGCGATGAGCACCGGGAACTCGTCGTTGGTGTGGGTGTTGCCCTCGCTCAGCTCGGTGGTGCACAGGATGGCGCAGCGATCGAGCAGGTTGCCGTCGCCCTCGGGCGTCTCGCGCAGCGTGCGCAGGAAGACGGCGAGCTGCTGCATGATGTAGACGACCGCCGCGTGCACCGTGGGCTGGGGCACCGCCTCGTCGTGGCAGATCTGGTGCAGGCTGTTGCGGGCGCCGGCCGGCCAGACCACCACCCCCGAGCCGGCGCAGGAGAACATCACCGAGAAGACCCGGGTGAAGTCGCAGGCCAGGGCGTAGGCCATCAGCGCGCTGTGGGCCGCGTTCTTCTCGGCGATCTGCTCCCGGCCCTCGACGTCGGGGTAGTCCCCCGGTCGATCGGGCACCCGGCACTCGGCCGGCGCCGCCGACAGCCGCCGCTCGATGGCCCGCACGCTCTCGAAGTGCCGATCCAGCCGCCGGGCGTCCCGGGCGCCGACCGTCTGCTGCAGCGCGCGGATGCGGCCGGTCACCGCGTCGAGCACGCTGCGCCGGGCCAGATCGAGCTGCGGCCCGCCCGGCCCCTGGCCGAAGAGCCGGTCGTACATCCGGCGGGGCGAGTACTCCGACGGGTTCACGTCGTTGGGCCCGTTGTGGCTCAGGTGCTGGAAGGTCGTGCCCTCGTCGGTGCCCCGGAACCGGCAGACCGCCGCCTCCAGCGAGCGATAGGGCAGGCCCGGCGCCTGCTGCGCGACATGATCGGCCGCGATCTGATCCACCGACTGATGGGCGAAGGTCGAGACGATGGTGTCCCGGGTCTCGCCGACCTGATGATAGCGGGCGCCGGTCAGGATGCCGGTCATGCCCGAGTGGTGGGGGTGGCTGGCGGTCTTGATCTCGAGCCCGGTCACCACCGACAGCCAGTCGCGCAGCCCGGCCTCCACCAGCGGGGCCAGCTCGGCCCGGGGCTGCCAGCCCGCACCCACCCCGTCCGGGGTCCAGTGCTCCCGGCGGATGCCGTTGCCCCAGAACCACAGCCCGAAGCGGGTCGGCAGCGGGCCGCCCTGGGCCAGCGCCGCGCCGTTGCCGTCGAGCATCGCGTCGAGCACCGGCAGCCCGATCGTGGCCGCCGCGCCGCCGACCAGGCCGCGCAGCACCGTACGCCGGCGCATGCCTCTGCGGGGGATGAGGAATGCCATCAGCCGCCCTCCCCGGGCATCTCGCCCATGTCGTCGCCCATGCCATCGCCCATGCCATCGGGCAGCGTATCGTCCGGCGGCCCCGCCCGGCGGAAGGCGTCGTCGAGCGCCAGCGCCCGCACCAGCGCCTGCACCCGGTGCCCCTCCCGGGCGAAGCGATCGCCCAGCAGCCGCACCGCCCGCTCCTCGGCTCGGGCCTCGAGGTGCCCGGTGCCGTGGCGGAATATCTGCCGGGCCACGCAGGCGGCGAACTCGGGCCGCTCGGCCAGCAGCACGCCGAGCTGCCGCGGCCCCTCGAAGGCGTCGCCGTCCAGCGCCGAGCGGGCGTCGATCGGCAGCCCGTCCTCGGTCGTGCGATAGGCCCCGATCGCGTCGAAGTGCTCCAGCCCCAGCCCGATGGGATCCATGTGGCGGTGACACGCCGCGCAGGTGGGATCGGCCCGATGCTGCTCCAGCTTCTGGCGGGTCGTCAGCGGCCCCTGGTCCTCGCCGACCCCGTCCAGCGAGGTGGCGACCCCCGGCGGCGGCGGCGGGATGTCGAAGCACATCACCTTGTTCTGCACGTACTTGCCCCGGTGGGTCGGCGACGAGACCGTGCGGTGGGCGTTGAGCGCCAGCACGCCGGCCATGCCGAACAGCCCGCCCCGAGGGCTCTCCGGGGGCAGCTCGACCCGGGTCGGCCCCTCCACCGGCGCGAGCTGATACAGCGCCGCCAGCTCGCCGTCGATCTCGGTCGTGCGGGTCGTCAGCAGGCGCCGCAGATCGGCGTCCTCCTCGAACACCAGCCGCCGGATGGCCGCCTCGATCTCGGCCCGCATCGCCGGGCCGAGCGTCGCGCTCATCTGGGGGAAGGCCTCGGGATCCTTGTCGAGCCGATCCAGCGCCGGCAGCCCGAGGTACTCGGCGAAGAAGCCGCCGATGCCGTCCCACGCGCGGGGGTCGGCGAGCAGGCGGTCGACCTCGACTGCCAGCCCGGCGTCGTCCGTCAGCCGCCCCTCGGCCGCCGCGTCGAGCAGCGCGTCGTCGGGGATCGAATTCCAGATGAGGAACGACAGCCGGCTCGCCATCTCGAAATCGGTGTAGCGCCGCCCGCCCGGCGCGTCCTCGCCGCGCTCCACCCGGAACAGGAAGTCGGGGCTCTGCAAGAGCGCCGAGACCGCGAAGCCCAGGCCCCGCCAGACATCGTTCAGCCGCACCCCGAGGTCGGCGGCGACGCCATCGATCGCCATCACCTCGCCCGCCGTCAGCGGTCGGCGCCAGACCCGGCGCCCGAAGTCGGCGACGAAGCCCGCCCGGCAGCCGGGATCGGCCGGCTCGCAGCCCACCAGCGCCATGCGCCTCTCGCGGTCGCCGAAGACCTGATCGATCACCGCCTGCGCCGCGGCCTCGTACTGCTCGGCGGCCAGCGCCGAGACGGTCAGCTCGGCGGCACCGACCGAGGCGAAGCCGTGCAGCGGGGTGTCGGGCTCCAGCGGCGGGATCTCGATCCCCGGCCCGAAGAGGGCGGCGATGGCGTTGTGGTATTGGGCCTCGGTGAGCCGGTGCAGGGTGGGGGCGGCCGGCGCGAACGGGGGCAGGCCGGCCAGCGGATCGTCGGGATCGGGCTCCGGCTCGCCGGGATCGGGCTCGGGCTCCCCAGGCTCGGGCTCACCGGGCTCGGGTTCCCCAGGCGCGGGCTCGGGCTCACCGGGCTCGGGCTCGCCGACTCGCCCGTCGGGCCCGCCGTCGGCGTCGGCCTCGTCGGGGGCGTAGCCGGCGCTCATCTCGCCGGTGCACGCCGCGAGCGCGAGCGCGACGCCGACGAGCAGCGCAGTCATCCATCGTGGGGTCTTCACGGCACCTCCCGCACAGCGCAGGCATGATACCCGATCGGTGAAGTCGGCGGGTGCCGATCGCGCGGCGGGCGGCGCGCTCAACGGGCCGTGCGCACCACCCGGAAGCCCACCGAGAACGTGCGATAGCCCGCCTTCGGGCGATAGCGATTCGCCGCCCGGCAGAACCGCGCCTCGCGGAACCAGCCGCAGCCCTTGGTCACCATGCGCGCGCCCGGCGGCACCGTCGGATCGGTGGCCGGCTCGGGCGACAGGTCGCCGTGCCCGTCGGTGGTCCACTCCCAGACGTTGCCCAGCATGTCGTGCAGCCCCCACGGGTTGGGCGCCTTCGTCGCGACCGGGTGGGTCCCGCAGCGGGTCGCCGTCACCCCCGGCGGGCGCCCCGTCCAGTCGCCGCAGGCCAGCCCGCCCCGCTCGACCGCCGCGTTTCCGCTGTACCACGCGATGGCGTCCAGCACCGGCGCGTGGCGCTCACCCTGCGCGTCGAACGGCCCGGCGTAGGTCGCGGTCGACGTGCCGGCCCGCGCCGCGTACTCCCACTCGGCCTCGGTCGGCAGGCGATAGCCGGGGCAGCCCGCGCCGGAGAAGGTCGCCGCCCGGCAGGTGAAGCGGCCGTCGCCCGGGGCGCCCTCGCAGTCGTGCAGGGCATAGCACCGCGGCAGGCCCTCGCTGACCGACAGCGCGTTGGCGTAGGCCGCCGCGTCGTACCAGCTCACCCGCTCGACCGGGTGGGACTCGCCGCCGCCCAGCGCCGGGTCGAACTTCGCCGGCGCGGTGCCCATCAGCGCCTGCCACTGGCCCTGGGTGATCTCGGTGCGAGCCATCCACAGCGGCCGGGTCAGGGTCACCGCCCGGCGGACCTCGTCCGGCTGACGCCCTGGCTCGTCGGGCGGGCTGCCGAGCCACGCGGTGCCGGCAGGGATCGGGACCAGCGCCGGGCGCTCGGCGGTCGCCGGCCGCACGGGATCGGGCGGCAGCAGCGCGCCGACCCACGGGGGCACCATCGAGCGCGCGCCCACGGGGATCGCGGTGGGGCCCGGCCGATCGACGGGGCCGCCGCGCAGGGCGAGGAACCCGATGACGGCGGCGGCCGCCGCGGCCAGGGCGACGCCGACAATCCACGGCGCCCGGCTGCGCTTCGTCTTCGGGGGCCACTCCACCGGCGGCAGGCCCGGCGGCCCCTCGACCGGGATCGGGTTCGGCAGCGGCGGCTCGACCTCGGACCCCTCGCCGATCGCGACCGGCGGGCCGAAGCGCTGCATCGCCGCCAGCGTCGGACCCCTCGGCTCGACCCCGCCCAGCGCGTCCAGCGCGGCCAGCAGCGGGTCGAGCAGCCGGGCCTCGGCCGCCAGCGCGGCGTCGCCGTCGATCGCCAGCTCGGCGATCAGCCCGCTCAGCGTCTCGACCGCGTCCGCAGCCCACGGGCCGTCCCCGGTCGCGAGCGTCGGCCGCCCGTCCAGCAGCGCCGCGACCCGGGGATCGACCGGCCCCGCGGATGCCACGAGGTATGGCGCGAGCAGCGCCGCCGCCCGGGGCGCGGCCGATCGGGCGAGCCGCTCGACCAGCGCCGCGCGGGCCTGGGGATCCATCGCCCGCAGGCCGTCCTCGACCAGCCCTTCGAGCAGATCCAGCGCGCCGTCGGCGTCGTCCGGCGCCAGCGCCTCGACCGTATCCAAGGCCCCCAGCGCCGCCCGGAGCAGCGCCGGATCCCGAGCCAGCGCCGTCATCGAGGGCGTCTCTTCGCCGACCAGCCAGCGGGCGATCCGGGCGTCGCTCACGGCGCCCCCCCGGTCAGCGCCCGCAGATGCAGCCGCAGCTTCGCCTCGCGCTCCACCGGCCGGCGGGGCAGGGGATCGTCCGGCGGATGGAGCGCGGTGCGATCGACGCCCCGCAGCCGCTCGATGGCCTCGTGGGCCGGCCCCGTCGCCGCAAGCCAGCGCTCGGCCACCCGCCTGTCACCGCCGGCCCGATCGCTCGACCACCCGGCGGCGTCCACGCTCGAGCCGGCGGTCGGCGCGCCCAACAGCAGCAGCAGATCGGCCGTCTCGGGCCAGCCGGGCGCGTCCCCCGCCGACCGCAGCCGGGCCTCGACCACCGCCCGCCGATCGCGGGCCCAGGCCCCGTGGCGCAGCGCCCGGGTGAGCAGCGCCGCCGGATCGGGCCGGGCCCAGCCGTCGGGCAGCAGCGCCAGCCCCTCGGGGCCCAGGTTGACGACATACATCAGCGCCAGCAGATCGGCGTCGCTCAGCGGCGGGGTCGCCCTCCGGGCGTCGTCCGGCACGCCGGCCTCGGCCTCGACCGACGGATCGGGCGCCTCGCGCATCGCCAGCAGCCCCAGCAGCGTGCGGGTCCGCGGATCGGGCGCCTCGGGGTTGGCCAGCCGCTGCGGGGCCCCGCCGACCGCCGATCGCAGCGCCTCGAGGGCCTTGTTGCGGGCGTAGTTGGCGCTGCCCACCCGCCCCGGCGCCCCGCCGGTCGCCCGCCACGCCTCGCCGGCGCCGACCCCCGCCGACAGCCACAGGAAGACCGCGCCCCGGGGGTCGAGCCGCCCGCCCGTGATGGCCGCGCTCAGCCCCCCGAAGAACGCCCGCCACCGCTCGCGCCCGCCCAGGACCGCCTCGGGGTCGTCCGGCGGTCGGCCGGTGGGCTGCATCACCGAGCCCCACTCATCGCGGGCGGTGTCGGGCCCGGTGAGCGTGGCCAGCGCGAGGTTGCGGCCGCAGGTGAGGCCCAGCTTCAGGAGCGAGACCGGATCCAGCGTGAGCCACGCGCTCATGATGCGCGGCTCCAGCAGCCGGGCGGCGACGCTCTGCCCGGCGTCGGCCCCCCGGGCCCGGGTCACCTCGTCGGCGATGTGGGCCACCCGGGCGTCCCACTCGACGAGGTTCGTCATCGCCTGCTCGACGCGCGCTTGCCGCTCGGCCGGCGGGGCGACCTCGATCAGCGACGGCTCGAGCACCGCCCACAGGTGGCCCACCGCCTCGTCGGCGTCGACCACGCCCCGCCGGCGCAGCCACGGCCCGAGCCCCCGGCCCTCGACGATCGCCCGGGCGGCCTGGCTCCAGCGGGTCCGGGCGAAGTGATCGGCCTGGGCGGCCTTCGCCCGCTCGAGCAGCCGGGGCACGTCGGCCGGCTCGATCGTCGACGGGCGCAGCTCGACCGCGGTCAGCACCGCGTCCCACGCGCCGAGCGCGTCGGCCGTCAGCGGTTCGGGCGCGCCCTCGGCCCACCCGCGGGCGGCCCTGGCGAACGGGTCGTCGGCGCTCGACCGGGCCGCCCGATGCAGCGCCGCGAACAGCGCCCCGGTCAGCGCCCGCCGCAGGCCCCGGCCGTCGGCCGGCGCGACGCTCAGGCCGGATGCGGCGACCTGCAACGTCTCGCTGCGCAGCGGGCTGCGGCGGGGGGCGTCGGGCGCGAGCAGGCCCAGCCAGCGGCGCAGGCGCAGGCGCAGCTGGGCCCGGACGGCCGGGGCGAGGGTGGGGGAGTCATCGAAGGGCATGCCTCGGATGATGCCCATGCCATCTTTCGAATTCAAGGCGAAGATGCGCGCCGCGCGGCCCCGAGCAGGCTCGGCGGAGAAAATCCGAAAAAAGTCTTCAATCGGCGGTATGTCGCCGATTGACCCGGTGTAGTCCACGACGCGAACGACCGCGAAACCCCCGATCGAACGGCGCCCTGGCCATGGCACGCGAAGTGTGCCATGCATGCCTGTGATGCCATTCAGGAGTCCGCCATGAACCCCTGGCTCGTGCTCGTCCTCAACCTCTCCGCGCCGCTCTCGGCGCTGCTCGCCCCGCCGGTCGACGCCGACCGGTTCGAATGCCTGCGGGCGACCTTCCCCCAGACGATCTCCGCCCTCGACGCCGCCGCCGAGCCCGCCGCGGTGGTGCTGGCCGACGGCCGCCGGCTCGTCTGGGACGACAAGCGCACCAAGACCGCCGACGAGCGGCTCAACGACCCCGACGTGCAGGACACCCTCGCCGAGCCCTACCCCATGGGGCCCGGCTCGACCCCGCCCAAGGGCAGAGAAGACCCCGGCCGCACCCGGCACACCGCGCTGATGGGCGCGTTGTGGGGCGCCTCGGAGCAGGCGGTGCGCGGCGCGCTGGAGAAGGTGGTCTGGATGCCGAAGCACGGGCCGGGCAAGACCCTGTACTTCAACAAGCACCACGGGGCCGCCGCCGCCCTGCGCCGGGTCAGCGCCGATCTGGACGCGCTGCCGGCGAAGTTCCACAAGTACGTCACCGTGACCGCCGGCACCTTCGTCTGGCGCCACATCGCCGGCACCGAGCGACTCAGCGCGCACAGCCACGCCATCGCCATCGACATCAACGTCAAGTACACCCACTACTGGCGGTGGTCGCTCAAGCGCGAGCCCGACCTGCCGTGGCGCAATCGCATCCCCCTCGAGATCGTCGAAGTGTTCGAGCGCCATGGCTTCATCTGGGGCGGCAAGTGGCATCACTACGACACCATGCACTTCGAGTATCGCCCCGAGCTGCTGCACCCCCGGTGTGTCGAACGCCGCGAGTGATGCCATGAGCGTCCGATGATGCCCATCGGGCCCACCCCACACCCATAGGAGAGACCCATGTTCGTCCAACTCCGGGCGCCCGCCACCGGTGCGTCGATGCTGCTCGTCTGCCTCGCGGCCCTCGGCGCCGCGCTCTACTTCGGCCCCTGGCGCCCGGCCCCGGTGGCCGACGCCGCGCCCCCGACCCCCGAGCCCCCGGCCGCGCCCCGGGACGGCGTCCTGCGCATCGGCCTCGAGAGCCCGTTCGTGCACGACGCGGGCGACGGCGTCGTGCACCTCGGGGTGCGCATCACCCCGCCGGGCGATGGCATCACCGCGCGGGCCCCGGTGGCCCTGGCCCTGGTGATCGACTCGTCGGGCTCGATGGACGGGCTGGCGATGGATCACGCCCGCTTCGCCGCCCGCACCGTCGTCGAGCGGCTGGGGCCCGGCGACCGGGTGGCGGTGATCGACTTCGACGACGACGCCACGACGCCGGTGCCGCTGACCGCGGCGGGGTCCGAGCGGGCGCCGATCATCGCCGCCATCGACGCCATGCGGGCCGATGGCTCCACCGCGCTCTACGGGGGCGTCGCCGCCGGCCTCGCCGCCCTCGCCCCGGCCACCGACGCCACCCGGCGGCTCATCCTCGTCTCGGACGGGCAGGCCAACGTCGGGCCCGACACCCCCGAGGCGGTCGTCGCCGCCCTCGACCCGGCGGGGGTGACCCTGTCGACCATCGGCGTCGGCACCGGCTACGACGAGGCGATGATGCTCGCCGTCGCCGACCACGGCCGGGGCGGCTTCCACCACCTGGCCGATCCCATCCAGCTCGCCGAGATCCTCGACGCCGAGCTGAAGTCGGCCCGGGCGGTGATCGCCCGCGACGCGGTCATCGAGCTGCGCCCCGCGCCCGGCGTCGAGCTGCTCGGGGTGGCCGGCATCGAGGCCGAGCCCCGAGCCGACGGCGGCTGGCGGCTGGCGGTCGGCGAGCTGTACGCCGACGAGACCCGCAGCCTGACGGTGAAGCTGCGGGTGCCCACCGGGGCCCGGCTGCCGTCGATGCCGCTCGTCGACGTGCACCGGCCGGTCGGCGCGGTGGCGCTGGCCTACACCCCGGTCGAGGGCGAGCCCGTCACCCGGAGCGCCGAGGCCCACTACGTGCTGACGCCGTCGCTGGACAAGGTCCGGGCGGGGCAGGAGCCGGCCTGGATGGTCGCCGCCGATCGCATGCGGGTGTCCCATGTGCTGGTGGACGCCGCGGCGCTGCTGCGGGCGGGCGACCTGCTCGAAGCCCAGGCCATCCTGCGCGACGAGCGGGCCCGGTTGAAGAGCCGCCGCGGCCGCACCGCCGGGGACGCGCAGGCCGAGCTGGACGCCCTGATCGCGCTGCTGGCCGATCCCTACGTCGACGCGCAGCTCGACGGGGACGCCGCGCCCGCCGCCCCCGACGTCGACGCCCGCTTCACGGCCGCCCTCGACGCCGTGCGGCAGGGCCGCGCGGTGGACGACGCCGCGCTGGCCGGCATCGACGCCGAGCGGCTGCGCATCCTGCGCAACGCGGCCTACGCCCGCCACGGGTACCGCTTCAAGTCCGCCGAGCTGCGGCGCTTCTTCGGGTCGACCGGGTGGTACGCCGAGGACGCCGGCTTCGACCCCGCCCGGCTGACGAAGGCCGACGTGGACAACGTCGCCCGCATCAAGCAGCACGAGGGCGGGGCGTCGATCGCGGCGGCGGCCCCGGCGGTCGCCCCCGGCGGGCCCGGCTTCGACCCGCTCTTCGAGGCGATCCGGAGCGGCGAAGAGGTGGACGACGGCGCGCTGGCCGGCCTCGACCTGGGCGCGCTGCGCCGCCTGCGCAACACCGCCTACGCCCGCCACGGCTACGCCTTCCGCTCGACCGACTTGCAGGCCTTCTTCGCCGCCACCGACTGGTACGCTGCCGATCCGGCCTACGCCCCGGCCCGCCTGACCGCGGCCGACGGGCAGAACGTGCGCCGCATCAAAGCGCGGGAGCAGGCGCTGCTGGCCCGGGCGGGCGGGGAGGCGGTGCGGGACTTCGAACTGCGGAGCCGAGCGAACGCCCGCCGGGCGCTGCGCTGATCCCGGCCGCCACCTCGCCCCGGCGGCGGATGCACAAGCGGGCGCAGTCGACCACCCCCTGCACGACGTCCGGCGTGCGGAAGCTGATGACCGTCATGAGCCCCTCGCCCCGGCCGTAGCCCGGGTTGCGCTCGAGGTAGAACGCCGCCTCCCGGCTGAGCGTCTTCGGGCGCCGGTCGCCGCGCGCGATCCAGCCGACCCGGGCGATGCCGTCCCGCACCTTCAGGTCGAACGCCCGGTCGAGGCTGTGCATCAGCGCCTCGATACGGGGCGGGGTGGGCCCGTCGGGGTTGGGCCAGACCGCGGAGACGTGGCGCACCAGCGAGACGTAGGCCGAGGGGTGCACGAAGCAGGCGAGGAAGTAGCGGGGCACGCCCGGGTAGCGGGCGGCGAGCCGCAGCGCCTCGAGGCAGATGAACTTCGCGGCGAACCGCTGCTTGCGGAAGGCGGGCTCGGCGGCGATCTCCATGCGCACGACGAGCGTACGCCGGCCGAGGTGCACCTGGTCGAAGACGTGCGAGGCGCAGTAGCCCCGCGGCCGGCCCTCGGCGTCCCGCAGCACCAGGATGCGGGTGTCGTCGGCCGGCGACTCGACGACGTACTGCGCGAAGCCGTCCCGATCGAGGCCGTCGAAGACCTCGCGGTGGGTGGCGTACAGCGCGTCGGCCAGCGCGGCGCGGGCGGCGGCGGTCATCCAGCGGGGGCGGTGCAGCGTGGTGTGGGTCCGGGCGCTCATCGGGTGCGCCCCCGGGCCCGGTTGAGGGTCGCCGCCAGCATCGGGTTGACGATCGCCCGCATCGACCCCCGCCCGCCGAGCCGATGCCGGGCGTAGTCCACCGCCGAGAGCGCCCACAGCCGGGGGAAGATCGACAGCGCCGAGAACAGCGGGTGGTTGGCCCAGGTCGGCGAGCGGTCGAACGGGCGGGGGACGTGGCGCAGCGCGCAGCCGATGGTGTCCCCGTGGTTGATCACCTCGTGCCACCACCACGGCGGGTTGTAGAGCAGATCGCCCGGCTCGAGGGTCACCGTCTGCCGGGGCAGCCGCCAGATGGGACAGTCATCGCTCTGGGCGTGGTAGCTGCCATAGATCGACAGGCAGTGATTGAACGGGCGGGCGGTCAGCGGGCAGAGGTAGGGCGACAGGGCGGGGTCGACGAGGGTCCAGGTCTTGCGGCCGGCGATCTGGAGGAAGAAGTTGCCCCCCGGCGCGCAGTGCAGGTTGCTGTAGACCCGCTCGGTGCCGACGAAGAGGTTCGAGGCGAAGATCTCGTCCCAGGTGCTCTCGGGGTCGCACAGCCGGGAGTTGATGCGCTCGATGCCCAGCCCGTCGAGCAGGCCGGACACCTCGGCGAACTCGCTGCTGTTGTGCAGGTACAGCGGCTCCTCGCGCATGCGGCGCACGAACTCATCGAACGGCAGGCGGTGCAGCACCCGCTTGCTGTCGTGGGGCCGGGCCATCGCCGCGTCGTCCATCTCGACGACGGTGCACGGCGTCGAGCCGAGCCGCTCGACGAGGTGCTCGGCCGACCAGCGCTTCACCGCCTCGGTGTCGCGGCCGAAGCCGCGGATGACGACCGGGCGCCGGTAGCCGGCGGACAGATCGAAGAAGCGGGCGAAGTCGGCCTCGTCCGCGGACAACCCGGACACCGGACAGGGGTCCTGGTGTCCGAATGGCGCGCGGGCCCAGAGCTGCTCGACCACCGCCGCCCGCCGCTCCATGCGCGGGCCGCGGGCCGAGTCGCGGCGCGACAGCAGCAGATCGAGGGATGTCAGGCGGTACAGCTCGCGGACCAGCGCGTGGGTGCGGGCGTCTGTGGGCAGGTGGGCGGCCATGGGGCTCCTCCGGGTGGGGTCGGGTGTCGCCGATGGATCAGGTGTTCGGTGCGTCCACCCCGGTCATCCGCAAGGGGCATGCCACCCCGCGCCGCCTCCGGCGCCGACCCCCGCCACCCCCGACGCGTCCCGACGGACGGGCCGGCGTCACCCGTGACGCTCGCGCCGCCGGCCCGAGTATGCTCCACTGCCGCGGAGCCATCGCCGATCCACCCCGAGGAGGTCCCCATGGCGCTCGCCGCCCGCGTCTTCACCGCGCTCATCGGCCTGCTGCACGTCTACATCCTCGTGCTCGAGATGTTCCTGTGGCAGACCGAGCGGGGCCTGGCCGCCTTCGGCATGACCCCCGAGTACGCCGAGATGACCGCGGTGCTCGCGGCCAACCAGGGGCTGTACAACGGGTTCCTCGCCGCCGGGCTGCTGTGGGGGGCCCTCCACCGCAACCCGGCGTTCGCCGTGCAACTGCGGCTGTTCTTCCTGGGGTGTGTGGCCGTCGCCGGGGTCTACGGCGCCGCCACCGCCAAGCTCAGCATCCTCTACATCCAGACGGTGCCCGCCGTGATCGGGATCGCGCTCGTGCTGCTCGCCGCCCGCCGGCGCTGACTCAGCCGCCCGTCGCCAGCGGCGGGTTGAGCAGCAGCCAGATCACGGCCATCAGGACCCCCACCCCGATCAACAGCAGCACCAGCATCAGGGTGTGCCACCCCTTGCGCTCGGTCTGATCCACGATGTGGGTGCCGTCGGACGACGCGAAGGGATCGACGAGGTGGGTCTGCTGCCGGACCGGGCGAGCCGGCGGGGCCGGCGGCCGGCGGTTGTTGGTCGGCGCGTGGTCCATACGCGGCCCCAGCGCCGGCTGATCGGCGCGGGTCTGGCGCGCGGGCGCCAGCGGCCGGCCCGGGTCGCGCAGCGTCATGCGCGGCGCTTGGACCTCGCCCGAGCCCGAGGGGTCGTCGAGCCGGGCGGTGGGCGGCGGAGGCGGCCGGCGGCTGGCGGGGGGCGGGCTCGGCGGCAGACTCGGGGGGCTCGGCGGCGGGCTCGGCGGGGGCCCTGGCCGGCGGGCGGCTCGCCCGGGAGACAAGCGCCCGGCCGAAGACAGCAGCGTCGGCGGCGGCTCGGGCGGGTGGCGCCGGCCGCCCGGGCGGGGGGCCTGCGCCCGAGGACGGGTCGGCTCCTCCTGCGGGCGGGCCGGCGCCGCCGACACCCGGGTCTCGACGTGCACCGTCGGCCCCCGGGCGACCCGCTTGATGGTCGGCGAGGCGGCGTAGGGCGAGGCCGGGCGCCCCGGCGGGCCCAGGCCAAGGGGATCCTCGGGCTCCAGCGTCGGCTCGTCGTCGCCGATCGACGGCACGTCCCGGATGGCGGCCGGCAGCGAGATGGACTGGGCGGTGACCTCGCCGTCGTCCAGCGACCCGTCGGGATCGATCACCGGCCCGCTGTCCCGCCCCGGCTGGGTCGGCACCTCGTGGCGCCCGCCGTGCTCCCGGGTCGGCTCCGGCTCCCGCTCCCGCATCGTGTGCGCCTCGCGGAACGCCGGCCGGACGGGCTCGGGCGGCTCGCTGCGCAGCGGGCGGGCCTCGGGGTCGGGCATGCCGGCGAGCAGCGCCCGCAGCTCGGGCAGATCGCGCCCGGCCATCGTCGGCTCGAGCACCGGCTCGGGCGCCGGCAGGTTGTCGACCATCGCGTTGAACGCGTCCCGAAAGACCGGCGCCGAGCGCAGCCGGTTGTGGGGGTCGGTGGCCAGCGCCAGATGGAAGAAGCGGGAGACCGCCGGCGGCAGCCCCCGCTCGGCCAGCCCCCGGGTCGGATCACACACCGCGCTCATCTTGGCCCGCACGACCTCGTCGGTGCTCATGTGGGCGTAGGGCCGGTGGTCGAGCAGCAGCTCGAGCGCGATCATCGCGACGGCGTACCAGTCGGTCCACGGGCCGATGTTGCGCCGGGTGATCTGCTCGGGGGCCATGTAGGTCGGGGTGCCGGCCGCGATCTGGGTGCTCTCCCGGCCACCGTCGATGAACTTGGCCAGCCCGAAGTCGACCAGCTTGACGAAGTGCGGATCCCGGGGGGCCCGCTGAAGCATGATGTTCTCCGGCTTGACGTCGCGGTGCACCACGTCGAAGGCGTGGGCCGCCTCGAGCGCCTCGATGAGCTGCCGCAGCACCCCGACCCGGGCCGGGCGATCCAGCTCGCCGCGCTCCATGGCGTCGGCCAGGGTGCGCCCCCCGTCGACGAACTCCATCACCAGGAAGGTGCGCTGGTGGATCTCGCCGTACTTGAGCAGCCGCACGATGTGGTGGTGATGCAGCCGCGAGAGGGCCAGCGCCTCGTCCCGCAGCTTGGCGGCGAGCGCCGCGGGCGCGCCGTCGGTGAGGAACTTCACCGCCACCTTCATCATCAGCGGCATCTGCAGCGCGAGGTAGATCGCCCCCACGCCGCCCGAGCCCAGGCGCCGGACGAGCAGCACGTCCTGCCACTTCTGCCCGATGAGACCGTCGAGCACCCCGCTGCGATCGTCCAGCCAGGCATCCGGCACGCAGTGATAGCCCCCCCGCTGGCACCGGGGCGTGGGGCAGGGGGCCGCCGCGGGCCCTGCGGTCCCACAGACCGGACATGAAGAGGGGAGGTGTGCCATCGCCGCGCCTGCCGTTTCAACTCGGGCAGAGTAGATCGGAAGTCGATCCCGCGCCAGTCGCCCGAGCGGGCCCGCCCGACCCATCTCATCCCATCAGCGGGCGCCCCTCAGCCGGCCTGGGCCCGCACCAGCGCCGCCCGCTCGCGCAGCTTGGCGTCGCTGTCGATGCTCGTCGACCGGGCGTGACCCATCTCTTCGCTCAAGAACCGGGTCAGCTCGGCCGCCGCCGCCTCGAGCCGCGCGGCGTCGTCGGCCGGCAGCGGGCCGAAGGGCACCGCCGCCACCGCCTCGGCGTCGGGATCCCACGCCCACGAGCCGGCCAGCCGGTCGCCGTGCAGCAGCGCCCGGGTGTGCAGATACTGCGACTCGCCGATGGGCTTGACCCCCCGGCCCCACGAGTTGGCCGTGCGCCCGGTGTGCGCCGGATCGACGAACGCGCTCGGCGTCGACCGCAGGCTCAGGTAGTTGTCGGCGAAGTTGAGCAGCCGCACCCCGCTCTCGACCGGCTCGGCCGCGGTCAGCGCGTCGAGCGCCTCGGGGTCGATCCACGCCTCGTCGGCGTAGCCCTCGATCCGCACCCGAGCCAGATCGGCCGCCGCGATGCCCGCCTTGGCCTGCCCCTTGTTGAGCCCGCTCCACTTGCAGAACTCGGCCAGCGTGGCCGGCCCGGCGAAGCGGAAGAAGCGCTCGGCGAGCGGCCGGGCGATGCCTTTCAGATCGCGCGGCTGCCCATCCAGATCGGGGGCCACCTTCGGCCGCTGCCAGACATAGCGCTCGTGATCCAGGCGGTCGTCCACCGGCAGCCGCTCCAGCCGACCGGCGAACTCCAGGGCCCGCAGCGCGCTGGGCAGGGTCGTCGTCAGGCCCACCTTCTTGCCGATCTCGCCCAGGCTGCGCACCGCGCCCTCGGGCAGCGCGCCCGCGATGCGGCGGGTGGTCAGCGGCCCGCTCTCGACCGCCTCGAGCACCGCCTCGCCCACCGCGTCGAGCTCGGCCTGCTCGACCCCGACCTTCTCCAGATCACGGGCCGTGCGCCGGGCCGACAGCAGCTCGGCGGTGCGCAGCGCCAGGGGCAGATCGGCCTCGGGCACCAGGTAGATGCAGCCCCGCACCGCCGGCCCCACCCGCAGCGACCCCCGGGCGACCGCCGCGTCGACCTGCACCCGGGTCAGCCCGGCGATCCGGCTGCGCAGCGCGAGGTAGACGTCGACCCCGCCGATGGTGCGCAGCCAGCCGGTGCGGGCGATGGCGACGGCCGGATCGATCGGCGCCGGACGGACGAGCCCCTGAGTGCGGAGCCAGTGCCCTCGGGCGCGGGTCACGTCGATCGATGACATCGGAGCCTCCTGTGTGGTTGCGCGCGCCGGGCCGGCCGATCAGCCATCGCCCGGCCCGTCGATCGCTTCGCTCTTCTCGGCCTTGCGCCCCGACATCGCCCGATCCCACAGCCCGGCGGGCAGCATGCGCCCCAGACCCATCGCGGTCTTGAGCTGCCACGGGAAGGCATACTCCGCCGGCCGCTTGCGGATGGCGGTGTACAGGTGGCGGGCGCCCTCTTCGACCGGCAGCAGGAAGGGCATCTCGAAGTCATTGCGCGCGGTCAGCGGGGTCTCGACGAAGCCCGGCGCGATGTGGGTCACCGCGACCCCCTTCGACCGCAGCTCGACCCGCAGCCCCTCGAGCAGCAACCGCACCGCGGCCTTGCTCGCGCAGTAGGGCGCCGACCCGGGCAGCCCCCGGTAGCCGGCGAGGCTGCCGACCCCCACGATGTGCCCCGCGCCCGCCGCCAGCATGCCGGGCAGCACCGCCTCGACGCAGTGGCTCAGCCCCAGCACGTTGACCGCGAAGATGCGCTCGACGGTGCCCGAGTCATAGGCCTCGGCGCTCACCGCGAAGCCGACCCCGGCGTTGGCCACCAGCGTCTCGACCGGCCCCCAGACCTCGGCCACCTGCGCCACCGCGGCCTGCACCGCGTCCCGATCGGTCACGTCGAGCGGCACCGCCAGCGCCTCGCCGCCCGCCGATCGGATCTGTTCGACGACCGCTTCGAGCGCGTCCGCCCGGCGGGCGGCGAGCGCGACCCGGTCGCCGTCGGCGGCCAGCAGCGGCGCCAGCGCGGCGCCGAGCCCCGACGAGGCGCCGGTCAGAAGGACGATGGCCATGGCGGACCTCCCGTTCGATCGAGCGGGGACTATGCCCCACCGCGCCCCGAGGTGCCAGCCGCGTCGAGCCACCGCTCCAAGCGCAGCGCGGTGATGCGGGCCTGCTCCTCGGCGGCGACCCGCAGCTCGGCCTCGGGCGGGTCGTCGATGCGGGCCTCGAGCCGCGCCAGCATCTCGCCCGCCGACAGCCCCGAGGCGCAGACGATGAAGATGTGACCGAAGCGGTCCTCGTAGCGCCGGTTGCCATCGGCCAGGGCCTCGATGACATCCTCCGACGCCCCCTGCACCCCCGACTGCTCGCCCGCCGACCAGGCGGCCGTCGCGGCGAACTTCGCCCGCAGCGCCGCCGGATCGGCCCCGATGCGCGGGTGATGCTCGAACGCCGCCCGCCAGTCGCCATCACCCAGGTGCCACCACACATGCCGGGCGTGCCCGTGCAGGTGGGTTCGGGAGGCATACGGCCGCCCGGCGAGCATGGCATCCACCCACCGGGTCGCCCCGCAGCAGCGCCCGAAGGCACCCCGGGCGTCGGCCTCGGGCAGCCCGTTGAGCGCCCGCAGCCCGGGATCGGCCTCGGCCGGAGTGCGCCGCGCCGGCCGCCCGAAGGCCCGCAGGCGGCTGATGCCTCCGTCCGACAGCATGATCACCCTCAAGTGGGTCCACGGCCCCGACGACCCCACCGGCATGTCGTGCGCCCGGTCGGGCCCCAGCGGGGTGTCGGGCACGACCACCGTCCACTCGGGCCACCCGCACAGGGCGTGGGGCGGCGCGCCGGGCCAGTGCAGGGCCTCGACCCGGACGCCGGTCGGGTGGTTGCCCTTGAAGTGGCGGGTGTGCACCCGGATCGACTCGACGTCCCCCGGCTGCCCCAGCGCCAGGATGACCCAGTCCCGGTGGGGGATGGGGCTGCGCTTCGTCTCCCAGCCGTCGCCCATGTGGGCCGCCTCGTCGGGGCGGATGAGGTTGTCCATGCGGGAGAAGAACATGTCCGAGCAGGCCAGCGCCCGGCCGCCGTTGGCGGCCCCCACGAGGTCGATCGGCCCCTCGCGCCCGGCGGGCCGCGGCCGCCCGTACACCCGCAGCCGGGCCACCCCGCCCGCGGGGTAGATGTTCAGCCGCACGTGGGTCGCCCCGGCGAACGGCCGCAGCGCGAAGACGTTGTGCCCCCCGCGCCCCATCGGGGTCTGATCGAGCACCGGGGTCCACTCGGCGTGATCCCGCAGCCACTCGCCGGTGGCGTCGGCCGGGGCCACGGTGGCGTCCAGCGCGGCGAACGGCGCGTGGTTGCCCATGAAGTGCCGGGTGTCGACGTCGACCCCCACCAGATCACCGGGGCGGCCCAGCCGCACGATGGCCCAGTCGTGCCCCGGGTGCCGCCGTCGGCGGGGCTCCCAGCCGTCCATCCACTTGCCGCGCTCGGTGTAGCGGGCCGCGTCCCACACCGGCTCGTGGGGCAGCAGCAGGTTCTCGTGGCCGGCGAAGAAGGCATCCGACGACAGCAGGGCCTCGCCGCCCATGATGGCCCCCGCCAGATCGGGCAGGCCGGTGAAGACGGCGGTCGACGTGGGGGCCGCGGGCAGATCACTCATGACATCCTCTCGCTCTCGCTCCTGCTCTCGGTGGGGCGCACCAGCAGCCGCCCGATGGGATCACCCACCAGCGCGCCGTCGGCCACGATGGCCTGCCCCCGCAGCCAGACGTGATGCACCCGCCCCCGCAGCGTGCGCCCGGCGTAGGGCGTCGTCGGGTGGCGGTGGGCCAGCTTCGCGCCGATGACTTCGAAGGCATCGTCCGGATCCCAGGCGACCAGATCGGCCCGCTGCCCCGGCGCCAGCGCGCCGTGATCCCACCCCAGCAGCCGGGCCGGCCCGGCGGTCATCCAGCGGGACACCTGCCCCAGCGAGAAGCCCCGCTTCCGGGCCTCGGTGGCCACGCTCGCCAGCCCGAGCTGAAGCGAGGCGACGCCACCCCACGCCTGCATGAAGTCGCCGGTCTCGGGCAGCTTCAGCGACGGGATGCACGGGCTGTGATCGGTCACCACGAAGTCGATGACCCCCTCGGCCAGCGCGGCCCACAGCGCGTCCCGGTTGGCCCCCTCGCGGATCGGCGGGGCGCACTTGAACTCGGTCGCGCCCGGCGGGACGTCCTCGGCGGTGAGGCACAGGTAGTGGGGGCAGGTCTCGGCGGTGATCGGCAGCCCCTCGGCCCGCGCCGCCCGCAGCAGGGGCAGGGCGCCCGCGCTCGACAGATGCACGATGTGGACCCGGCAGCCCGTGCGCCGACACAGGTCGATCATCATCGCCACGGCCGCGTCCTCCCACTCGGGCGGGCGGCTGTGCAGGTAGGTCTGGTAGTCGCGCACATCGCCGGCCGCCGCCGCGCGCAGCGGCTGCTCCAGCTCGGCGTGCACCAGCAGCGGGCGGTCGAGGGCCCGCAGCGCGGGCATGGCCGAGAGCAGATCGCCCTCTTCGACCGCCGGGAAGTCGTCGATGCCCGAGTGGCACAAGAAGCACTTGAAGCCCCGCACCCCCCGCTCGACCATCGGCTTCAGCGCGGGCGTATTGCCCGGCACGACCCCGCCCCACAGCGCGCAGTCGACCCGCAGCTTGCCCGCGGCGGCGGCGATCTTGGCCTCGAGCGCGGCGAGGCTCGTCGTCACCGGATCACTGTTGAGCGGCATGTCGGCCAGCGTCGTCACCCCGCCCAGCGCCGCGGCGGCGGTCGCGGTGGCGAAGCCCTCCCACGCGGTGCGGCCCGGCTCGTTGACGTGCACATGGGTGTCGACGACCCCCGGCATCAGCCACAGCCCGCCCAGATCGGCGTCGTCGGGCCCCGGCCCGTCGGCCGCCTCGACCCGGGCGATGCGCGCCCCCTCGACGACCACCCGCCCCGGCGCGGGCCCCTTCGGGCCGAGCACCCGGCGGCTGTAGAGGCGGAGTCGATCCATGTCTGCTCCCGTCGTGACACGCGACGGTAACAGGATTCCCGCCCGAGGGCGCCGGTCGCGCGGGCCCGGTTGTGCTTGCCGCCGATCGATCGCCGCACTACCGTGCCGCCGATGCGCCGCCGCCCAGACCCCACGCCGACCCGCCGCGCCGGGAGACGCCCGTGAAGACCGAGACCCCCGCGACCCGCGTCGCCGACTACGCCGCCTTCATCCCCGAGCCGCTGCGCCGGGCGCTGGCCGACGCCGCCGAGCCGATCCCCGCCGTGCCCGGCCTCGCCGTCGCGCCCGGCTTGCGCGAGGCCTTCCCCGCGATCGAGACCGACGCCGCGCTGGCCCTGGTCGTCGAAGTGCACCGGGCGGTCTGCGGCGCGCTGTCGGCGGCGCTCGAGCGGCGGCGGGCGGCGCGGGCCTTCATCGACCGCGAGACCCGGGCCCTGGCGGCGAAGAACGCGGGCAAGGCCGTCGACGACCCGGACTACGCCACCGTCATCGGCCGCCGCGACCCGGGCGGGCGGGTGATCGTCGGCCCCACCGGCGCGCCGCCGCCCGACCGCCCCCCGGTCGAGGTGCCCGGGTGGTTGAAGGGCGAGCAGATCACCCTCTTCGGCCCGCCGGACAGCGCCCGCATGGCCATCAACGCCATGAACGCCCTGCACCGGATCCGCCCCGACGAGCCGCCCATCGTCGCCGCGCTGGTCGAGGCGTCGGGCCAGGTGCCCCGGTGGGGCGCCGACGACGAAGACTCCCAGACCCCGATCATGCGCCGCTTCCTCGACGGCTGCCGCAACCTGATGGGGTGCTACGACGGCACCCTGTCGCATGACATGCCGGGCAAGGCCTACCGGCTGGCCGACGAAGGCCGATCGCTGCCCGTCAAGCGCATCCCCGGGCTGTGGCTGCCCGACGGCAACCACCTGCTCGACGGCCACCCGCTGCCGCTGCATCTGTACGACTTCGTGACCCACGTCTGGCACAACCGCCACCACCCCCGGGCGATGGTGTTCTACGTGCCCAAGCTCGAAGACGAGGCCGAGGCGGGCTACCTGCGCCGGCTCATCGGGGTCACCACCGCCGCGGTGCGGGCCCGCGACCCCGGCTGCCCCCCGTGGACCGTGCAGGTGCTGTGCGTCTTCGAGACCCCCCGGGCCATCTTCCGCATCCGCGAGATGGCCGCCGCGCTGGGCCCGCACTTCCTCGGCGGCAGCCTCGGCTGGCACGACTTCCTGGCCTCGACCGCCCGGATCTTCCGCCACGACCCGGGCTATCGCATCCCGGTCAAGGCCGACCCCGACATCGTCGTCAACCACATCAAGGCGTCCCACGTCGTGCTGGCCGAAGCCATGCATGCCATCGGCGGGCTGGCCATCGGCGGCATGTACGGGGTGCTCTTCGAAGAGGGCGACCCCGCCTCGTACACCGCGAGCATGGTGGGCTACGTGCGGGATGTGATCACCCAGATGAAGCGCGGCCTGGATGGCTTCTGGGTGGCCCACCCCGACTTCGTGCGTATCGGCGTCGCGCTGGTCGAGGCCTGGCGGCGCACCGAGCGGGGCGACGGGCAGATCCTCGCCGATCTGATCCGGGCGCTGGTGCCCGACCCCGAGGCCCACACCCCGCTGCTCGACTTCGTGCGCGGCCCCGACGTGCCCGGCCTCGCGCCCGACGACCCGGCCTACGCCCGGCGGCTGCTGGCCGCCGACATCGCCGTCTCGGACGTCATCGCCAACCACGACCCGGACGAGGTGCGCTACAACGTCTTCCAGGCGCTGCAATACCTCGCCGCGTGGCTCGACGGCACCGGCTGCGTGGCCCTGCCCGCGGCCCTGCGCACAGCGTCCGGCGAGCGGGTCCCGGTGCGCATCATGGACGACCTGGCGACCACCGAGCGCTCCCGCTGGGAGCTGTGGGCCGAGGTGCAGCACGGCCGGGTCTCGCGCGATCTCTTCGAGACCATCCTGGCCGACGAGGTGGCCTTCATCCGGGGCGGCGCCGATCCCAGCGGCGATGGCACCCGCCGGGTGCATGTGAAGTGGGCCGGATCCATCGCCCGGTGGTATCCCATCGCGGTGCGCATCCTGCGTCAGCTCGTGCTCGACCCCGACCCGGTCGAGAGCGTGCCCGAGCTGCTGCTGCCGTTCACCTTCCCCGCGGTGCGCGAGGCGGATGACCCGTGGGCCGCCGCGCGTCGGCTGTGCCCGGGGCGCTACGCCGGCTGATCGGGGGCTCTGCCCCGTGCGCCGATGCCGGGCTTGGGGCTTGTCAGAAAATATCTCGGGCCTGCGGACCCGACCTCGAACCGCCTGCGGCGCTTTCGTCCTCGACCACTTCGTCGACGCACCTCGGGTGCGCTCGCCCTCCGGGCTGCGCGCCGGGCCTACACCCCGTCAGGTCGCGGGCTTGGCCCCCTTCCTCGCGGTCTGCGGGCGCGCTGCCGCCGGCGCTCCGATCTCGGGCCCTCGGCGCTCCGAGCTATTTCCTTCCAAGCCCTTGGGGTAGCCTCTGCCCGAGGAGGCCCACCATGCGCTTCGCCCGACTGCTCCTGCCCCTGCTGTGCGCCGCGCTGGCGGCGTGTGACCAGACCGAGCCGGCCGCCGCCGTCGACGCGGCCCCCGACGTCGAGAGCGTGCTCATCGACGCCGCGCCGCCCGACGCCATCGTCGACGCCGCCCCCGACCGCGACCCATCGGTCGACGCGGCCCCCGACGCGCTCGAGCCCGACGCGGCGCCCCCGCCGCCCGACCGGGACGGCGACGGCGTGCCCGACGCCGACGACGCCTTCCCCGACGACCCGATGGAGTGGTCCGACCGGGACGGCGACGGCTTCGGCGACAACCGCGATCCCTTCCCCAACGATCCCACCGAGTGGCAGGACCGGGACTTCGACGGCATCGGCGACAACGAAGACACCGACGACGACGCCGACGGCATCCCCGACGACGAGGAGCTGGCCTACGGCGAGGACTGCGCGCTCTCCGACCCGGCGGTGGCCGACACCGACGGCGACGGCGTCGACGACGGCGCCGATCCCTACCCCCGCGATCCCTTCCCCGAGTTCATGGTGCGCCGCAACGCGCAGAACACCATCGACCTCTTCCTCAGCGAGCGCGACGGCACCTTCCGGGCGCCGGTGCCGGTGGGCCGGGTGGTCGAGGTCGACGGCGCGCCCTCGACCTATGGCAGCTTCTCGGTGGGTGACTTCGACGGGGACGGCATCATGGACTTCCTCGCCCAGTCGTCCCCCGACATGGCCGGCCAGCGGCAGACGTGGCTGTTCGTGCGCGACGACAAGGAAGACGAGTTCGTGCAGCGGGCCATGGGCCCCACCGACGCGCGGCTCGAGGGCGTGGTGGGCGACCTCGACGGCGACTTCGACTTCGACCTCGCCCGCTTCGAGATCGTGCGCGACGGCAACGTGGCCTCGGGCGCGCTGCGGGTCTACCTCAACAACGGGCGCCGCGACGCCCAGTGCGCCGTCGGCGCGGCCCCCGAGGACGGCTGCTTCTTCACCGCGCTGCCGCCGCACGATCTGACGCCGACCGTCGGCGGCCAGTGGATCGCCCGCGGGGCCTTTCAGGCGGTGGATCTCGACCCCGACGAGGGCGGCCACGTCGACCTGACCCTCACGACCTACGCCTCGGGGGGCAACGCCGCCACCCGGGTCTACACCCTCTTCGGCCGGGGCGACGGCACGTTCGGCGATCCGCAGCTCGGCTTCGTGCACAACGAGGGCCGGCAGCATGCGCCGGCCAACACGGTGATGTTCGCGGACTTCGACGGCGACGGGGTGGGAGACGTCTGCCTCGGCTTCGACGACGACGGCCGCGCCGGCGAGGGCTGGACCTGGTTCGGGGTGGGGGACGGTACGTTCTTCCCCAACCCGATCAGCGCGGTGGATCTCAACCCGGGCGACGCCCGCGAGCAGGCCGGAGGCGAGACCCTGGGGCGCACGTCGAGCGGGCGCACGTTCGACTTCGACTTCGACGGGCACATGGATCTGATCGTGGGCTACAACCACACCGACTATGGCGCGCCGGGCCAGACCCGCCTGTATCGGGGGGCGGGCAACGGCACGTTCGGGCCGGAGTTCTCGGTGATCGGCGGGGACAGCGTCGCGGCCCACGCGTTCGCGATCCCGCAGCGGCGGTGTTCGCAGTTCGCGGTGCGCCGGGAGTAGGCGGGCTTCGGGGTTCGGCGGGGGTACGATGGTGGTGGGTGGCGCAACGGCCGGCCTCGTGGGCTTTGGTGGGGGAGGGCGTGGGTGTGATGGGGCTGGTGGGTATCGCGTCGGCGCGGCCGGCGGGGTCCCGGGGTGTTACGGGCTCCTTCGTGGTGCCGAACATGTCGCCCGTACCACCCCGGGCGCCGGCCGCGCGGGGCTTCGGTGG
>JAUHYW010000140.1 GCA_030426085.1 bacterium | reverse complement strand
GGCGGCGGCCCGGGCACGGCCGGCGGCGGGGGCAGCGGCTCGATGGGGCTCTACGTCGGCAGCCGCAGCACGGTGCGCCTCGTGCGGACCCGGGTCGAGGGCGGGGACGGCGGCGCCGGCGGGCGGGGGCAGGCCGGCGGCGGCGGGGGCGACGGCGGGCGGGGCGGGCGCACCGGCCGGCCGGGCCACGGCGCGGGCCACGACTACCGGGCCATCCAGGACGGCGCCTCGAACGGGGCCCGCGGCGGCGACGGCGGAGGCGGCGGCGACGGCGGGGCCGGCGGCGGCGGGGCCGGCGGCGGCACCACCGGCGTGCTGACCCGGTCCGGCAGCGCGGTGATCGCCGACGCCGCCAGCGTCATCACCTGCGGGCGGGGCGGGGCCGGCGGCGCCTCGCCGGGCAACCCCGGCCAGCCGGGCAACGCCGCCCCGGGCTGCGTGGTGAACCTCGCCGACGGCCCCGAGTAGGACAGCGGTGTCTGAGGCCACCTGCGCGCCCGCTGGACCGCGCACGCCGCCCCCCGCCATCCCCCCCCCCGCGCCCGTTGACTCGGCGGCCCGAGGGCGGTAGATAGCCCGCTGCGGTCACGCCGCTCAGCGCCACGCCCACGACACCCGAGGCCCCTCGAATGGACGGAACCACCCCCGCCCGGCCCCCGTCGATGCCGGTCAACATCGAAGACGAGATGCGCGTGTCGTACCTCGACTACGCGATGTCGGTCATCATCGGCCGGGCGCTGCCCGACGTGCGCGACGGGCTCAAGCCGGTGCACCGGCGCGTGCTCTACGCGATGCACGAGCTGAAGAACAACTACAACGGGCCCTACAAGAAATCGGCCCGGGTGGTGGGCGACTGCATCGGCAAGTACCACCCCCACGGCGACCAGGCGGTCTACGACACCCTGGTGCGGATGGCGCAGGACTTCTCCATGCGCTACCCGCTCGTCGACGGGCAGGGCAACTTCGGCTCGGTGGACGGCGACCGCGCCGCGGCGATGCGCTACACCGAGGTGCGCATGGCGCGCATCGCCCACGAGCTGCTCGCCGACATCGACAAGGACACCATCGAGTTCGGCCCGACCTACGACGAGTCGAGCGTCGAGCCGCTGGTGCTGCCGACCCGGGTGCCCAACCTGCTGCTCAACGGCAGCGCCGGCATCGCCGTCGGCATGGCGACCAACATCCCGCCGCACAACCTGCGCGAGATCGTCGACGCCTGCATCACCCTCATCGACAACCCCGACCTCAGCTTCGCCGAGCTGCTCGAGATCGTGCCCGGCCCCGACTTCCCGACGGGCGGCACGATCCACGGCACCGCGGGCATCATCGAGGCCTACAAGACCGGCCGGGGCGTCATCCGCATCCGGGCGGTGGTCGACGTCGAGGACATGCCCCACGACCGGGAGCGGCTGGTCGTCACCGAGCTGCCCTATCAGGTCAACAAGGCCCGGCTGCTCGAGAAGATCGCCGAGCTGGTGCGCGACAAGCGCATCGAGGGCATCAGCGACCTGCGCGACGAGAGCGACCGCCGCGGCATGCGCATGGTCATCGAGCTCAAGCGCGACGCTCAGGCGCAGGTCGTGCTCAACCAGCTCTTCAAGCTGACCGCGCTCCAGTCGTCGTTCGGCATCAACATGCTCGCCATCGTGCACGGCGAGCCCCGGGTGCTGACCCTGCGCGAGATCCTCGAGCACTTCCTCGACCACCGGCGGGACGTCGTGCTGCGGCGCACCCGCTACGAGCTGCGCAAGGCCGAGGAGCGGGCCCACCTGTTGGAGGGCTACGTCATCGCCCTCGATCACATCGACGAAGTGATCGAGATCATCCGCAACAGCCCGACGGTCGACGAGGCCCGCGAGCGGCTGATGAGCCGCTTCGCGCTGAGCCATCGGCAGGCGACCGCCATCCTCGAGATGCGGCTGCGGCGGCTGACCGGCATGGAGCGGGACGAGATCCTCGCCGAGCTGGCGGCGGTGCGGGCCGAGATCGAGCGGCTGCGGGGCATCCTCGACAGCGAAGACGAGCTGCTGACCGTCATCCGGGAAGAGCTGACCGAGGTCCGCGAGCGCTACGGCGACGACCGCCGGACCTCGATCGAGCAGTCGGAGGCCGACTTCGACCTCGCCGACCTCATCCCGGTCGAGGACATGGTCGTCACCATCAGCCACGAGGGCTACGTCAAGCGGGTGCCGGTCAGCGAGTACCGCACCCAGCGGCGCGGCGGCCGGGGCAAGAGCGGCATGTCGACGAAGGACACCGACTTCGTCGAGCACCTCTTCGTGGCCAACACCCACAGCACGATGCTGTTCTTCACCGACAGCGGCCGGGTGTTCTCGACGATGGTGTTCCACCTGCCCACCGGCAGCCGCACCTCGCGGGGCAAGCCGATCGTCAACGTCCTGCCCTTCGAGGGCGACGAGAAGCTGGCGATGGTGCTGCCGGTGCCCGAGTTCGTCGAGGGCAACTACCTGCTCTTCGCCACCGCCCTCGGCCGGGTCAAGAAGACCGACCTGATGGCCTACTCGAACATCCGCTCGAACGGCATCATCGCGGTCAAGCTCAACGACGGCGACACCCTCATCGCCGTGCGCCAGACCACCGGCACCAGCGACGTGCTGCTCGCCACCCGCAACGGCATGGCGATCCGGTTCGACGAGGACGACGTGCGCTCGATGGGTCGGGACGCGGCCGGGGTCAAGGGCATCGACCTGCAAGGCGACGACGCGGTCGTCGGCTGCATCACCCTCGACCGGGACGACACCGACGAGGAGGCGGTCAGCGTGCTGATCGTCTGCGAGAACGGCTACGGCAAGCGCACGATCGTCTCGGAGTACCTGCGGCAGAGCGCCGACGGCAGCTACTCCCGCCAGAGCCGGGGCGGCAAGGGCCGGATCAACATCCAGGTCAACGAGCGCAACGGCAAGGTCGTCGGCATCGTGAAGATCGAGTCCGAGGGCGACGAGTACCTGATCGTGACCGACAACGGGGTGATCATCCGGGCTCGGGCCGAGGACGTGCGCATCATGGGCCGCAACACCATGGGCGTGACGTTGATCAACGTCGACGAGGGCGCCCGGGTGGTCAGCGTGGCCCGCTACGCCGAGGGCGACGAGGACGAAGAGGGCGAGGGCGACGAGGAGGGCGAGGACGGCGAGCCGCTCGACGGTGGAGCCGAAGAGGGCGCCGAGACCGCCGACGCCCCCGACCTCGACGCGGCCGGCGACGATCCCGACGCCGACGAGGATCCGGAAGCCGGCGCCTGACCCCACCTCGAGCGCCGACGCAGCCCGCCCGGGGCCGCCCTGCCCCGCCCCCCGCTCCCCCCCCGCCTCGGCCTTGCTCGCCCCCGCTGCATCGTGCTACGCCCGGCAGCGGCCTGCCGGCCGTACGTACCGCTGTGTAGCAAGCCCCATCGCCTCAGCCGAGATGGAGTCCGTATGCGCCTCGTGGCTCACGCCCCCACCGCCCTCGCCGCCCTCCTCCTCGCCTGCACGCCGACCGGCAACGGCGACGGCGACAGCGACCCTTGTGAAGCCGAAGAGACCGTCGGCTGCCTGTGCGACGGCCGCCCCGGCGGCACCCGCTTCTGCGCCGAAGACACCGGCGAGTTCGGTGAGTGCGTCTGCTCGACCGACGGCGGCGTCGTCGATGGCAGTGGTGGCGAGGGCGAGGGCGAGGGCGAGGGCGAGGGCGAGGGCGAAGGCGAAGGCGAAGGCGAAGGCGAGGGTGAAGGCGAAGGCGAGGGTGAAGGCGAAGGCGAGGGTGAAGGCGAAGGCGAGGGCGAGGGCGAGTTCGGGCAGTTCTCCCGCCTGGACTTCCGGGTCGACGACCGCGCCAACCGCACCTACACCGCCGCCGACGGCCTCGCGTGGAAGGGCTCCCTCGAGCTCGTGGACGGCCTGCTCATCTTCGACTCCTTCTGGGATGGCCCCTTCCCGCTGCTCTACGACGACGGCCCGTGGGACGACGGCGGGCACGAGCCGGCGGACGCGGTGGCCGGCGACCACATCTGGGGGGTCTCGCTGCGCACGCCCCTGCTCGACGCGGACACCCGCTTCGAGTACGGGCTGATCCGCGGGTCGGTCGACGGGTCCGACGGCACCTGGATCTGGCCCGAAGACGTCAACGGCGTCGTGGTCATCGACTCGGAGCTCGCCGACGTCTACTCGCTGCCGCCGGTGGTCATCCGGCGCTTCGGCACCCAGGACTGGGAGGTGACCTTCGACCTCGCCGAGGTGCACCCGGACTTCGCCGGCTTCGAGCCCGGCCCCGGCCAGTCGATCACCATCAAGAGCAGCACCTGGGGCTGGGACGAGATCCCCATGGTCGACGACGGCACCCGCGGCGACCCGGTGGCCGGCGACGGCGAGTTCACCTTCCTGCTCTCGGCCAACATCGGGCCGGGCACCGACTTCCCCCACGACGGCCTGCTGCGCAGCGGCGAGCGGGTCGACTTCCTGCTCGTGCTCGGCGGCGTCGAGTACGTCGTCGCCGGGGGCGCCCGGGTCGACGGCGTGCGCTCCCGCAGCCAGACCCTCGACGGGCAGTGGCAGGGCGACCTCCTGATCCGGGGCGGGCGCGCGCACTTCGACGCCCACTGACACCCGGCGGGCGCGAGGGCGCCGGGCTCAGGGGCGGGAGACGAACTCGAGCGCGGGGATGATCAGCTGCGCGGTGGGCGGGTGGAGCTCCAGCGTCCGGTGCATGATCCGGGGGTTGTCGTAGGCGTCGAACTCCAGGTCGGTGCCCTGCCGCGACACCTGCCAGTCGCAGTTGACCCGGCCGGGCACCGGCAGCGCGGGGACCGCCCGGCCCCCGCTGAAGGGGCGCATCGTCGAGCTGACCAGCAGCGGGTCGCCGCTGACGGGGTCGGTCCAGCGGTAGGAGGCGGCCACCTCGCCGTGGGCGTCGATCTCGATGGCCACGAAGTCCTTGCCGCCCGGCCGGCCTTCGATGACCTGGACCGCGGGCGCGCCGCCGCCGGTGTGGGCCGGATCGACGAAGGCGTACTCGATCTGCTGCGTGCTGAGGTTCACCCATCCGACCGCGATGTGCGGGACCCCGTCGATCACCCGGCTGTCGATCGAGGTGTCGAACGTGTTCACCCCGGTGACGAGGTCGGCGTAGACCCAGGGCACGACGCTCTGGCGGGCGTAGGTCGTCGTCCCGCCGAACGCGCTGAGGGTGTAGCTGACCCGAGCGTCGGGGTCATCGGGCAGGTAGGTCAGGTCCGGATACAGCCCGCCGGCCTGGCCGTCGACCTGCTGCAACGACCACCCCCCATCCCGGTCGGCGAGCCAGGGGTTGGACGTGACGCCGTCGTGGTGCTTGACGAGGGCGTGGGCCCCGCTCCACGAGTCGAACGCCAGCGCCAGGTGCCCGTCGTTGTTCACCGGGCCCAGCACCGCGTCGCCCACCGGCTCCACCGGGCTCACCCACACGCCTCCGCTCCGCTCGCGGTAGAGCACCGTCTCGAGGGGGCCGACCCCGGCGCCCGCGACCGTCGCCTGCCACAGGACGCCGACCCGCCCGTCGGGGGCCACCGCCACGTCGCAGCCCCGGGCGAAGGTGCTCCCGGAGAAGCCGGTGTCGGCGAGCACCAGGATCGGGGGGTCGTCGCGGTGACGGATGTAGAGGTCGATCTCGGGCGACGCGCTGATCGACTCCTCGTAGTAGCAGGTCCAGCCGTCGCCGTCGGCGTCGAGCGCCAGCGACGTCGGCCGCACCGGCTGCGAGGTGAGCTGCCGGTTCCAGCCCAGCGGAGCGTTCGGATCGAACTGCGCGAAGCGGGCGACCACCAGGCCGTCGTTCTCCGGCACGGTGGCCTGACCGTCGGCGAACCAGGTCGTCATCGCCGCGCTGCCGTCCTCGACCAGCCGGACCGTCGGGGCCAGGAGCGGCTGCTCGCACGGCAGCAGGTCGGGCGGCGCGGCGAAGGGCTTGCGCGGCTCGAGGTCGACCCGCCGGGTCGGCCCGAGGGCGGCGAGGCCGTTGCTCCAGGTGAGCTGGGTGTAGCGCATCGCCCCCGGCGTCAGCGCCGTCACCCCGATGGTGCCGTCGAAGAAGTCGCCGACCGCGTCGACCGACAGACCGAACACCGGGACGCCGGTGAACAGCAGGACCGGCGCCTGCCAGGCGCCGCCGAAGTACATGCGCAGCCAGGTCTCTTCGGTGTCGGCGTTGTGGGCCACCACGACCGGCAGCCCGGCGAACAGATCCATCGACGGGAACTGCCACGCGTCGGCGTCGGCGTCGCCGAAGACGACCGTCGGCGCCAGCGCGGGCACCGAGGCGTCACCGGCGACGTGCACGATGTCGAAGTGGCCGATCCCCTTGTCGTCGCGGCAGCTCACCTGGATGAAGTCGGAGTCGTTGGCGTTGAGCCGCAGCGTGGGGTAGCCGCCGGTGCACGACGGGACGAGGGTCAGATCGGTGACCCCGACCGGGGTCACCTCGCTCCACCGGGCGTAATAGGTGTCGAGCGCCAGACCGCCGGGCGTGCCGTACCACGCGACCGCCGGCGAGCCGTCATTGCGGATGGCGAGGGCCGGCGGCATGGTGACGTCCGCCTCGCCGAACGCGTGCTCGTTGCCCCAGGCATTGGTGGCGACGTCCCAGGTCCCCCACCGCAGCTCGCGGGGGTCGCTGTCACCGTGGAAGGCATACACGATCTGGTAGTCGCCGGGCCCGGCGCCCGGCCGCCAGTCGCTCACCGCCGAGGCCGCCTCGAGCAGCCCCTCGCGGACGTGGTGCTGCACCCACTCGGTGCCCGACCACCACGCGGTGTGGATCTCGTAGAACCCCAGCCCCCGCTGGAAGACGCTGGAGGTGACGTGCGGGGTGGGGTCCTGCCCCGGCTGCTCCCGCACGAAGAGGTCCAGCCACAACAAGCCGGAGTCGTGCCAGTCCACGTCACTGCGCGGCGCGGGCGCCGCGGCGGCATCGCCGATCGGGACGCCGCCCGCGACGACGAACAAGAGCGAGACGAACAGCGTGACCTTGCCCATACTGGTGCTCCTTTAGGGCCCGGCAAGAAACAACTCGGCCAGGCGAGGGCGCCAGATCGGCCCCCAGTCGCCAGCGCCCCCGCAGCGCACGACGAAGGCGCACCAGGAGGTGCGTCAAGGAAGTGCGCGAGGAGGTAAGCGGCGAATGGGGGTCGAGATGGCGGTCGCAGCCCCGAGTTGTTTCTTGCCGGGTCCTTACGGTGGGTGTCGCAGGGTGGCCTCGTACCGCCCGGCACCGCGGAACTGTAGGTGACCTGTTCCCCGAGGCGCAAGCGGCCCCCCGAGCCGGTCGGCCGTCGCCGCGCCCCCGCCCTCGCGCCGCCGGGGGTTGCCGCCCGGCCCCCGTTCGTGATACCCAACCCCGCCTCGACCGGGCCCCGACCCGTTCGGGGAGCCGACCGCAACCCGAGGAGCACCCCATGGCGCGCGCCCACGACCGCAGCAAGAGCCTGCTCGAGACCGCCCGCGGCCTGATGCCCGGCGGGGTCAACAGCCCGGTGCGCGCGTTCCGGGCGGTCGGCGGGGTGCCGCCGTTCATCGCCAGCGCCCAGGGGGCGTACCTCGTCGACGAGGACGGCAACCGCTACGTCGACTACGTCTGCACCTGGGGCCCCGCGATCCTGGGCCACGCCCACCCCCAGGTCGTCGCCGCCATCTGCGCCGCCGCCGGGCGGGGCACCAGCTTCGGGGCGCCCACCGCCGCCGAGGTCGAGATGGCCGAGGCCGTGCGCCGCTTCTTCCCCTCGATGGAGATGATGCGCATGGTGTCGAGCGGCACCGAGGCCTGCATGTCGGCCCTGCGCGTCGCCCGGGGCGTCACCGGCCGGGACGGCTTCGTGAAGTTCGAGGGCTGCTACCACGGCCACGCCGACAGCTTCCTCATCAAGGCCGGCAGCGGGCTGGCCACCTTCGGCCAGCCGAGCAGCCCCGGGGTGCCCGAGTCGCTGGCCCGCCACACCCACACCCTGCCGTTCAACGACGCCGACGCCCTGAAGCGCCTCTTCGACACGCGGGGCGACGAGTTGGCGGGGGTCATCGTCGAGCCGGTCACCGGCAACATGGGCGTCATCCGCCCCACCGACGAATTCTTGAAGGCCCTGGAAGAGGTGCCCCGGGCCCACGGCGCGCTGCTCATCTTCGACGAGGTGATGACCGGCTTCCGGGTCGCCCGCGGCGGCGCCCAGGACCTCTTCGGCATCGAAGCCGACCTGACCTGCCTGGGCAAGGTCGTCGGCGGCGGCCTGCCGGTGGGGGTCTACGGCGGCAAGAAGCAGTACATGTCGCAGGTCTCGCCGACCGGCCCGGTCTATCAGGCCGGCACGCTCAGCGGCAACCCGCTGGCCACCGCCGCCGGCCTCGCGACGCTGGCCCTGCTCGAAGAGCCGGGGGCGTACCAGAAGGTCGAGGACGCCGCGGCCGCGCTGCACGCCGGCCTCGAGGCGCTGATCGAGAAGCTCGGGGTCACCGCGGTGGTGACCCGGGTCGGCACCATGATGACGGTCTTCTTCGCCGAGAAGGCGCCGCGGGACTTCACCGAGGTCGCCGCGTGCGATCACGAGAAGTTCGGCCGGTTCCACGGGGCGATGCTCGACCGGGGCATCTACCTGCCGCCGAGCGGCTACGAGGCGTGGTTCCTCTCGGCGGCCCACGGCCCGTACGAGATCGAGCAGACGCTGAAGGCCGCCGAGGAGGCGCTGATCGCGTGAGCGACGGCGACGGCCCGGGGGAGCCCGGCTTCCTGGCCACCGTCATCCGCTTCTCGGGCCTGGGGCTCGAGATGGGCGCGGCGGTCGGCATCGGGGTCTTCGCCGGCTGGTGGCTCGACAGCCGCTACGAGACCGGCCCCTGGGGCCTGCTCGGCGGCGTGGTGCTCGGCGGCGCGGCGGCGGCGCGGCTGGTCTGGCGCTCGCTGGCGGTCCTGAACCGGGGCCGCGGCGAGCGGAGTGAGAGCGAGTGAGCGAACGCGAGCCTGCGACCCGCAGCATGCTCGACCGGGTCATGCTCCGGTCGGGCCTGTTCGGGCTGGCGGTCATCGCCGGCAGCCTCTTCTGGCGCTCGTGGGCCATCACCCTCGGCGCCGCGGCCGGGGTGGCGCTCGCGCTGGTGAACTTCTGGGCCCAGCGGCGGCTCGTCGGCTCGATGATCGAGAGCCGGCGGCAGGGCGCCGCGGCCGGGTTGTTCATCGTGAAGCTCGGCGTGCTGTTCGGGGTGCTCTACGCCCTGATCGCGGTCGCCGGGCTCGACGCCATCGCGCTGATGGCGGGATTCTCGGTGCTGGTGGTGGCGATCACCATCAGCGGACACGGGATGGGCGGCGAAGCCGACCCGTCCGACACGCAGGAGGACGGCGACGCCGTCTGACGGAGTGGTTCGATGGCCGACGTACAGAACGCCGCGCAGATCGGTGATCACGAGACCTGGCTGCACCTCATCCCCGGGGTGCGCGAGCTCGATCACGCGCTCGTCGAGAACCTGACCAACGACGGTCACGGGTTCCTCTTCGGCACCGAGATGCACCGCATGCCCCACGTCACCGGGCTCATCCTGGTGGCCATCCTGCTGGTGATCGTCGGGGTGATGTACAAGAACCGGGCCTCGGGCGAGGCGGGCATCGTGCCGGCCCGCAAGTTCGGCCTGCGGGGCTTCGTCGACGGCATCCTCGACTACGCCCGTCAGGAGATGGGCCAGGTCATGGGGCCGGCGGCGGCGAAGACCTTCCTGCCGTTCATCGGCACCTTCGCCTTCATCATCCTGTTCTCGAACTTCATGGGGCTCATCCCCGGCTTCCTGCCGCCGACCGAGTCGCTCAACACCACCTTCGCCTGCTCGATCCTGGTGTTCTTCGCGACCCACTACTACGGGTTCAAGGTCAACGGGGTGGAGCACTTCAAGCACATGGCCGGGCCGGTGCTCGCGCTCGCGCCGCTCATCTTCGTCATCGAGGTCATCGGCCACCTCGCCCGCCCGGCCAGCCTCTCGCTGCGTCTGGCCGGCAACATGATCGGCGACCACATGGCGGTGGTGAACTTCCTCGACCTGACCAAGCTGATCGTGCCGGTGGCCATCATGGGCCTGGGGGTCATCGTCTGCCTGGTGCAGACCCTGGTCTTCTGCCTGCTGAGCACCGTCTACATCGGCATGGCCATCGAGAAGATCGACCACCACCACTGAGCGGTCGCCCTTCGCCCTCCGAATCTGATTGATTTTCGCCCGCCGGCGGCCTATAGCCGGCACCGCAAACGCGACTCGCGAAGCACTGGTCGACCGTGTCCGGTGGCCGCGCCCCGACGGGATGTGGGGTCGGTAGAGAGAGAGAGGCAGGGATCCGCGTCCACGGGTGGACCCGATCACCGGCTGCCGAGCGAGCGCACACCACCGAGGAGAGGACCGACATGAACCGGTTCATCGCCAAGCTCAGCTTCCTGTTCACCGCCTTCATGGCCGCGCCCGCGCTGGCCCAGGACGCCGCCGAGAAGGCCGCCGGCACCGGCGACGCCGGCTGGATCGCCATCGCCGCCGGCCTCGCCATCGGCATCGCCGCCTTCGGCGGCTCGCTCGGCCAGGGCCGGGCCGCCGCCGCCGCCCTCGAGGGCATCGCCCGCAACCCCGGCGCCGCCGGCAAGATCCAGGGCCCGATGATCCTCGGCCTGGCGCTCATCGAGTCGCTGGTCATCTACGCGTTCGTCATCGCGATCCTGCTGACCCTCAAGGCCACCGCCTGACCGGGTCCCGCGGGACGCGCCGGGAGCCGCAGGGGGTCACCTCTGCGGCTCTCTGCATTTCGAAGCCGGGCCGACGACCCCGGCGCCGCGGCGGCCAGCAGAAAAACGACGGGCGGCCGGATCTGCTGACACAGGGGTGTCAGCAGGGGGGCGGTACAACGGGGATGCACGCTCGACGAACCGAGCCCGACACCCCGACGAGGAGGCCCCGATGCACCGCAACCACCGCCTGACCGAGATCGTGCGCATCCTGCGCAGCAACGCCCGCACCAACGCCGACCAGCTCGCCCACCACTTCCAGGTCTCGCCCCGCACCATCTACCGCGACATCGCGCTGCTGCACCGGATGAACGTGCCCATCGTCGGCGAGGCCGGCGTCGGCTACCACCTCGACCCCGGCGCGCAGCTCGACGCCGTCCAGTTCAGCGCCGAC
>JAUHYW010000139.1 GCA_030426085.1 bacterium | reverse complement strand
GCGCTCATGCCCCACCGCTGGGCCGAGGTCCGGCGACGAGCTGCCGCCGCCTGAGGCTCACGTCCGGAGGGCGTCCAGAACCGGATTCGGTCACCCGTTCGCCTGCTGGGGTTCGCGGAGGGCTTACAGCTCGATGATGGCGACGTGGCCCGACTCTGAACCAGCGGTGCATACGTTTGACGCCCTCCTGGCCCGCTTTCGGGCCCCTTCGGGCGCTCGGAGGCGTCGACGGGCCACCTCGACGGTCTCGGCGGGCGGGAAGAGGCGCACGTCGCCAATTGCGCCGAGAACGCCATCAACACCTGCGTCGTGACCGAACCGGTCGGTCTCGGCGACCACTACCCGCCGGGCCCTGGCGCTATCCGTACCGGCCGGCATCCCTCGGGTGGGAATCCGCACGCCTCGACCCCCGCGAGCAGCGCCTGCATTGCTGCCCGGTACGTCTCGACGAACGCCCTGTACGCCGCGCGCCACTCGAGCCGCTGCGCGCGGCTGCTGGCATGCACCGCCGGAGCCGGGCTGCGCTTGCTCTTCTCCGGCCGGTCGTGCGGCTTGACCCGCAGCACCGCTCCCGGCCCGAGCACCCGCGCCGGAGCTGGGTAGCGCGCCTCGGCCGACTCGATCACCTCGCACCACCGGCCCCGCTGCTCGGCCTCGGCCAGTTCGGCCCACATCGGCGGCGGCGACAGCTCGACGGTCCGCGCCTCCGCAACGTCGGCGAGCACCGGTCGCGGCCCGCGCTTGCCCTTCGGCCGAGCCTCCCACGCCATGCGCAGCCGGTACAGCCGCGTCCGGTCGTACCAGACCCCGACCAGCGGCCTGCCCTCGGTCACCGCCTGGATCCACGGCACCCCCGGCCACTCGATCGCGCGCCGAACGAGCCCGGCTTTCGTCGTCTGTCCGGCGAGGTAGACCAGCCGATCGAGCAGCGTCGCCTCGTCGAGGATCGGGATGTCGGTCGACCGGCGCTCCCAGTGGCAGCCCCGCCAGTCGTAGAGGTCGCCCAGCTCCTTCGACAGGTTGGTCCGCACATGGCACGTCCACGCGGCCTTGACCTCGGCGCTGCGGAAGGCGGCGACGATGTGGATGTGGTTGCAGGTCCCCCCGGCGAAGTAGAGCCGGACGTCGCCCTCGAACAACCGCATGGCCTGGCCGATGACTCCGAGCATGCGCCGGTTCGCCTCCGGCCCCGGGCGCAGCAGGAACCTGCCTTGCAGGCAGCGCCACGTCAGCTCCACGCTTTCGAAGTCGCTCGTCTGGAATCTGAGCGTCCGGCCCATCTCGACCTCCGATCTGGTCGGAGGTCTCATCGATCAGTCGCGGTCGGTGTTGCGCAGTTTCTTTGTGAGCGGTGATCGCGCCGCTGACTTGCGCTGTGCTCGTGAAATACCCCCAGCAGCCGGGGCAGGAGGTCATCACCGGCGCCTGCACGGCTACTCCTCAGCCATCTCGGGCGGCAGCGGCTCGAAGAGGTCTTTCACGTCGATCAACAGCACGGCCGCGAGCGCCGCGATGGTGCGCACGTAGACGTCGCGATTCGGCTCGTTCAGCAAGCGCTGGATGGTCCGCGGCGAGACCTTCGCTCGACGGGCGAGCTTGGCGGTCGAGATGCCCGTCTCCTCGATGCGCATCGCCAGACGCTTGCGAACGCGGGCGAGGGCGTCGTCGGCGAGGATTCGTGGGTCATCCATGACCGCACATGGTACTTGCGCCACGCTTGACGCGATATCCCGGCTGATGTAGCCGTTAGCATGGACATATCTGTCTGCAAACAGATTCACATCGTGCGCCGGAGTCGGTAGTCTGGCCTCGATACGTGCCCGAGCCGTGGTGGCGGGCCGTCCACAACCCCCTGCCGCTCGGCGGTGACCAGGGGCAAGCCGGAGGACGACATGCCCATCTTCCCCATCCAGATCACCTTCACCTACGCCCAGGCCCACGCCCTGGCGCGGGTCGGCGAGGCCCTCGCGGCGCCGATCGCCGACCTCTTCCCCGACGGACGGCACCGCTCGGCGGTGACCCGGGCGTTCGACCGCATCACCGCGACGATCGAAGGGGTCGAGCCGGCCGAGTTCGACCTCGACATGGAGCGGTTCATCGCCGTCTTCGGCGGGCTCCGGTCGACCGAGATGGCCGAGCTGCTTCGGGCCCGGGTGCGCGACCTGCTCGCCGTCGCGATCCTGTGGTCGGCGGTGGAGTCCATCCCCGGCGTCGCGGGGGCCGACGGGCTGCTCGGCGTGCCCGCCGTCGACCACCCCGCGTGGCGGGCCGAGGTGCTCGACCTGCTCATCGACCGGGGGGTCGAGATCCGGCTGCCCGGAGAGGTGCCCGGCGGTGGCCGGAGCAGTTCCCCCGCAGGGACGCCGCACTGATGGGCCAGGGCGAGCCGTTCCCGGCCCCGCGGCTGCGGCGGACCGACGCCATCGCCGAGCAGCTACTCGACGTCGTCCTGCGCTTGGAGCGGGCGCCGTGGCCCCGGGCACAGCAGAGCTACGCGGCCGGCCTGCTCGGGTTGGCGACCCGCTGCGATCTCGGGCCGGCCAAGGCCGAGATCTACCGCTGGTTCACGCGCGAGGCGGGCGGCTCGCTGGTCGTCTCCGACGAACGTCACCGGGAGAACCTGCGGGACGCGTTCCACGAGGCGGTCACGCTCATCCCCGATCTGCTGCTCCGCTTCCGCGCGGGCCTCGACCCCGACCGCCGGCCCAACCTGCGGTCGATGCTGGTCAAGTGGATCCACTGGCGGGCGGGTGATCTGCATGACGCGGAGCGGCGGCACACCGGTCGGTGCACGTCGCTGCAGGTCGATGACCGGGCGGTGCCCGCCAGGGCCGATCTCGCCGTCGAGCTGGGCGAGGTCCTGGCGCTGCTCGATGGCGAGGTGCCGAGGGTCCGGGCGTTGCGGCTGGTGGGGCTGGGGTATTCGGTCGCCGAGGCGGCCCGACTCACCGGGGCCAGTCGGCAGCAGATCTACCGCGCGCGGGACGCGCTGTGGTGGACGTGCCGGGGGGTCGAGGCCCCGAGGCGGAAGCGGGGCGCGGCTGCCAGCTCGGCTGATCGTCGGCGACGGGGCGTGTCGGGGGACGCGCCCGATGAAGATGGGCAGTAGCGGTCAGCCCCCCGGGGATGACGTGCTGCGCTCCGGGGCCCAGCACCGCGAAACGCCGGATCTCGATCACGTCGCGTCTGGCCACTCGCCGACTGGCTTCCGCTCGGGCACAGCCACCCCGATACCGCGCCTCGACACTTCAGCCTCATTCTCCCGCCCGATCCCCATCGTCAGCAGGCGCTCGGCGACATTCGGCACCGCGTCGATGAGGCCCTCGCGCACGACAAGGAGAACGCGCCGGCACGTCGCCCGCTCGCCGGCCGACGCCGTCTCCCAATCGGCGAAGGCTGCGCGCTCTCAGCGGTGAGCGCCTCGGGCAGCGGGTCGTCGGCGAACGGCACCAGCGCGGCCCAGCGACCCCAGGCGTCGGCCACGGCGGTGTCGGCCTCGGCCTTGTCGACCAGCGCCTGCCACGCCGCGCGGCTGGCGGCGTTGGCGTCGTTGAGCAGCACGCCGGCCGCCGCGGACCCGTGAGTGAACGCCGGGCGGGGGATGGGGTGGTCTCGTCCGGAGAAGGCGGCAGCCTGGGGCCGGTCGCGCTTGCCGACGTGTTCCGCGAGCGCGTTGTTCCCGCCGCTCGGGGGCCGGCCTCGGCGGCAGCGAGCACGTCGGCCCAGGGCGCTCGCCCCCTCGGACCGGAGACATCGCCTGGGTATGCTGACCCAACGAACCGTAGCCATGGCCCCGTCTGAAGGGGCTCAGGTACACCCGGCATGACTCCGGCTGGCTCCGCCCGGCCTCTGGCCACCGGAGTCACGCCGATCTATGCTCGCCGGACATGGCTCGCGCCCATCCCACACCCGCCGATGCGCTGTTCACCTGGGTCCACCTGACCGACCCGGCATTCGGGCCGGCCGCCGCGCCCGGCCACACGCTGCGCTTCGACGCCCTCGCCCGCGACCTGCTCGCCGGCCCCACCGCCGAGCAACCGAGGCCGCGCCCGCGCACGGTGATGATCACCGGCGACCTCGCCGCGGTGCCGTCGAAGGCGGCGTACGACAACGCGTTCGACACGCTGTCGACTCTCGCGAAGGCCACCGCGATCGAGCCGAATCGTATCTTCGCCGTACCCGGCGACCGAGACCACGCGCCGCCTGCCGGGCCGCTCCAGTGGGCGTTGGCGTCCTTTCGCGACGGCGCGCCCATCGACGCGGCGCTGAGCGACGAGGCGACCCGCGCCGCGTTCGAGGCGCGCCGCGCCGAGTTCGACCGCTGCGCTGCCCGGCTCGCTCGCTGCACGCGCGCGCTGTGGTGGGCCAACCGGCTCCCGGCCGCGGCCGGGCTCGCCGTGCGGCTCTTGGGCCTCGACACCGCGCTCCTCGCCACCGGCGCCGAGGACGCGAAGCGGCTGCAACTCGGCAGCGTGCCGGTCTCGGTGGTGCTCGATGGCCGTGAGGCGGACGAGATCATCATCACGCTGAGCCACCACCCGTTGACCGCCGAGTGGCTGCGCGACGCGGTGCGGGCCGGCCCGCTGACCGCTTCGGCGCACCTGCACCTGCACGGCGCGGTCGAGGCCGGCAGCGCGCTCGTGGAGAGCGGGGCCGGGCCCCGCGCCATCGCCGTCGCCGCCCGCCCGTTCGCGGCCGATGGACCTGCGGGATACACGCTCGGTGCCGTCCTGCGCACCGCCGATGGTCGGCTCGTGGTGCGCCTGTGGCCGCGCCTCGTGCGCCAGGACGGCACCTTCGGCCACGACAGCGCGCTCCTGCCCGACGGACGCCCGTTCGTCGAGTACGCGCTGCCGACACCCCGGCCGATCCCGAAGGCGACGCCCAGCGCTCCCCGGCCGGTCGTCGAGCCCGTGCTCGACGCCTACCGCCGTCGCCTGCGCGCGGTGCACGAGCAGCTCGCGCCCCTGTTCCGCGGCAGCGGCCACGACCTCTTGCGAGAGGTCTTCGTGCAGCTCGACGTCACTACCGAGAGGGGCGACGGCGCGCCCGAGATCGACCCGGTCCGGCGGCGGTCACTGACGCTCGAAGATCTGCTGTGCACGGGGCCCCGCTGGGCCATCCTGGGCGAACCCGGCGCCGGCAAGTCGACCCTCGCCCGCCGCCTCACGTGGGAGCTCGCCGGGCGCACCGAGCGCGACGCGCCCATCCCCGTCTTCGTGTGCCTCGCCCGCCTCGCCCGCGAGAACCGCGACCCGTTCGCCCTCGCCGCCGCCGACCTCGAGTCGGTCGACAGCGACGCCGCCGCCGGCCTCGTCTCGCTGCTGCGGTCCCACCCCGAGCGGCTGTGGATCCTGCTCGACGGGCTCGACGAGGTGTCGGGGGACGCCCAGCCGCGGATCCGCGAAGCGATCGCCGGCCTCGCCGCCGAGCTGCCCGCGGCGCGCATCGCCGTCTTCGCCCGCCCGGTGGGCTATCACAGCCCCGCCGCCTGCTTCCGAACGGCCCGGGTCCGCCCGCTGACCGACACCCAGCAGCGCCAGCTCCTCACCCGGTGGCTGGTCGACCCCCAGCGGGTCGAGCGCACGCTCGACGAGATCGCGCGCCGCCCCCGGCTGGCCACCGGCGCCCGGAACCCGCTGCTGCTGACGCTCATCGCCCACGTGGCGCGGGACGGGGGCGGCGTGCCGCGCAGCCGGATGCGCTTGTTCGGCAAAGCGATCGAGGTGTTGCTCGAGCGGGGCTGCACCGACGAAGCGGGCGGCGTGTCCCAGCCGGACGCCGCCCGCGACGTGCTCGCGCCGCTGAGCTTCGACCTGCAAGCCGGCGGCGACGAGGAGTGGGCCCGTCCGCACATCGCCCGGCGGCTGCGCGCGGTCGCGGGCGATCCCGAGATCGCCGCCGCGCTGAAGACATGCGGCGGTGAGCGCCGCTGCCTCGACGAGATCGCCCACGCCTCGGGCATCCTCGCCCCGCACGACGGGCCCGCCGCGCACTGGCGCTACCTGCACCGCAGCCTGCGCGAGCGCCTGGCCGCCGAGGCGCTCGCGACGAACGGCGAAGGAACCATCTGCGCGCGGGCCGAAGCCGTCGGCGACGACCGTGAAGAGCTGGGGCGCTGGGGCGTGACGCTGGCGATGGCCTGCGCGCTGTCGCCCGCGCCGCTGCCCCTGCTCGTTCGCCTGCGGGCGCTCAGCGCGCCGCTGGCCCTGCGCGTGCTGCCCGATATCGAGGGCGTCGAGCCCCAGGCGGCGCTCGACTTCCTCGTCGAGACCCCCGGCTGGGACGGCGACGACCTGCTGACCCTGGCCCGCGATTGGCCCGACGCGGCGGATGCGGCGCGGCGGCTGATGGGGCTCGTGCAGCCAGAATCGGGGCTCGACCGCCTCGCCTTCGTCCACTACGCGCTGGAAGGCATCAGGGCGGCGCCCGACCGGGCGGTGTTCTTCGGCGCCGCGGGCAAGCCGCTGCCGGGCTCGGACTTCGTATTGCCGATGGTCGACATCGCGCCGGGCTGCTTCATGATGGGCAGCCCGGCCGACGAGCAGGGTCGATGGGACGACGAGGGGCCACAGCACCGGGTGACGCTGACCAGTGGTTTCCGGCTGGGCACGACGCCGGTGACGCGGGCCCAGTACGGGGCGTTCGACCCGGCGCACGCGTGTCCCGGCGGACCGCGGCACCCGGTGACGGAGGTGTCGTGGTGGCGGGCGCGCCTGTTCGCGGCGTGGGCCGGGTGCCGGCTGCCCACAGAGGCCGAGTGGGAGTATGTGTGCCGGGCGGGCGCGGCGACGCGCTTCTGGTCGGGAGACGGGGAGGCGGACCTGGCACGGGTCGGGTGGTACGTCGGGAACAGCGGCGGCTCGACCCACCCGGTGGGGGAGAAGCCGGCGAACCCGTGGGGACTGTACGACATGCACGGCAACGTCGACGAGTGGACCGCCGACTGGCACGGCGTCTACGTGGCCGACGCGCAGACCGACCCGTCGGGCCCGCCCCGCGGGGTGGACCGGGTGATCCGCGGTGGGTCGTTCGACGACGACGCCCGCGTCGCCCGGTCGGCCGTCCGGGGCTGGGGGCACCCGGCCGACCGGGACCACTGGCTCGGGTTCCGCCTCGCCGCCCCGCCCCAGCTCGATCTATATCTTGATGGATAGGGCGTCGACGGGATTGCGTCGTCGAGGGTCGTTTTCCGACCCTCGACGTATGTCGAGCGTACATCGGACGTACATCGGCATACGTCCGATGTACGTCGCCCGCCCGTCACGACGGGCACCGGCCGGGCGCACGCTCCGGGCCCGCCGGGTCTCGGCATGGTGTCCCCGATGACCAGCCTCACCATCGACTTCGCCGACGTCGAGCCGGAGGACCACCGCGCCAACCAGGCCCGCACGCTCGCCCGGGTGCTGGGCCTCACCGGCCGGCTGCGCGCGCTCAAGGCCTTCACCGACGGCAAGAGCGGCAGCCGGGTGCTGCTCGTCGAGCACCTCAAGACGCCCGCCGCCCTGGCCTCGTGCCGCTACGTCTTCAAGTTCGACAACGCCCCGGCGCTGCTCGCCGAGGTCGAGCGCTACGTGGAGCTGCGCGACCACATCACCGCCACCAGCGTCTTCGCCAACCTCATCGAGCCCGACGCGACCGCCGCGCAGCTCCGCGCAGCCGGGGACGACGTCAGCGCCATCGCGTACCGCTACGTGCCCGATCAGGCGGCCGTGGCCGACGAGAGCCGCGCGCTCGAAGAGCTGGTCCGCGATGCCTTCGACGCGCCGGTGTTCGCCGTGCCCTGGCCCGACGACTGCCCCCGGCGCCTCGCCATCGCCCTGCGGGGGCTGGTCGACGCGCCCCGGCGCGACTTCGGCGAGCGGCTGGTGGATCACTACGAGTCGCGCTGGCTGCCCGACGTGCAGGTGGCCATCGACCACGTCGATCGCCACTCTTCGGTGGGCTATCCCATCTTGCACGACCGCCACGACCGGGCGGACCTCGACGGCTTCCTCTCGGCGGTGACCAACCCGGCCGTATTGAGCGCGTGGTGCGCCGGCGGCCTCGAAGCCGACCACCTCTGCCGGCCCCAGCTCGCCGTCCTCGGCACCTGGGGCGGGCGGCTCTACGTGCGGGACGACGACACCCGCCTCACGCTGTGCCTCGCGCCCGAGACGTCGGCCCGCGCGCCGCTGGCGACGCTGCGCGCGGGCCAGACCGTAGGGCTCTGGGTCCGCCGGGGCCGGGTGGGCGAGTTGCGGGTGCAGGTCTACCGCGAGCGGGCGAAGGCCGCGGGCTGCGCGGTGACGCTCGACGCCGACGCCGTGCGCGTCGGCCCGTGGCTCGCGCCCGCCCCGCTCGGCGTCTCGGCCAGCGACCTGCGCGGCCTCCCCGACGTGATCGTCGCCCCGGCCCACGGGGACCTGCATCCGGGCAACGTGCACGTCGCCGGCGGCGGGCCGATGCTCATCGACTACGGCGGATCCGAGCCGGCGCCGCTCGGCACCGACATCGCCCGGCTGGTGGGATCGCTCTTCCGCAACGTGCTCGCCGACCGGCTCACGGCCGACGAGCAGGTCCAGGTCGCCGCGCGCCTCGTCGGCCTCGACCCGGCGAACCTCCCCTCATCGGACGCCGTCGAGCGCGCCGTGCGGCTGATCACGCCGTGGCGCGACGCGTGGTTCGAGCAGATCCCCGACCAACGCGAACAGTGGGCCCGCCACCTGCTCGGCTTCGCGCCGATCGGGCTGAAGTGGAGCAGCGCCGACCCCGACGAGCCGCGGCGCCACCGGGCCTGCCTCATCCTCGCCGCGCTGGCGGCGCTCGGCGTGCATGGCCGGCCGACAGCCGCTCAGCCCGTCGATCTGCTCACGGCCCGGGCGCCGACGGCCGCGCGCGATCCCATCGCCCGCTACCAGCGCTGGCTCCGGGACGCGTACGGCTTCGCGGTGCCCTTCTTCTGCGACACCGACGAGCCGGCTCTCCTCGAGGCGACGTTCGTACAGCTCGAGTTCGCCCCGAAGCCCGACCGTGACGGGCCGAACCCGGAGCGGCGGTTGGGCGGCACGCTGGAAGATCTGCTCGCGGGGCGGCTCGGCGGCGCCGGGCGGTGGCTGATCCTCGGCGAGCCGGGCTCGGGCAAGTCGACCGTCACCCGCTACCTCGCGACCGAGATGGCCCGCCGCGCGGGCCCGGTCACCTGCGTCTTCGCGCCGCTCGCCGAGTGGGCCGCCGCGCCGGTCGACCTCTTCGACTTCGTCGCTCACCGCGCCGAGGATGGCGACGGCGCGGGCGCGCTCGCGGCCGAGCTGCGAGCGCGCGCCCGGGGAGACGCTGCCCTGTGGATCCTGCTCGACGGCTTCGACGAGGTCGCGCCCGACCGGGTCGCCGCGACCCGCGAGCGGATCGAGACCCTCGCAGGCGGCTGCCCCCGGGCGGTGATCGCGGTGACGAGCCGGCCCATCGGCGCGCCCCGACTCGGCGCCTTCACGGCGGTCCGCCTGCTGCCGCTCGACGCGGCTCGCCAGCGGGCGTTGCTCCAGCGGTGGCTGGGCGACGACCGGGGGCAGGCGGTCTGGGCGCAGATGACCGACCGGCCGGCGCTGCGCGAGGCGGCGGGCAACCCGCTGCTGCTGTCGCTGGTCGCCAAGATCGTCGAAGACCAGGGCGACATCGACGTGCCGCCGACCCGGGCCGAGCTGTTCCGCCAGGCGCTCGACCTGCTCTTCGAACGGGGTCATCGGGTGACGCCGCTGGGCCTGGGCGACGGCCTTCGGACGGCGCACGCGGTCAACCGCGAGCTGGCCCTCGCATTGACCGAGATCGGGGGCGAGTCGTGGCGCCGAGCCGTGGTCGAAGAAGCGCTCGACGCCACCCTCGACGCGTCGCCCGCGCTCGAGATGGCGCTGTCGCAGCGCTGGACCGACGGCGCGGCCTTCCTCGACGACCTCGCCGTGCGCACCGGCATCATCGGCCCCCACGACGGCAGCGATCGCCACTGGCGCTACCTGCACCGCAGCCTGCGCGAGCGGCTGGCCGCCGAGGCCCTCGTCGAGCGCGGCGCAGACCATGTCGCCCAGCGCCTCGCCGAGGTGGCGGGCGATGACGAGCACCTCGGCCGCTGGGGCGAGACCCTGGGCGTCGCCTGCGCGCTGCTGCCCGACCCGCTCGCCACGCTGCGCGGCGTCGTCGCCGACAGCGCCGAACTGGCGCTGCGGATCCTGCCCGAGCTCACCGGGCTGCCGGTCGACACCGCCGTCGCGCTGGCGTGGTCGATGCCGGTCGACGCCTGGGACGGCGACTGGCTGCTGCAGCTTCTGGCGCGCTTCCCGAGCGGCGAGGCGTCCGCAGCGGTGATGGCGCGCGTCGAGCCCAGGCTCGACCTCGACCGGCTGGCCTTCGCCCACTACGCGCTGGAAGGCATCGGCGCGGCGCTCGAGCGGGCGGCGTTCTTCGGCGCCGCGGGCAAGTCGCTGCCGGGCCCCGACTTCGTATTGCCGATGGTCGACATCGCGCCGGGCGGCTTCATGATGGGCAGCCCGGCCGACGAGGAGGGCCGATGGGACGGCGAGGGGCCGCAGCACGGAGTGACGCTGACTCGGGGCTTCCGGCTGGGCACGACGCCGGTGACGCGAGCGCAATACCGGGCGTTCGACCCGGCGCATGAGTGCCTGGGCGGTCGGCGGCACCCGGTGACGGGAGTCTCGTGGTGGCGGGCGTACCTGTTCGCGGCGTGGGCCGGGTGCCTGCTGCCGACGGAGGCGGAGTGGGAGTACGCGTGTCGGGCGGGCACGACGACGCGCTACTGGTCGGGAGACGGGGAGGCGGACCTGGCTCGGGTCGGCTGGTACAACGGGAACAGCGGCGACTCGGCCCACCCGGTGGGGGAGAAGCCGGCGAACCCGTGGGGCCTGTACGACATGCACGGCAACGTCGACGAGTGGACCGCCGACTGGGGCGACAGCTACTCCGCAGACCCGCAGCTCGACCCCGCCGGTCCGCCCCGCGGGGTGGTCCGGGTGTTCCGCGGTGGGTCGTTCGTCGACGACGCCCGCCTCGCCCGGTCGGCCTACCGGAGCTGGTGGCACCCGGCCGTCCGGTTCCACTGGCTCGGGTTCCGCGTCGCCGCCCCGCCCCAGCTCGATCTAGCAGCACCCGGGGAAGCGGCGTAGCGCGACGTGCCGATGGCGCCCAAGGCCCGCATTGCGGTGTTCGAAAGAGAGCTTCGTGTCGCAGAATCCGGA
>JAUHYW010000060.1 GCA_030426085.1 bacterium | reverse complement strand
GCGCGCGCGCGTCGATGCGCAGCGGCAGGCCGGGCAGCGGGCGGCCGGCGTCGTCGGTGACGCGCAGCGCGAAGGGGTCGCCGACGAGGGGCGGCGGGTCGGGCGTGGGGCACCCCACCTGCCTCGCGTGCGGCCAGGGCGGCGACGGCGGCCGGGGCGGCGACGGCGGCTGCGGCGGGCACGGGGGCGGCGGCGCCGGCGGCCCGTCGTTCGCGGTGCTGCGGGTCGGCCGGACGGACGTCGACCCCGATGACCCGACCGCGCTCGACCGGGTGGGGGTGCGCTTCGCCAACCCGTACGGGGCGCCGCTCGACGACCCCGAGGCGATCGACCTCGCCGTGCTCGACAGCCTCGCCGAGGGCGCGCCGGGCGTCGGCGGGTCGGGCGGCCGGCTGGACGGCTGCGGCCCGGCGGCGACCGCCGGTCCAGAGGGCCCGGCGGGGCGCGTCGGCTGCTGCCCGCTGGACGGGGTCGATCGCTGCCGCTCGCTGGAGGTCTGCCCGTGAGGCGTGCTCGGCGCGTGACCCGGGCTGCGCTCTGCGTGGCGGCGGCGCTGGCCCTGCCCCCGGCGGTCGGCGCCGCGCCCGCTCCAGCGCAGCCCGAGGCCGCGCAGGCGAAGGCGAAGGCGCCCTCCCCCGAAGATCGGGCCCGGGCCGCCGAGCAGAAGGCCCTGGCCGACGAGGCCTACCTCGCCAGGCAGTACCGGCTGGCCCTCCAGCGGCTCGAGGCCGCGTGGACGTTGGACCCCGACCCCCGCTACATCGCCAACCAGGGGCTGGTCTACGAGCAGCTCGGCGAGTACGACGAGGCGGTGGCCGCCCTGCGGCAGTTCCTCGAGTCGGACCCCCCGGCGGACAAGGCCCGCGCCGCCCGGGAGGTCATCGACCGCCTCGAGCCGCCGGTCCGCATCGAGACGACGCCCCCCGGCGCGACGGTCACCGTGCAGGGCGAGCCGACCCCCCGGGGCACGACGCCGCTGGTCACCCGGGTGACGGCCGGGACCCACACGTTCATCCTCGACCTGCCGGGCCACGCCCGCTGGCGGCGGCCGGCGAAGGTCGAGCCGGGGGAGGGCCTGCGGGTCGAGGCGGCCCTGGCGCCGCTGCCCGCCCCGCCGCCGGTCCGGGCCTCCCGGGGGCTGGGGGCCGACGGCTGGGGCTACGTGGCGCTGGGCGCGGCGGCGGTGGCCGGGGCGAGCGGCGCGGTGCTCTACACCCTGGGGCTCGACGCCGCCGCCAGCCGGGACGGGGCCGTCACCGGCCGCGAGTGGGACGCGGCCCACGATCGGGTCGCGCTGTACGACACGACGACCGTCGTCGCCGCCTCGATCGCCGGGGCGGCGCTGGTCACCGGGGTGGCGCTCATCGTGTGGGGCGGGGACGACGACGGCTCGGGCGATGGGCCGACGGGCGAGGCGACGGTGGGGCTCGGCCCCGGCGGCGCGGTCCTCTCGGGCCGCTTCTGATCACGCCGCGGCCCGCGCCCGAGCCGGCCCGGATCTGATATACCGATCGTCAGTCCGCCCGCGAGGAGCCCCCGGCATGGCCCGTGATCCGAACCCCGAGCGCCCGATCCTGATCGTCGACGACGACCCGCTCGCCCGGCGGCTGGTGCGCCGGCTGCTGCGGCCGATGGGCTTCCCGGTCCTGACCGCCGAATCGGGCGAGGCGGCCCTCGAGCTGATGGACAAGACCGGCGTCGGCCTGCTGCTCACCGATCTGCGCATGGGCGGCATCGACGGCGACGAGCTGCTGCGCATCACCCGTCGGCGGCACCCCACCCTGCCGGTGCTCATCATGACCACCCACAGCAGCGTCGACACCGCGGTCGAGATGATGCGCCAGGGGGCGACCGACTTCATCGCCAAGCCGATCGACGGCGACGCGCTGCAGCGCAGCATCGCCCGGGTGCTCAAGCGGGCCGAGCTCGAGGACGAGGTCCAGACCCTGCGCCGGGAGCTGGCCCGCACCCAGCCCGAGCGGCTGCTGATCGGCGAGGCCCCCGCCTTCCGCCAGATGCTCGACCGGCTGCCGCTCGCCGCCCGCAGCGAGGTGCCGGTGCTGGTGCTCGGCGAGACCGGCACCGGCAAGGAGCTCGTCGCCCGCACGCTGCACCAGCAGTCGGCCCGGGCCGAGAAGCCGTTCGTGCCGGTCAACTGCGGGGCGCTGCCCGGCGAGCTGCTCGACAGTGAACTGTTCGGTCACGTCAAGGGCGCGTTCACCGACGCCCGACGGGACAAGTCGGGGCTGGTGCAGGACGCCCACGGGGGCACGCTCTTCCTCGACGAGATCGGCGACATGCCGCTCAAGCTCCAGGTGAAGCTGCTCCGGTTCTTGCAAGAGGGCGAGATCCGCCCGGTCGGGAGCAACAAGACGGTCGAGGTCGACGTGCGCATCATCGCTGCCACACACAGGGATCTGCGCAGCATGGTCGACGACGGCAGCTTCCGCGAGGACCTCTACTATCGGCTCAACGTGATCCCGATCCACGTCCCGCCCCTACGCGACCGCAAGACCGACATCCCGCTCATCGCCCAGCACCTGCTCGACCGCTTCGCGGCGACCACCACCCGCCCGACGAAGACCTTCCACAAGGCGACGGTGGCCAAGCTCACCGCCCACGGCTGGCCGGGCAACGTGCGCGAGCTGGAGAACGTGATCCGGCGGGCGGCGGTCTTCGCCGGGCTGACCGAGGGCGACGAGATCACGCCGGAGTCCATCGAGTTCGACGGGCAGCTCCCGGCCTTCGCCCGGGATGACGGCCCGACCATCGGTCAGGTGCTCGAGGTCGACCTCGAGGTGCCGCTGCGCGAGGCCAAGGACGCCCTGGTCGACGCGTTCCAGAAGGCGTACTGCCAGGCGGCGATGGCCGAGTCCCACGGGGTGGTGGCCCAGGCCGCCCGCCGCTCGGGCAAGGATCGCAAGAGCTTCTGGGAGCTGTTGCAGCGCTACGACATCGACCCGGACACCTACCGCGAGGGTCGATGATCGCACGGCTCACCGGCATGGGGGCCCGGCTGGTGATCTTCGCCGCCGTGCTGGTGACCGCCACCGCCGCCGCGGTGGCCGGCTTCCTCGTCGAGCAGCAGTCGGCCCACACCGTGCGCGACCTGACCCTGCGCTCGGGGGCCATCGCCCGGGGGCTCTCGGCCCAGCTCGCCGGGCCGCTCGAGATGGGGCAGCGCACGCGGGTCGAGGCCATCGTCGAGCGCATGGAGACCGAGCGCGACGTGGCCCGGGTCGAGGTGGGCGACTTCACCGGGCGCAGGGTGGTCGAGCGCGACTTCCGGCCGCTGGTCGAGGGGGCCGATCCGGTCGTGGTGCCGGTGCGCGGGCCGCCCGACCCCGACGGCTTCCACACCCCCATCGGGCAGGTCCGGATCCACCTCTCGGCCGAGGCGGTTCAAGCCCGGCGCGACGAGTTGGCGGCCGGCGCGGTGCGGGTCACGGTGAGCGTCGCCCTGGTGGCCCTGGCCCTCGCCGCGCTGCTCGCCCTGGCGCTCGCCGCGCCCCTGCGCCGGCTGAAGGGCGGCGTCGAGCGGCTGGCGAGCGGGCGCTACGCCGACGCCGAGGCGGTGCCGCTCGACGGCCCCCGCGAGCTGCGCGAGCTGGGCCGGGCGTTCCGCGCGGCGGCGGCGGCGGTGGCCGAGCGGGAGACCGACCTGCGGGCGGTCAACGCCGCGCTGCGGCGGACCGAGGAGATGCGCGACGCGATGACCCACATGCTGGTGCACGACCTCAAAGGCCCCCTGTCGAACCTGATCATGCTGCTCGGCCTGCTCGAGACCGCCGAGCTCGACGAGGAGGACCACGAGCTGCTCGTCGAGGGCAAGGCCCGCTGCGAGGGGCTGATGGAGATGATCGCCGATCTGCTCATGGTCGCCCGGCTCGAGAGCGGCAAGGTCGAGCTGGAGCCGACCCGCTTCGTGGTCGACGATCTGATCGACGACGCGCTGCGGGCGATCGAGGTGCTCGCCGCCCAGTCCGGGTTCCGGGTCGAGATCGAGAGCCCCGAGGACGACGACGCCACCGCCATCGGCGACCGGCGGCTGCTCGAGCGGGTGCTGCTCAACCTGCTGACCAACGCGCTGCATTACGGCGAGAGCCCCATCCGGCTGGTGGCCCGGGTCGAGGCCGACCGGCTGCGGCTGACGGTGCAGGACGCGGGGGACGGCATCCCGCCGGAGCGGGTGGCCCGGGTGTTCGAGATGTTCGGCACCCTCGACCGGGGGCGGGGCACCGGCCTGGGGCTGGCCTTCGTGCGGCTGGCGGTCGAGGCCCACGGGGGCACGGTGGCCGTCGACGGGGCCCGCTTCACCATCGACCTGCCCGCCGGCCCGACGTCGGCCGGACGGGTCACCGCCGAGGCCGCTTGATGGGGGGGCTCGCGCCCTTGCTGGCGCTGGTCGCGGGGCTGTCGTCGACCTGCCCGATCGCGGCGCGGCAGGCCGACCCCGGCGCCGAGCTGGCCCGCCGGGCGCTGGCCGCCGATCCGGCCCGCCCCGGGCTGCGGCTGGCCTACGCCGAGCGCTTGCTGCGCAGCGGATCACCAGGGGCGGCCGAGGGCTGCGCGGCCGACGTCCTGCGGGCGTGGCCCGGCGCGATGCGGGCCCGGGTGCTGCTGGCCCGGGTGGCGCTGGCCGACGGCCGCCGCGACCGGGCCCGGATGCTGCTCGAGCAGGTCGAGGCCCGGGGCGCGCGGGTGGTCGCCGACGAGGCCCGGGCGCTGCTGGCCGCGCTCGACGCCCGGCCGCCGCCGCCGCCCCCCGGGCGCTGGGGCGGGCGGGTGGCCCTCGGCGGCTTCCACGACTCCCGGGCCGCCGCGCTCGACCCCGCCCGCGACGCCCCCATCGAGGACGCCCCGCTGCCCGAGGTCGAGGATCCGGCCGCCTGGCGGCTGGCGCTGACCGGCGAGGGCGCCTGGAGCCGGCAGGGCACCGACGACAGCCTGCGCCTGCGCCTGGGCCTCGACCGCACGGTGCACGTCGCCGAGGCGGCCGATCCGGGGCGCCTGGACCACACCTCCCTGTGGCTCGACGGTCACCGCGAGCACCGCCTCGACGGGCACCGCCTGGGCTACGGGGTCGAGCTGCGGGGCACGCTCTCGGGGCGGGTGGGCGACCCCCACCACCTGGGGCTGGGCCTCGTCGGCTGGTGGCGGCGGGCGGGGGCGAGCGGCGGCCCCTGGGCCCGCGTCCGGCTCTTCGGCTTCGCGTTCGGCGAGGCCGCCGAGCGGGACGAGGCCGCCGAGCTGTGGACCGAGGCCGCGGTCGGCGGGCAGTGGCAGCGGGGGCTGTTCACCGTCGACGGGCGCCTGGGCGCGCAGTGGGTCGGGCCCGGCCCCCGGGGCTACGCCGGGGTCGCCGCCGACCTGCGGCCGGGCCTCACCGGGCGCCACGGCGGGGTCTACCTGCTCGGCGGCATCGGCTGGCGCCGGGCCGAGGCGGGCGACGCGATGGCCCCCCGGGTGGGCGCCGGCGGCGCGCTGAACCTCGGCCGACAGGCGACCGTGGGGGTCGACGGCATCTGGCAGCAGGCCCGGCGCACCGACATCGACGCCCCGCGCATCGATCGGATCGTGGTCGGCACCACCCTGGAGGTGCGGTTTTGAACCCACACATTCCCATCGCGGCGGACCCCCCGGGCCCCGGTCGGCCGTGCGTCGGGCATCGGCGCGGATCGTGCATTCGTATTCGGGTGAGAACCGCGCCCGGAGCCCGCGCCATGAGAAACCCCCAGAACGACCTGCCCGGCGCCGCCACCCGCCCCGCGCTGGCGAGCACCGCGATCCTGCGCCTGCTGCGCGCTCGGGCCGTCGGGCGCGAGCGCAGCGCGCCCGCCGCCGCCCCGCCGCGGCGGGTCACGACCGGCCGCCGCTCGGCCCTGCTCATCGGCCTGCTGATGTCGCTGCTGCCGCTCTTCGCCCACGCCGAGCGCAACGCCGCCGTCGAGGTGGCGATGGTCACCGACCTCGCCGGGCGGGTCGAGCGCCAGCCGCGTACGGTCGAACTGTGGAGCCGGGTGGGCCTCGACGACGCGGTGGCCCTGTTCGACGCGATGCGCACCTGGGACTCGAGCACCGCCGAGCTGCGCTTCGTCGACGGCACGGTGGTCATGCTCGACGAGAAGACCCGCCTGCGCATCTCGCCGATGCTCTTCGACCCCAGCCAGGCGCCGCAGGAGGTGCGGCTCGCGCTCGCCGCCGGGTCGGCCGAGGTCCGGGCCGGCACCGGCCGGCTGTGGATCGACACCGGCGACGGCGAGCCGAAGGCCATCGAGCCCGGCGGCGCGGCGCGGGTCACCGCCGAACCCGGGGGCGGGGTCGAGGTGGGGCTGCCCCGCTCGCCGACCTCCACCGACTTCGAACGGGGCCGACCGCTGCCGGCGGGCGGCGCGAGCGGCGCGCCCCCCGCGCCGGACGCCCCCGACACGGCGCCCGACCGCCCCCGCCCCTTCGACCCGGTCGACGGCCGGCTCGACCCCACCGAGGTCATCGATCAGGTGGTCGACCCGGTGCCCGGCGGGGCGACGGTCGATGTGCGGCTGCCCGGGGGCGGGGTGCTGGTGGTGGTGCCGGTGGGCCTGCCCGGCGGCGAGATGCCCGGCGGCGAGCAGATGCCCCCCGACATGCAGGGCCTGCCGCCCATCGGCGGGTTGCCGACGCTGCCCGACGGCCCCGACGGCCTGCTGCGCGACATCCTGCCCGACGGCATCGTGACCGGCCTCGACGACCTGCCGCCGGCCCCCACCGCGGGCCGGATCCGGGTCGAAGTGGACATCCGGAGGCAATGACATGAACCGCGCCCTCACCCGCGCCGTCCTGCCCGCCCTGGCGCTCCTGCTATCGACCGCCTGCGACTCGGGGCTCGACGCCCCGATCGGCACCGCCCGGCTGCCGCTGACCGCCGAGATGGTCACCGCGGCCGAGGTGCTGACCCTGGTCGCGTGGCAGGGCGAGACCGAGATCGAGGTCTGGCGCTTCCCCGACCCCGCCGACCCCGACGCCCGCGACCCGGGCGAGGCGCTGTTCGAGCTGGAGGCCGGCCGCTACGACCGCCTGGAGCTGCGGGGCTCGATCGACGGCCGCCCGCTCTACTTCGGCCAGAGCGCGGCGTTCGAAGTCGAGGTCGGCGAGGAGATCGTGGTGCGGATCCTGGTCGATCCGTTCGGCCGGCTCGAGGTCCGGCCGCTCGGCCTCGACCTGCTCGACGGGGTCGGGGTGCGGGTCGTGCCCCGCGATCCGCTGCCCGGCGACCCGCCGAGCTACGGCCTCGAGCTGACCGGCGACCACTTCGCGGCCGATCTGCCGGTCGGGACCTACGGCGTGCGCATCGACCTGCCGGCGGGCCTCGGCGATCTGATCACGCTCGACCCGCTCGAGGTGGAGGTCATCACCGGGGGGGTCATCGACCTGCGCCCCGCCTTCGGGCCGCCGGAGGATCCGCCGCTGCCGCCGATCGTCACCGAGGTGCTCGACCTGGATCTCGGCGGTCGGGTGGCGCTGCTCGGCGCCGCGGTCGACGTCTCGCTGCGCGCGCTCGACGGCGAGGGGCGGGTGGTGGCCGACTACGCCGGCGAGGTGCTGTTCGAGGCCGAGATCACCGCCGGCCTCGGCGGCCTGCTGGGGCTCGAGGACCTCCAGATCACCGTGCCCGGCGTCTACCGGTTCGACCCCGAGGTCGACCGGGGCAGCCGGGTGTTCGTCGGCGGGCTTCAGGTGGTGTCGCTGGTCGGCGGCCTGCTGGGCATCGCGGTGGAGGTCGAGGTCACCGTGACCGACGCCGCGCTCGACCTCGAGGCGTCGGCCCGCGTCTGCTTTCGCAACGACGGCGGCGACTGCTGAGCGCCCGGGGTGGGGGGTCGATCCCCCACCCCCGTGGGCCGCGGCCCACGATCACCCCTCCAGCGCGACCCCCAGCCGCGCGGCGTCGGCCGGCGTATTGAGGTTGGCGAACGCCGCGCCCGACCCCGCCTCGACCTCCACCGCCCGCAGCCGGGACAGGATGCCGCCGAAGCCCGGCCGGCCCTCGGCGAACGCCGCCTCGAAGGCCGGGCGGGCGTCGGTGTGCCACAGCCCGCCGGCCAGCGGCTGCCGGCGGCCCCCGGCCACGTACAGCGTGGCCTGCCCCCCGCGCCGGGCCCACAGGCAGGCCACCGTCGCCCGGTCGAGATGGGGCAGGTCGCAGGCCATCGCGCAGATCCAGCCCGCCCGGGGCGCCGCCCGCAGCGCGGTGTAGACCCCGCCCGGCGCGCCGGCGTCGATCGCGTCGGGCAGCACCGGCAGCCCCCGGCCGGCGTAGGGCCCGGCGGGGTCACCGATGACGACCACCCGGTCGCAGAAGTCGCCGAGCAGCGCTGCCAGCCGATCGACGATGGGCACCCCCCCGACCCGCAGCAGCCCCTTGGCCCGGCCGCCGAGCCGCCGGGCCCGGCCGCCGGCCACGAGCGCGCCCAGCGCCGCCCGCTCGGACGGGGGGCTCATCGCGCCAGGAAGTGCCGCGCGAAGTTGTCGAAGATGCGGGGCCCCGATTCGACGTCGTAGGCCCCCTCGGCGAAGCGCTTCGCCGATCCGAGGCCGCTCTCGGCGTCGATGGCGGCCGCCCGGGACGCGATGATCGCCCGGATGATGTCGGCGTCCATCTCGGGGTGCCACTGGATCGAGCGGGCCCGGGGCCCGAGCGCCATCGCCTGGTTGGCGCAGCGCGCGCTGCGGGCGATCACCGGCACCCCCGGCGGGGCGACCGTGACCGCGTCGCTGTGGGTCGTGATCACCGGGCACCGCCGCGGCAGCCCCTCGAACAGCGGGTCGTCGGCGAGCAGCTCGACCTCGACGACGCCGATCTCCCGGCCGTCGGGGTTGAGGGCCACCTCGCCGCCGCGGGCTTCGCCGAGCATCTGGTGGCCGTAGCAGATCGCGAGGGTGGGCACCCCGGCGTCGACCACGCCCGCGAGCCAGGCCGTCGCCGCCACCGACCACGGCGCGTGATCCCGCACCGAGAGCGGGCTGCCGGTGACGAAGAGGCCCTCGATGCCGGCCGGGTCGGGCAGGGGCGCCCCGCCGACCGCGTCGAGCACCTCGACGTCGGCCAGCCCCCGGCCGAGGCGTTCGGCGATCCAGCGGGCGTAGGGCCCGCGGCGGGTGAGCAGATCTTTCGAGGGGTGTCCGCACTGGAGAATGGCGATGCGCATGGGCCGAGTGTGCCTCGGCGCCCGCCCCGACTCCAGCCCCCCGTGGCCCGGCCGACGTGATATGGGTGGCCCGCGGACCGCCCCGCGCTGCCCCGGAAGGCCATGCACCCGCTCGTCCTCGACTTGCTGCTCCTGCTCGGCGGCGCCGCGGCCGGCTTCGTCAACACGGTCGCCGGCGGCGGGTCGGCGCTGACGGTGCCCCTGCTGATGCTCACCGGCCTCGACGCCTCGGTGGCCAACGGGACCAACCGGCTCGCGGTCGCGGTGCAGGCCGGCGCGGCGAGCGCCACCTTCCACCGGCGGGGGGTGCGCCCCTGGCGCAGCGTGCTCCGGGCGACCGCCTGGGCTCTGCCCGGGGCCGTGATCGGGGCCCTGGTCGCGGTCCGGGTGCCGGCCGAGGCGCTCGAGACCCTCTTCGGGCTGCTGTTCCTCACGCTGGCGGTGCTGCTCGTCGCCCGCCCCCGGTGGCTGGTGCCCGACCCCGACCCCGGGGCCACCCCCGGCTGGCCCTCGGTCGGCGGGGGGCTGGCGCTGTTCGCGGTCGGGCTCTACGGGGGGCTGCTGCAAGCGGGGGTCGGCATCCCGCTGCTGGTGGTGATGGTGCGGGCGATGAAGCTCGACCTGGTCCGCGGCGCGGCGGCCAAGGCGGCGCTGGTGCTGGTCTACACCGGGCTCATCCTGCTCGTATTCGGCGCCGCGGGGCAGATCGCGTGGCGGCCGGGGCTGGTGCTGGCCGCCGGGGGGCTGCTCGGCAGCGTGCTCGGGGCGGGGGCGGCGGTGAAGCGGGGGGCGGGCTTCATCCGCAAGATGCTGTTCTGCGCGCTGCTGCTGGCCGGGGCGAAGTCACTCGGACTCTTCGAGGTCCTCGTCTGACAGACGCGGGCTGGGCCGCACGACCTCCATGCGGCGCTCCATCCAACTCACCCCGCCCCGGTTGTCGCGCAGGACGAGCCACATGGTGACGAAGCCGGTCCGCTCGGGCACCGACCAGGTGAACTCGGGGGTGACCTGCGAGCCGAAGACCGAGCGGGTGAAGGCCCGGTCGTCGTCCAGCCGACCGGCGGTCACGTACAGGTCGATCTCGAGCCGCTCCGACTGCCGGGCGAGGGTGGGCGCGTCCCCGTCGACGGGCAGGGCGAGCGTGTAGTACCGCTCCTCCTCGGCCCGGAGCTGCCCCCCCCGATCGAGCGGCGGCAGCGGCCGGAGGTCGATGTCGGAGCCCCTGACGACGTACAGCGGATCCTCCCACCGGACGTAGCCGTCGGTCGACTCGAAGTTGTCGCACAGGCTGACGTTGTTCTTCTGGCGCCAGACGTAGCGCTTCACGTCGTCGTCGGTGAAGTCGTACGCCTGCGCGGGGCCGTAGGTCGCCCGGACCCCGCACAGCCGGGGGTTGCGGTTGGGCTGCATCGGCGTCTCGAGCCCGAACAGCTCGTCGAGCCCCGCCGGCTGCACCGAGACCGTCTTGGCCGCCCGGATGATGCCGCTGGGCCCCTCGATGTCGATGTCGATCAACATGTAGAGCCCGCCGAAGCCGCGGAACGGATCGTCGGCGATGGCCGCGTTGAGGAAGCCGATACCCGGGCGGAAGAAGAAGGTCAGATCCTCGCTGCGGGACGCCTCGATGCCCTCGACCACGTCGACGACCAGATCGGTGCCCTCGTAGTCATCGCAGCGATAGGTCTCGTTCCACGGACAGGCACGGGCCCGCAGCCGGAACGGCCCGGTGGGGTGGGCCGGGTCGACGACCAGCGGCTCGATGAGGAAGTCGACGGTCTGGTCGAAGACCAGGAAGGTCACCTGATCCTCGAGATCCTCGATCGAGATGTCGAGCTCGTCGAGGTCTTCGATGTCGTCGAGGCCATCGAGCTGAGCCATCAGCTCGGGGTCGAAGATCACCAGCGCGTCGACGAACTCCTCGGGGCCGTCCACCGCCCGCACCGCCAGCACCCGGAAGTCGTCGACGAGGTACTGGAGGTCGAAGTCGGTGCACCCGCCCGCGGCGAGGGCCACGACGGTGAGGAGCGCGGTACGCAGGGCGGTGCCGATCGACATCAGAAGCTCCCTCGCAGGCCGAGGCTCGGCAGGACGGTCAGGCCGGGCAGCGGGCCTGCCTCCCGGTAGCGGTAATCATAGCGAGTCGCCTCGGGGTTGAGCGCATTGTAGATGTTCTGCAGGTCGACGAACGCCGCCAGATTCCACACCTCGTAGTCCCAGATGCGCTCCAGCCGGATGTCGAGCTGGTTGAACGGGGCCACCCGCTGGCTGTCCTCGGCGCCTTCGATCGGGGTGTACGAGCCCTCGTCGGCGTCGAACGTCGAGCCGACGACCGGGGTCTCGAGGTTGCCCGACACCAGCCGGAAGCGCAGCCCGGCCTCCCAGTTGGGGGCGAACTTCCAGCTCGCGACCACCACCAGGTTGTGGGTCTGGTCGAAGGGCGTCGCCGTCATCGGGGTGCCCGGCCCGTCGTCCTCCTCCGAGCGGGAGAGGGTGTACGAGATCCAGCCGTAGACGTCGCGGGTCACCTCGTGCTTGAGCATCAGCTCCAGCCCGTAGGCCCGGCCCCGGGCGATGTTGCGGAAGTTGGGCTCGGTCAGGCTCAACCCCTCGACCTCGAAGCCCTCGACCTGATCGCTCAGGTCGCGGCGGTCGATGTAGAAGCCCTGCACGTCGAGGCTCAGCGCGTCGGTGATCTGGTACTCGACCCCCAGCCCGTAGTGGATCGCCCACTCCGGCTCGAGGTCGGGGTTGCCGAACTCCGGGTCGAGCCGCAGCTCGGTCGGCGGCTGATTGAACAGCCCCACCCCGCCCTTGAGGGTCCACGCCCCGGCCTCGTCGAGCGTCCAGCGCGCGGTGACCCGGGGGTCGAAGAACCACCGATAGCGGCCGACCCACTGGTACTGGTCGGTCCGCACCCCGGGGATGAGGGTGACCGGGCCCCCGAACGGGCGCCACTCGGCCTCCAGGAACACCCCGCCCTCGAGGATGGCCAGATCGCGCTCGAGGTCGACCGGGGACAACTCGCCGACGTTGGCCCCCGGCAACGGGCGCAGGCCGCCGCCGGTCGGCACCGGGATCGCGCCGATCCCGTCGGCCACCCGGACCCGGGAGTCGAAGCCGGTGCGCAGCACCAGATCGTCCACCGGCTGGATGCGCAGATCGTAGCGCAGGGCCATCTCGGTGAACTGCGCCTCGACCTGCACCTCGCCCACCTCGAAGCCCAGCGTATTGAAGCCGATGACCGGCGAGAGGGTGAACTCGACCTCTTTGCTCAGCCGGGCCCGCCAGTCGAGCTTGACCCGGTGGAAGGCGATGCCGGCGGTCACGTCGTAGGCGGTCTGGGTGCCGGCGGTGCCGATGACCTCGAGGTCGTCGTCCGAGCCGAACGCGAGCAGGGTCAGGCTGTGGTGGCTGTTCACCCGCCAGTCGAGGCGGGCCTGATAGTCGTAGTACCGGGGCAGCACCTGCCCCACGCTCTGCACCCCGAAGACGTCGTACACCGCCGAGATGACCAGATCGATGTAGCTCCGGCGCATCGACGCCGAGAAGCTGATGTCGTCGGTGATCGGGCCCTCGAGGTACAGCCCGGTGTCGAACAGGTCGATCTCGAGGCTGCCCCGCCACTGCTTGGAGGTCGTCTTGCGGGTGCCCACGTCGACGACGCCCCCGATGGCCCGGCCGAAGCGCACCGAGAAGTTGCCCGGGTAGTAGTCGATGCGCTCGAGCATCTCGGGGGGCAGCACCGAGGGCCCGCCGAGGAAGTGGAACAGCAGCGGCACCTCGTGCCCGTCGATCATCACCGCCGAGTCGCCGGGGGTCGAGCCGCGCACCAGCAGCACCCCCAGGATGTACGGCGAGCGGGCCATACCGGGCAGGTTCATCACCGCCCGCAGCGGGTCGCCGAAGGTGCCGGGCACCGTGCGCAGGGCGTCCTTCTCCAGCGTGCGCCGGGTGAGGCTGGTCTTGGCCCGGTCGCCGCGCACGATGGTCTCGTAGGGCGAGCTGCGCAGCCGCTCGAGCCGCAGGTCGACCTCGACCTCCTCGCCGGCGGCGAGGGTCACCGGCACCCGCTGCCGGCGGTGGTCGACCGAGGTGGCCACCAGCTCGTAGTCCCCGGGGGGCACCTCGTCGATGGCGAAGCGGCCGCTCTCGTCCGAGATGACCTCCCGCTCGCCGACGCTCACCGGCACCGCCGGCAGGGGCAGCCGGGTCCCCTGCTCCCGCACCCGGCCCACGACCCGGCCGTATTCCGGCTCGGGCGCCTCGACCTGCACCGGATCGGGCACGAACTGGAAGGTGTACTTGAACGGCACCCGGATGGGGGCCGGCACCCCGTCGATCTCGCCCGGGGTGAAGACGAGCTGCTTCGCGGCGGCCACCGCCGCCTCGTCGAAGCCGTGGCCCACCGGGGGGTCGGGCGGCTGGACCTCGGTCACCAGGCCCTCGGCCGACAGCGTCAGGATCACCTTCACCTCGGCCTCGAGCTTCTCGGCCTCGGCCGCCTCGGGGTAGACCGGGTCGACGTAGGTCACGAGCTGGGGGGCCTTGGTGAGCTCGGGCTTCTTCGGGGGCGCTTCGGCGGCGGGCTCGGGGGGCGGGCCCGGGCGGTCCTGGGCCGTGGCCGACAGCGGGAAGGCGAGCAGCGCGGCCCAGATCAAAGCGCGCGCGAGCGGCGGACGGCGGGTCAAACGAAGCCTCGGGGCGTCAATCGATGACGAAGTAGAACGTATATGGCAGGTTCACCGCGACCGGCGTCCCCCTGACTTTTGCCGGCTCGAAACGCAGCTTCAGCGCCGCCCGACGGGCGAGCTTGTCCAGCTCGGGGTGCAGCCGGGCGACCACCCGGGCCTTGCGCACCCGCCCATCGGAGCCGATCTCGAGGGTCAGCACCACCTTGCCCTCGACGCCGCGCCGCTTCAGCGCGTCGGGGAAGTCGGGCTTCACCTCCCGGATGAGGCGGGGCAGCGTCGTGACCCCGGCCACCGGCACCGTCTCCTCGGCGTCGCCGGCCCCCGGCTCGGTCGGCGCCCGGGGGCCCTTGCGGCCGGTGCCGTCCACCGCCCCGTCCCGGGCCCCGTCGGCTGCGCCCTGCGGCACCGCGACCCCGGTCTTGCTCGTGGCGAGCCCCTCGAACTCCAGCCCCATCATCAGCGGAGGCTCGGTCGGCGCGTCGGCCTTCGGCTGGGCCGGCGGTGGCGCCGGATCGGGCTTCGGCGGCTTCGGCTTCTTCGGCTTCCGGCGCCGGGGCTTCTTCTTCGGCGGCGGCGGCGGATCTTTCTGCTTCACCGCCTCCCGGGGCTTCTCCGGCTCGGGCGGCGGCGGCTCGGGCGGCTTCTCCGGCTCGGGCGGCTTCGGCGGCGGCGGGGGCGGGGCCTCGATGACCCGGACCTCGACCGGCACGACCACCGGCGGCGGCGGCGGCGGCTCGTAGCTCGACAGCCCCGCGGCGACCCCCCCGTGCAGCAGCAGCGAGCCGATGCCCACCGCGACCCACATCGAGGCCCGGGGGCGCAGCGATTCGAGGTCGCGGCTCACGGCGTCGCCTCCTCGGGCGCGGCCGCTTTGGGCGCCAGCCGGATCTCGAGGGCGAACTTCTCGATGCCGTTGCGCCGGATCAGGTCGATGACCTCGGTCACCCGGCCGTAGTCCACCGCCTTGTCGGCGGCGATGACCGCCTGCTCGGCGATCTTGCCGTCGGGCCCGTCCTTGCGGCGCACCCGCTCGGGCAGGGCCTCGATGGAGAACGACTCGCCGCCGACCCAGATCGAGCGATCGGCGCGCACCTCGATGACGAGCGGGGGGTTGGCCTCGAGCGGGTCGGCCTTGGCCGCGGTGGGCAGCTCGGCCTCGAAGGCCTGACGGGCGATGTAGGTGGCGGTGACCATGAAGATGATCAGGAGCACGAGCACCACGTCGACGAGCGGCGTGACGTTGATCGCCGCGACGACTTTGCCCCGGCCCCCGGTCGACGCGCCCACGTCAGTCCCCGCTCTCGGCCCCGGCCGCCGCCCCCGGCCCCACCGCGAGGGCATAGAGCTGCTCGACCTTGCGCATGAAGCCGTTGTAGGCGGCGAGCGCGGGGATGGCGACGAAGATGCCCACCGCGGTGGCCACCAGCGCCTCCGAGATCGCGCCCATGACCACGTCGGCCCCGCCGGTCAGGTCGCCCGACAGCTCGTGGAAGGCGCGGATGATGCCCAGCACGGTGCCGAAGAGGCCGATGAACGGCGCGTTGGAGCCGATGGAGGCCAGGATCGTGAGGTTGCGCTCGAGGTGCACCCGCAGCCCCTCCTCGCCGTCGTCGGCGAGGGCGGCGCGCAGGGCCTTCCGGTTCTGCTCGGCGCGCCGATAGAAGACCATGCGCTCGCCGATGAGGGCCAGCGAGACGAACGACATGATCACCAGCAGGTACAGGACCCATTCGGCCCCGATGAGGGTCACTCCAAGCAGGAACTCGGTCAGCACCGCGTTCTCCAGTCGACGAAGCGGGACGCGCGCCCGCAGCGGAACCGTTTAGCACGACGGGCGGGGTCGATCCAGCAACCGGGGCCCCGCCGACCGTGTTCCAGCGGAGGGCGCGCTCGGCGGATCCGGCCCCGGCCGCGGGCGGTCGTGGGGCGGATGCCGGAGGGCGGTCGCGGGTCTCGCCGACTTCGTTGCGGTCTACGCTTCCCGGTCACTGATACAGTGGGCAACATGCACCGAAACCTCCTGACATTGCTCCTGACAGCCGCCGTCGTCGGCGGCTGTGACGACGACCCGTCCACCCTCGAACCCGGCCCGCCCGACGCCGCCCCGGTCGACATGGCGCCCGACGCGGCCCCCGACGCCGATCGGGACGCCGACCCGGTCGACGCCGGCCCGGCCGACGCCCGGCCCGACCTCGCGGTGGACGCCGCCCCCCGCGACCCGGTGCCCCGCCGCCGGCTGGCGCTCGACGCAGCCGAGATCGCCGGCAGCCACGCGATCATCGAGGGCCTGGCCGGCGAGGGGGTGCTGCTCGACCCGGGCGCGACCCTGCGCTGGGCCCTCGACCCCGACGATCAGGCCGACGCCCCGGCGCTGGAGCTGGTGGTGGCGGCGACCCTCTGGCGGGTGGAGGACGGCGCCTTCCGGGTCCGCTGGACCACCGCCGACGACGCGGTCGACGCGCCGGTGGAGCTCCGGGGCGACGCCGACGCCCCGCCCCGCCGGGCCCGGCAGCCCTACGCCGACTGGACCGGGCCGGGCTACGGCCCCGAGGCCGCGCCGCCCCCGGTCCCGCTGCCGGTCGGCCCCGGCCCGTGGACCCTCGAGCTCGAGGCGGTCGGCGGCGGCGCGGTGGTGCGCGACGTGTGGCTGGTCGACCCGCTCTCCCCGCTGCCCCCGCCGGTCGACGCCCCGTTCGCGCTCTTCCCCGAGGCGGTCACCGTGCTCGAGCCGACCCCCTGCGCCGAGCCCGACTGCGACGACGGGGCCCTCATCGCCGCCGCCATCGCCGAGGCTCCCCCGGGCCCGGTCACCGTGCGCCTGCGCCCCGAGACCTACACCCTGCGCAGCACCCTGCGGGTCGCCCGGGACCACGTGCGCATCGAGGGGGCCGGCCCCGACGGCTTCGAGGCCTCGACCACGCTCTTCTGGGATCCGCCGCCCGGGGGCCAGATGGCGGCGGTGCGCTTCGCGGGCGGCGGCCTGCGCAACGGCGAGGTGGCCCCCATCCTGGCGCCGTTCGACGGGTCGAGCCGCTTCCTGCGGGTCGACGCCGGCCCCGAGTGGCGCCCCGAGCGGGTCTGGCTGACCGCCGACGACTTCGGCGAGGTGCCCCCGGTGTGTATCGACGGTCGCGACGTGGAGCGCTTCGCCCGCCACATCGGCCGCCACCTGCGGGTGCTCGCGATCGCCCCCGACCCCGACGACGAAGAGGCGGTGATCGTCGAGGTGGACCGCCCGCTCAACCTCGACGTGCCCCCCGAGGCCAACCCCCGACTGGTGCCGGCCGAGCTCATCGTCGGCGGCGGCCTCTTCGGGGTGCACCTGATCGCCAACTGCCCCGAGGCCGACGCGGTGGACGACTTCTCCGAGGCCCGGTGCAGCAACCCGACGGTCATCGACGACAACGGCCTCTTCATCGAGTGGGCCGAGGGGACCCGGGCCGGCTTCGTCTCGGCCGGGGCGTTCGGCAAGTTCCACATCGTCGTGCAGCGGGCGCTCGACGTGCGGGTCGAGGACTGCTCGATGGACCACCCAGCGGCCTACGGCGGCGGGGGGCAGGGCTACGGGGTGCATCTGATCCGCACCGGGCGCACCGTGGTCCGCCGGGAGCGGGTCGAGGTCGCCCGCCACGGGGTCGTCGTCGACTTCGGCTCGAGCGACGCCCAGGTGCTCGACGGGGTCTTCCGCACGATGAACCAGGCCCACATCGACGTGCACGGCGAGGCCAGCTACGACACGCTGGTGCGGGGCAACGACATGGCCGGCTCGAATCTGGGGGTCATCGTGGGCGGCGGCGGTCGGCAGACCCACTGCAACGACGGGCCGCGACACCACGTCGAGGGCAACGTCATCGCCGACATCGCGGTGGCCGGCGTCACCGTCTCCGACTACACCCGGGGGGTGTTTGTGCGGGGTAACACGGTCGACGCCTCGGGGACCCTGGTCACGATCGCCTTCGGGGCGGGGGACGTGCTCGTCGAGCACAACCGCTTCCTGACCACGACCCTCGGCTTCCCCCCGGTGCTGCTCGCCAACCCCGACACCGGCGACGTGACGGTGCGCCGCAACCGCTTCGACCACCACTGCACGGCCGAGGCCGCGGGGGGCGCGGTGCTCAACGCCGAGGCGCCGACGCTGAGCGAGAACCTGTACTGTCCGGAGTGAGCCGCGACGGCGGCGGGCGGTGAGCGGAGGCGGGCGGAGCGCGGTGGCGGGCGGAGCCCGCGGGCTCAGGCGCCGTCGTCTTCGGGGATGGGGGCGAGCAGCTCACCCAGTGGCCGCTCCAGCACCGCGGCGATGGCGGTCATGGTGCGGGAGGTCGGGTTGCCCCTGCCATGGATCGCACTGAAATAGGTGCCCTGGCCCAGTCGACAACGGCGGTGCATCTCGTTGATGCCCAGCCCCTCTTCACGGGCGTAGCGGAGCACCCAGTACGAGAAGCGCTTCAGCTCGGCAGCATGTAGATCATCGAGTTTCATCGGGCAAGCGGTAACACCCGGCAGACCTGTTCTACCAGAACTATTTTCAGTAGTGCGCCGTATTGTATCAATACGGGCGGGGGTAGCATACTGACAGAAGCGGGCGGGAGACCTCCGCGGTGGCCAATCCAGGTCGTCCGGAGTGTGACCGTACCCCTGGTCGCCCCGCCCGCTTTTCTACTCTTTAAGGTAAACGCCCGAAGGTATTCCGCTTTTCAGCGGTCGCGCACGCAGCGGAAGCCGACATAGGCCCGGCGATCGCGGGGGCTGACGAGCTGCACCCGGAAGCCGCGGTATGTGAGGGTGCTGAACTGCGCGCTCTCCCGGTAGCTGCCCCCCCGGACCGGGATCGCGGGCTCGGCGGCCGGCTGCTCGACCGGCGGCGGGTCCTCGGCGGGCATCCGGCGATAGTACAGTGGGTCGTACCAACCGGCGCAGATCTCGTGCACGTTGCCCCCCAGGTCGAAGACCCCCTGGGCGGCGTCGATCGGGTACTGCATGACGGGCCGGGTGCCGGGGTGGCACCGGTCGACGTTGGCCGTCTCGCAGTCGGGCGCATCGTCGCCCCACGGGTAGCGCCGGTCGACCTCGGGCTCGGCGCCCCGGGCCGCCCGCTCCCACTCGGCCTCGGTCGGCAGCCGGCCCCCGGTCCAGGCGCAGTAGGCCCCCGCCTCGCTCTGGCTGACGTGCACCACCGGGTGGTCGGCGAACGCCGGGTCGTCGAACGCCTCCCGGTCGCGGGGCGGCACGCAGCGCCCGGCCTCGACGCAGGCGGCGTACTGGGCGTTGGTCACCTCGTGGGTTTCGACGGCGAAGGCCGACAGCCGGATGGTGCGCTGGGGCACCTCGTCGCAGTTCTCGTCCCGCTCGGCGGGCGGCGCCTGGAGGCAGGCCATCGGGTCGGCCTCGGTGCTGCCCATCAGCATCGGCCCGGCGGCGATCTCGACGAGCGGGCTGCGCAGGTCGCTGGGGCAGCCGTCGTCGGCGAAGCCGTTGCAGTCCTGGTCGACCCCGTCGCACGCCTCGTCGGCCCCCGGATACACGTCCCCGTCGTCCGGCGCGCAGTCCCCATCGCTCGCGCTGAAGCCGTCGCCGTCGAGGTCGAGGTCGCTGTCGCAGGCGTCGCCCCGGCCGTCGCCGTCGTCGTCGCCCTGGTCGGGGTTGGCGGTGTTCAGGCAGTTGTCGCAGTTGTCGCCGACCCCATCCGCGTCGCGGTCGAGCTGCAGCGGATCGGAGACCTCGGGGCAGACGTCCACCGCGTCGTCGACCCCGTCCTCGTCGCGGTCGTTCTCGAGGCACATCCGGTCGACGCCGTCGCAGTCCTCGTCGAGCCCGTTCTCGCAGCGGTCCTCGAAGCCCGGCCGCACCCGGGGGTCGTCGTCGTCGCAGTCCCCGTCGTTCTCGGTGAGCAGGTCGCCGTCGTTGTCCACGTCGAGGCAGCTCAGGTCGGCCCCCGAGCAGTCCTGGTCGACGCCGTCGTCGCAGGTCTCGGGCCGCAGGGGGCTGCGGGCCGGATCCATGTCGTCGCAGTCGCCCTCGTCGAGCGACACCCCGTCCCCGTCGACGTCGGCGCTGCCGCAGTCGAGGTCCGCCCCCGAGCAGTCCTGGTCGATCCCGTCGCCGCAGATCTCGACCCCCTCGGGCCCGATCGCGGGGTCGTCGTCGTCACAGTCCCCGTCCACCGGGGGGTAGCCGTCGCCGTCGATGTCGAGCTCGGGGTTTCGGGGGCGCTCGCCCATGTCGGGCGCGCCGGCGTCGGGCGGGGCCTCGTCGGTGACGCAGCCGGCGCAGAGCAGCGCGGCGAAGAGGGCGGCCGGCAGCGCGCGCCGGGCGGGCATCAGAAGTCCTCGGTGAGGATGTTCCAGATGCGGCCGGCCTTGTCCTTGGCCTTCTTCTTCATCTCCTCGGACATCATGTCGCGGAACTGCTCGTCCTTGAGCAGCTCCTCGAACTCCTGCGGGTCGGTCCGCAGGGCGTTCTTGTGGTACTCCAGACCGAGGTAGAACCCGCCGCCGAACGCGGCGATGACCAGACCGAGCATGACGAGGACTTTCATGGGCGCACGGTACTCGGCGTCCGGGGTCGAGGCAACCCGGGCATTCACCCTGGCGGCGGCCGTGATCGCCACCCTGTGCGGGCTCCCGACGCCCGCCGCCGGTGAGCCGGTGCCGCTCGAGATCAAGGCCCCGCTCGGCAGCCCCGCCGTCGCCGCCGAGGACCCCGGCGGCTTCGGCCGCTTCGTCTGGGGCAGCTCGGCGGCCGCCGCCCGGGAGGTCGAGCCGACGCTCGCCCCCTACGCCGGCGCCGAGGCGGTGACCACCGAGGCCGAGGCGCTCGCCCGCATCCACGACGACGCGAAGCGCCGGGCGAAGGCCGGCGGGCGGCAGGCGTGGAAGGCCTTCCGCCAGCGCCCGGTGCCCCGCCCCCGCCTGACGGCCCACCGCTTCTGGCTCGACCTCGGCGGCTTGCCGGGGCGGGTCGAGCTGCGCTTCGTCGACGACCGGCTCTACGGGGGCGTGATCCGGGTCCTGTACGGCGCGAAGCAGAAGCCGGCCGCCGCCCGCATCCTCGACGGCCTCGTCGCCAAATACGGCCCGCCGCTCGACCCCCCGGAGGGCATGGCCCCGCCCGCCGAGCGCCCCCGCCTCGACTTCGCGATCCCCGGCGGCCGGTTGCAGGTCCTGCGCCGCCGCATCACGCCCGGCGACCGCCGGGGCATGCTGCGGCTGCACTACCGCCACCCGGCGCTGTCCGAGGGCGTCGAGCGCTACCTGCAAGGGCTGCGCGGCCGCCTCGCGACGCTCTCGGCGCCGCCGGCCGACGCCGCGCCCGATCCGAAGGCCGACCCCGAAGACACCCCCCGGCCCGACCCGCTGCTGCAGCACCTCTGAGCGTCCGCCCTCAGCGCACCGGGCCCATGCCGCCGGGGGGGTTCGTATTGGCGTCGACCCGGCGGATGACCAGCGAGGGCGCGAGGCGGTAGCCGTCGTCGATGCGCTCCAGCACGCCCTTGAGGCCCTCCCGGCGCAGGGTCGAGACCGCGGTGTAGACCCGGGCGGCGCCCGACGTGGGCTGCATGCGCTCGTCGGGCCAGCCGGCGCGTTGCAGATCGGCGACGTCGAGCGGGATCTGATCGACGTGGGCCGATCCGAGGGCGGCGAGGATGCGGCGCAAGGCGCTGCGTCGGCGCAGGTCGACCGAGCGGCCGTCGATGGAGAACCAGCGGCCGTCCACCGCCATCACGAGGGTGCCGACGCCGGGGGGGGGCTCGAGGGCCCGCAGAGCGACGGCGAGGCGCTGGGGGTCGGGGCGCAGGGCGGGGTCGGCCGAGACGCCCTGCGCGATCAGGCGGGCGAGCACCTCGGGCACCCCGGCTGCGCGCAGGCGGGCCAGGGCGTCGACCGGCTCGGGGTGGTTGGGCATCGGGGCCTCGACGAGCACGTCGATGAGCACCATGCAGAAGCCGTAGACGTCGGCCGAGGGGCCCACCCCGGGGCCGGTGAGCTGCTCGGGGGCCATGTAGCGCCAGGTGCCCAGCCGCTCGTCGGGGTGGGTCACCGGGCGGGCGTCGTCCTCGGCGCGGGCCAGGCCGAGGTCGACGAGCACCGCCTCCCGCTCCTCGTGGCAGATGATGTTGCCCGGCTTGACGTCCCGGTGCACGACCCCCCGCCGCCCGAGGTAGGTCAGCGCGTCGGCGACGCCGGCCAGCGAGGCGGCGAGGTGGGGCCGGGCGACCTCCGAGCGCAGCACCTCGGCCAGCGGATCGCCGGGCACGTACTCCACCACCGCGCCGATGCGCCCGTCGCTCAGCAGCACGTCGAAGCCGGCCATGACGTTGGGGTGGCGCAGGCTGCGCAGCAGGTGCACCTCGCGCAGCAGCCGGGCCTGCTCGGCTTCGGTGCCCCCGTCGTCGAGCCACTTGATGGCCACCGGCTGCTCGAGCTGGGTGTCCCAGCCGAAGAACCACGCCCCCCGGCGGCCGAAGCCCAGGCGGCGGTCGAGGCGGTAGCGGCCGGCGATGACGGCGCCCACCGCGTCGGCGGCGTACAGCGGGGCGAGGGGACCGACCAGGGCCGGCAGGGCCGAGTCGGCGGGCGCGGGCACCGGCCACAGGCGGCGCACGATGCGCCCGGCCGCCGCGGCGTCGGGGGCCCTCAGCGCCGGGTCGCGGGCGGTCAGGGCCCGCCAGTCGGCCAGCGCGTCGGGGTCGGCGTCGGCCTCTGCCAGCCGCAGCCGGGTCATGTCCCGCCGGGCGGCCTCGACGGCGACCAGCGCCCGGGCCAGCGCGCCGACGAGCCACACGTCGACCACCGGATCGCGGCGGCGGCGGCGGTCGCGCATGGCGGCGTACTCCGGGCCCTCGAACTGCCGGGCGAGCGCCGGCCCCTGGTGGGCGATGAAGTCGCAGCCGAGGCCGATGAGCCACAGCCGGCCGGTCGGCGAGAGCAGGATCTGGGCCGGGCTCAGCCGGCCGGCGAGGCGCCCGGTGGCGTGCAAGGCGGCGAGCGCGTCGGCCACGGTGGCCAGGATCTCGGCGGTGGCGGCGACCGGCAGCGCCTCGGGCAGCGGGTCGCCGAGGTGGGAGAGCAGCCCGTCGAGGTCGCACAGGCCGTCGCAGTCGAAGGCGAGCCAGGCCACGTCGCCCTCGACCCCGCTGTCGCTGATGCGGGGCACCGCCGGGTGCTCGACCCCGGCGTGCATCTCGACAGCCTGCTCGACGAGGCGGGCGGCGTCGGCCGGGTCCAGCTCGGGGCGGGAGACCGCGACCACCCGCGGCGCGCCGGCGCGCAGGGCCCGATACACGAAGAAGCGCCCCATGCGCCGGATGGGCACGGGCCGTTCGAATCGCCCCAGCCAGCGGGCGGGCTCGATGGGAGGGGTCATGGTGGCCCTCGGCAGGTCGCAGCGGCGGCATCATACCGCAAGCGGGGGCAGCGGATGAGCCCCGGGATCCCCCCATTGCTCCAACGGCGAGCGGCGGCGCGGCGGCCGGTTTGCGGTAGACTGGCGCCATGCCCCGACCCCGCCGACCCTCGGTCCTGCCCGGCCTGCCGGCCCTGGCGCTGCTGCTCGCCGCGTGCGTCGCCGAGCCGGCGCCCGCGGGCTGCGAGACCGGGCGGGACTGCCCCCGGGACGCGCCGTGGTGCGTGCGCGGGGCCTGCGCCCCCGATCGGGACCCGGCCGACGCCAGCGCGGACGCCGACCCGTGCGGCGACCGCTGCGCGGCCGACTGCCGGTGGCTGCTCGGCTGCATCGCGGCGATCTGCCCTGCGGTGACCGCCGGGAACCCGGGGCTGGCCGACGAGATCGCCGAGAGCTGCGAGGCCCAGTGCGCGGTGGACCGACCCGTCGCCGCCGGCCTGTGCGCTCACGCCGACGGTGGGGACTGCGCCGACGCCGTGGGCGACATCGACCGCCTGCTCGGCTTCTCGATCTGCCCCTGACCCGCCCCTGACCCGCCCCTGGCTCAGCCGACGAACATCCGGGCGAAGCGGGAGCCGGCCGGCACGACGGCCACGGTCACCGTCTCCATCGCCTCCTCGGCCCAGCGGCGCTTGTACGGCATGTCCGTGCCCAGGTCGTAGACCACGAGCCCCTCCTCGATCAGCCAGCGGATCATCTCGTGCTGCACGAGGTTGCCCGGCCCGTCGGACTCGAAGCCCTCGACGTAGCTCACCTGCAAGCCGCGGTAGGTGTCGCCGAACAGCCCGCCGAGCACGTAGGCCAGATCCTCGCCGTCGCGGGTGGCGAAGACCACCCGCAGCGCGCCCCGGGCGATGAGCCGCTCGACGATCAGGCGGTAGAAGAGGCGCGGCGCGCCGCTGTCGATGCCGTCCCCCTGCAAGCCCTTCCAGCTCCGGGCCTCGACCGCCAGGATGCGGTCGTAGAGCGACCCCAGCGGCCCCTCGGCGACCCGCTCGTAGACCACGCCCGTCTCGGCCGCCCGGCGCACCGCCCGGCGCAGGTTGGCCCTGAACTTGGGCGAGCGGCGGGCGAAGAAGCCGTCCAGGCCGTCGCCGATATGAGCCCGGCGGCGGGTGCAGCGGGTGCCGACGCCGACCCTGAACCGCCCCCGGAAGCGGCGGAGCAGGGCGTCCATCCAGCGCCCGCGGCGGGGCAGGCCCGAGAGGAAGAGCACATCCATCGGGGTCGGCGCGTCGCGCCACAGCCCGTCGAGCAGGGCCACCGTCGCGTCGGGGTCGGGCCCCACCAGCGGCGCGGCCAGCCCCCAGCCGGCTTCCAGCGGCAGCCCGCCCCGGGTGTCGACGCCGACCGGCAGGGCCATCAGCGCCACCCCCCGCTGCCCGTCGAGGGCGATGCACGGCCGGGCGCCGGGGCAGAAGGCGGCCCGGGCGGGCACGATCCAGGCGCTCGACGTGCAGAAGCGATCGATCTCGGGGGTGCGGGCGACGAGCGCGTCCCAGTCGTCTGCGGCGGCGGCGAGCCCGGGGAAGTCCAGCGTCTGCATCGTCGAGACGATGCCCGAAGCGGGGGGCCGTGTCACGGGACAGCGCATCCCACTCCCGCCGCGTGCGCGGGCGTGGTAGAGAGACGAACGTTTCATCCCGGAACCCGAGACGCCTGCGAGGTCCACGTGAAAGTCGGCATCCCCAAGGAAAGCCACCCGGGGGAGCGCCGGGTGGCCGGCACCCCCGACACGGTGCGCAAGCTCATCGACTTCGGATTCGAAGTGCTCGTCGAGCGCGGGGCCGGCGCGCTGGCCAACTACCCCGATCCGGCCTACGAAGAGGCCGGGGCGACGCTGGTCGACGGGGCCGACATCTGGACCGCCGGCGACCTGATCCTGAAGGTCCGGGCGCCCAAGGACCTCGAGATCGCCGCGATCCGGGAGGGGGCCCACCTCATCAGCTTCGTGCAGCCGGCTCAGAACGAAGAGCTGGTCCGCAAGCTGGCCGCCAAGAAGATCACCCTCATCGCCATGGACTGCGTGCCCCGGATCACCCGGGCCCAGAAGATGGACGCGCTCAGCTCGATGGCCAACGCCGCCGGCTACCGGGCGGTCATCGAGGCCGCCCAGCACTACGGCAGCTTCTTCACCGGCCAGATCACCGCCGCCGGGCGGGTGCCGCCGACCAAGGTGCTCGTCATCGGGGCCGGGGTCGCCGGGCTGGCCGCCATCGGCGCCGCCCGCGGCCTGGGGGCCATCGTGCGGGCGTTCGACACCCGCGAGGCGGTGCGGGACCAGGTCAAGAGCCTGGGCGCGGAGTTCCTCGAGATCGAGATCGAAGAGGACGGCGAGGGCGGCGGGGGCTACGCCAAGGTGATGAGCCCGGCCTACATCGAGGCCGAGATGGAGATGTTCTACGAGCAGGCCGCCGAGGTCGACATCGTCATCACCACCGCGCTCATCCCCGGCCGCAAGGCCCCGATCCTGTGGGAGAAGCGGGCCGTCGAGCGCATGAAGCCGGGCTCGGTGGTCGTCGATCTGGCCGCCGAGAACGGGGGCAACTGCGAGCTGTGCGCCCCGGGCGAGATCACCGTGCACGACGGGGTGACCATCCTGGGGCTGACCGACCTGCCCAGCCGCATGGCCACCGTCACCAGCCAGCTCTACGGCACCAACCTGACCCACCTGCTCGACGACATGGGCCGGGCCGAGGGCTATCACATCGACCTCGAGGACGAGGTGGTCCGGGGCGCCATCGTGCTGCACGAAGGCGAGAAGCTCTGGCCGCCGCCGAAGAAAGAGCCGCCGCCGGAGCCGGAGAAGAAGGCCGAGCCCGAGCAGGCCGCCGCGCCGACCCCGCCGAAGGTCGCCGAGCCCACCCCGCCGGCCACCCCGGCGAAGCCGATGTTCGGCAAAGGCGCGTTCGTCGGCCTCGCGCTGGCGCTGGTCTGGCTGGGGCTGCGCTTCGGCTACACCGGCGAGATGACCCCGCCGATGGAGTTCCTCCAGCACCTGACCGTCTTCGTGCTCGCCTGCTTCGTGGGCTGGCAGGTCATCTGGAGCGTCACCGCCGCGCTGCACACCCCGCTGATGGCGGTCACCAACGCCATCAGCGGCATCATCATCGTCGGCGGGCTCTTGCAGGCCAGAGGCTCATGGGACACCCCGAGCGCGCTGCTCGGCGGCGCGGCGGTGCTGCTGGCCACCATCAACATCGCCGGCGGCTTCCTGGTCACCCAGCGCATGCTCAAGATGTTCCGGAAGTAGGGGGGCGGACATGATCTACACGCTGCTCATCGTCGCCTACCTCGTCTCGAGCGTGCTCTTCATCCTGAGCCTGCGCGGGCTGTCCAGCCAGGAGACCGCCCGCAAGGGCAACGTCTACGGCATCATCGGCATGGCCATCGCGGTGGGGGCCACCCTCACCGTGCCCGGGGTCGACCTCTACGCCGTGCTGGTGCCCGCGCTGGCCATCGGCGCGGTCATCGGCTGGCTCATGGCGGCCCGGGTCGCGATGACCGCCATGCCCGAGCTCGTCGCGCTGCTGCACAGCTTCGTCGGGGCCGCGGCGGTGCTGGTGGGCTTCGCCTCGTACCTCGATCCGGCGATGTACAAGGGCCACGGATCGGGGGTCTTCCTCACCGAGGTCTTCATCGACGTGTTCATCGGCGCGATCACCTTCACCGGATCGGTCGTCGCCTTCCTCAAGCTCAAGGGCAAGGTCTCGGGCACCCCGCTGCTGCTGCCCGGCCGGCACATGCTCAACCTGGGGCTGCTGGTCGGCTCGATCGCGCTCGGCGTGCTCTATGTGCAGACCGGCAACCCCTTCGTCGGGGGCGAGCTGGCCACCGAGGGCCTGATGTGGCTGGGCATCATGACCGCGCTGGCCGGCGTGCTCGGGGTGCACCTCGTCATGGCCATCGGCGGGGCCGACATGCCGGTGGTCGTGTCGATGCTCAACAGCTACTCCGGCTGGACCGCCGCCGCCGCCGGCTTCATGCTCAGCAACGACCTGCTCATCGTCACCGGGGCGCTGGTCGGCTCGAGCGGGGCCATCCTCAGCTACATCATGTGCCGGGCGATGAACCGCTCGATCTGGAACGTGATCTTCGGCGGCTTCGGCACCGCGAGCGCCGCCCCGCCCAAGCCCCGGGAGGGCGCGCCGGGCGAGGTGCAGGAGACCGACATCGACGGCCTGCTCGCCGAGCTGCTCGGCGCCCGGGACGTCGTCATCGTGCCGGGCTACGGCATGGCGGTGGCTCGGGCCCAGCACGCGGTCAACGACCTGACCCAGCTCCTGCGCGACCGGGGCATCCGGGTGCGGTTCGCGATCCACCCGGTGGCCGGCCGGCTGCCGGGGCACATGAACGTGCTGCTCGCCGAGGCCAACGTGCCCTACGACATCGTGCTCGAGATGGAGGAGATCAACGACGACCTGCCCCGCACCGACGTCTCGCTGGTCATCGGGGCCAACGACATCGTCAACCCCATCGCCCAGGAAGAGGGCAGCCCCATCTCGGGTATGCCGGTCCTGGAGGTCTGGGAGTCGGACCGCACGGTCATCTTCAAGCGCAGCCGGCGCACCGGCTACGCCGGGGTCGACAACCCGCTCTTCTACCACGAGAAGACCCGCATGCTCTTCGGGGACGCGAACGACTCGGTCAGCGCGCTCGTCGCCGCCCTGCGCGCCCGCGCCGCGGGGGGCTGAGCCACCCCCACCGCCGAGTGGGCAGGGCCTCACTGCGGCGCGCGGAAGACCCCCCGCAGATCCTCGGTGGTGCTGATGTAGCGCCGCCCCTCGCCGTCCTCGCGGAAGCTCGCCGCCCGGAACTGGTACAGCATGCCCGGCTCGAGCGGCCCGCCCCAGCTCGCCGAGACGGTGTCGTCGCCGGTGACCCGGCCCACCTCCAGGTCGCTGTGCACCAGGGCCCCGAAGGCGTCGTAGACCCGCAGCTCGTAGCCGGTGAACCCGCCGCTGACCGGCGCCGCCCGCAGCCCGGCCACCGCCGGCCCCCGCACGACCTCGGCGTCGAAGGCGCTGTCGGGCACCAGGATCAACGAGGTCTCGGCGCCGCCGGGCGCGTTGACGATGCTGACCGACCCCTGCACCACGCCGTCGGCCGGCTCGGCGCCCAGGACCACCCCCGCGAGGCCGGCCTCGGGCACGTCGACCGCGGTCGGCGGCAGGTACAGACCGGCGAGGAGCCCCACCAGCGACACCGCGCCGGGCGGCACGTCGTAGAGCACGAAGCCGCCGTCGAGGTCGACGATGCTCGTCGAGACCGCCCGATCACCCCGCTCGGCGAGCAGCAGGGCGCCCCCGGCGTCGGGGTGGTCGACGAGACCGGAGACGGTCACCCCCCGGGCGGCGGGCGGCAGGGCGAAGAGGCGCACGGTCGTGGCGGCGTTCTCGACGGCCCAGCCGGCCTCGGCGTCGCCGATCGCCTCGCCCAGATCGAGGGGCAGCGCGACCCGGGGCGGCACCGGGAACGGCTGGCGGGCGGCGGCGTCGACCCGCAGCGTCAGGCGCTCGGAGAGCGGGCGCCCCTCGGCGTCGCGGTCGGCGGGCACCGGCAGCAGATAGCGCCCCTCGGCGTCGGTGAAGACCACCCCGGTGGGGGCCTCGCCGTTGACCCCCAGCGCCAGCACCCGGGCGTCGGCCACGCCCCCGCCGTCCTCGGCGGCGATCACCTGCCCGGTGATGTACACCGGGGCGACGCACTGCGACGCGTCGGCGCCCGCCACGACGGCGCAGGCCCGCCCATCCGGGCAGTCGCCGTCGAGCACGCACGGGGGCTCGGGCCCGTCGTCGTCATCGTCACAGGCGGTCAGCAGCGGGAACAGGGCGATCAGCGAGAGCAGCGCCGGCGCGAGCCGGCGGGCGGGCGGGGACATGGCGGGCTCCATCGGTCGGCGGTCGGATACCCGGTCGGAAGAGGCGGGGCGGGGCGGGGCGCTGATTCGCAGATGTGACGCCACGCCGAGCCCCATCGAGCCCGGCCCCGCTCAGCCGCTCCCCCCGACGAACCGCGCCCGGGGCCGGATGAGAGCGCCCGATGCGTACTGCTCCAGCGCGTGGGCCACCCAGCCCGCCGTCCGCCCGACCGCGATCAGGCCCGGCGCCTCCCGGGGGGGCAGCCCCAGGGCCTCGGTCAGCGCGATCAGGCCCAGGTCGATGTTCGGCGCCGCCTCCAGCTCGCGGGCGGCGACCTCGATGAGCGCCAGGGCCGCCTCGACCCGGGGCGGCGTGCCCAGCGTCCGCGCCACCCCCAGCAGGGCGGCCGCGCGGGGATCACCGGCGGGGTACAGCGGGTGGCCGAAGCCGGGCAGCGCCTCGCCCCGGCGGATGCGGGCGTGCACCACCGCCTCGGCCCGCTCGGGGCGGCCGATCTCGGCCACCAGCGCGCCCACCCGCTCGCAGTGGGTGCCGTGGCGCGGCCCGCTGAGCGCCGCCAGACCGGCCGAGACGCAGGCGTAGACATCGGCCTGAGCCGAGGCCGTCACCCGCGCGGCGAACGACGACACGTTCAGCTCGTGGTCGGCCCACAGGATCAACGCCGCGTCCAGCGCCGCCGCGGCCTCGGGGCGGCCGGCCCACCCGACCGCCAGGCGCTCGGCGACCGTCCCCGCCCCGGGCGTCGGGCGCTCCGGCGGGCCCAGGGCGTGGGCCATGCGCCGGATGACGCGCCGCGCCCGATCGATCACCGCCGCCGGCCGCCGGTTGAAGCGCCCCGGGTCGTGCACCGCCATCCACGGCACCAGCAGCGCCAGCCGGGCGAGGGGATCGGCGTCGGGCGGGAGCGGCGGCGTCGACGGCTCGGCGCCCGCGACCCAGGACGGCCGCCCCGCCGGCTGCGCGCCGGTCCACAGCAGCTCGGCCACCGCCTCGAAAGCCGCCCCCCGCTCGGCCAGCCCGATCGCCGGGTGCCCCCGGTAGACCGGGCCCTCGGCGGTGATCTCGGTGATCGCCGACTCGAGCACCGGCTGCCCCCAGCTCAACGCGGCGTCGACCCCCTCCCGGTTGCGCCGCAGACGCTCGATGTCGGCCCGCCGATAGCGCTTCGCCCGCCCCGGACCGGGCAGGCTCTCCAGCCGCCCCCGGCTCACGTAGGCGTAGAGCGTGCGCACCTGCACCCCCAGCAGCCGGGCAGCCTGTCGGGCGTCGATCGTCTCGGCCATCGGATCCCCCTCTTCGGGTTGATTGTTGAATCAACGTTGATCAATCTATAGAGCCCCCGCTACGGTGTCCAGCGTCACGTTGGAGGCCGTCATGAAGATCGCGAGCGGATTGCAGGGGATCGTCGTCACCGAGACGACGCTGAGCCGGGTGGACGGCGACGCGGGCGCGCTGGTGCTGCGCGGGCACCGGGTGGAGGCGCTCGCCGAGGCGGCGTCTCTCGGTGAGGTGTGCGGGTTGATGTGGCGCGGCGACCGCGGCGCGGGGCCGGCCATCGAGCACCGGCTGGGCGCGGCCCGGGCTGCGGCCCACGAGATGCTGCCCGCGCTGGGCGACGCGCTGCGGGCGGCGGACGGCATGGACGCGCTGCGGGCCGCCGTCGGGCACCTGGACGGCGGGGCGCCGGACGCGGCCGAGGCCGAGCTGCCCACGATCGCCGGGGCGGTCGCGGTCTTCGCCGCGGCGCAGTCCCGGCTGCGCCGCGGCCTCGAGCCGCTGGTCCCTGACCCGGCCGCGCCGCACGCCGCCGATCTGCTGCGGCTGTTCACCGGTCGAGCCGACGAGACGTCGGCCGACGCGCTGCGGCGTTATCTGGTGACGGTGGTCGACCACGGCATGAACGCCTCGACCTTCACCGCCCGGGTGGTGACCTCGACCGGATCGGACGCGGTCTCGGCGGTGGTCGCGGCGCTCGGCGCGCTCAAGGGCCCGCTGCACGGGGGCGCGCCGGGGCCGGTGCTCGACATGCTCGACGCGATCGGGTCGCCCGATCGGGCGCGGGCCCGGGCGTGGCTGGAGGCCGAGCTGGCCGCCGGCCGGCGCATCATGGGTATGGGCCACCGGGTCTACCGGGTGCGCGACCCCCGGGCGGCGGTGCTCGAGGCGGGGGTCGCGAAGCTGGCCGAGGCCGGGCGGGCGCGCGATCGGCTGGCGCTGGCGGCGGCCGTCGAGGCCGAGGCGACCGCGCTGTTGAAGGCCCGCCATCCAGATCGGGCGCTGGCGGCCAACGTGGAGTTCATGACCGCGGTCATCCTCGACGCGATCGGCATCGACCGCCGCGACTTCACCCCGCTTTTCGCCTGCGGTCGGGTGGTGGGCTGGCTGGGGCACGTCCTCGAGCAGCGCCGCGAGGCGCGGCTGATCCGCCCCCGGGCGCATTACGTGGGGCCCGAGCCACAGGCGGCGTGAGGCCGCGCCGCGGCGCCGCCGTCAACCTCCGGCGGCGTGGGCGTCGGCCAGGCACTCCGGCCCGAACAGCACCCGGGGGTCGTCGCCCCCGAGCAGCGCGCCGACGAAGTCGCGCACCCCGCCGACGGTCTCGATGGCCCAGTACATCACGCAGTCCTCGTTGCTGCAGTGGGCCCCGTGCTCGGCGTCGTGGTGGTCCTCGACCTGGGCCAGCCCGTTGTTCACCAGCCCGGCGGCGTGGCCGAACTCGTGCACCAGCGTCGTCTGCTCGACCCGAGCCACCTGCCCCGCGCTCGCGATGACCGGCTTGAACATCGCGATGACCCCGGTATCGCCCAGCGACACCCCCAGCACCGTGTCCCGGCGCCCCGAGTCGTCGGCGTAGTAGCCGTCGAGCCAGATGACGTACACGCTGCGGTCGGCGGAGGTCGACGGGGTGTCCCGGAAGCGATCGGCCAGGGCTGTGATGGCGTCGCCGGTGTAGTCCGGGCCGCCGAGGTCGTCGGGCAGGGCCTGCATGGCGTCCAGCGCCCGGGGCAGGATCAGCGTCGGCGGGGCGCCGTCGTAGAGCGCGTCGACGTTGGCCTCGAAGATGTCCCACGGGCTGCGGTCGCCGGCCAGCAGCCCGCCGTAGCGCACCTCGGGGGCGGCGCCGGGCGCGTAGTCCACCTCGATCGTCAGCGACTCGACCGCAGCGGTGAAGAGCCCCGCCCGCCCGACGGGGCCCGCGTCGCCGCCGCCGCCCGGGCCCTCGTCGTCGCAGGCCGGGGGAGCCAGCGCGAGCAGGGCCAGCGTGAGCAGAGCCGGCGTCGTCCGGCGCCCGCGGCGCGTCGCGGCCCCCATCACTCGGCCGCCCGGGCGTCGTCGAGGCACTCGGGCCCGAAGAGCACCGGGTCGTCGCCGCCGCCGAGCAGCCCGAGGAAGTCCCCCAGCCCGGCGGCGCTCTCGACGAGCCAGAACATCACGCAGTCCTCGTTGCTGCAGTGGGCCCCGTGCTCGCTGTCGTGGTGGTCCTCGACCTGCTCCAGCCCGTTGTTCACCAGCCCCGCGGCGTGGCCGAACTCGTGCACCAGCGTCGTCTGCTCGGCGATGGGGGTGTTGCTCACCCGCTCGAGCACCGGCTTGAACATGGCGATGACCCCCGAATCGCCCAGCGAGACGCCCAGCACCGTGTCCCGCCGGCCGCTGTCGTCCTCGTAGTAGCCGTTGAGCCAGATCACGTAGACGCTGCGCTCGGCGGGGCGGGACGGGGTGTCGCGGTAGACCTCGGCGAGGTCCAGGATCTCGCGGCCGCGGTAGTCGTCGAGCGGCGCGGCGTCGGCCGGCAGCGCCTCCATCTCGTCCAGCTCGCGGGGCACGATGAGCATCGGCGGGTCGTCGCCGAAGAGCGCCAGGGCGTTGGTCTCGAACAGGGTCCACGGGCTGCGGTTGTTCAGCAGGCCCTCGCGGCGGGTCTCGGGGGCGGCGCCGACGGCGTAGTCCACCTCGACGGTGAAGGTCTCGACGTCGGAGCCGAAGAGGCCATCCCGGCCCACCGACTCGCCCTCGCCCTCACCCTCACCTTCCCCCTCGCCCTCGCCTTCCCCCTCACCCTCACCCTCACCCTCGCCTTCCCCTTCGCCCTCACCTTCCCCTTCGCCCTCACCCTCGCCTTCGCCCTCGCCCTCGCCCTCACCTTCCCCTTCGCCCTCACCTTCCCCTTCGCCCTCGCCCTCACCTTCCCCCTCGCCCTCGCCCCCGGCGTCCATCACCCCGCCGACATCGGCGGCGCCGTCCGCCGGCTCGTCGTCACAGCCCCCGAGCGCCAGCGCGGCGACCGCGGCCAGCAGCGTCACTGCTCGCGTCATGCTCCCCCCTTTCGTCTCGCGCCGCCTCAGCCCTCGGCCTTGCGCAGCGTCACCTCCAGCGTGTGGCCGTCGATGTCGAAGACGTGCTGCCCGCCGCTCCGCCCCGGAGAGACCGCGACCTTGTGGGCCAGCACCTCGACCCCGGTCCAGTGGGCGTTGTTGAGCCAGGCCCGCAGCAGCGCATCCGACGCGCTGTACAGGTGCAGGTCGACCCGATCGGTGACCTCGAGCCCGCTCTCCTTGCGCAGCCGCTGCAAGCGGCTGACGATCTCCCGGGCCAGCCCCTCCTCGAGCAGGGCGTCGTCCAGCTCGGTGTCGAGCGCGACCGTCAGCCCGCCGTCGACCTCGATGACCACCCCCTCCCGCGGCTCGCGGTGCAGGATCACGTCGTCCATGCCGACCGCGGCCCCGCAGACCTCGATCGTGCCCCCGTCGCGCAGGGTGGCCCACTCGGCCTGACCCCACCCGCCGATGGTCGCCGCGGCCACCTTCATCTGCTTGCCCAGCCGCCGGCCGAGGTTGCGGTAGTTGGCCTTGAACGACAGCGTCGCCAGCTCATCGTCGTGGCGCCGCAGCACGAGCTGCTTGAAGTTGAGCTCCTCGCCGAGCAGATCGGCGTGGGCCTCGGCCGCCGCGAGCACCGCCGGGTCGTGGTGCACCACCGTCAGCCGGCGCAGGGGCTGGCGCACCTTGAGCTGATGCCGCTCGCGCAGGGCCCGGCCCAGGGCCGTGATCCGGCGCACCTCGGCGATCTGCCGCTCGAGGTCGGCGTCGATGAGCGCCGCGTCGACCTCGGGGTAGTCGCACAGGTGCACGCTGTCCCGGCCCTCGGCGGCGCAGCCGGTGTCGACGACGAGGTTCTGGTACAGCGACTCGGTGATGAACGGCAGGATGGGCGCGAGCACCTTGGCGAAGGTCACCAGCGCCTCGTAGAGCGTGGCGTAGGCCGCGTTCTTGTCGGCCCGCCCCTCGGCGTCGCCCGCCGCCCGCCAGAAGCGGCGCCGGCTGCGGCGGATGTACCAGTTGGTGAGGTCGTCGATGAAGCCGAGTACCGGCGGGATGACCCGATAGAGGTAGTAGCCCTCCATCTGGGTGTTGACCTCGGCGACCAGCGACTGCTGAACGCTCAGCAACCAGCGATCCAGCTCGGGGCGCTCGGTGACCGGCGGGGGCGGCATGTCGTCGATGCCATGCCGGGGGTGCCACCCGTCGATGTTGGCGTACTGCACCAAGAACGACCACGCGTTGCGCAGCGGGATGAGCACCGTGCGCACCACCTCGCGCACCCCGGCCTCGCTGAACTTCAGCGGCTCGGCCCGCACGATGGGCGAGTCGATGAGGTACGCCCGCAGCGCGTCGGCCCCGTACTGCTCGAAGATGGCATCCGGCGGGGGGTAGTTCTTCTTGCTCTTGCTCATCTTCGAGCCGTCTTCCGCCAGCACCATGCCATTGACGATGACATTGCGGAACGGCGGGCGGTCGAAGAGCGCGGTCGACAGCACCAGCAGGGTGTAGAACCAGCCCCGGGTCTGATCGAGGCCCTCGGCGATGAACTGCGCCGGGAAGTTGTCTTCGAACGCGTCCTTGCCTTCGAAGGGATAATGGTCCTGCGCGTATGGCATCGAGCCGGACTCGAACCAGCAGTCGAAGACATCCGGGATGCGACGGCGGGTGCCACCGTCACAGGCATCACACGGCACCGTCAGGTGGTCGATGCGATGGGGGTGCAGGTCGTCGATCTCGGCGCCGGTGGCGTCGGAGAGCGCGGCGATGCTGCCATAGCACACCTCGTCGCCGCAGGCCTCGCAGCGCCAGATCGGGATCGGGGTGCCCCAGAAGCGGTTGCGGCTGATGTTCCAGTCGCGGGCGTCGGCCAGCCAGTTGCCGAAGCGCTTGCTGCCGACCGCCTCGGGCACCCAGTGGATCTGCTCGTTGTTGGCCTGCATGCGCTCGCGCAGGGCCTCGACCCGCACGAAGCGGGCCGGCACCGCCTTGTAGATGAGCGGGGTGCCGCTGCGCCAGCAGAAGGGGTAGCTGTGGTCGATGGTGTCGTGCCGCAGCAGGCGCCCGGCGTCCTTGAGGTGCTTGATGATGTCCGGGTCGGCCTCTTTGATGTTGCGCCCGGCGAAGTCGGTGATCGACGGCTCGAACCGCCCCTCGTCGTCGACGCTGAGCACCACCTCGATGCCCACCGCCTTGCACGCGGCGAAGTCGTCTTCACCATAGTCCGGCGCCATGTGCACCAGCCCGGTGCCGTCCTCGGTGGTGACGTGGTCCGCCCGGATGACCTGGAACGCGTTGGGGTGCCCCTCGAAGTAGGGGAAGAGCGGCGCGTACCGCCGGCCGACGAGGTCGTCGACAGCGACCGGCTCGAGCACGGTGGCCTTCTTGCCCAGGATCGCCTTCACCCGGGCCTTCGCGATGATGTAGACCGTCTCGTCGCCCGGCCGCTGCGCCTTGACGTACTCCACCTCGTCGCCCACCGCCGCGGCCAGATTCGAGGGCAGCGTCCAGGGGGTCGTCGTCCACAGGAGCAGCGCGGTGCCCGGCTCGTCGAGCAGCGGCGCGGTCACCGTGATCGCCGGATCCTGCACCACGCGGTAGTCGAGGTTGGCCTCGAAGTTCGACAGCGAGGTCGACAGCCGCCACGAGAACGGCATGACCCGGAAGTCCTCGTAGACCAGCCCCTTCTGCCAGAGCTGCTCGAAGACCCACCACACCGACTCCATGAACGACAGGTCCATGGTCTTGTAGTCGTCGCGGAAGTCGACCCACCGGCCGAGGCGGCCGACGACCTTCTCCCACTCCTCGGTGTAGCGCAGCACGTTGTCGCGGCAGGCCTCGTTGAAGTCTCCGACCCCGTACTCGCGGATGGCGGTCGGCCCCGAGAGGCCGAGCGTCTTCTCCATCTCCATCTCGATGGGCAGGCCGTGGGTGTCCCAGCCGAAGCGGCGCTCGACCCGGTGCCCGCGCATGGTCCAGTAGCGGGGCACGATGTCCTTGAGGGTCGAGGCGACGAGGTGCCCGTAGTGGGGCAGCCCGGTGGCGAACGGCGGGCCGTCGTAGAAGACGTAGCGCGCGTCGTCGGGCCGGTCGGCGACGCTGCGGGCGAAGGCGTCGATGCGGGCCCACAGGTCGAGGATCTGCTGCTCGACGTCGGGGAAGTGCACCTGGGGGCTGACGGGCTCGAACGCGGACTCGGACATGGGCGGCCTCGTGGTCGTCGGGGCGAACGGGTTGAGTTACCGGAGATCTCCGGCCGACGCAACGCCGCCCTGCGGCTGCGGCCGCCCGTCGCCCCCTACTCCTCGAACCGCTTGCTGCCCGCCGAGCGCGGGCGGTCCTTGACCCGGCGGCCGGCGGGGCCGTTGCCGGCGTCGGCCCAGGTGAACAGCAGCTCGCGCAGCGCGGCGGCGTCCTCCGGGCGGGCCTCGACGAGGTTCGTGCGCTCGCCGGGGTCGGCCTCGAGGTCGTAGAGCTCCTCGTCGCCGGTGTCGAGGCGGTGGATGAGCTTGAGCGGCCACCGCTGCACGGCGGTGATGACCGGGGACGGGGCCCACAGCACCCGGGCGGCGAAGAAGAGCGGGCGGGGGGCCCGGGGGCGCTTGCCGTCCATCAGGCCCCACAGCGAGTGGCCGCTGGCCTCGGGCAGCTTCGCGGCGCCGACGCGGGCCAGGGTCACCCCGAGGTCGAGCAGGTCGACCGGGGTGTCGATGTGCGCGCCCTCGGGCACGATGCCCGGCCCGAAGAAGACCAGCGGCACCCGGACGACCTCTTCGTGCAGGTTGCGCCCGTGGTAGTGCCAGCCGTGCTCGCCGAACGCCTCGCCGTGGTCGGCGGTGATCGCCAGCACCAGCTTGCGGTCGCGGGCGATGGCCTCGAGCCGGTCGAGCAGCGGCGCGAGGTCGCGATCCATGCGCTCCAGCTCGCCCCGGTAGCGGTCGTAGAGGGTGTCGGCCTCGGCGAAGCGCGCCGAGACGCCGGTGCGGCTGTAGCGGTGGTGGCCCCCGTCGACGTGCACGTAGAGGAAGGGCGGGAACGGGTGATCGTCGGCCAGCACCGCGAGCGCGTCCTCGACGGCCAGGGGCTCGGTGCGGCCCCGGGCGGCGCGCACCCGCCCGCTGCGGCCGAAGTTGATGTAGCGCTGGAAGCCGCGGTCGATGCCGTGCAGCCGGGCGTGGATGAACGGGGGCAGGATCGCGACGCTGCGGTACTGCTTGCGCCCGAGCACCTCGGGCAGCACCGGCACCTCGGCGTCGGTGAACGAGTGGCCCATGCGCTCTTCGTAGTCGGTGTAGCCCACCCAGCGGCCGGCGAGCAGCGCCGGGATGGCCAGCCGGGTCGACGGCGCGGGGGTGTAGGCCCGGGTGAAGGTGGCGCCCCGCCGCTGGATGGCGCTCAGGTTGGGCATCAGGTCGCTGGCCTCGCCGAAGAGGTCGGCCCGCACGCTGTCGAGCACCAGCAGCACGATCACCGGGCGCTCGGCGGGCTTCTTCGCCCGGAACTCGGGGCGCTTCGTGCGGGGCAGGCGGGGGCGCTTCAGCTCGGGGCGCACGTCGCCGCCGCGGCAGTTCTCGTCGACCCCGTTGCCCGGCTCCTCGATGGCGCCGGGGTGGATCGCGGGGTCGGTGTCGTCGCAGTCGCGCCCGCCGAACGCGTCTCCGTAGCCGTCCCCGTCGTCGTCCGAGAGCGCGTCGAGCCGCTCGACGGCCGCGCCGAGGGCCAGCCCGTGGGGCGCGGGGCCGCGCAGGTCGCTGGGGGAGGCGGCCCGGGCGGCGATCAGGCCCACGGCGAGCGCGGGCAGGCCCAGCCCGGCCAGGATGAGCCCCGGCAGTCGCAGCGGGCGGGCGAGCAGCGGCAGCAGGCCCAGGCCGAGCAGCGGGATCGGGGCCCAGCGGACGTCGACGGCGGCGACCCGGTGGGCCACGAGCGCCACGGCGAGGGCCGCCAGCAGCGGCGGGGCCCACCGGGGCAGCGGGGGGCGCGGGATGCGGCCGAGCAGGGCGGCGATCGGGGGCGCGGCGCCGAGGCAGACGGCCAGCGCGATCACGGTGGCGCCGACGGTCGCCAGGGGTCGCAGCCCGGGGCTGAGGCGCTCGACGAGCGGGGGCGCGACGGTCAGCGCGAGCAGGGCCCCGGCGCCGACGGTCAGCCCGAGCGCGGCGAGCGGCGCCGGCCGGACGCGGGGCAGCGGGGCCAGCGACCCGATCAGCCAGGGGAGGGCGGCGAGCAGGGCCAGGCTCCACCACAGGCCCCAGCACAGCAGCAGGTTGAGCAGGCCCGCGTCGGCGGACGGGCTCTGGGCGAAGACCCGGGCCCCTTCGAACAGCCCGGCGCCGGCTCCGGCGAGGCCCGCGGCGGCGAGGCGGTCGAGGAGCCGGGGCAGCGAGCCGGCGGCGTGGGGGTTCGGGTCGGCCACGGCCCGGGAGTATGGCCCACCGGGCCCCCGCGGGTCACGCGCCTGTGTCGTCGGGCCGGGTTCCGGTAGATTGCCGACGCGCGCTTCACCGCCCGGAGGTCGCCATGCGCCGTCTCGTCATCTGCGGATCGCTCTGTCTGCTCGCGCTCGGCTGCGACGCCGACGAAGACCCGGCCCCCGCCGGCCTCGGGCTGGGGCAGGTGCACGCCGAGGTGTTCGCCGTCTCGTGCGCCTTCGAGGCGTGCCACGCCGGCCCCAACCCCAAGGCGGGGCTCGACCTGTCCACCGCCGACGCGGCCTACGCCCACCTCGTCGAGCAGCCGGCGACCCTGGCCGACGGGATCCGGGTGATGCCCGGCGACCCCGACGGCAGCCTGCTGGTGCAGGTGCTCTCGGCGGCGGTGGGCGACGTGCGCCAGATGCCGCCGGGCTTCGCGCTCTCGTCGGCCCAGATCGGGCGGGTGCGGGATTGGATCGCGGCCGGCGCGCTGCGGGGCGGCGACTTCGACCCGGGCCTCGCCCCCGACGGCGGGGCGACGGTGACCGGCACCCGCTCTCCGGACGAGCTGCCCCCGCCGCCGCTGGCGGAGGGCTTCCAGATGGGCATCGACACGGTGGCCCCGGCGGGCGGCGAGATCTGGAAGTGCGCGGTGGCCGATCTGCCGACCCCGCCGGGCCCGTTCACCCCGGTCAACCGGGTGCACGCCTTGCAGAGCCCGGGGGTGCACCACATGGACGTGATGGCCCTGGGGCTGCTGGCGGGGGTCGATCTCGAGCCGGGCATGTACGACTGCGACGAACTCTACGAGACCTACCCCTCGATGATGGAGGAGGGCATCTTCATCTTCGCCACCCAGAACGAGGAGGAGGTGCTCGAGCTGCCCGAAGGCGTGGCGGCCAACCTGCCCGGCGCGCTGCGGGTCATGGTCGAGATCCACTACGTCAACCCGACCCCGGTCGAGGTGCCGGTGTGGTCCCGGATCAACGCCTACACGATGGATCCCGCCGACGTCGAAGACTCGATCTGGGGCAGCGCGGTGCGCGACGTCGACATCGACCTCGCGCCGGGCGTCGAGGGCTGGGTCGAGTGGACCCGCTGCGTGCTCACCCGGGACATCGAGATGATCCTCTTGTCGAGCCACACCCACGAGCTGGCCGAGCGCATCGAGATCTACCGCTTCGACGGCGAGCGCACCGGCGAGCTGCTCTACGCCAACGACGACTGGCACGCCCCCGAGCTGATGCAGCTCGACCCGCCGCTGCCCATCGCCACCGGCACCGGCTTCGAGTTCCGCTGCCACTACCGCAACCCGACCGATCGCACGGTCAACTGGGGCTTCACCGCCGACGACGAGATGTGCCAGATGGCCTTCGTGCACACCCCGTTCACCCTGGCCGCCGAGTGCCGGGTGGTCGACAGCGGGGCCGGCGTCGGGGCGCTGCCGCCGAACCCCTGATCGGGCGGCCCCGAAATCCGGCCCCGAAAATCGATCGGGGACAGGGGGTTGCCAGAAAAACTTAGTTCCCTTAATATTCGCGCCCGAATCAGCTCGGAGCCCGTCTCCGTAATAACGGTGACAGCCGCTCGGGCGATGCCTTCGCCGGGTCGGGTGATGACATGCACAGGGAGCACAGACAGGATGCCAACCACACCGTGGGTCGTTCTCAAGTTCGGTGGCAGCAGCGTCTCGACCGCGCGCCGGTGGCGATGCATCGCCCGGGTCGTCTCCGATCGCCTCGCCGCCGGGGAGCGCCCGCTGGTGGTCTGCTCGGCCCTCGAGGGGGTCACCAACCGCCTCGAGCGGCTCGCCGAGGCCCCCCCGGCCGACGAGCGGGGCCGGCTCGTCGAGGCGCTGCGGGCCCAGCATCGGGCCCTGGGCCGCGATCTGGGGGTGGACGCCGATCGCCTGCTGGGCACCGACTTCGAGCAGCTCGAGCGGCTGGCGGCCGATCCGGCCGTCGTCGAGCCGGCCGAGCGGGCGGCGCTGCTCGCGCTCGGTGAGCGCATGTCGACCCGGCTGGGCTCGGCCTACCTCGGCGACAACGAGCTGCCGACCGCCTGGGTCGACGCCCGGTCGCTGCTCAAGGCCGAGCCGCCGCCCGAGGGCAGCTCGGCGGCCAGCCGCTTCCTGGCGGGCACCTGCGCGGCGGGGCCCGACCCGCTCGTCGGCCACCGGCTGGTCGAGCGGGGCCGGCCGGTCGTGATCACCCAGGGCTTCACCGCCCGGGACGACGAGGGCCACACGGTGCTGCTCGGCCGGGGCGGCTCGGACACCTCGGCGGCCTACCTCGCGACCCGCCTCTCGGCCCGCCGGCTGGAGATCTGGTCCGACGTGCCAGGCCTCTTCACCGCCCACCCCGGGCGCTACCCCCTCGCCCGCCTGGTGCATCGGCTGAGCTACCCCGAGGCCGCCTCGCTGGCCGCGCTCGGGGCCCGGGCGCTGCACCCCCGCTGCCTGCGCCCGCTGCGGGCGTGCGGCATCCCGCTGCACCTGGGCTGGACCGACCGCCCCGAGGTGCCGGGCACGATCATCGACGGCGAGGTCGTCGGCGAGGGCATCAAGTCGGTCACCGCCCGGCGCAACCTGCACCTGATCTCGATGCAGCGCGACCCGCGGTGGCAGCCGGTGGGCTTCATGGCCCAGGTGTCGGCCTGCTTCCGGCGCCACGGGCTGTCGATGGATCTGATCTCGAGCTCGCCGGGTGAGATCCGGGCCACCGTCGACCCCAGCGCCTTCCCCGGCGCCCGGGACGAGGTGCCGGTGCTGCTGCGCGACCTGGAGCGCTTCTGCACCCCGACGGTGAACTGGGACGTCGCCTCGGTGAGCCTGGTCGGCCGGGCGGTCTTCGCCGACATGGTGCGCCGGGCCGGGTCGCTGCTCACCGAGGGGCCCGACGTGCTGCTGGCGACCCACACCCCCGACGACATCAGCCTGTCGCTGGTGGTGGACGCCGAGCACGCCGACGGCATCGAGCGCTTCCTGCACGCCCACCTGCTGCGGGGCAGCGACGACGCGCCCCACCTCGGCCCCACCTGGCGGGCGCTCACGGCGGCGGAGGGCGACGACCGGGAGCCGGCCGATGCCGCCTGATCCCGACCCCACGCCCATCGGCCTGCGTCGGGCGACCCTCGCCGACGGGCCCCGCATCGAGGCCCTCGTGCGCGAGGGTGGCGGGCTCGACCGCAACTCGGCCTATCTCTACCTGATCATGTGCCGCGACTTCGCCGAGACGTGCTGGGTGGCCGAGGGCCCCCGGGGCGCCGCCGGCCCGCTGCTGGGCTTCGTGATGGGCTACCGCCCGCCGACCCGCCCCGAGGCGGCGTTCGTGTGGCAGGTGGCCGTCTCCCCCGCCGCCCGGGGGCAGGGGCTCGCCGGCCGGCTGCTCGACGCGTTCGTGACCGGGGCCGAGGGGGCCTCGGTCCTCGAGGCCACCGTCACCCCCTCCAACACCGCCTCCCGCCGCCTGTTCGAAGGCTTCGCCCGCCGGCACGACGCCCGGCTGGCGATCGAGCCCGACCTGCCCGCCGAGCTGTTCGCCGACGGGCACGAGCGCGAGGATCGCTTCCGCATCGGACCCCTCCGGAGTCAGCCATGACCCTGCTCGACCACGCCCCGACCGATCTGGCCCCCGTGCGCCGCCTCGAGTCCGAGGTGCGCAGCTACGTGCGCAGCTTCCCGACCGTGTTCACCAAGGCCGTCGGCCCCCACCTCTTCGACGCCCGCGGGCGGCGCTACATCGACTTCTTCGCCGGGGCCGGCGCGCTGAACTACGGGCACAACGAGCCCCACCTCAAGGCGGCCCTGCTCGAGTACCTGACCGCCGACGGGGTGACCCACAGCCTCGACATGGCCACCGCGGCCCGCATCCGGTTCCTCGAGACCTTCGAGCGGCGGGTGCTGCTGCCCCGGGACCTGCCGTACAAGGTCATGCTGCCCGGCCCCACCGGCACCAACGCGGTCGAGGCGGCGGTCAAGCTGGCCCGCAAGGTCACCGGGCGCCCGACGGTGCTGGCGTTCACCAACGCCTTCCACGGCATGACCCTCGGCTCGCTGGCCCTGACCGGCAACGCCAGCAAGCGGGCCGGGGCCGGGGTGCCGCTGCACCACGTCGCCCGGATGCCCTTCGCCGGCTACCTCGGCGAGGGCGACACCATCGACCACCTCGAGCGGTTGCTCGGCGACCCCAGCAGCGGGGTCGACGTGCCGGCGGCGTTCATCCTCGAGACGGTGCAGGCCGAGGGCGGGGTCAACGTGGCCTCCGACCCCTGGCTGAAGCGCCTCGCCGCCTTCGCCCGGCGCATCGGCGCGCTCCTGATCGTCGACGACATCCAGGTCGGCTGCGGGCGCACCGGGCCGTTCTTCAGCTTCGAGCCGGCCGGCCTGCGCCCGGACATCGTCTGCCTGTCGAAGTCGCTGTCGGGCTACGGCCTGCCCTTCTCGGCGGTGCTGATGCGCTCCGAGCTGGACCAGTGGTCGCCCGGCGAGCACAACGGCACCTTCCGCGGCTTCAACCCGGCCTGCGTCACCGCCGCGGCGGCGCTCGACCGCTTCTGGAGCGACGGGGCGCTGACCGCCGACGTGCAGCGCCGGGCCGCGCTGGCCGCCGGGCGCTTCGAAGCGATGGGCGCCCGCCACGGCTGCCCGGTGCGGGGGCGGGGCCTCATCCGGGGGCTGGTGACCGGCCCGGCGCGGGCGTCGGCCATCAGCCGGGCTGCCTTCGAGCGGGGCCTGATCATCGAGACCGCCGGCCCCGAGGGCGAGGTCGTCAAGCTGCTGCCCCCGCTGACCATCGACGACGGGGTGCTCGCCGAGGGCCTCGACCGGCTCGAGGCGGCGGTGGACGCGGTCTTCGATCGCCCGCCGGCCGAGGCGCCCCGGGAGATGCCCGAGGTGACGGCCCGCATCGCCGCCCGGGTGGGGGCCTGAGGTGAAGCTCGTCCGCCTCGACGACATCGTCGGCACCGACCGCGAGGTCTCGGCGAAGCAGTGGACCAGCCGCCGGCTGCTGCTGGCCGACGCCGGGATGGGCTTCTCGGTGCACGACACGCTCATCCACCCCGGCGCGCCGCTCGAGATGCACTACAAGCACCACCTCGAGGCGGTCTACTGCGTCGAGGGCCGGGGCTGGATCGAAGACCACGCCACCGGCGAGCGGCACGCCATCGCGCCGGGCACGCTCTACGCGCTCGACGCCCACGACCACCACACGCTGTTCGCCGACGAGCGGATGCGCATGGTGTGTGTCTTCAACCCGCCGGTGACCGGGCGCGAGGTGCACGGCCCCGACGGGGCCTACCCCGCACCGCCCGCGAGGGCCGACGACGACTGACGCGGGCCGCCGGGCCCGCGGGGAGATGCCCGTGAAGACCGCGCTCGATCGGCTCGCCGCCGGCCTGCGCCACGTCGAGGTCGCGCTGCTGGCGGGGGGCATCCTGCTCATCGCCCTGGCCACCATCGGCAACGTGCTGGCCCGGATCGTCTTCGGGGTGAGCATCGCCGCCACCGAAGAGCTCAGCCGCTTCGCCATCCTCTTCGTGACGTTCGCCGGCCTGAGCCACGGGGCCAGCCGGGGGCGGCACATCCGCATGACCGCGCTCTACGACCTGTGCGGCGCCCGCACCCGCAAGGGGCTGACCATCTTCGGCGCGGCGGTGACCGGCGGGCTGTGCTTCGCGCTCGCCGCCTTCGGAGTGGGCTACCTGGACACGGTCTACACCCTCGGCACCCGCTCGCCGGTGCTCTCGGTGCCGCTGTGGGTCGGCTACCTGGCGGCCCCGGTGGGGCTGGCCCTCGCCGGCCTGCAATGCGTGCTGACCATCGCCCGCAACGCCACCACCCCCGGCATCTGGCTCTCGGCCGACACCCCCGCCGGGCAGGCGGCGGTCGCCGAGCAGCCGGGCATCTGAGGAGGCGCCGATGAGCTGGATGCTGCTGGGCGTCATGCTGGTCTTCCTGCTGCTGGGGGTGCCGATGCTGGTGCCCCTGCTGCTCGCCGCGCTCGTCGCGCTGCTCGGCTGGTTCCCCGGGGTCGACCCGGCGGTGCTGGTGCAGCAGATGATCGGGGGGGTGCAGCCGGCGGCCCTCATCGCGGTGCCGATGTTCATCCTGGCCGCCGAGATCATGACCCGGGGCCAGGCCGCCGACCGCCTGCTGGACCTCATCGGGGCCTTCATGGGCCACCTGCGGGGCGGGCTGCCGATCACCAGCGCGGTGGCCTGCACCCTGTTCGGCGCGCTCTCCGGCTCGACCCAGGCGACGGTGGTGGCCATCGGCGGGCCGCTGCGCCCGCGCATGGTCGCCCGGGGCTACCCCGACAGCTTCGCCACCGCCCTGATCATCAACGCCAGCGACATCGCGCTGCTCATCCCGCCGAGCATCGGCATGATCGTCTACGGGGTGGTCACGGGCACCTCGATCGGCGAGCTGTTCATCGCCGGCATCGGCCCGGGGCTGCTCATCCTCGTGCTGTTCTGCGGCTACTGCTACGCCGCCGCGGTGCGGCTGGGCATCGAGTCCGAGGCGCGGGTCGACTGGCGGGGCCGGATGAAGGCCCTCGGCCGGGCCTCGCTGCCGATGGGCTTCCCGGTGATCATCATCGGGGGCATCTACGCCGGCTTCTTCAGCCCCACCGAGGCGGCGGCGGTCTCGGTGCTGTACGCGGCCATCCTCGAGGTCGGGATCTACCGCCAGTTGAAGCTGAGCGACCTGCCGGCCATCGCCCGGGACACCGGCCTCGTCACCGGGGTGGTCTTCGTGCTCGTCGGCGCCGGGGCGGCGTTCTCGTGGGTCATCTCGTTCGCCGATCTGCCCACCGCGCTCATCAGCGGGCTGGGCATCGGCGCCGACAGCAGCTACCCGGTCCTGATGGCGACCATCGCGCTGGCGTTCTTCGTCGGCTGCATGTTCGTCGACCCGATCGTGGTGATCCTGATCCTGGCCCCGATCTTCCACCCGGTGGCGGTCCAGGCGGGCATCGACCCGGTGCTCGTCGGCACGGTGGTGACCCTCCAGGTGGCCATCGGCTCGGCGACCCCGCCCTTCGGCTGCGACATCTTCACCGCCATCGCGGTGTTCCGAAAGCCCTACCTCGAGGTCATCCGGGGCACGCCGCCGTTCATCGCCTTGCTCGCGCTGTCCTCGGTGCTGATCATCGCCTTCCCCGACATCGCGCTGCTGCTGCGCGATCTGGCCTTCGCGGAGTGAACGCCATGGCATCTCGTACGGCCCCCCGCCTGGCCCTGCCGCTGGCCTGCCTGATGGCCTGCGCGGCGTGGCTCGCCGGCTGCGCCCGCGACGACGGCCCCATCGTGTGGCGCTTCGCCATCGAGGAGACCCGGGGCAGCGTGCAGGACGCCTACGCCCAGGCCTTCGCCGAGGCCATCGAGGCCCGCAGCGGGGGGCGGATCGACGTCAAGGTCTACCCCTACGGCACCCTGGGCACCAGCGACCAGATCACCGAGCTGCTGCACAACGGCACCCTGGAGTTCGCCACCGCCTCGCCGGGGCACCTGGGCAAGATCATCCCCGAGCTGCAGGTCTTCCTGCTGCACTACACCCTGCACGACGACGAGGCGACCAACAGCCGGGCCCTCGCCGACCCCGAGCTGCGGGCGTTCTTCGACGCGCTCTACGCCGAGAAGGACTTCCGGCTGCTCGACTTCGTCTCCGAGGGGCTGATGGTGTGGACCACCCGGGGCCCGGTGCGCCGGCCGGCGGACTTCGCCGGGCTCAAGATGCGGGTGATGACCTCGCCGCTGCTGCTCGCCGCCTACGACGCCTACGGGGCCGACCCCACGCCGCTGCCCTACGCCGAGGTCTACAGCGCGCTGCAGCTCAACATGATCGACGCCCAGGTCAACCCGGTCTTCGCCATCGAGGAGATGAGCTTCTACGAGGTCACCGACCACCTCGTGCTGCCGGGGCACGCCCACTTCGTCACCAGCGTGATGACCAACCAGGCGTTCTACGATCGACTGTCGGAGGGCGACCGGCGCATGCTCGACGGGGTGATCGCCGAGCTGCACGACGAGGCGTTCGCCATCCAGCGGCGGTTCAACCAGGAGCGGCTCGAGCGCATGCTGGAGCGCAAGCCGGAGCTCGAGGTGCTCACCCTCGACGCCGACGAGCGGGCGGCGTTCCGGGCGATGGCGGCCCCGGTGCGCGACCTGTTCGTCGAGATGGCCGGCCCCCGGGCCGAGCAGGCGCTGACGGTGCTCGACGCCGCGGTGGAGCGAGCCGCCCGATCGGAGTGATCATGCGCGCGACTTATCCCACCCGCCTGACCGGCGCCCTGGGGGCCGTGCCCCGCCAGACGCCCATCGCGCCGGCCGCCGACGGCCCGCTCTCGGCGGCGCAGCGCCGGCGCTATGTCGAGCGGGGCTTCTTGATCCTGCCCGATCTGATCGATCAGGCCCGCTGCGCGGCGGTGGCCGCCGAGCTGCAGCGGATGCGGGCCGCGGCCGAGGCCGGCGAGGCGCCGGGCCACATCCGCACCACCTTCGAGCACGACCAGGACGCCCTGCGCACCCTGTGGAGCCCGCACCGCCACCCCGAGCTGGGCGAGCTGCACCGCGACCCGGGGCTGCTGGGCGCCGCCGAGCAGCTCCTGGGCGGGGCGGTCTACATCCACCAGAGCCGGATCAACTTCCAGCCGCCGGGCGTCGGGCAGGGCTTCTACTGGCACCAGGACTTCGAGGCGTGGCACGCCGAGGACGGCATGCCCCGGCCCACGGTATGCTCGGCCCTGATCATGCTCGAGCCCAGCCGGGCGTGGAACGGCGCGCTGATGGTGGTGCCCGGCAGCCACCGCAGCCTGTTGCAGACCCCGGGGCCGACCCCGCCCGAGAACTGGACCCGCAGCCTCAGCGACCCCCGCATCGGCTTCGGCGCGATCCCGACGGCGTCGCTGCGGGCGGCGATCGAGGAGGGCGGCGTCGAGTACTGCGAGGGCGAGGTGGGCACGGTGGTGCTCTTCGACGGGCTCTTGATCCACGGGTCGCACGGCAACATCAGCCCGTTCGGCCGCAGCACGGCGTTCTTCGTCTACAACCGCACCGACAACCGGCTGGGGGCCCCCTTCGCCGCGCCCGGCCCCCGCCCGGAGCACCTCGCCGCCCGCGATCCCGAGGCGTCCCGCCCGGTCACCGCCCGCTGATCAATCCCGGACCAGATCGAGCCGATAGCCGACGCTGCTCTCCCCGGTGACCTCGACGATGACCTCGGCCGGGGCCCCGGGCAGCCCGAGCACCTCGTCGTCATCGGCGCTGTCGGCCGCGGCGAGCTCGAGCCCGTTGGCGTCGAGGAAGCGCAGCCGCAGGTCGCCGTCGGCGTGGTCGAAGCGCAAGCGGGCCCGCAGGTGGCCCCCGCCCACCCGATACCAGTCGCCGGGGTCGGCCAGGCACAGCGACCCGTAGACCACGGTCGGCTCGCCGGGGCGCACGTCGAGCGGCAGCGCCTCGGCGAGCGCGTCGGTGTCGTCGTCCAGGTCGGTGCAGCGCACCAGCAGGCACAGGCCGTCGCCGTCGGGCCGGGCCTCGAAGACGTCCGGGGCGCACTCGGCCTCCGGCGTCCGGGCGACGCACAGCCCGCCGCCGTCGTCGGCGTAGCCCGCCACGCAGTAGGGCGTCGCCACGCAGGTGCCGTCGCCGCCCTCGTGGTAGCCCTGCCCGACGGCGCAGGTGAGGGCGCAGACACCGCCGCCGTTGTCCCGCTCGCCCGGCGGACAGTCGGCGGTGACCGCGGCGCAGGTCAGCTCGGCGGTGAGTCGATACCCCGGGCGGCAGACGTCGAACGGCACGCAGACCCCGTCGCCCCCGTCGTGGAAGCCCGGGGTGCAGCGATCGAGCGGCACGCAGGCCCCGTCCCCGCCCTCGTGCCAGCCGGGGGCGCAGTCGGCCTCGAAGTCCACGCAGCGCCCGCCGCCGTCGGGGCGCTGGTCGAACGGGCAGACCGCCATGCAGCGCAGCGGATCGGCCACGAGCGCCAGCCGATAGGGCACCGGATCGACCGCGCCGGGGGGGTAGGGCGTCACCCGCAGGTGGAGCTGGCGGGGCTCGCCCGGCGGCAGCCACAGGCGGGCGGTGCCGTCGAGCGCCTCGACCCGCGCGACCAGGGCCTCGTCGGCGTCGAACAGCTCGAGGTCGACCGCGCCGGCCGCCGGATCGGCCACCAGCCGGGCCTCGACCCCGCAGCCCCGGGGGGTGTCGAAGCGCCAGACGTCCGGCCCGCAGGCCACCCCGGCCACCGGCGGCCCCACCTCGATCGGGGGCCCGGCGGCGAAGTCGGAGGGCGGGCTGCACGGGCCCTGGGGCACGCAGCCCGCCGCCGACGGTCGGAATCCGTCGGCGCAGCCGCCGATCGGGGCGCAGGTCCCGTCGCCGGCGTCGTGGTGCCCCGGCCCGCAGGCCGGCGGCGCGGCGCACACCTCGCCCCGGACGGCGAACCCGTCGGCGCAGCCGGCCACCTCGGGCACGCAGGCCCCGATGCCGTCGTCCCGCTCGCCCGCGGGGCAGGCCGCCGTCGGTCGGCACGCCCCCCACGGCGTCGAGTGGTGCCCCGCGGCGCAGATCCCGACCGGGGCGCAGGCCGGCGCCTCGCCCTGATCGTCGGTCTCCGGCGCGTCGGGGCGGAAGCCGGGCGAGCAGGCGCCCTCCGGCACGCAGCGCCCGTCGCCCCCGTCGCGGGTGCCCTCGTTGCAGACGCAGACCCCGCCGTCTTCGAAGGCGAAGCCCCGGCCCGGCGCGCAGACGGTGCCGAACAAGAGGTTCTCGACGCACACCCCGTCGCCCCGGTCGAGGTAGCCCTCGCGGCACAGCCCCCGCTCGACGCACACCCCGTCGCCCCCGTCGTGCCACCCGCGCAGGCACGCGCCCGTCGGCAGGCAGCGGTCGCCGGGCCCCGCGCCGTCGCCGTCGTGGAAGCCCTCGGCGCAGTCGCCCCGGGCCACGCAGCCCCCGTCGCCGCCGTCGTGGAAGCCCGCGCTGCACGCCCCCTCGGGCACGCAGACGGTGCCCGGGCCCGCGCCGTCGCCGTCGTGGAAGCCCTCGGCGCAGGCGTCGACCGGCACGCAGCCCCCGTCGCCCCCGTCGTGGAAGCCCGCCGCGCAGGTGCCCTCGGGCACGCAGACGATGCCCGGGCGGTCGCCGTCCCCGTCCGCGAAGCCCGGCGCGCAGCGATCGTCCGGCACGCAGACGCCGTCGCCGCCGTCGTGGAAGCCCTCGGCGCAGTCCCCTTCGGGCACGCAGACGACGCCCGGCGCGCCGCCGTCCCCGTCCTCGAAGCCCGGCGCGCAGCGATCACAGGCCCCGCTGTCGTCCGCCGCGAGCGCGTAGCCCACCGCGCAGGCCCCCAGCGGCTGGCAGGTCCCGTCGCCCCCGTCGTGGCCGTCGAGGTCGACCCGCAGCGCGTAGCGGGCCCCGGCCTCGTCGTCGGCCCCCCGGACCCGCACCGCCAGCGGCCCGACGACCCCCTCGACGACCAGCCGCTGCCCCTCGGGCGCGTCCCGGCCGGTCGCCGGCGCCGCCTCGGCCCCGACCTCGAGCACCAGCGGCCCCTCGGCGGGGTCGAAGCGCAAGATGAAGCGCACCCCGCAGCCGGTGGGCGGCGCGAGGCGGAAGCGGTCGGCGTCCCCCGGGCACACGACCCCGTACTTGCTGGCCCCCGGGCTCAGCTCCCGCGGCTCGTCCACCTCGGTCCCGTCGTCCGCCGGGCAGGTGAAGTCCTCGACACAGACCGCGCCGGCCCGCTCCAGGCCGCCGAGGCAGGCCCGGTCGCAGGTCCCGTCCCCCCGCTCGACCCAGCCCGGCGCGCAGTCGCCCGCCGGCAGGCAGATCCCGGGCTCGCCGCCCCCGCCGTGATAGCCCGACGCGCACGGCCCGCCGCACGCGCCGTCCCCGGTGTCGCGCTCGCCGACGGGGCACGCGGTCGCCATCCGGCAGCGGTCGAGCACGTCGAGCACGAAGCCCGCCGCGCAGACCCCCGGCGGGGCGCAGCCGCCGGCCCCGTCGTCGCCGAAGCCCGGGGCGCAGGGGTCGCCGTCGGGCGCGCAGTCGCCGGCCCCGTCGTCCCGGGCGCCGGGCGGGCACGCGGCCGTCTGCCGGCACGACCCGTCCAGGTCGAGCGCGAAGCCCGGCGCGCAGGCCCCCAGCGGCACGCAGGCCCCGCCGCCCCCATCACGGAAGCCGGCCGCGCACCGCGTGCAGGCCCCGGCGTCGTCCTCGGCGTAGCCCGGAGAGCACACGCCGAGCTCGACGCAGGCCCCGTCGCCCCCATCGTGGCCCTCGAATCGCACCTGCAATCGGTACAGCCCGGCCCCCGCGACCGCCGCGAAGAGCGGCCCGGCCACCTCGAGGCGGGCCTCGCCCCCCGGGGCGTCGGTCAGCAGCCGCCCGCCCTCGTCGACCAGGGTCAGCGCGGCCTCGAGCGGCTCGGATCCCACCGCCGTGAGGGCCGCCACCACCCGGCAGCGGGCGCCGGGGTCCAGCGCGAAGTGATCCGGATCATCGGGGCAGGCGACGCCGATCACCGCCTCGTCGGGGGTCAGCGGGTCGGCCTCGGCGGGGGTGTCGTCCGGCTCGCGGGGGTCGTCCTCGGGGCAGCTCAGCGGGCGGCAGTCGCCCTGGGCGTCGAGCGCGTAGCCATCGACGCAGGTGCCCGCGGGGCCGCACGACCCGTCGCCGATCGGGTGCTCGCCCTCGGGGCACTCGGGCAGCGGCGCGCAGTCGCCGGCCGCGTCGAGCCGGTAGCCCTCGGCGCACTCGCCCTCCGGCGCGCAGGCCCCGGTCCCGTCGTCGTGCTCACCGGCGGGGCACGGCCCGGCCACGCAGTCCCCCGCGTCGTCCGGCGCGAACCCCGGGGCGCACTCGCCGAGCGGCACGCAGCCCTCGGCCCCGTCGAAGTGCTGATCGGGCGGGCATTGCAGCGGCGCGCAGCCGCCGTCGGGGCCCGGCTCGTAGCCCGGATTGCAGGTGCCCCGGGGCGCGCACCGCCCGCCGCCGCCGTCGGCCTGCCCCGGCGGGCAGTCGAGGGTGCACCCCTCGCCGTCGACGAGCCCGTCGCCCACGTAGCCCTCGGGGCACGCGCCGCACGAGAAGCCGCCGCGCAGGTTGATGCAGGTGGTGCGCGCGTCGCACGGGCCGGGGTCGGCCGCGCACTCGTCGATGTCGACGCACTCATCGCCGACCGTGTCGAAGCCCGAACCGCACAGCGCCGCGTCGGGCTCGAGCGGCGGGTCCAGGGCCTCGGGATCCCCGCAGCCCAGCGCCAGGCCGACCATCGCCAGCGCCAGCGCCGCCATCTTCCTGCCGCCGCGGGCATGCTCTCCGCCCTGCATCACTCCCCTTGCGCTCCATCCTCCGGCCGGACGGGCAGCCGCCGCGCCCGAGCCAGCATATGAGGAATGTAACGGATGACCGGCGGCGGACACCACTTGTCCCGTCAACCGAAGAGCATTTGCGGGTGTCGGGCCCCGCCGGGCCGATCAGCCCGGCTCGCGGAGCTGGGGCATGAGGCTGGCGGGCACGAAGTCGAGGAACTTGCGGGCGGTCTCCAAGAGCCCCCGGCCCTCCACCGCCGCCAGCTCGCCGAAGTTCTCGGCCAGGGCGGCGGCGAGTTGCTGGTCGCCGAGGCGGTTGACCGCGTGCACGACGTGGGGGTCGAACGCCTGCGCCGCCCGCACCGCGCCCTCGACCCGGGCGGCGAGCGCCTCCAGGTCGAGCGCCTGCTTCGCCCGCCGGCTCTCGAGCCGGGCGGCGTCCTCGGCCTCCTCTGCCGCCAGCCGCCGGGCCCGCAGCGCCAGCTCGGCCTCCAGCTCGAGCCGGTCCTGCTCGGCCTCCATCCGGGCCAGGGCCAGCCGCCGCTCCCGCTCGGCGGTGGCCTCGGTATGGCCCCGGCGGGCCTGCTCGGCGGCGATGCCCGCCCGCAGCGCGGCGGTCTCGTCCAGCGCCCGATCCAGCGCCCGCTCGGCGTCCTCCAGCCGCTGTCGGCGGGCCACCTCGGCCTCCCGGGCGCCCACCGCCAGCGCCTGCTGCATCGCGTCGAGCTGAGCCTCGTCGAGCAGCGCCCGCACCGCCTCGTCGACGATCTCGAGCGCGAGCACCTCCACGTCGTAGACCCGCATGCCGTTCTCGGAGAACCCCAGCCCCGGCCGCTCGCCGCCCTCGCCCCGGGGCCCCAGGATGAGATCCCGCACCACCGGGGTCAGGTCGCCCTGCAACGCCACGACGTCCAGCTTGCGGGCCCGGGCCTTGATCATCGAGCCGGCGTGGTCGCACAGCAGCTTGACGTAGTCCTCGACGGCGAACCACCGCTCGGGCGGGCCGTCGAAGTCGACCCGATAGGCCAGGGTCAGCTCGGCCCGGACCTGATCCCGGGTCACCAGCAGCAGCCGGTCGCCGACCTTGTTGCCGGTGGTCTGCAAGTAGGCGGTCTCCAGCCGGCGGGCGTCGGACTTGGGGGTGCCGGTGGACAGCGTCAGCGGCTGGAGCATCTCGTCGTAGCCCAGCAACAGCGCCGTCGGCCCCTGCTCGACCCGCCGGGCGCCGCTCTGGTCGACCACCTGCACCGCGAAGCCGGCCCGCACGTCGACCCGCACCGCGCCCGCGTAGCGGGTGTCGAGGGTGATCGTGCGGGGCCCTTCGAACGCCGGCCGGACCACCGCCAGCGGCGCGCCCGACCCGCCCTCGCCCCGGCTCTTGCGCCCCGGCTTCGGCTCGGCCGCCGGCCGCCGCCCGTCCGCCCGGCCGAAGGCCCGCGCGTCGGGGTTGCCCGGGAAGAGCAGCGCGCACTCCCGGTCGTCGAGCACCCGGCGGATGATCACCTCGTGGCGGGGGTCGGGCAGGAACATCGCCGGCCCCCGCTTGAGCGCCACCTCGCCGGTGTGCCGGCTCAGCACGTAGCGCCCCTCGCCCCGGGGGATGGCCACCGCCTGGTGCAGCGCCCGGCCCCCCTGGCGGATGATCGCGTGCGCGTCGCGGGGGAAGTAGATGACCCCGCTGCCGGTGATGAACAGCTCCTCGCCCTCCCGGCGCGCGGTGCCGTCGGCCTCGGTGTAGGGCGCGGTGACCTTGACGTGCAGCCCGGTGGTCTCGCTGAGCTCGATCGCCTCGAACTTGCGCCGCCCCTCGCGCACCACGAACCGCTCGTCGGGCCCGGGGAAGACGATCGCCTCGCCCCGGATGGTGCGCCGCTGGCCGTCGTGGCCCACCAGCACGCAGTACTCCAGCCGCTCGAGCCGCACCGCCGCCCGCACGAAGTTCCCCCCGTCCTCGGGCACGACCTCGACCCCGGTCGGCGGGATGTAGAACCGGGTGTCGGTGCCCTTGATCACGTAGCCCTGGCCCACCGCGAACCGGGGCGGCTGCTCGGCGTGGTCGTCGGCCAGCCCCAGCGCCCGCCAGCCGGCCTCGGCGGCGGCCCCGGCGTCGTAGATGCGCACGTAGAGGTACTCGTCGGCCCGCAGCCGGTGGCCCTCGATCACCCGCGCCATCTGCCCCGGCCACAGGGCGAACGCCGCCGGCCCCGGCACGTTGTGCTTGAGCCCGACGAGCAGCTCGGGGGCCACGCTGGCCACCCCCGGGTTGGGGTGCACCCGGTCGCGGGCGGGGTTCTTCAGCGCGATGTACCAGTTGGCCGGGGCGGTGGCGAAGAGGCGCACCGCGTCCTCGAGCACCGCCGGCTCGAAGCGCTTCGAGCCGCTGTTGAACACCACCGGCTGGTCGGTCTGGGCCAGGCTGGTCTTGTTGGGGCCCACATAGCAGTTGATGTGGCCCTTGGTGGTGTCGAGCACGTAGGCGTATTCGTTGGGGGCCAGCACCAGCTCCCGTTCACGGCGGTTGTCCATCGGAATGCCTCCTCGGTGGTGCCAACCCCGATTCGCAACCGCCGTGCCACCCGCAGCGCCCGCCAGAGCGGCGCAGCCGGCGCCCCGATGCCCGATCGTGGTGCACCGAAAGAGCGCAGTTGCGCCGAAGCGGCGCACCGGGGCATCAGATGATCATGCGACGCTTCTACTGGGACTTCACCGGGGGGCAGGCGGCGGGCACCGCCGAGCACTTCCGGCGCCACGTCGACGAGTTCATCCGGCGGGAGGGGCTCGACGGCTGCGTCACCGGCACCGAGGGCTACAGCCCGCTGCACCACGCGGCGTGGTGCGACACCCCCGACGCGCACGCCGAGGTCGTCATTCGCAGCCTGCGGCCCCGGCGGGTGTTCGAGTCACCCGGACCGGCAGACCGTCCACCGGACGAAGGGTGATCGAGGCCATCAGGCGGGGCGGCGTCGGGCGCAGCAGCTCGAAGCGGGCCCCCCGGACCATCGTGGCCAGCACCAGCACCGCCTCCATCAGCGCGAAGTGGTTGCCCACGCACACCCGGGCCCCGCCGCCGAACGGCAGGTAGTCCCAGCGGCCGCGCGGCGCGCCGTCGAGCCAGCGCTCGGGGCGGAAGACCCCCGGGTCGGGGAAGCGGGCCGGGTCCCGGTGCATCGCGTCGATCGGGACCAGCACCGTCGCCCCCGCGGGCAGCGTGTGCTCGCCGATCGCCACCGGCTTCACCGACTCCCGGCCGATGACCCACGCCGGCGGGTAGAGCCGCATCGCCTCCTTGATTACCGCCGCGGTCCAGGCCAGGGCCGGCATGTCGTCGGCCGTCGGCAGGCGGTCGCCCAGCGCGGCCACCTCGGCCCGCAGCCGGCCCATCGCGTCCGGGTGGCGCCCGAGCAGCTCCACCGCGAACGTCAGCGCCAGGGCGGTCGTCTCGTGCCCCGCCAGAAACAGCGTCGCCGACTCGTCGCGCAGCCCCTCGGCGTCGAGCGCGTGCCCGCCCTCGCCCCGGGCCTCGAGCAGCCGCCACAGCAGATCGTCGCCCGGGGGCCGGGACCGCCGCTCGGCGATCAGCCGATCGATCAGCGCGGTCACCCCCGCCGCCGCCCGATCGATGCGCCACTTCGGGGAGAGCGGCAGCCACGCCGGCAGCACCATCTGCCAGCTCCGCTCGGTCTGGATGTGGGCCGCCATGATCTGCTCGACCAGCGCGCCCACCCGATCGACGTCGGCCGCCTGCTCGGCGGCAAACAGCCCCTCGGCGACGATGCCCAGGGTCAGGCCCATCATCTCGTGGTGCAGGTCGACCTCGCCCTCGACCCGCTCGACCCAGCGGCGGGCGTGGGCCACGAAGACCTCGGCGTAATGACGGATGTGGGACCGGCGCAGCGTCGGCGCGATGAGCTTGCGCCGCCCGCGCCAGTGGGCCCCCTCGCTGGTCAGGAGCCCCTGCCCCAGGACCCGGGACAGCCCGCGGGTGAAGGCGTCCTTGACGAACGCCTGCTGCCGGTCGAGCAGCACCGCCGCCACGTCGTCGGCGCCCCGCAGCGACACCAACTGGATCGAGGCGATCCGCAGCCCGACGACGTCCCCGAACTCGGCGTGCCACCGCCGCAGGCAGCCGACCGGATCGGCGTTGAACGCCAGCAGCGGGCGCAGCGTGCCCCGGGGACCGGGCAGATCGACCCCCATCAGACGTGAGCCGCCAGCCCCTCGGCCGGCCGCACCAGCAGCGGCACCGCGTGATCGACCAGCTTCGCCTCGGGCAGCCGCTTGGGATCCACGATCACCCGGGCGACCCAGGTCTCGCCGTCGGGGGCGACCGACGAGGGCACCTTCACCGGCGGCCCGTCGGCGTCGACCCGGGCGGCCACATCGGCCAGCTCGGCCGGGGGGGTCTTCGCCTCGGCCGCCGCGCGCACCTTCTTGACGACGTCCCGCAGATACAGCCGGTCGAAGCGGTGATCCTCGGACGTGCTGAAGGCCACCGCCGCGACCTCGGGCTCGTCCCCCGGCTGGTACAGCCGCCCGTGGGCCTTGATCGCCCGGCCCTCGACCAGGGTCGCCGTCTCGAGCAGCTTGCCGGTGCGGGCCGAGGGCGAGGCGGCCCGGATCATGCCGATGCCGATGCCCATCCAGATGGGGGCGGCCAGCATCATGCCCAGCTCGGGGCGCTCGTCGAGGGCCAGGCAGATGCCGACCCCCGCCCCGTAGACCAGCGCGCTCATCACCAGCAGCTTCACGGTGGGGAACGGCTGCTTGGGGCCGGTCGCGATGCGGGTGAGCGGCAGCAGCCGGGTGTCGATGCGCCGGGGGGTGGCCCCGTAGTCTTCGCGCAGCTCGTCGAGGGTCAACGGATCGATCATCGGTGGGGTTCGCTCCCGGGGTTCGGGTTCGCAGGGGTCGCGCCGGCGTCCCGCCGCAGCATCAGCGCCGGCAGCAGGAACATATCGGTGGTCAGCGCGACGACGAGGATGAAGGCCACCAGCAGGCCGAACATGCGGTTGGGCACGAAAGACGAGAAGGCGAAGACGCCGAACGCGATCACCAGGGTCACCGTGGTGGTCACCAGGGCCGGCATCGTGCGGTCGAAGATGCGGGCCACCGAATCCAGCGGCGACAGACCCGAGCGGCGATACTCGTCGTAGTGGGACAGGAAGTGCACCGTGTCGTCCACCGCGATGCCCAGGCAGACCCCGAAGGCGACGATGGTGCCGATGTCGAGGCTCTGCCCCAGCGCCGCGATGAGCGCCGCCCCGAAGAGCAGCGGGATCATGTTGGGGATCATGGCCAGCGCCCCCAGCTTGATCGAGCGCAGCACCATCATCAGCAGCAGGCTCACCGTCAGCAGCGCGATGCCCACCGAGGTCACGAAGGTGTCGACCACGTACGGGTTCATCTGCAAGAGCAGCAGGTTCTTGCCGGTCGACACCACGTCCAGCCCCGCCGCCTCGGCCTCGGCTTCGATGCGCTCGAGCTCGGGCAGCACCGCCAGCGAGTTGTGCAGCCGCCACAGCGAGGTCAGCCGGATGGCCGACTCGTCGATGCTCACCCGGTCGTTGAGGTCCATGCCCTGGGGCAGGCTCATGGTGTACAGCAGGTACTGCTGGGCCACCGCCTCCCGGGTCTCGGGCAGGCGGTAGGCGGCGTCGGCCCCCCCCTCGAGGGTGCGGTTGGTCGCCTTGAGGAAGTCCACCACCGACACCGCGCTGGTGACGTAGTCCTGGGTGCGCAGCCAGTCGGCGAAGCGGTCGACCCGGCGCAGGAAGTCCGGATCCTTGATGCCGCCCTTCTCCCCGGTGTCGATGACCATCTCCACCGCCAGCCCGCCGCCGACGTCGGTCTCGAGCCGCTGGGTGGCGACGTTGATCGGGGCCTCATCGGCGAAGTAGGCGAAGTAGTCCGAGTCGACCTTCAGCGACAGCGCCAGCCAGATCGCGAACGCGGTGACCCCGACGTAGCCCGCCAGGATCCAGCCCTTGCGCCGGGCGAGGACGCGGGCCGCCCGGGCGCCCCACGACCAGTGGCGCTTCTCGAGCCGGCGCGGCTTCAGCGGCAGCAGCACCAGCAGCCCGCCGCCGACGAGGTAGGTCAGGGCCCACGCCGACAGGGTGCCGATGCCCGAGATCACCCCCAGATCGCGCACCGGGATGACGTCGGCCCCCGAGAAGCTCAAGAAGCCGATGGCGGTGGTCAGGCTGGTCAAGAGCGTCGGCAGCAGGTTGGCGTGCAGCGACAGCCGCACCGCCTCGGCCCGCTCGACGCCGGGGGCATAGAACTGGTCGAAGCGTTTGAGCACATGCACCCCGGTCGCGATGGCGATCGCGATGAGGAACTGCGGGATCGACGCGGTGAGGTTGTTGATCGGGCGGTCGAGGAAGCCCGCCGCGCCCAGGGTCGCCGCGGCGGTGCCGGCGAGCACCAGCACCGTCAGCGCCACCCCGCTGAACCGGCGCAGGGCCCAGGCGAGGCAGAAGAGCACCAGCCCGCCGGCGATGGGCAATATCGAGCGCACGTCGCTCTGGGCCGCCTCGCGGAAGCTGTAGGCCACCATCGGCGAGCCGGTGATGTAGAACCGGTGGTCGCCCCGCCCCCGGAAGCCGTCGATGATGGCGTCGATGCCCGCGATGAGCTCGGGGAAGTCGGCCACCCCGTCCAGCTTGGGCTGAAGCCGGGCGTAGATCACGGCCGTCCGGGCGTTGGTGCCGACCAGGTAGCCCGGCACCAGCTCGTGTTCCAGAGCCACCTTCTGCCGCTCGGCGAGCACCTCGGCGTCGAGCGGCCCGATGTCGGGGATGAGCGGCTCGACGACCATGTCGCCGTCCTCGTCGTGCACCCAGTTGAAGTTGGCCAGCGAGTCGACCCGGATCACATCGGGCGCGGTCCACATCTTCTCGGTCAGCTCGCGCAGCAGGGTCGCCGACTCGACGTCGAAGATGCCCGAGGGGCTGTTGACCAGCACGATGGCCGACTGGTCGTTGCCGAAGGTGCGCTCGAAGTCGTCGAACGCGGCGAGCAGCGGGTCGCCCTCGCCGAACCAGACCCGGTAGGTGAACTCGGCCCGCAGGTGGCGCACGCCGGGGCCGAGGGCGGCGACGATGAGCAGCCCCAGCAGGATGGCCACGAACGGCTGGCGGACGATCAGCCCGACCCACAGCCGGCCGAGCCGGGTGCCGCTTTCGGCCATGCGCGCCTCCGCTCGGCAGACTCCGGTGTGCTCGGTATACCGCGCGGCGGCGTCGCCGGAAAGATGCCCGGGCGGATGGGCCGGCGGCGCCGCCGGCCGCCGGGCTCAGAACTCGCCGAAGAGCGTCGTCAGCCGGACCCCGAGCGCCACCGCGATCTTGTACAGCGAGCTGACCGACGCGCTGGACTCGGCCCGCTCGATCTGGCTGAGCAGGCTGACCGAGAGGCTGGTGCGGCGGGAGAGCTGCTTGAGGGTCAGCCCGTGCTCCTTGCGGATGCGGCGGATGGTCTTGCCCACCGCCTTGTGCAGCTCCTCCTCGGGGTTGGTCAGCAGGCCCTTCTTCTTGAGGATCAGGGCGATCTTCTCGCGGAACTCGTTGATGTCGAAGGGCTTTTTGACATAGTCCGAGACGTTGAGCTTCAGCGCGTCGACCGCCGTCTCGACCGAGGGGTAGCCGGTGAAGACCACGATGGCGACGTCGCTGTCGACCTTGCGGATGTGCTGGATCAGCTCGATGCCGTCCATCCGGGGCATCATCAGGTCGACGATGAGCAGGTGGAACTCGTCGTTGCGGATCGCGTCGACCGCCTTGGTGGGGTCGGACAGCGTGGAGACCTCGTAGCCGGTGGTCTCCAGCATCGTGGTCATGTATTCGCAGATGTCCCGGTCATCGTCGACGATCAGGATCTTGACGTGGACTGCCATGGCCTCTCGGCTTGCGTGCGTGCCGCGGACCCCGCGGGATCGGCGACAGGTTTGCGTTTCGGTAGCACGGCCACCGCCCACTGGCAATAGCGCAGCCGGATACCCGTTGTCACCGGGCTGTCATGAGCCGGCCGCCGACCGGGCGGGGGGACGGGGCCCCGAGTCACCGCCGCAGGGCCGCGGCCATCGCGTCGGGGATCGCCTCGGCCCGCGCCGCGCAGTCGGCGAGGCTCACCCCGTAGAGCGCGTTGCTCGCCAGCACCACCCCCCGCAGCGGGGCCACGGCGGCCTCGACGGCGGCCTTGCGGTCGAGGTGACCCAGCTCGTACTGGGGGATCGCCTGCGGCCAGCGCACCAGCCGCTGAAACGCCGGCCGGGGCAGGTTGCCCCCCAGCATCTTCGCCAGATCGGCCCGCACGGCGCCGAGCAGCGCGTCGTCGTCGAGGGCGAGCAGGTCGGGCCGCCGGCGGCCGCCGACGACGCACCGCAAGAGCGCGTGCCCCCCGGGGGCCCGGCCGCGGAAGATCGTGCTCGACCACAAGACGCCGAGCACGTCCCGCCCCTCCCGGCTGGGGATGAGGAAGCCGAAGCCGTCCAGCGGGCGGGGCAGGTCGATCACCCGATAGCCGAGGGCCACCACCGCCGCCGGGGCATAGGGGATGTCACTCAACGGGCGGACCGCGGCCGGGGCCAGCCCGGCCAGCAGCTTCGCCGCGGCCGGGGCCGGGGTCGACAGCACGACCCCGTCGACGTCCAGCGGCTCGCCGCCCGGGGCGTGCAGCCGCCAGCGCCCCGGGCCCTCGCCGACCCGCTCGATGCGCTGCACCGGCCGCCCCGGCTGCACCGCCGCCTCGTCCATGCAGGCCACCAGCGCCCCGATGACCTCGCCCATGCCGTCGGGGAAGCTCGTCAGGTGCCCCCCCGGCCCCCCGGGGCCGCCGCTGCCCGGGGCCTCGCCCCGCAGCTTGCCGAACATCTTCGCCAGCATGCCCCGCACCAGGCCGCCGTGCTGCTCTTCGAGCGCGCGCAGCCGGGGGAAGGCCGCCGGCAGGCTCAGCCGCTCGACGTCGCCGGCGTAGATGCCGGTCACCAGCGGGTCGATGAGCTTCTCGGCCGCCTCGGGCCCCACCCGCCGGCTGGCGAAGCGGTGCACCGACTCGTCGCCGAACGCCTTGCGGGGCGGGATGAGGGGCTCGCGCAGCATGCGCAGCCGGCCGCCGAGGCTCAGCACGTCGCTGCGCAGGAAGGCCGGCGGGCTCTGGGGGATGGCCTTCAGCGCGCCGTCGACGAAGAGGTAGCGCCTCTCGGCCGAGGCGTCCGCCGGGTGCAGCCGGGTCGACAGCCCCACGTCCCGGGCCAGCCGCACCATCGCCAGCCGGCTGTCGAGGAAGCCGTTGGGGCCGTGCTCGACGAGCCAGCCGTCGCTGCGCTCGCTGCGGATCTTGCCGCCCACCCGGGCGTCGGCCTCGAGCACGACCGCGTCGTGCCCCGCCCGGCGCAGGCGATAGGCCGCGGCGAGGCCGCTGATGCCGCCCCCGATGACTCCGATACGCATGGGACCCTCAGCCCTTCTGGCGCCAGCGATGACTCTCGCCCTTCACATAGTCCGCGAGGCGCTTCACCGTGTCGACCGGGGTGTGTTGGTAGATGCCATGCCCCAGGTTGAAGACATGCCCGGTGCCATCGCCGGCGCCGTCGAGCACCCGGTCGATGGCCGGGCGCAGCGTCTCCCACGGGCCGAGCAGGCGGCCGGGGTCGAGGTTGCCCTGCACCGCCACCCCCCGCCCCACCCGGCGGCGGGCCTCTTCGAGCGGCAGCGTCCAGTCGACGCCGACCACGTCGGCCCCGGTGTCGGCGACCTTCTCGATGTAGGTGCCCGTGCCTTTGGGGAAGGCGATGATCGGCACCTCGGGGTGCCGGGCGCGGATGCTCTCGACCATCTGCTTGATGTAGGCCCCGCTCCAGATGTCGAAGTCGACCGGGTCGAGGCAGCCGGCCCACGAGTCGAAGATCTGGACCGCCCGGCAGCCGGCCTCGATCTGCATGCACAGGATGTCGGCCGAGACCTCGGCGAGCAGCCCGAAGAGCTTGTGAGCCGCCGCCGGCTCCTGGTGCAAGAACGCCTTGGTCTTCATGTAATGCTTCGAGCCGCCGCCCTCGATGAGGTAGCTCGACAGCGTGAACGGGGCCCCCGAGAAGCCGATGAGCGGCACGTCGGCCGGCAGCGCGGCCACGATCAGCTTGATGGCCTCGGCGACGTAGCCCACCTCTTCGGGGGCGATGCGGCGCAGCGCGTCGACGTCGGCCGGGGTCTCGACCGGCTTCTCGATGACCGGCCCCATGCCCTTGGCGAAGCGCACCGGGGCCCCCATCGGCGGCAGCGGGATGAGCAGGTCGCTGAACACGATCGAGGCGTCGAAGCCGAACGCCTCGATCGGCTGGAGGGTGACCTCGCAGGCCAGCTCGGGCGTCTGGCAGACCGTCCAGAAGTCGTGCTTCTTCCGGATGGCGCGATAGTCGGCCATGTAGCGCCCCGCCTGACGCATCAGCCAGATGGGGGTGCGCTCGGTCGGCTCGCTGCGGCAGGCCCGGATGAAGAGCGGTTCGTCGGCCATCGAAGTCCTCTGCGGGGTCGTGTACTCTGCGCCCGCCCCACGGACGGGAGAGGCATCATGGCGAAGCGCAGGCACAACTTCAACGCCGGTCCGGCGGCCCTGCCGCTGCCGGTGCTCGAGGCGGCGCAGGCCAGCCTGTTCGAGCACGGCGGGGCCGGGGCGGGCATCCTCGAGCTGAGCCACCGCAGCGCCGACTTCGAGGCGGTGGCCGACGACTGCCGGGCCCGCATCGGCGACCTGTACGCCATCCCCGACAGCCATGAGGTGCTCTTCCTCCAGGGCGGGGCCAGCCTGCAGTTCGCGATGGTGCCCTACAACTTCGGGCCCGGCGGGGCCTACATCGACACCGGGACGTGGTCGAGCAAGGCGCTGGCCGAGGCCCGGATCATCGCCACCGCCGAGGGCATCTGGAGCAGCGCCGAGGGCGGCTACCGGGCGGTGCCCGAGGAGCACGCCCAGCCGAAGGCGCCCGAGGGCGCGACCTACCTGCACTACACCGCCAACAACACCATCTACGGCACCGAGTATCACTACGTGCCCGAGGCGGACGCCCCCCTCGTCTGCGACATGTCGAGCGACTTCATGTCGCGCCCGGTGGATGTCTCGCAGTTCGCCCTGCTCTACGCCGGGGCCCAGAAGAACGCCGGCCCGGCCGGGGTGACGGTGCTGATCATCGACAAGCGCTACAGCCGCACGTTTCGCGGGTCGCCGACGGTGCCGAAGATCCTGCGCTACAAGACCCAGGCCGAGAAGGGCTCGATGTACAACACCCCGAACACGTTCGGGATCTTCGCGGTGGGCCAGGTCGCGAAGTGGGTGCAGGACCACGGCGGGCTCGAGGGCATGGCGAAGCGGGCCGAGGCCAAGGCGGGCGCGCTGTACGCGGCCCTCGACGCCCACCCGCTGTGCACCGGCCACGCCGTCGGGCACAGCCGCTCGCGCATGAACGTGACCTGGCGCATGCAGAGCGAGGCGCAGGAGGCGGCCTTCCTCGCCGCCGCGGCCGACGCGGGCATGATGGGGCTGCGGGGGCACCGCAGCGTGGGCGGGCTGCGGGCCTCGATCTACAACGCGGTCGAGCCGGCCTCGGTCGAGGCGCTGATCGACCTGCTGGCGCGGTTCGAAGGGTAGGGCCGGCTACCAGCCGAAGCCGCCGCCGAAGGTCAGGCGGGGGTAGACCCCCCACGGGGCGTAGGGGTCCTCGTCGAGCGGGATGGAGACCTCGGCCCGGGTCGTGAGCCACGCGGTGTGATGCAGGCCGTGGCGCCACTCGGCGGCGAGGTCGACGTAGGCCGGATACGGCGCGAGGTCCACCGCGGCCCGGTCGGCGATGTGTTCCCACAAAAGCCACTCGACGGTCAGGCCGCCGGAGAGGGCGATGACATCCCACGCCTCGGACGGCGCCCCGTACAGGCTCGGGATGCCATGATGCCATGCGATGGACGCCAGGGCGCCGGTGGCGACGTCGCCCCCGGCGTCGACCCCGTCCTGCCACGCGCCGGTGAGGCTGGCCGATGGGTAGAGCGCTCCGCCGATCGACCAGCCATCGGCCACGGCGAGGGCCCCCCGCAGCTCGGGGCCGAGGCGGTGCACGGCGCCGAGGTGGGTCCGATAGCGCAGGCCCAGCTCGACGGACGATGCGACGGATGAGGCCATGCGGTGATGCCACGCCAGATCGCCGGAGACGACCGGCAGGGCGGCCAGACCGGGCACCGCGAGGCCGACGAGGGCGAAGCCGCCGGTGGCCTCGAGAGCGTCGGTCGGCGCCGGGTCGGCCGCCGCCAGCGCCAGCAGGATCAGAGGGCCCACGAATACCCCACGAGCGCCTGGGGCCAGAAGCCGATGACCTTCAGCTCGGCCTCGATGGGCACCACCGCCCGGAACCGCAGGAAGATCCCGCCCTGCCAGTCGACCCGGACCTCGCCGTGCGCGTGGTGCAGCGACGGATCGAAGGCCCGCTCCTGGACCCCGAGGTCGGTGCGGATGGTGGTCCAGCGGGCGGTCAGGCCGGCGCCGAGGCGCACCCGGTGGCCGCCGTCGGTGGTCGTGCGCCACAGGCCGCTGAGCGCGGTGGTCAGCCCCTGGCCCAGCGGGATGTCGTCGAGCTGGATGCCGGCGATCTCTTCCAGGCCGAGGAAGCCATGGGCCAGCTCGAGCTCGACGTCGATGGCGTCGCCCCAGGTCACGCGCCCAGCGAGGCCGACGTCGTGCACCAGCCCGGCGGCGGTGTCGTAGCGCACAGCGATCGCCGCGTCGCCCACCGGGGCCTCGGCCCGCAGGGTCACCGCCGGCAGCAGCCCGAAGACGCCGCCGCCGACCGCGACCTCAGCCGCGGACAGTGACGCGCAGAGAATGAACGGCGCCGCCATCATAGGGGAACCCGCTCCGATCGGCCTGGGGGGTGCCGTCGGCGGCGAACGCCCGCACCCGCAAGATGTGCTCCCCGACCCGGGTCGGGGTCCACCGGTGACGCCACAGCGACCACAGGAAGGGGCCCCGATCGTCGTCGAGGGTGTTGAAGGTCAGCTCTGCCCGATGCCACGCGCCGTCGACCTGCACCTCGACCCGCTCGACGCCGAGCCCGGGGGTCACCGCGAGGCCCCGGATCTCGGCCGGCTCGCCGACGGTGACGGCGCCCCGGGGCGCGTCGATGCGGCTGCGGGGCTCCTTGACGCCATCGACCGAGCGGCCGAGCCCGCGCAGCGCGCCGAAGGGGGCGTAGTGGCGGATGGCGACGAGCGCGTCGAGCCACTTGACCGAGAACATGCCATAGCGATCGGGGAAGAGCGCCCGGGCCGGCGCCCCGTGCAGATAGGGCAGCGGCTCGCCGTTCATGCGCAGCGCGATCAGCGCGACGTCGTCGTCGACGATGGCCCGGGGCAGCCAGGTGCCATAGCCGTCGAGCCCCACGCAGTGCACCGCGCGCGCGCGGTCGGAGAGCCCGGCGGCGGCGAGCACGTCCCGGATGGCGGGGCCTTCGAAGGCGGCGGCCGAGATGAGGTCGCCCTGGGGCGAGTTGCCGACGCACTCGAGCGTGACCTCGCGGGTGATCTGGGGCAGCGCGGCGAGGTCGGCCGGGCTCAGCGCCAGCGCCCGGTCGACGAGGCCCCGCACGCCGAGCGTCCAGTCGGCGGGCACGTCGGGCTCGCCGAAGCCGTGGAAGACGTAGAACTGCTCGGTGGGGGTCAGCGGCGCGTCGGGGGTCGGGCGGTAGAACGACTGCCGGGTGTACGATCCGCCGCCGCAGCCGGTGGCGAGGGCGCCGACGCTCACCGCGGCGAGCTGGATGGCCCGGCGGCGGTCGAGCGGCGGTAGAGCGGGCCGGGGCATGGGGCACGGTACCCCTCGGATTGCGGTAGAGTCGACCCCATGTCCCGCGCCGGTCTCGTCCTCATCGCGCTGCTGAGCCCGCTCGCGGCGGTCGCCGGGCCCTGGGTCCGGCCGGCGGGCGGGGTGTGGTTGCAGGCCGGGCCGTCGCTGTTCGAGGGGACCGAGCAGGTCTCGGGCGGCGGCTTCGAGGGGCGGGCGCTGGAGCTGTACGGCGAGGTGGGGGTCGGGGCCGACGTGGAGCTGATCGCGTCGGGGCGCTTCGTCGATCACCGGCTGACGATGGCCGGGCAGACCCGGCGGGCGACGGGCTGGGGCGATGTGGAGGTCATGGCCGAGTGGGCCCTGGTGAACGGGTCGAGCGCCCTGGCCCTGCGGGGCGGCGCGCGGGTGTCGCCGTATTCGACGCCGAGCGTGTCCGAGCGAGCGGCGGGCGCGCCGACGACGGGGCCCGGGGGGCTCGATCTGCTGGTCGGCGCCGGCTGGGGGCGGGGCTTCGCGGCCGGCTGGGCGGCGGTCGAGCTGCTGCACCGGGCCCGGCTGGGCTGCGTGTGCAACGCGCTGGACGTGCGGGTCGAGGGCGGGTGGTTCGTCACGCCGTGGCTGGGGCTGGCGGCGACCGGGCGCTGGCAGCCGGCCTACGGGCGGGATGGCCCCCAGCCGGCGGACGCCCCGGCGCCGATCCCGACGGCCGGCGGGGTCGGGGGCAAGCTGTTCGTGAAGGCGTGGGCCGGGCTGGGGCTGCTGGCGAGCTACGATTGGATGCCGGCGGCGCTGGACGACGGGCCGGGGCAGCGGGTGGCGCTGACGGTCACCTGGGAGCGGGAGCGGTGAGGGCCCGGGTGGCTCGCGGCCGCCTGTTGCACGGCGGATCGAGGCGTCGCGGCGCTCGGGGACGCGCCGTGCACTGCGAGACTCGGGCCTGCGAGCGCTCGCGCGCGGGAGATGCACGGCGCACCTCGGGCCCGCGACGCTCGCGAGCGGGAGATGCACCGTGCAACTCGGGCCCGCGACGCTCGCGAGCGGGAGATGCACTGTGCAACCCGTGCCTGCGAGCGCTCGCGAGCGGGAGATGCACCGTGCAACTCGGGCCCGCGACGCGTACGAGCAGGAGAATCACCGTGCAACTCGGGCCCGCGACGCTCGCGAGCGTGAGGTTCACCGTGCAGCTCGGGCCCGCGACGCGTACGAGCGGAAGAATCACCGTGCAACTCGGGCCCGCGACGCTCGCGAGCGTGAGGTTCACCGTGCAACCCGGGCCCGCGAGCGGTCGGGGGTGGGCGTCCGCCCGTGCGCTTCGCGCCCGGGCGCCTCGCGGGCGCGGGTCTGCCGGTGCAGCTCGGGCCCGCGACGCGCGCGAGCGGGATTCCGCCCGTGCACCTCGCGTCCGGGCGCCTCGCGGGCGCGGGTCTGTCGGTGCAGCTCGGGCCCGCGACGCGCGCGAGCGGGATTCCGCCCGTGCACCTCGCGTCCGGGCGCCTCGCGGGCGCGGGTCCGCCGGTGCAGCTCGGGCCCGCGAGCGGTCGGGGGCCGGACACATGCCCGACACCTGTCGACCGGACGCGTGCCCGACCCCTGTCGACTGGGGCGGATGATGATCGGGCGCGACGTGCTGCGCGGCTCGGGTGTCGTAGTGCCCACGGGCCCGCGCGCCGCGGGTCGTCACCAATGATGGAGGGCGATCGGTGATCGCGCGAAGGGTCTGGCGAGGGTTGATGCTGGCGGGCGCTCTGCTGGCG
>JAUHYW010000059.1 GCA_030426085.1 bacterium | reverse complement strand
CCTGCGACCCCGACATGGACGGGGATGGCATCACCAACTGCGACGATGGCATCTGCGGGCCACAGACCGACGGCCGGGACAATGACTTCGACGACGCCGTCGACGAGGCCAACGAGTGCGCGATGGGCTGCGATCCGATGGCGGATCGGGTCGACCAGGACCGCGACGGCTGGGTCGACGAGTACTACGAGGTCGAGCAGGCCGCGCTCGACGGGGCGGTCATCGGCGCCCCGCGCGACAACTGCCCCCGCGTCGCCAACCCGGACCAGCTCGACCGGGACGGGGACCGGCGGGGCGACGCCTGCGTGGACGACGACATGGACGGCGTCGCGGGCGATGTCGACAACTGCCCGGCTATCGCCAACCCGCAGCAGGCCGACCTCGACGACGACGGGATCGGCGACGCCTGCGACCCGGACACCGACGGCGACGGCATCCTCGACGGGGCCGACCTGTGCCCCCGCGCGCCGGACGACGGGCGGGACACCGATGACGATGGCATCGGCGACGCGTGCGACCCCGACGACGACGACGATGGGATCAACGACCCGTTCGACATCTGCCCGGTCGACTTCGACCCCGATCAGGCCGACCTCGACGGGGATGGTATCGGCGACGTGTGTGATCTGGACGACGACGGCGATGGCACCCCCGACGCCGACGATGGCTGCCCCACGCTCGCCGACGATCAGACCGACACCGACGCCGACGGCGTGGGCGACGCCTGCGACGAGGACGACGACGGGGATGGCATCGGCGACGCGCTCGACGGCTGCCCGCTGACCGTCGATCCGGAGCAGCCTGATCTGGACGGCGACGGCCTGGGCGACGCCTGCGACCCGGTCGACGACCGCCCGTTCGAGGCCCGCAGCCGGGAAGAGCGGTGCGCCATCCTCATCGAGCAGCGGGCGCCGACCGCCGAGCGCTTGCAGCACTGCCCCCGCCGAAAGGGCGACGGCTGCGCGGTCGCGCCGGGTCGCACATCATCGAATCCGTGGACGTGGGCCTGGGCCCTGCTCGGTCTGGGGCTCTGCCGGCGTGGTCGTCGGTGATCCGAGCGTCCCGGCGCGACCGACGCGCACACCGGGCCATCTCGAACCTCATGCCATGGCGACTCGACCTGGATCTCGACGGGCTCGTCCGCCCGGACGCCGCGCCGGTGACCGTGATCGGCTCGGGCTTCGTCGACCGGGTGCTGGCGGTGCCCCGGCTGCCCGTCCGGGGTGAGGATCTGGTGATCGCGCCGCCCCACGCGGCGGTCGGGGGCTGTGGGGTGAACGTGGCCCGGGGCCTGCGCCGGCTGGGGGTGCCGGTCGTGGCGGGCGTCCCGCTCGGGGGCGGGCCCAACGGGCGGATGATCGGCGCGGCGCTGGCCGCCCTGGGGCTGCGCAGCCCGCTGGCGGTGGCCGAGGGCGACAACGGCGTCTGCTACGCGCTGGTGGAGCCCGACGGCGAGCGCACTTTCCTGACGGTGCCCGGGGTCGAGCAGGCGTTGACCGCGGATGATCTGGCCCGCCTGCCGCCGCCCGCCGGCTGGGTGTATCTGTCGGGCTACGAGGCGTTCGGCGGGGCCGGTGAGGCGGTGCTCGATTGGCTGGAGGCGGCCGGCGCGCGGGGGGTCCTGGTCGACGGGGGGCCCCGGGTGGCCCGGCTCGACGGCGCGGTGTGCGCCCGGCTGGCCGCGCTGGGGGCGGTGCTGAGCGTCAACGCCCGGGAGGCGGCGCTGGTCGATCTCGACGGGCGGGGCGCGCCGCGGTCGGCGGCGGCGCTGGCCCGGGCGGCGGGGCTGACGGTGATCGTGCGCCTGGGCGCCAGGGGCGCGCAGGTGGCCCGGCCGGGGGAGGCGGCGGTCGCCATCCCCTGCCCGTCCGTCGCGGTGCGGGATACGATCGGCGCCGGGGATGCCCACGCGGCGGGTACGCTGGCCGGGCTGTCCGCGGGGTGCGGCCTGGTCGAGGCGGCGGCGCTCGGCTGCGTGGTGGGGGCGCTGTCGGTCACCCGGGCCGGGCCCGATGGCGCGCCGACCCGGGCCGAGGTTCAGCGGTTCGTATCGGCGAGCCGCTCGGGGTGAAAGGCGAGCCGGGTCCGGGGGCGGGCGGGGCGGGCGCCGACGTCGGAGGCGACCGGGATGCCCTGGCGCCCGATCCGGTCGACGAGCGCCCGTTCGATGCGGGCGAGCAGGTCGAGCCGGCCGGCGCAGACCCGCAACGCGAGCTTCAGCTCGGCGTCGGCGTCGGGCCCGGCCAGCGCCCGGGCCTGCGTCAGCCGGTCCCGCATGTCGCCGAGCGTGGCGTAGGTGCCCCGCTCGACGTAGCGCCGCCCGATCCGGCGGGGGTTCTTCTGCTCTTCGACCACCGACGTTCGGGGGCGGGCGGCGTCGAAGTCGGTCATCCAGGCGGCGTAGATCCAGTGGTCGATGGGGCCGCCCCGGCGGCGCTTGCTGGGGGCCGGCTCGACGAAGAGGTCGAGCCGCACGACCCGCTCGGCGAGCGCGTCGAGATCCAGGCCGTGCTCCTCGCAGGTCTCGCGGGCGGCGGTCTGCCGCATGGGCTCGACCTCGACCCGGGCCCCGTCGGCCAGCAGCGCCTCGACGATCTCGACGTGCAGCCGGCGCAGGTCGTCGTCCCAGTCGCGGTGGGCGGGCATGTCGGGCCAGCGGGCGCGGGCGGCGGGCCGGATCCGGCCCAGCGCGTCGAGCAGCGTGCGGCGCTGGCCCAGCTCGATGCGGTACGGGGGCCCGTCGGCCGGGCGCACGAGCAGATCCTGTGTGCCCCGGGGGTAGGTCAGCACCGGCACCCCGGCGGGGTCGGTCTCGATGACGGCGTAGTACAGGCGCGGGGGGTTCGGATCGGCCGGGCGGCGCACGGGCACCGGGTGCCCCTCGCGGGGCTCGATCCCATGGGCCAGGGTGCAGGCGAGCACGCCGGCCGGCGCGCCGTTGGGGCGGGCGCCGGCGAAGGGGCCCAGGATCGCGCGGGCGGCGGCGCGGTCGGCGGTCATTCGAATCCGGGGGGGATGCCCACCACCGTCGGCTCGACGATCGGCCGGGCGGTCTCGCGGTCGAAGAAGGGCGAGCGGCGGTGGTCGCCGCGGATGATCCACTTCAGGCACATCGCCCCGTAGCGCACGATCATCGGCAGCAGCGCGCCGAGGCCGGCCTTCAGCGCCCGGACCTCGCGCCGGGGGAAGCGGCCGTTCACCCGCACCCGCACCGGCCCGATGTAGTCGTCGAGCGGGGCCGACAGCGCCGCGCGGTCGATGCACACCGGGTGCAGCGAGGCGAACGGCACGCCGCGGCGGTCGAGGCCTCCGGCGATGGGGGTGCCGCAGCAGCGGGCGTGCCACCGCAGCGCGCCTTTGGGGGTCATGCGCAGGCAGCCGAGGTGCTCGAGGCCGTCGTCGAAGACCAGGGCCGCGGGCGAGATCTGGAAGACATCCATGCCGCCGTGGGCGTCGAACAGCTCGGCCTCGCGCTGCATGTGGGCGGCGTAGGCCCGGCAGCCGCGGCAGTGGCAGGCCACCCGGTTGGTGGCGCCGGGGTGTACGTCGAGCGCCCGGCCGCGGAGCGCGCCGCAGGCGCAGCGCACCGCCAGATCACCGCGCATGGATCGACCTCCTGGTTCGCGTCCTCACAGCCATATCACGGCTGCGCGTGCCAGCGGGCGACCAGCTCGGGGCGCACGACGCCGGTGGTCTGGACCCGCTCGGACTGCCAGCGCCCGTCGCGCCGGCTCTGGAGGGTGGCCACGACGTCGACCGCGCCCCACTCGGCCCGGGGCGGGCCTTCGAAGACCCGCACCCGGCCGTCGGCCGAGCGCTCGGCGGTCCGCTCGACCCACGGGCGCTCGCCGTCGCGCACGGTCAAGCGCCCGTCCCCCGGCGCGCGGGCCAACCGGACCTCGGCGATGAGCGGCGTGTCGATGTGCGCCGGGCGGATGTCCAGGCCTTCGAGCACCGGCGCCGGGGCGGCGATGAGCGCCGCGGGCGGGCGCAGGGGCAGGCCGGCGACGCGCCGCAGGTCGGCGTCGGCGTGGGCCTTGGCCAGCCCGTCCCGGCCCAGCGCCCGGGCCGCCTTGCGCACCGTGCGGCTGAAGCGCTTGCCGGGGCCGGTGACGGTGCGGGTGGCGACGACCGCGCCGTCGGGGCCGATGAGCCGCAGGGCGATGGTGACGTCGTAGTCGCCCGAGTAGCGCAGGGTGCCCCGCACGGTGAACGGGGGGTCGTCGGCGCCGACGGCGATGGCCGGGGCGCCGGCGAGCGCGCTGCGCAGGACCCGGGTGAGCGGGGCGACCATGCGATCCTCGGCCGCGATGCCGGTGGCGTTGACCAGCGGGGCGACGGCGACGGTGAGCCGCAGGCGGCGGGCGGGGTCGAAGGCGGCGTGCACCCGGCGCAGGGTGTGGCTCTCGACCCGCAGGCCCAGGCCGGCGGTCTCTTCGATGTGGCGGGCGATGTCGGCCGCGGAGAGGCCGCGCACCGTCAGCCGCATCACCGCCCGCGCCGCCTCGCCCGCGCCCTCGCGGGAGAGCACCCGGGCCGCCTCGATGGCGGGGTGCTCGGCGAAGAAGCCGGCGACGCGGTCGGCCTCGGCGCCGTCGGGCAGGCCGGCGATCCGCAGCTCGACCGCCCGGGGCGCGGCGGCCAGGGCCGGCAGGCGCTCGACGAGCCGCTTCGCCAGCGCCTCGGCGGCGTGGGCCCCGGCGATGCGGGCGGCCGAGGCGGGGTCGACGTCGATGCCGGGGCCCTCGGCGGTGAGGGTGCCCAGCAGCTCGCCGGTCTCGGTGACCAGCACCCGGGCGTCGGCCGAGGCCTCGTAGCGCACCAGCCGGGTCCCGCCGATGCCCGCGGCGAGCTCGCGGGACTCGACGCGGGCCACGACGACCAGATCGGCGGCCGGGTGCCCGGCGCCCTTCTCGGCGGCGGCGGCGTCGGGGATGCCGGCGGCGGCGGCCGAGATCCGGGTGAAGCCGGCGGCGGTCAGGGCCTCGCCGAACGCGCCCTCGACCCGGGCGCTGTCGGCGGGGGCGTCGTCCACGGTCAGCTCGACCAGCGAGGCGACGTGCAGCGGCAGGTCCGGCCCGTCGGCCCGGGCGGTGAGCGGGGGCAGCGCGAGCAGCAGCGCCAGCGGCACGAGCGGATGCGGTCTACAGCGTGATTCGACCATCGGGGGCCTCGGCGTCGGGGGGTGGGCCGGCCCGGGCGGCGTCAGGGGCCGGCGGGGGCGTGGCGTCGGGTGGAGCGGCGTCGGGCGCGGCGTCGGGTATGGCGCCGTCGACGGGGGCGGCGGCGGCCCGGGCGGCGTCGGGGGGCGGCGCGGGCGCGCCGGGCGCCAGGACGCGCGTAACGAGGGTCCAGCTCACGATCAGCGCCAGCCCGGCCACGAGGATCCCGGCGACGACGAGCCGCCCGCGGGGACCGGGCGCCGTGACGGTCGGCTCGCCGGCGGCCTGCACGGTCGGCGAGCCGGCGGCCTGCACGGTCGGCTCACCGGCGGCCTGCACGGTCGGCTCGCCGGCGGCCTTCACCGTCGGCGAGCCGGTGGCCTTCTCGGTGGGATCGCCGGGCCCCCGCGCGGTGCGATCGACGGCCCGGGCGGCGGAGTCGGCGGTCTCTTCGAAGCCCGAGATGTCCGAAGGCCCGGTCGGCGCGTGGCTGCCGGTCTCGTCGGGCGGCGGGGTCAGCGTGCGATCGGCCGACGCCGGGGCGAAGCGGGGCAGGCGGGACGACAGGGCCCGCAGCCGGTCGCGCACCACCCCCGCACCCGGCGGGCGGTCGGCGGGGTCCTTGGCCAGCAGCGCCCGCACCAGCGTGGCGATCTCGGGCCAGGGGGGCGCGGCGGGCAGCAGCGGCTCGAGCGGCAGCGGCTCGGCCTCGAGGTGCTTCATCAAGAGCGCGTAGGTGCCCTCGGCCCGGAACGGGCGGATGCCGGTCAGCGCCTCGAAGAGCGTCACCCCCAGGGCGTAGAGGTCGGTGGCCGGCGAGATGGGCGCCGATCGGACCTGCTCCGGCGCCATGTAGGCCGGGGTGCCGACCAGCGCGCCGTTGCGGGTCAGCGTCGCCCCGTCGGAGACGTGGGCCACCCCGAAGTCGAGGATGCGGGCGACGTCGCGATCGCCGATGGGCTCGACGAGGATGTTGGCCGGCTTGAGGTCGCGGTGCACGATGCCCAGCCCGTGGGCCTCGGTGAGCGCGTCGGCGACCTGGGCGCACAGCTCGAGGGCCAGGGCCGGCTCGAGGCCGTTGCGGATGCGGGCCTTGAGCGATGTGCCGCCGACCAGCTCGAGCACCAGATAGAGGTCGTCGTCGAGGGTGCCGAAGTCGATGAGCCGCACGGTGTGGGGGTGGCGCAGCCGGGCGATGATGCGGGCCTCGGCCTCGAAGCGGCGGATCTCGGAGGGCTTGCCCAGGTCGTTGCGCAGCACCTTGAAGGCGACGTCGCGGTCGATGCCGAGCTGGCGGGCCCGGTAGACGGCGCCCATGCCGCCCCGCCCGAGCAGCCCGTCGATGCGGTAGCGCTCGGCGACGACCCGGCCGATGAGGGGGTCGGTGGCGGTCGAACTGCCGCTGGAGCCGCTGCCCGAGTCGCCGCTGGAGCCGCTGCCCGAGTCGCCGCCGGAGCCGCTGCCCGAGTCGCCGCTGGAGCGCCCGCCGTCCGAGGCGCTGCCCGTGACGTCGTCGGGCGCGCCGGGCCCGTCCTCCCGCTCGCCGTCCTGGCTCATGGCGCACACTCCGGGTGGGTCGGCGGGCCGCAAGCGGCCTCGGGATCAGGGGGCCAGCGGGCCTCGGCGGGGCACGGGTCGGCGATGTCGGGCACGCCGTCGAAGTCGCAGTCGCCCGCCGGCCCGGGGGCCCGGTCGGGCAGGCGGCCGCCGGCGCAGGCGCCCAGCCAGTGGGCGTCGCGCCAACACTCGGGGTGGGACGGGCGGCTCCAGCGCGCGCCGACCAGCAGCTCCACCGCCGTCACCGGGGATCCGCCGGGGCCGGGATCCAGCTCCACGAGCCACTCGCCGCCCGGCTGACGGCCCATCACACCGGCCAGCGGGCCCCCGTCGAGGCTCGTCCAGACCGCGGCGCCGCCCGCCGCGTCGTTCGGCGGCAGCTCGACTCGGTCACCCCGGGGCCCGATCAACGACCCGCTGAGCGCGGGCGAGGGGCCGTCGACCTGCGCGACCAGGGTCGCGTCCCGGTACCAGGCGGCGGGCAGACGCAGAGGGACCCGCAGCCCGCCGTCGGCGTCGGGCGGTGGATCGAGCTCGGCGACCCAGTTCTGGACCGCCGCATCGTCGACCAGCGCTCCGCTGCACACCGCGCGGCCGAGGGTGACGACGATCTCCGGCCGGCCGTCGCCGGTCAGATCCTCGCCGGCGACGGTCATCGGCGGGGTCCCACCATCGGGCTCGGCCACGACATCGCACGGGTGCTCGTCCAGCGCCGGGGCGAGCGCGCCGTCCCCCCGACCGAGCAGCACACCCGTCCGTACATCCCACGCGTCCGCCGGCCCGACCCCCGCCGTGGCCCGGGCGACGAGCACGTCGGGCAGGCCGTCGACGTTGACGTCGGCCGTCGCCAGGGCCACCGGCGCGCGGGCAGCCACGGCGACCGGCGCCGGCGGCGCGATGGGCGCGGCCTCGAACAGGTCGGGGCCGCCGGTGCCCCGGTAGACCCCGACCGCCAGGGTCGCGTCGCCGCCTTCGCCGCCTCGCGCCGACAGCTCCACCCGGTCGAGCAGGCCGTCGCCGTCCATGTCGGCCAGAGTCCACGCGAGGGTGGACGCCAGCGCGATCCCCTCGCCCAGGGCGCGCCAGCCGCCGCCGTCGTACGCCCAGGCCGTCAGGCCCTCGGCGGTCCGGGCCACGATCTCGTCGGCTCGGGGTTCGCCTGGGGCCTCGGGGTGGATGTCGGCGGCGATGATCCGGTCGGGCGCCGTGGGTCGACCCCGCCCGTCGAGCGCCACGAGCTCGGCGGCGTGCCCCGGGCCGACGATGTGGATCCGATCGTCGGCGATCGCCGCCGCCAGGCGCACATCGCCGATGGAGACGGCCTGCACCGCGCGCACCGGCGCCCCGAGGTCGACGGCGATGTCGGGCGGCCCGGGGCGCCCGTCAGGCCCCAGCGGGCCCATCTGCACCGCGGTCTCCACCCCGATCGCGGCTGTGAGCGCGCCGTCGGCCGCGCGGATGAGGTCGAGGCCGGCGCCCACGCCACCGCCGGGCGTCGGGGCGCAGACGACCCGGGGCTCGCAGGGCCCGAAGGCCGTCGCGAGGCCGTCGGCGCCCTGGGCGATCAGATCGGAGACGCCGTCGCCGTCGACGTCGAACCACGCCGAGCGCCCGCCGACCACCGTTGGCAGATCCGGCGTGGGCCAGACCAGGGTGAGCGACGGGGGCTCGTCCACGCCGGCGACGAGGTTCGACATGGCGTGCCATGTGCCGTCGCCGTCGAGGGCGAAGGCGCTCAGATCCGTGTCCGGGTCGTTCAGGTGCACCGCGAGCGGCGCCCGGGGCGGGTCGGCGTAGCCCGGCGCGTAGACCGGGGTCGGCTCGGCGCCGGGCCGTACGAGCCACAGCGCCCCGTCGGGCGCGCCGAGGTCGGCGCCGAGCACCGCCGGCCGACCCCGGCCGGTGCCGTCGTAGACCCCCAGGCCCCTGAAGTCGGTCCCCGGCAGCACCCGCGGGCCTTCCAGGACCCAGTCGGCGCCCGGCCGCCGGGCGAGGGTCCACACGCCGTCGCCATCGCTGCCCAGCAGCCGCACGACGCCGGCCTGGTCGCGTCCGATCACCTCGACCCACCGGCTGCCGAGCCCGGGCCCATCCGCCAGCAGAGGTCGGGGCGGCGCGTCGTCGGCCCCGCTCCAGCTCCGGATCCCGGCGGGCCCGCCGAAGAAGATGTCGGGGCGGCCCGGCCGGGTGGTGTGCCGCGGGGCGACGAACGACACCGGCACGCCGTCGGCGACCACCATCGGAGGCAGGATGCGGCCGTCGGCGGCGACGATCCAGCGGGCCAGGCCCCCGGCGGGGCCGTCGAAACCGGCGAGCACGTCCGGTCGGCGGTCACCGTCGACGTCGGTGATCGCCAGCGCGGCGACGGGCCCGGCCAGCGCGGCGGACGGCAAGACCACGGGCGGGCCGAAGCGGGTATCCCCCAGCCCGAGGTGGGCGGTGATCGCCCGGCCGGCGCGGTCGCCGACGACGATGTCCGGCCAGCCGTCCCCGTTCAGGTCGCCGACCGCCAGCGCCGAGGGGCTGCCCCCGATCTCGACCGCGCGGCCCCCGTCCACCGTCAGGCGGCCGGTCTCGGGGTGCACCATCAGCCCTTCGAGCGCGCCGTCGAGGTCGAGATCGGCGAAGAGTCCGGCCGCCGCCGGCCCGTGGTCGGCCGGGCTGCGCGCGCCCGCGCTCAACTGCCACTCGAGCTGAAGGCCCCGCGACGGCGCCACCTCGATCAGACCCCCGGCGTGAGCCGGCACGTCGGCGATCAACCGGGCCGCCGGCTGAGGGCCGGGCAGCCGCAGCGTCGCCAGCGCGTGGGTCGTCGCGCCGCGGGCGAGGGCGGTGCCGTCGGGACCGAGCACGGTCCAGGTCGAGGCCCCGCCCAGCGAGAGCGAGGCGCTCGGCACCCCCCGGGGCGGGGTCAGCTCGACGGTGACGTGCCCCGGCAGGCTCGACGGCCGCGTCCGGCGGACCGGGATCCGACACACCTCGCCCTGGGGGCACGGGGTGACCGCGGGCGCCAGGCCGAACGGCAGCTCGACCCGATCACCGCCGGGGTTGCCCACCGCCAGGATCGCGTCCCGCTCGGCGTCGGCGGGCAGCCCGTCCAGATCGAACGTCGCCACGATCCGCGCCGCGTCGGGCTGCCCGGCCGAGCCCCGGGTGAAGTCCAGCGCCGTCGGCGGCCGCCCGGCGAGCTGGATCTCGACGTTGTCGGTCAGGTCGTGGGCGTCGAGGGTCACCGTGACGGTCGTCGGCCGGCCGGGCCCGAGCGCGACGCCCTGGGGCTCGACCCGGTCGATCAGCGGGCGGGGCGCGGTGAGGGTCAGCCAGCGGACCTCCAGCGAGCGGCCCACCCCGTCGACGACCGGATCGGGCGTGCGCAGGCGGACCGGCAGCCGCCCGCTCGCCAGCCGCAGCGCGTCGGGCAGGGTCACGGTGCAGGTCGTCGCGCAGCGCTCGGGCGCGCCGTCCACGCAGCCGCCGGCCGGGCGGTCGAGGGCGCAGGGCAGCGAGACGAAGGCGCCGATGTCGGCCACGGTGTCGTCGGCGATGCCCCCGCCGCGCAGGACGACGTCGGCCGACGACGAGACCCGGGCCACCACGATCTCGGGCTCGACCGCGTCCAGCGCGGGCACCGGGCGGGGCTCGTACGGCCCGAGCGTGATGGAGACCGGCGGCGGCGTCACCCGGTTGCCGGCGAGGTCGCACAGCGCCCAGCAGACGCACTGCTCGCCCCGCATGGCGTCCAGCTCGACCCGGTCGACCGCCGCGAAGGCTCGGTCGCAGTCGAGCGCGGGGCAGCCTCCGCACGGGCCGGCCGTCGCCTCGAAGCGCATCCGATCGGCGTCGGTGCCCGTGATCTCGGCGTCGACCACCCGGCTGCGCACCACGCGGGCCCCGCCGGCCAGAACCAGCGCGCCTTCGGCCGGCGGGGTGGTGTCCAGCTCGATGGTGGCCGTCGCCGACGGCGAGACGTTGCCCGCCGGATCCACCGCCACCGCGATCACCGTCTTGTCCCCGTCGCCGTCGGTGAGCCGGAGCGCGCGATCGAGCCCCTCGCCCGCCGTGGACTCGACGCCGCCCCCGGTTCGGATCAGGATCGCGACGCCCGGCTCGGGGTGGTCGACGGTGGCCACGACCTCGGGGGTGTTCACCGGGCCCCGGGGCAGCGACAGCGTCGGCGCGACCGGCGGCTGCTCGTCGCTCAGCACGATGGGTTCGACCGCCACCCGCTCGCCGATGGCCACGTCGAGGGTGAGCCCGCCGGCCGCGTGGCCCGGGGCCTCGGCGGTGAGGGTGTAGAGCCCGGCGGGCACCGTCAGCGCGAAGTCGCCCGAGGTCGGATCGACGTCGGCCCCGTCGGCGAGGCGCCCGTCGGCGTCGAGGGCCCGCACCGTCGCCGGGCCCGGCGCGGGGCCGTCGACGGTGGCCCGGAGCACCTGCCCCTCGATGGTCGCCGCCCGGGGGTCGTCCGATCGGGGATCGAAGGGGTTGTCCCGGTCGATCCGCGGATCACAGCCGAGCAGGGCGATCGGCAGCGCCAGGGCGAGGCATCGGGCGCGCGCGCGGCTCACAGCGGGCAATCGCGGTGGGTCGGCTGCCCGCAGAGCGCGTCGGGGTCGGCGGGCCAGCGGGCCTGGGCGGGGCACGGGTCGGAGACATCGGGCACGCCGTCGAAGTCGCAGTCGCCCGCCGGCCCCGGCGCCCGGTCGAGCAGCCGCCCGCCGACGCAGACCCCCTCGGGCCGGGGGTCGTTGCCCGCCCCGCACGCCGGGTGGCGCGGCCGCTGCCAGCGCACGCCGACCAGCAGCTCGACCGCCGTCACCGGGGGGCCATCGGGTCCGGGCTCCAGCTCCACGACCCACTCGCCCGTCGGCTGGCGGCCCATCAGGCCGGCGAGCGGGCCGCCGTCGAGGCTGCTCCAGGCCACCGCGCCGCCGACCGGATCGACCGGCGGCAGCGCGACCCGCTCGCCGCGGGGCCCGATGAGCGCGCCGCTCAGCATCGGGGCGTCGCTCTGCGCGACCAGGGTCGCGTGCTCGAACCACGCGGCGGGGTGGTGCAGCGGGACCCGCAGCCGGCCATCGGCGTCGGGCGCGGGCGGGGCCGGATCGGCGATCCAGCTCTGCACCGGCCCGTCGTCGACCACGGCGGCGACGCAGATCGAGCGGTCGAGGGTGGCGACGATCTCCGGCCGCCCGTCGCCGGTCACGTCCGCGGCGGCGACGGTCAGCGCCGGGTCGAGGGCGCCGAGCTCGACGAGGCATGGCGGCCACGCCGAGACCGCCGGGGCGAGCGCGCCGTCGCGCCGGCCGAGCAGGACCCGCACCGCGTTGCTGACCAGCGCGCCCATCCGGCGCTGGCCGACGATCACATCGGTCAGGCCGTCGACGTTGAGATCGGCGGCGGCCAGGGCCACCGGGCCGTCGTCGTAGGCGTCCACCCGGATCGGCGGCGCGAGCGACGCGGCCTCGAACAGCGCGGCGTCGCCGGTGCCCCGATACACCGCGATCGCCAGCGCGTCGCCGTCGAGCAGCAGATCCACCCGATCGAGCAGGCCGTCGCCGTCGACGTCGGCCAGGGTCCAGTCGAGGGCCGGCCCGACCGGCGCCGGATCGCCCAGCGCCCGCCACCGGTCGCCGTCGTGGGCCCAGACCAGCAGCGCCTCGGGGACGCGGGCCACGATCTCGTCGGACCGGGCCGCGCCGGGGGGCTCGGGGCGCACGTCGGCGGTGATCACCCGACCGGCCGGCGCGGGCAGCGGGAGCCCGCTGGCGACCTCCGGGCCGATGACGTGGATCAGGTTGTCGGTCACCGCGACGGCCAGCCGCTCATCGCCGAGGGCGACCGCCTGCACCGCGCGGACCGGGGCCCCGACGCCGACTTCGGCGTCCGCCGAGCCGGGCACGCCGTCGCCCCGGAGCGGCCCGATCCGGACCTGACGCCCCTCGCCGATCACGACGACGGGGCTGCCGTCGGCCGCCCGGGTGACCGCCAGCGCGGCGCCCTCCCCGGCGAGCGCCGGCTCGCAGACGACCCGGGCGTCGCACGGGCCGAACGCGGTCACGAGCCCGTCGTCGCCCTGCGCGATCAGATCGGCGAAGCCGTCGCCGTCGACGTCCAGCCAGGCCGCGCGCCCCTCGCTCACCGGCGGCAGCCCCGGGGTCGGCGGGACGCCCTGCGGGCCGGGCTCGACGCCGACGCAGGGCTCGAGGGCGCGCGGCGCGCCGTCGCGGCCGAGGGCCCGGCCGTGCACGTCGTCGGCGGTCCGGTACAAGGCCACGGCGCGCGGCGGCCAGGGGGTCGGCTCCGGGCCTTCCAGGAGTGTGCCGTCGGCGAAGCCCACGGTCGAGACCGGGCGCTCCGGGCGGCCCGGGTGCACGGTCAGCAGCGCGTGGCGGATCTCGCCCAGCCCTTCCTGGAGCACCTCGTCGACCCCGAAGACCTCCGGCTGGCCGTCGCCGTCGGTGTCGTAGGCCCCGAGGCTGCGGAACGCGGGGCTCACCGGTATCCGCTCGCCGTCGAGCACCCAGCCGGCGCCCGGCCGGCGGGTGAGGGTCCAGATCCCGGCCGCGTCGCTGCCCAGCAGGCGCACGGTGCCCAGGCGGTCGCGGCCGAGGACCTCGACCCAGGCGCTGCCGAGGTCCGGTTGCCCGTCGAGCAGCGGCCGGGGCGGGCCGCCGGCGGTCCACACCGAGAGCCCGCCGGGGCCGCCGAAGATCACGTCCGGCAGGCCGGGGCGGGTGGTGGAGCGGGCGGCGATCATCGAGACCGGCGCGTCGCGGACGATGACCGTCGGCGGCAGGATCCGGCCGTCGGCGGCGACGATCCACCGGGCCAGCCCCCCGCCGGGGCCGTCGAAGCCGGCGAGCACGTCCGGGCGGCGGTCGCCGTCGACGTCGGTGACCGTCAGCGCGGCGACCGGCCCGGCCAGATCGACCGCCGGCAGCGGCACCGGCGGCCCGAGGTCGGCGTCGCCCAGCCCGGGGCGGGCGGTGATGGTCCGGCTCGCCGGGTCGCCGACGAGCACGTCGGGCCAGCCGTCCCCGTTCAGATCGGCGACCGCCAGCGCCGAGGGGCTGCCCCCGACCTGGATCACCTGCCCGTCCACGGTGAGCTGGCCGGTCTCGGGGTGGGCCATGATCCCCTCGAGCCCGCCGTCCAGGTCGAGGTCGGCGAACAGCGCGGCCGACGCCGGGCCGTGCTGCGGCGCGACGCGAGCCCGGGGACACAGGTCGGGCGGCTCGGGGAACGCCTGCCCGGCGGTCACCTCGATCAGCCCGCCCGCGTGGGCCGGCACGTCGGCGATCAGCCGGGCCGCCGGCTGAGGCCCCGGCAGCCGCAGCCCTGCCAGCCCGTGGGCGGTGGCGCTGCGCATCAGCGGCACGCCGTCGGCGTCGAGCACGGTCCACGACGAGGCGCCCGCGAGGCTCAGGGCGGTGCCCAGGGTGTTCCGGGGCGGGGTCAGCTCGACCGCGACGTGCCCCGGCAGGCCCGACGGCCGGGTGCGCCGGGTCGGGATCCGACACACCGGGCCGCAGGCGGTGACCGCCGGCATCAGGCCGAACGGCAGCTCGACCTCGGCGTCGTCGTTGATCACGAACAGCGACACGTCGCCCGCCGCGTCGGGCGCGAGCCCGCTCAGGTCGAACGTCGCCTCGACCCGGGCCGCGTCGGGGCGCTCGGGCCCGCCCCGGGTGATCGTCATCTCGACCGGCGGCCGCCCGGCGAGCTGGATCTCGACGTTGTCGGTCAGGTCGTGGGCGTCGAGGGTCACCGTGACGGCGCTCGGGCGGTCGGGGCCGAGGGCGACCCCCTGCGGCTCGATCCGATCGATCAGCGGCAGGGGCGCGTCGAGCGTCAGCCAGCGCACGTCCGCCGAGAGCCCGGCGCCGCCCTCCACCGGCGCCGGCGTGCGCAGCCGGACCGGGAAGGTGCCGGCGAACGTCAGCAGCCCGGGCGGCAGCGTGACCACGCAGGCGGTGGCGTAGCCGTCGGGCACGTCGGCGACGGCGCACCCGTCCGGGTCGGGCGGGGGTTCGTCGGGCGGGGGCCCGCCAGCGCAGGGCGTGAAGGCGTCCAGCCCCGCCCGCCGGGCGCAGGGCAGCGCGGTGAACGGGCCGATGTCGACCACCGTGTCGCCGGCCAGATCGGCCCCTCGCACCACGACCTCGTCGCACGCCGACGCCCGCGCCGGCACGACCGAGGGCTCGACCGCGGTCAGCACCGGGACCGGCCGGGGTTCGTAGGGCCCGAGGTGCACCGCGACCGGCGGCGCCGCGGTCCGGTTGCCGGCGTCGTCGCACAGGACCCGGCACACGCACTGCGCGCCGGGGGTCGGCGCCAGCTCGACCCGGTTCACCCGGGCGCTCGCCCGATCGCAGGGGATGTCGTCGGGGCACTCGCCGCAGGCGCCGGGCACGGCCTCGAAGCCGACCCACGGGGCGTCGGTCCCACTCAGCTCGGCGTCGACGAACCGGGATCGCACCTCGCACGCGCCGCCGGCCAGCAGCAAGTCGCCCGCGGCGGGCGGCCGGGTGTCCAGCTCGATGGTCGCCGAGGCGGCCGACGAGGTGTTGCCCGCCCGATCGACGGCGACCGCCGTGATCCGCTTGAGGCCGTCGCCCCCGGTCAACCGCAGCCCGCGCTCGGCGCCCTCGCCCGTCGCCTCGGCGTCCCCCGCGAGCCGGATCGTGATCCCCGCGCCGGCCTCGGGGTGCTCGACCCGGGCGACGATCTCGCGGGTGTTCACCGGCCCCGGGGGCAGCGTCAGCGTGGGCGCGACCGGCGGCTGCCCGTCGAGCAGCTCGAGGTAGACGTCGTCGATCGCCTGCCCGCTCGCCACGTCGAGGGCCAGCGTCTCGCTGGCGTGGCCCGGGGCCTCGGCGGTGAGGGTGTACGCGCCCGCCGGCACGCTCAGCGTGAAGGCGCCGGAGGCCGGATCCACGTCCTCCACCGCCTCGGGCCGGCCGTCGCCCCGGATGAGCCGCACGGTCGCCGGGCCGGGCTCGGGGCCGTCGACGGCGACCCGCAGCGCCCGCCCCGAGATGGCCGCCGGCAGGGGGTCGTGGGGGTTGTCCCGGTCGATGCGGGGGTCACAGCCCCCCAGCGCCAGCGCGGCCAGCGCGGCCAGCGCGGCCAGCGCGGCCAGCGCGGCCAGCGCGGCCGCGGACCACCGGAGGGTGGGATCAGAAGCGCCCATCGAACCAGATGCCCGCGCCGTCGCCCATCGGCGCGACGCCGATGCGGTCGCGGAAGCGCTGCTCGACGTCGGGCGGCACCCCGCCGAAGATCGCCGCGTCGACGATGCCCGCGACGTGCACCCCGAGCAGGGTCCACAAGAGCACGTTGCGGGTCTCGTAGGCCGACTCCGCTCGATCGCCATAGGGCACGTCCTCCGGGCGGTCGCGGTTGTAGGCGTCCTCGTGGCCGGCGCCCTCGAGGTGGTAGGCCAGCGCGGCGGCGCCCAGGGCCAGCTCGACGGCCAGGAAGAGCCCGGCCTTGATCGGCTGGTCGTTGTAGAGCTGCCCCGCGCCGGGCAGCACCGTCGACAGGCCCATCGCCAGCAGCCGGTTGCCCCGGGCGACCATCTGCCGCTGCAGCTCGATGAGATCGCGGGCCTCGACCCGCACCGGGGCGGCGGCGAAGAGCACGTCCCCGCCCTCGACCCGGCTGCCGCGCAGGGTGATGTCCCGGGTCTGGGGGTCGACCGGGTGCACCGCGACGACCAGCACGCTCTCCCCGCCGGCGAGGGCCGCGACCCGGCGGGTGATGTCCTCGGCGCCCAGCAGCCGCTGGGTCTCCAGCTCGCGCAGGAGCATGTCGAGCCGGGCCCGCTCGACGAGCCGGACCCCCCGCTCGTCGCCCAGGCACCAGTGCAGGTAGTCGACGACGAAGTCGGCCAGCGCGTCGCCCGACGTCGCCGGCACGATCGCGGCCGGGGTGGCCTTCTCGGTCTGGCGGGCGAGCCCGGCGAAGGCGTCTTCGCACAGGGCCCGCAGGGCGGCCGGTGAGGGGCGCAGGGCGAGATCGGCGCCGGCTTCGGCGGGCGCGGCGGCCGGGTCGGCCGGTGGATCCGCCGCGGCCGGCGCGGTCTGCCCGGCGGCGCTCGCGGCGAGGCACAGCAGGGCCAGGGGCCAGAGCGGAGTGGAGGGTCGGCGCGTCATCGTGGTCGTCCTCGATGCAACGATGGGGCCGGCGCCGGGGGCCGCCCGCCCATCGACGCGCGCGCCCCGGCGGACCCACCGGAGCCATTGTCGGCGACCGGGCGCCGGATGGCCACCCCGGCCGCAGACCGTCCCCCGGACGGTCCGGACCGTCCGGGGGACCGTATTCGACCATCGGGTCGAATGCGGTTGCGTCCCCCCGTCGATTCTGCGAGTGGGGCGGTTCATCGCGCCCCCCTGGAGATGCCATGCCGCCGATCCATCCGCTCGCCCGCGCCATGCTGCTGGTCGCCCTCGCCGCGCTCGCCGGCTGCGACGACGAGACCACCGAGGCGCCGACCGACGCCGCCCCGGTGGACACCGGCGACGCGTCGCCCGACGCCCGCCCGCCGGAGCCCGATGGGCAGCCGATGCCCGACAGCGGCCCGGCGGACAGCGATCCGGCGGACGCTGAGCCGATCGACGGCAGCCCGACAGACGGCGGCCCCCCTGCCGAGCCCTTCGAGGTCGTCGTCGGCGAGCGCGTCGGCCCGGTGCTGTTGGGCATGAGCTACGCCGAGATGGTCGAGGCGCTCGGCGCGGAGCCGGCCGGCTTCGGGGCCGACGGGGCGGTGCTGCTCAACGTGGCCGCGCCGCCGATGCAGGTCGTGCTGGCCTCGCCGCGGCTCGACGGGCCGGCGCCCGAGGCGGTGGTCATCGCGGCGCAGGCCAACGGCCCGGCCGGATTCGAAGGCCCGGTGCGGCCGGGCATCACCCGGGCCGAGGTCGAGGCGGCGCTGGGCGCGCCGACGCTGACGGTGGGCGCCATCGACTTCCACGCCGCCGGGGCGGCGGTCGTCTACGAGGGCGACGTGGCGGCCCAGGTGGCGATCTGGCCGGCCTACACGGTGGCCCAGACGGCCCCCGAGATGCAGCCCCCGGCCGGGGCGACGGGCGGTGAGCGGCCGGTGATCGACCCCGCCGCGATCGGGCAGGTCGACATGCACCTGCACTTCGGCCGGCCGGGGCAGATCCCCGACAGCGGGGCCCGGTTCACCACCGAGGTGCTGCCGCCCTTCCTCCAGGCCTACCGGCCGGGCATCACGGGGACGACGCTCGACCCCTTCGCCCCGCACCTGGGCATCCGGGCCCAGACCGACCGGGCGGGCTCCGATCACGCGGTGCTGTTCGCGGTCTACACCCAGGAGAGCGCGGGCTACGCCACCAACCGCCAGCTCGAGGCGTGGCTGACCGATCCGGCCAACGTGGCCCCCGACGGGCTGCCGTGGGCCTGGGGGCTGGCCAGCGTCGACTTCTACAACGGCTACATCGGCGAGGACGGGGCGCTCGACGAGGCCCTCGCCGGGCGCCGCCTGGCCGCGCTGGAGGGCTACTTCGAGGCCCACCCGACGCTGTTCGTGGGCATCAAGCTGGCCCACGCCCACCAGGGCGTCGCGTTCGACGATGCCCGCTATCTGGGGGTCTACGACGTCGCCGCCCGGCGCGACGTGCCGGTCTATCTGCACACCGGCCTGACCCCGTTCCCCGGGGCGAGCAACGCGCCGCCGTTCTACGACCCCGCCGGCCTCGACGGGGTGATCGCGTCCTACCCCGGGGTGCGATTCGTGCTGGGGCACACCGGCCAGGGCGACGCCCGCTCGGTGGAGAACGCGCTGCGGCTGGCGGCCGACTACGACAACGTCTTCCTCGAGATCAGCGCCCTCGGCCGCCCGCTGCTCGTCGACGATGACGGGGCCGACATCCCCGAGCCCGAGGCCGGCGAAGACCAGCTCGCCGGGGTGCTCGAGGCGATCCGCGATCGGGGGCTGGTGGACCGCACGATCTTCGGCACCGACGGCCCCCAAGGGCCGGGCGCGGTGCCCCGCTACACCGCGCTGGTCGTGGAGACGATGACCGCGCTGGGCTACGACGCCGCCGAGCAGGCGGCGGTGATGGGCGGCAACTTCGCCCGGGTCTTCTTCCCGCCCGCCGACGACCGGTAGGCATCTGCCGGGCAACAACTCAGGGGCGCGGTGGCATCGGCCGCCGGGGCTTGCCTACCCTCGGTGTACCGGCCCCGGAGGTCCGCCGTGCGCACGCCCACCGCCCCCCTGCTCGCCGCGCTCCTGCTCGCCGGCTGTGAACCCTCGGACGGCGCCTCGCCCACGGTGGATCCGACGCCCGACATCGCCCTCGACATGGCATCCGACGTGGCCCCCCGGCCCGACATGGCATCCCCCGATGCCACGCCGCTGGCTGACATGGCATCCGCCGACGCCATGACACCCGCCGATGGCTCGCCCGCGCCGGACGCCGGGCCGCCCGAAGCCCTGCGGGTCATCGGCGAGCCCTTCCCCGCCAGCGTCGACGCCCGGACACCCACCGCGGTCACCATCCCCGTCGTCGGGGGCGGCGGGCCGTGGCAGGTCGACATCCTCGGCATCGAGGAGGGGCGGGTCGTCTTCGACGTGCCGCCGACCGCGGTCGAGCCCACCGCGGTGCGGTTCACGACCCCCGCCGATCAGGCGCTGGGGGTCGTGTCGCTGTCGCTCTGGCTCGGCGATCGCGCGCTCGACGCCGGATCGCTCTCGCTGCGGGGGTCCGACGGCCGGCTGACGGTCGAGGGGGCCCCGGCCGGGCGCCCGCTGCCCGAGGGGGTGCGGGCGTGGGCTGCGTGGCCCGGCGGCGAGCCGGGATCGGCGCTGGTGGTCGGCCCCGGCGCCGAGGGGCTGGCGCTGCACGTCATCGCCGGGGGCGGGCAGCAGGGCTTCGCCGTCCGGGGCGCGCTCGACGGCCTCGCCCCGTCGCTGGCCGACGTCGAGGCCCGTCCGCCGACGCTGCGCGGCGCCTCCACCCGGCTGCTGACCGGCCGGGCCGAGGTGGGGCACTTCACCCAGGTGATCTGGGCCGATCGGCTGGTCGACGGCGGCCCCCGCCGGCTCGATCTGGGGCCCTTCGTCGAGCGGGCCGACGGCGACGTCGTCGACCTCGACGCGGCCCCGCTCGATCAGCCCGGCGCGCCGACGGCGGCGGTGGCCGCGCTGATCTGCCCCGGCGGGGGCGAAGAGGGCGAGTGCGGCATCCTCGACGACCCTGGCTACCCGTCGGCCGACGCTTGCCCCATCCGCCCGCTGGGCCCGCTGGACGGCGCGCCGGTGGACTGGCGGCGGGGCGCGCTGCGGATCGACCCCGGCCCGGCCGAAGGCGGGGATCGGCCCCGGATCCACGCCGTCGCGCCCCACCGGGGCCTCATCGCGGTGGCCGGCGCGCCGCTCGACTGCGAGGGCGGGCCGATCGCGCCGGTCGGGGTCGCGCCGTCGGGGGCGATCGTCGGCGACGCCTTCGCCGCCCGGCTGCTGGACGTCGACGGGGACGGCCGGGCCGAGCTGCTCTACGCCGCCCGCGACGCCGGGGGCGCCTTCGTCGACGTGCTGCCCTTCGACGCCCCCCGGCCGGCGCAGCCGGGGGATCCATGGCGCCTCTTCGGCCCCGAGCTCGCCGGATCGGCCGCCCCGGCCGCGCTCCTGCACGACCTGTGGCTGGCCAGCGACCGCGTCGGTCGGCCCGCGGTGGACGCCCGGCTCGCCCTGGGCCCCGTCGCCTCGCTGGTCCGCATCCCGGCGGCCGCCTTCGCCCCCGACGCCGAGCCCGGTCCGCTGAGCGCGCTGCCCCTGCCCGCGCCGGCCCGCCCGGTCGCCCACGGCCAGGCGGGCTACGTGGGGCTCCTGGACGACGTCGCCTTCGACCTGGGCCAACCGCACGACGGCCCCCCGCTCGGCGATCGGGACCGGCTGTTGCCCGGCGCCCGGGCCATCCGGGGCGGCGACTCGCTGGCCGTGGGCCGGGACGCGCTGCACCTGACCGTGGTGAGCGGTCCGTTCGAGGTCCGGCCGGCGGGCGCTCGGATCGGCGTCGGCGCCGACACGGTGCACATCACCGACGAGGCCGGGGCCATCGACCTGTGGCTGGCGCCGGGCGAGGGGCTGCGCTTCGCGGGCGGCGCGGGGCTGCTCGACCTCACCGCCGACGGGATCGATCTCGAGCGGGGCCCGCTGGCCGTCGAGGGGGTCTATCTGGGCGTGGTCGACGCCGCCGGCCGCCCGGGCCTCTTCGCCGGGACGCTGGGCGCGCTGCTCGACGACGGCGGCCAGCCGGTGGTGGTCGGGCCCGATCGGGTGACCTTCGCCGCGGGCGAGGCGGGCGGCCCGGCCGAGGTGGGCTGCGTGAGCGACGGCGCGGCCGCCACCTGCGCGCTCGCGGCGCCGGGCCCGGGGCGCCGGTCGGCCTTCGTCGAGCGGTACGCGCTCGGCGCCGACATCGACCGCCCCCGATCGGTGGGGCCGACGCCGCTCGAGGCGGGGCCCGGCGCCGCGCTGCGCCTCGTCGAGTTCGACCCCGACCGCCCGGGGCCCGAGGTCGTGATCGCCGAGTGCCCCGCCGGCGGGCGCTGCGGGGTGCGGGTCGTCGACGGCGAGGGGGCCGGGCTCTACGCGTCCCCAGCGACGGTCGAGGCCCGCCTGCTCGCCGCCGGTCGGTTCTCGGCGAGCGCCGTCGAAGTGGGGGCCGGCCTGCTGCTGGACGTGACCGACGGCGACCGGGCCCGCCTGACCGTGGTCGACCGCGCGGGCAGCGCCGATTACGCGGACTGGCCCGACGCGCGGGCGGCGGGGGCCGATCGCTATGGCTTCTGGTACGACACCCAGGAGACCGCGACCGGCCCCACCGCCCGGCCGCTGCCGGTGCTCGACCTCGACGGCGACGGCCTCGACGACGTGCTGGTGGACGGGCGGGCGGCGTGCGGCGGCCGCGTGCGCGCGGGGAGCTTCACCTGCCACACCACGCACCTGCTCGTCTCGCCCCGGCCGATGGACGCCGCCGGCGCGGTGCGGGCGGCCTCGATATCGGCCGCCGCCGCCGCCGCGCTCGCCGGCCCCCGACGGGGCGTGCCGGGCGACGGCTCGGGGCCCGGCCCGGCGGTCGAGGCCGGCGAGGCCTGGCTGAGCGTCGCCCCGATCTTCGCCCCCCGCCGCTCGCGGGGCTACGTCCGCTACAACGCCCGCTGAGCGCGCTCAGCCGGGCCGCCCGCGCCCCGGCGCGATGCGGGCCTCGAGCGCCTCCACCAGCGCGCCCATCTTCACCGGCTTGGCCAGAAACGCGTCCATGCCCGCCGCGAGGCACGCCTCGCGCTCCTCGTCGAGCGCGCCGGCGGTCAGGGCGATGATCGGCAGCTCGCAGCCCCGGGCCCGCAGCCGGCGGGTGGCCTCGAAGCCGTCCATCTCGGGCATCTGGCAGTCCATCAGGATGGCGTCGAAGCGCGACTGGCCTTCGATCTGCAACGCCTGGAGCCCGTCGGCGACGACCGTGCAGTCGTAGCCTGCCCGCTCGAGCATCCAGCGGGCGATCTTCTGGTTGACCGGGTTGTCCTCGGCCACCAGGACCCGGGCGGCGGGCGCCTCGGCCGGCCGCTCGACGCTGCCCGCGGCGTCGTCGCCGCCCCCCAGCGCGTCCCCCAGCAGCGCCCGCAGCCGCGCGCTGCGCACCGGCCGCAGCAGCCACCCGTGCAGCCCGGGGCGCTCGGCGAGGGCCTGGGCCGAGGCCCGTCGGCGGGAGTCGGCGACGAGGTAGACCCGGGTCTCCCCCGCCCTGCCCAGCGCGGCCAGCCGCTCGACGGTGCCCTCGGGCAGCGGCAGGCCGGCCAGCACGATCGCTGGCGGCGCGCCCCGCCCCGGCACCCGGTGCGCGCGCCACCGCTCGACGCGGGTCACCCCCAGCCCCCGCAGCGCGGCGTCGAGCGCGGCGGCCTGGGCGTCGACCGGCTCGATGAGGGCCACCGGCAGCCCGTCGGCGCCCTCCACCCCGAACGGGTCGGCCTCGGGGTCGAGCGGCAGCGGCACTTCGAACCAGAAGGTCGACCCCCGCCCGGCTCGGCTGTGCACGTCGATCTCGCCGCCCATCAGCTCGACGAGCCGCTTGCAGATGGCCAGCCCCAGGCCGGTGCCCCCGAAGCGCCGGCTGGTGGAGTCGTCGACCTGGCTGAACGCCCGGAAGAGCCGATCGAGGCGCTCCGGCGGGATGCCGATGCCGGTGTCGACGACCCCGAACCGCACGGCGCCTGCCGCCCCCGGCTCGATGTGCAGCACGACCCGCCCCCGCTCGGTGAACTTGACCGCGTTGTTGGCGAGGTTGAGCAGCACCTGCCGCAGCCGGGTGGGGTCGCCCAGGCGCCGGTCGGCGACCGCCGGCTCGACGTGCACCGCGACCCCGACGCTCTTCTGGTCGGCGGCGGCCGCGACGAGCTGGCCCACCCCGTCGGCGATGGCCCGCACCGAGACCCCGATGGTCTCGATGGCGAGCTGGCCGGCCTCGATCTTGGAGAAGTCGAGGATGTCGTTGAGCACGGTCAGCAGCGCGTCGGCCGAGTGCACGATGGTCTCGGCGAAGTCGTGCTGCTGAGGGCTCAGCGGGGTGTCGGCGAGGAGCTGGGCCATGCCCATCAGGCCGTTCATCGGGGTCCGGATCTCGTGGCTCATCGCCGCGAGGAAGGCGCTCTTGGCCCGGGTCGCCTCGAGGGCCTGATCCCGGGCCGATCGCAGCTCGGCGGTGCGCTGGCGCACCCGGGCCTCGAGCGTGCGGGCCAGGCGCTCGGTGGCCTCGTGCAGCCGGGCGTTGGTCAGCGAGATGGCCGCCTGAAGCCCCAGCAGTTGCATGATCTGCACCCGCTCCCGGTGGAAGGCGCCCGAGACCAGCCCGTTCTCGAGGTACAGCACCCCGACCAGCCCGTCGCGGGTGCTCAGCGGGGCGCACAGCACCGAGCGCTCGGGGGCGTCGACCAGCCGGCGGTCGTCCAGCTCGGGGTCGTCGCCGGCCCGGGCCATCACGACCGGCTCGGCGGTGCGGGCCACTCGCCGCATGAGCCGGTGGGGGGCGTGGGTCACCGCGGCCAGCGGCGCGTCGAGCGGGCGGTGGCCCTCCCCGTGGCGCCGCTCGCCGACGGCGCGCAGGCTGCCGTCCTCCTCGGCGAGCGCCAGCAGCCCGTAGGTCGCCCCGGCGTTGTGCAGCGCGGCGTCGAGCACCACCCGCACCACCGGCTCGAGCCGCAGGTCGTCCGACAGCTCGCGCACGACCCGCCAGATGGCCTCGACGTCCAGCCGGCGGCCCACGTCGTCCAGCGACGAGGTGCTGATCTGGAGCGTGCTGTCGCTGAGCACCCGGGCCTTGACCGGGGTCGCGTCGTGCAGCTCGGGGTGGGCCGCCCGCAGCGCCTCGACCTTGGCCTGCGCGCCCCACGCGGCGTAGATCGAGCTCGCCGCCCGCCGGTGGGCCCGGGCGTCGGTGTACAGCCCGGCGGCGTCGTACAGGTCCGCCCGGCGCTCTTCGGCGAGGCCCTGCACCAGCCGGTCGCCGTGGCCCCGGGCGGCCTCGGCGGCGCGGGCGTAGCCCCACGCGGCTCGGGGTACGTCGCCGTCGAGCCGGGCCAGCTCGGCGTCGAGCAGGTGGGCGAGCTGGGCGAAGTTGGCCGGGCAGCGGCGGGCGTGGGGGGCCAGCGCGGCCCGCAGCGCCTCGGCCTCGGGGCGCTCGTCGCGCCGGTCGAGGCACAGCCCGGCGAAGGCCCGGTAGAACCGCGTGGTCACCTGATAGACCATGCCGAAGTAGCGCTCGGCCATGTCGCTGCGCATGCGGTCGGCCTCGGCGACCACCGCTTCGAAGCGCCCCAGCACACACAGCGTGGGCAGGCCCAGGGGCAGCGTATTGCCCACGACGTAGTGCGGCAGCCCGCCGGGCCAGGCGTCGTAGCCCAGCGGATCGTCGGGGTCGAGCGGCTCGAGCCCCCGCAGCAGCGCGGCCATGCGCCGGCCGAAGCCGAGCTGCACCGTGCGGGGCAGGCCGGCGATGAACGGCTCGAGCACCTCCACCGCCCGGGTGGCCTCGTCGTGCAGGGCCCGCAGCTCCTGCCCCGAGAGGAAGTGCATGACGTGCCGCCCGCACGACAGCAGCACCGCGAACTCGACGTCGCCCGCCTCGAGCGCGGCGTCGATGGCCGGGGCCAGGTAGTCGGCGCAGGCCCCGAACGGCGCGATCCACGGGCGCCCGAAGAGCCCGATGACATAGCGCGGCCGGGCCTGGGCCCGCATGCTCAGCGCCTCGGCGTCGGCCTGGGCCGCCGCGTGCACCGCCAGCCCCTGGTCGATGTGGCCCGCCGCGACGAGCACGATGCCGAAGTGGCCCAGCACCGTCGCCCGATCGGCCGGCGCGCCCAGCGCGGCGCAGGCGGTGATATTGCGGCTGAAGATGGCCGTCAGCAGGCGCTTGTCGAGGGCGAAGGCGGCGCTGGCGAGGTGCGGCATCAGCTCGAGGGCCACCGCGGCGACCGGATCGCTGGGCGGCGGCCGATCGAGCAGCTCGGCCAGCGCGTCGGGCGCGGTCACCGCCAGGGCCTCGCGGAACATCGCCTCGGCCTCGGCCGGCGTGGGGTGGCGGGGCACGTCGATGCCCGCCTCGGCCAGGGCGGCCAGCCCGGCCTGCATCGCCTCGGAGAAGCGGTTGCGCCGGGCGAGCATCAGCACCCGCCGGGCCTGGATCCGCATCCGGGTGAGCCGGTCGTCGGCCCCGTCGAGCAGCGCCGCGAAGCGGGCGTCGGCCTCGTCGTAATCGGCGAGCAGCAGCGCCGCCCGGGCCCGTTCGAAGGCCAGTTCGAAGGTCAGCCCGGCCGGGGCGCGCGGCCCGCGCAGGGCGACGCCCGCGTCGAGGTAGCCCGCCGCCGCCTGCCAGTCGCCCTGGGCCAGCGCCCGCCGGCCGGCCCGCAGGTTCAGCTCGGCCAGCCGCACCGGGTCGTCGGCCCGATCGCCCCGGTCGAGCTGGTCGACGATCGCGAACAGGTGCCCGTCGAGCCGCGCCGGATCGACCGTCGTCAGCAGGTGCTGCCCGATGCGCCGGTGCAGCCGGGCCCGGCGGGCCTCGGGCAGCCCGGCGTAGGCCGCCTCCTGGATGCGGTCGTGGGCGAACTGCCAGCCGGCGGCCCCCACCAGCAAGAGCCCCTGATCGCGCAGCTCGTCGAGCTGCCGGTCGAGCGCCGCCCGGTCGAGGGCCAGCATCTCGCCGACCAGATCGGGGTCGAAGACGGTGCCGACGCAGGCCGCCGTCGACAGCAGCCGGGCGTGGGCTTCGGGCAGCCGGGCCAGCCGGGCGGCGAGGGTCTCGGCCAGCGTCTCGGGCAGGCCGGCGGCGAGCACCGCGTCCAGATCCCAGGCCCAGCCGCCGCCCGGGTGGCGCCGGATGCGCCCCGACTCGACCAGAAACGTCAGGAACTGCCCCGCCAGCAGGGGGTTCTTCTCGCTGCGGTCGGCCACCAGCCGGGCCAGCCCCCGGGCGTCGGCCACCGTGCGCCCGGTCAGATCGGCCACCAGCGCTTCGAAGTCGGCGTCGGTCAGCGGCTCCAGCGGCTCGACCCGCAGGGGCCGGCCGACGCGGGACAGCGTCGCCTCGAGGTCGGACCAGGGCGGCGGATCGGCCGGGCGGGCGGTGGCCAGCACGCTGAGCCCGACCCCCGAGGCCACCAGCGCCTCGAGCAGCCACAGGCTGCCCGGGTCGGCCCACTGCACGTCGTCCAGGGCGAGCACGAGCGGGCCGGCGACGAAGCGCCGGGCGACCCCCAGCGTGCGGGAGACGGCCAGCCGGATGCGGTTGCGGGCGGCGTCCGATCCGGCCGGCGGCGGGGGGTCGGGGTGTTCGAAGATCGCGGCGAAGCGGGGGGCCAGCGCGGCGATGACCGCCACCTGCCCGCCCAGGGCGTCGGCCAGCGCCGCCCGCCAGCGGGTCAGGGTCGCCTCGGGGGCCCCCAGGATGCGGTCGGCGAGGCGATCGAGCGCGCCGGCGAACGCCGAGAACGGGCGTGCGGTGCGGAACTGCTCGAACTTGCCGGTCAGCAGCGCGCCGTCGGCGGCGGCCACCCGCCGGCGCACCGCGCCCACCACCGCCGACTTGCCGACCCCGGCCTCGCCCACGATCAGGGTCATGCGCGACGGCCCGTCGGCCCCCGACAGCCCGGCGACCAGCCGCTCGACCACCGCCCCCCGGCCGTAGAGCCGGCGGGGCGCCGCCAGCCGGTGCACCCGCTCGGCGGCCCCCAGCGCGAACGGCGGGATCGACTCGCCGGCCCGCACGGCCCGCCGCACCCGCTCGAGGTCGGCCGCCAGCCCCTCGGCGGTCTGGTAGCGGCGGTCGGGATCCTTGGCCAGCAGGCGGTCGATGATGTCGCCCAGCGCCCGGGGCACCGCCGGGGCCAGCGCGTCGGCCCGGGGCGGCGGGCTGGCCAGGTGGGCCTGCACGTACTCGACGAGGGTGGGGTGTTCGAATGGGGGGCGGCCGCAGAACAGCTCGAAGAGCAGCACCCCCAGCGCATACAGATCGGCCCGGGCGTCGACCTCGCGGTCGGTGCGCCCGGTCTGCTCGGGGGCCATGTAGGCCGCGGTGCCCTCGAAGCGCTGCGCCGGGCGGGGGTGGCGCCGGCTGCTCGCCAGCCCGAAGTCGATGAGGACCAGCCCCGCGTCGCCGACCATGACGTTGGCCGGCTTGACGTCCCGGTGCACGACGCCCCGCCGGTGCACCCCGCCGATGATGCGGGCCAGCTCGACCGCCAGATCCAGGCACTCTTCGAGGCTGTGGCCCTCGATGCGCCGGCTCAGCTCGACCTCGCCGGCGGCCTCCAGGATCAGCGCGGTCTCGGCGCCGATGTGGGCCAGCCCCAGCGCCCGGACGACGCCGGGCACGTCGCGCAGCTCTTCGAGGATGGCGTGCTCGATACGCAGCCGCTCGGCGTACGCCCCGTCGGCGATCTTGAGGATGACCGGCCGGCCGTTGGGCGCGACCGCCGCCACCAGCGTGCTGGCGGGCGACGCGCGCAGCACGTCGATGCGGGTGTAGCCGGGCAGCAGGGGCGCGTCCTCCTTCCGTCAGGATCGGGGGAGACGACGCGCAGAGCAAGCCGCGCGGCGAGGGCCTACTCGGCGGCGGCGTCCTCCGGGGGCGGGCAGTCGCTGGGCAGGCCGGGGCTCATCGGCAGCAGGACCCACGGGCCGTCGGGCATCGGGCACCGCTGGATGCTCTCGCCGGCGGCGTCGTTGGGGTCGTCGGGCGCGGTGGGCTCGTCGGTGACGTCGGGCATGGTGCCCGACGAATAGACCACCCCGTCGATGCGCCCCTCGGGCCCGAGCAGCCGCACCCCGTCGGGGTTGCCGTTCTGGATGTCGTGCTCCCCGCCCGCCGACTGCCAGCCGATGAACAGCGCCTCGGGGGGCAGCAGCGCGCCCACGCCGGGGTCGCCCACCACCAGGAAGCCGCCGGGCGGCACCTCACCGGCCCCGTCGAGCGGGTAGCTGTCGTAGGGCGAGCCGCTGTTGCCGTTGACCAGCTCGAGGGTGACCCCGGCCAGGGGCATCGGCGCGATCCCCGGGTTGTGGATCTCGACGAACTCCAGCGTCTCGTCCCCCGCCATGTCGTAGTTGACCTCGGTGATGCGGGGGGCCGGCGGCACGTCGATGACCACGATCGCCGCCTCGGCCTCCAGCTCGCCGGCCCGGGCGGTCAGGGTCACCTCGCCGGCGGCCAGCGCGGTGACGGTGATCGGCACCCGGGCCTCGCCGCCGTTCAGCTCGACCTCGACGTCGGAGAGCTGCACCACGCCCGCCGGCTCGGCGCTCAGCTCGATGAGGTAGTCCGGCGGCGCGGGCACGTCGAGCAGCACGTCGAGCTCGTAGACGTCGCCCACCACCATCGCCAGCGCGTCCGGCTCGATCCGGATCTCGGCGGGCGTCGCGTCGACCGCCAGCGCCCGGACGAGCGCCGTGGCCGCCTCGCCCTCGTCCTGGTCGGGCGTCAGGGCGCTGATGGTGTAGTCCCCCGGCACCTCGGCGACGAAGGTCAGCTCCACCGTCTCGGCGTCGGCGGGCACCATCGCCGGGCCCTCGAAGCGCAAGCCCTCCGGCGGATCGACGATCAGCTCGAACGGGGCGCCCTCGGCCGGGGCCGGCCGGCTCAGGTGCAGGGTCAGGGGCTCGCGCTGGCCGCCGGCGGGCACCGCGGCGTCGCCGACCCGCACGAAGCTCAGCAGGGGCTCGATGGCCTCGACCACCGGCGGGCCGGGGATCAGGTCGTCGGGCCCCCGGGGCTCGATCTTGTAAGCGTCGTTGCCGAAGCGCAGCACCCCGCAGACGCCGCCGAAGCGGTCGCCGAGGTCTGGCGGCGGGTCGACGAGGTGCAGCAGGTCGTTGATCCGGATGTCGCCCGCATCGTCGGCGACGACGAACTCGTTGAACGGCTCACGGTCGCCGGGGCCCGGCTCGGGGGCCGTATCGACCACCCGCACCCCGCGCACGCAGACCCGCTGCGACTCCAACTCGGCCCCCCGGGCGGTCAGCTCGGCGGGGGTGCCCTCGATGGGCGGCGGCAGCGCCGGCCCGGGGCCCTCGACGTCGAGCCGGGTGACCTCGAAGAGCTGGATCTGCCCGAAGAAGTCGTTGACCTGCCCCACGACGGTGATCGCGTCGCCCACCGCGGGGATCTCGACCCCCTCGGCCCGCTCGCCGAGGTAGAGGTACAGCCCCTGATGACCGGCGTCGGGGTCATCTCGCTCGGCGGTCTCCATGAAGAAGCTGCCCGGCTGCGAGCCCGGCGCGGTGTCGGGCACGACCGCGGTCACCACCCCCGAGACCTCCACCGCCTGCAACAGCGGCAGCTCGCCCCGCTTGATCGCGGGGATGGTCGCCGGGCAGCCCTGCCCGTCGCCGTCGGGGTGCTCGGGGCAGTAGTCGCACACGTCGCCCTGCCCGTCCTCGTCGGTGTCGAGCTGATCGGGGTTGCTCGCCCCGGGGCAGTTGTCGTCGGTGTCGGGCACCAGATCGGCGTCGACGTCGTTGGCGTCGGGCAGCGGGCAGGGGTCGATCTCGGCGGACCACGGGCAGACATCGCACGCGTCGCCGGCCCCGTCGGCGTCGAGGTCGCCCTGGCCGAAGTTGAAGACCGCCGGGCAGTTGTCGACGTCGTCGGGCACGTCGTCGCCGTCCAGGTCCAGCTCGGTGGGCACACCCGAGACCCGGCTGTTGCCCATGTCGCAGGCGAAGGTCGAGGTGCACTCGAAGGCGGGGTAGAGCTGGTAGACGTACTCCAGCTCGGGCGGCAGATCCTGCGGGCGGTTCTCATCGATCTCGCCCTGGAGGTACGCCGCCATCTGGGCCAGATCGAAGCGGGGCCAGTCGTCGCGGCGGGCGACGTCGCCCTCGCCGGCCTCGGTGCGCAGGCAGATGGTCTTGGCCATGCCGCACAGGTCGAGCGGCTCGCAGAGTTCGTTGCGCTGGTTGCCCGGGGTCAGCGCGTCGGGGTCGCCGTAGAGCGCCTCGCCGCCGACGAAGACCGCCCGCACGTCGGGGTTCTGGGCGGCGACGATCGCCTCGTGGGGATGGACCCGGTCCAGCGCGCCGTCGCCGAGCACCAGCACGTCGGCGAACAGGCCCGGCTCGAGCCGCCCGATGAGATCCTCGACGCCCATCGCCACCGCCGCGTGGTCGGTGACCATGCGCACCACCCGCTTCGCGTCGACCATGCCGTCGTAGTAGGTCGCGCCGACGTGCTCGGCGCACTTCATCTCGGCGAGCTGGTTCATCGTGCCCGAGGGGGTCCAGTCGGGGCCCAGCGCCACGGTGAGGCCCATGTTCAGCGCGGTGGGCACATGGGTCGTCTCGCCGTACAAGGCCAGGTTCGACTGGGGCGACCACACGAGGTGGGCCCCCTCGGCCCGCATGCGGCTCAGCTCGGGGCCCTCGCAGGCCACGCAGTGGATGACGCTGGTCTTGTCCCCGAGGTGCCCCTCCTCGTCGAAGCGGACGAACTCGTTGCGGCTGCCGGGATCGATGCCCTCGGCGACGTGCGCCGCGTAGGTCCGGGCCGGGATGCGGTTGCCGGCCCGGTAGTCGGGCGCGCCCGAGCAGCTGTTGTTGAACGGGAAGACGCACTCGTAGAAGTCGAAGTCCTCGTAGGGCAGGTGGTGGGCGTCCTCGCCCCGGTCGAGGTTGCGCACGAGGTCATGGCTCGAGTCGGTGTCCTCGGCCTTGTGCACCGCGGTGGTGCCGGCGAGCAGCAGCCGCACCTCGTTGAAGCGGGCGGCGACCGGATCACCGCCCGAGGGGCGGGCGCCGTACATCTCGCCGTTGATGATCGGGCGCCACTCGTCGCGGTTCTGGAAGAGCCGGTCGCTGCGCCAGGGGGGCAGCGTGTTGTACGACATGTGGTTGTGGGGGTCGATGATGCCCGGCATCACGATGTCGGCGCAGATCACGCTGGCGTCGGCGGCGAGCGGGTCGTCGCTGCAATCCTCGCCGACGCACTCGACGCGCTTCGACGCCCGATCGACGAGCACCTCGCCGTCGCAGATGAGGCGATCGCCGCTGACGATCGTGCCCCGGATCAGGGTCGCCCCGCCGGCGCCGGCCACAGTCTCGCAGGGGCGGAACTCGACCCCGGTGCAGTCGGGCGGCGACGGCGGGATCATGCCCCCCGCCCCGCCGGCGCCCTCGTCGGGGCCCATGTCGATCGCGCCGCCCGCGCCGCCTGCGCCCTCGTCCGGATCGCCGCCGTCGAGGTCGCCCATGTCGACCGCGCCGCCCGATCCGCCGGGGCCCTCGTCGGGGCCGGCGTCCTCGATGAAGCCACCCTCACCGCCCGATCCGCCGCCCCCGTCCTCGTCGGGGGCCTCCATCTCGGGCAGGCGAGGGAACGGATCGTCGCCGGTCGAATCACAGCCCACGCCCGTGACGAGCAGGGCGAGGCAGGCGACGGTGAGCAGGTGCTCGAACCGCGTGCGGGTCATGTCGGGGCTCCGTGCTGGCTCTCGGCTGACTGCCGGCGCATCGGCGTCGCCGGCCCCGGGGGACCGCGCGGCGCCTTACGGCCTGTCCGCCCGCGAGTTGCTCGCCCTCGCGGCGGTCTTCGACTTCAACGTATTGGGGGGACCGGGCGCCCCCGTCGACCGCGCTCTCTGAGGGCGGGCGATCCGCATTCCACCCCGCGGATCGCTCGACACGCGCGGCGCAGGCGGCGGTCGTCCGCCCGCGCTCCCGCCCCGGTGGGCTCGGGATCGGCGGCGGAGGGGCCCCGCTCGCCGTCCTCGATTCGCCGTGCAGCGTAGCGGAATCGCCGGGGCGATTCCTGACATTCTCTGGCAACGACGCGTTGTCGGGATGATGTCGTTTCGGGCCGGCGAGATCCAGGGGTACCCCCCGGACGGGGGACCCCGGAGGCCGATTTCGGGTCGGCCGTCGCGCGCGGGCGGGCGCCGGGCGGGGATTCGAAAAAAGAAGAGGCCGACACGGGCGTGTCGGCCTCTTGGAGTGGAGCAGAGGGGGATCGAACCCCTGACCTCTTGACTGCCAGTCAAGTGCTCTCCCAGCTGAGCTACTGCCCCACGGGCTCGGCGAGCGGCGGCGAATCTAGGTCAGGTCGCCCGGGGAGTCAAACGTTTTCGATCGATTTTTCGACACCGGCTCCGGAGCCGGTCGCCTGCGTTGACACGGACCCGGTCGGCGCCGAACATCCCGCCGTCCCACGGCCAACCCCCGGAGGTCTCCATGTCCCGCCTCGTGGCCCTCGCCGCCCTCGCCCTGCTCGTCGGCTGCGCCCCGCAGTCGGCCCCCCCGCCGGCCGAGCCGATCATCGCCACCATCGACGGCGAGCCGATCCGGCGGTCGAGCTTCCTCGACGCGCTGCTCGCCGCTCAGGGCGACGCCTTCTTCCCCCGCTACGTCGAGCGCTACCTCGTCGAGCGCGAGGCGCGCGAGGCGGGCATCACCGTCGACGAGGCGGCGGTCACCGCCAAGGTCGACGCCGAGGAGCGGCAGGTGGTGGAGGGGCGCTTCCGCGGCGACCGGGCGAAGTTCGCCGCCCAGCTCGAGGGCTACGGGCTGTCGATCGAGGACTGGCGCCACGGCCTCGCCGAGCGGCTGCGGGTGCGGCTGCTCGTCGAGGCGCTGCTCGCCGCCCGGGTCGACGAGGCCCGGGTGCGGGCGCTGTTCGAACTGCGCTACGGGCCGGGCGGGGTGAAGCGGCAGGTGAGCCACATCCTGATCAGCACCGTGCCGGCGATGTCCCGGCTCTACACCCGGGCCGACTACGAGGCCGAGAAGGCGCAGATCATCGCCGACGCCGAGAAGACCGCCGCCGATCTGCGGGCCCGGCTCGCCGAGGGGGCCGACTTCGCCGATCTGGCCCGGGCCCGCTCCGACGGCCCCTCGGGCGCGGACGGCGGTGATCTGGGCGCCCGCTGGTCGGGCCGCTTCGGCGACGACTTCGACGACGCGATCGCGAAGATGGCGGTGGGCGACCTCTCGCCGGTGATCCGCAGCCGGCTCGGCTTCCACGTCGCCCAGGTGACCGGGGTGCGCAAGGGCGCGACCTACGCGGGGTCGGTGATCACCGTCTCGGCCCGCCCGTCCGGCGGGGACGACGACCGGGACGAGGCCCGGCGCTTCGCCGACGCGGCGACCGAGGCCAAGGCGATCGCCGCCCGGCTGGCGGCGGGCGAGGACTTCGCCGAGGTGGCCCGGGCGGTCTCGTCCGACCCGGTCTCCCGCTCGAAGGGCGGCGCGCTGGGCAAGTTCGCCCCCGGCCGGCTGGGCCCGGCGGTGGACGCGGTGCTCGAGACGCTGCCCGTCGGCCAGATCTCGGCCCCCATCCGCACCGCCGACGGCTACGCGCTGGTGCGGCTCGACGAGCGGGCCTTCCTGCCGGCCCAGGATACGAAGCTGGTGCGCCACATCGTGGTCGGCACGAGCTACCCCCGGGTCAAGGCCCGCAAGCTGGCCCCGATCATCGAAAAGAAGGCCCGGGAGAAGGCGCAGGCGCTGCTGGCCGAGGCCCGGGGCGGGGCCGACTTCGCCGCGCTGGCCGGGCGCCACAGCGAGGACGAGGGCACCCGGCGCAACGGCGGCCGGATCACCCGCTTCCGGGTCGGCGCGCTGGGGCCCGAGATCGACGCGAAGCTCGACGAGCTGAAGCCGGGCGAGGTGGCGCTGGTGAAGGGCGAGCGGGGCCATCACCTCATCCGGCTCGACGCCGAGGTGAAGAGCGATTACGCCGCGGTGCGGGACGGGCTCGAGACCGAGCTGAAGCAGAAGCCGGTGCAGGACGCCGACGTCGACGCCTTCCTGTCGCGGCTGCGGGCCGAGGCCGAGGTGGAGAAGACGTTCTGAGGGCCCGGCGCCCGGCTCAGCGGCGGGCGTCGAGGGTGACGGTCCACTCCCGGGAGAGGCGATCGGGGTAGATGGTCATCTTGCGCTCGACCGCCCCGTAGCCCGGCTTCGAGACCCGCAGCCGGAGCTGGTCGCCGACCTGCAAGCCTTCGATCTTGAGCGGGGTCTCGCCGATCGCCTTGCCGTTGCTCTCGACCCGGGCCCCGGCGGGGTCCGACTCGACGGTGATGCGGCCGGTGGGCGAGAGCAGCGTGGGCAGGCGCTGGCCGGCGAAGAAGGCCCCGACCGCGAGCAGCAGGCCGCCGAGCGCGACGAACCACGTCCGCCGGCGGGCGCTCTGCAGCGGGGCGGCGTAGGTGCCCTCGTCCCACTCCGGGCGCTGGTCCTTGGCCTCTTCGGGCAGCTCGTAGGCCAGCGCGTCCTCGCCGTCGTACTCCCCGCTGCCCGCCGAGCGCTCGGGGCCGAGGTCGAGCTGGGCGTCGCCGACGTCGGCCACCGGGATGGGGGTCGGGGTCGGGGTCCGGCCGAGGTCGGCCACCGGAGCCGGCGTCGGCAGCGACGCGGCCAGCGGCATCTCGCTCGGCGGCTTGACCACCGTGGCCATCTCCTCGTCGTCGTCGGCGAGCGGGCGCTCTTCGAGGGTCTGGTCGTCGGGGGTGCGCGGCGGCGCGTCGGCGTCGGCCTCCGGGTCGCCCTCGGGCGGCGCGTCGCCCGGCGCCTCCGGCTCTCCCCCTTCGTCGGCGGCCGCCTCTTCGGCGGGGGCCTCCTCGGCTTCGGCCGGCGCGGCGTCTTCGGGCGCGGCGTCGTCCGGCGCGGCGTCTTCGGGCGCGGCCGCCTCGTCCGGGGCCTCGTCCGGGGTGGGCGCCGGCTTCTCGGGCGCCGCCGCCCGCTGGCGGCTCTCGACCGAGGCCCGGGCCAGGGCCGCCAGCTCGGCCTGCCGCCGGGGCACCTCGCTGCGGAACAGCTCGGCGAGGTAATCGGCGAAGGCGTCCTGCCCCAGATCGAGGTCCTGCTTCTCGGCGAAGCCCTTGAGCGCGTTGGCGAAGTCCTGCCCGGTGGCGAAGCGTCGGTCCCGATCGCGGGCCAGCGCCCGCAGCACGATCGTCTCGAGGTCGCGGGGGTAGTCGGGGTCGATCTCGCGGGGCGGCTTGACCAGCGCCGCCCGGGCCCGGGCCATGGTCTCCTTGGCGGTGCCCGCCTTGAAGAGCCGCCGGCTGAGCGTCATCTCGTAGAGCACGATCGCCAGGCTGAACAGGTCGCTGCGGTGGTCGAGGTCTCCCTTGGCGATGGCCTCGGGCGACATGTACGCCGGCTTGCCCCGGCGGCCGCCGGGGGCCGGGTGGCCGATGCGGGTGGCGACCCCGTAGTCGAGCAGCTTGGCCGCCCCGTCGTAGCCGATCTGGATGTTGTGGGGGCTGACGTCGTGATGCAGGATGCCCATCGGCGCTTCGCCGAGGTCGTCGAGGGTGACGTGCCCGTAATGCAGCGCCTCGGCCATCGCCACCACGATGCGCAGCGCGCAGCCGAGCGGCAGGGGCTTGCGCCGCTGGGCCGCCCGGGCCATCAGCTCGGCCCCCGACACCCCGTGCACGTACTCCATCGCCATGAAGTAGGCGTCGTCGAGCTTGCCGAGGTCGTGCAGGCTGACGATGTGGGGGTGGTTGAGCACCGCGTGGATGCGGGCCTCGGTCAGGAAGAGCTGCTCGTAGGCCCGCTTGCCCCGGTGCTCGGGCAGCAGCCGCTTGAGCACGACGAACTTGGCGAACCCCCCGAAGCTGAGCCGGCGGGCGAGGAAGATCTCGGCCATGCCCCCCACGGCGAGCTTCTTGAGGAACACATATCGGCCGAACTTCGCCTTCATCGTCGTCCATCGGTCGTCGGGCGCGGGCCAGAGTCTAACCCCGCTATCGTGCATCGGCCATTTTGGGGGTCGCGTCAACCCCCGCTCCGCTCCCGACACGGCCCGCGAGCCGCCGGAGCACCCCGCCGACGCCGCCCGACTTGAGCCGAACCGGACGGTCGCGTATGGTGCGCCCGTTCTGTTCTCTCCCGCCTCATGGCCTCGCCCCCGCGGCTGATGGCCCGATCTTCCGGAGTCTCATGGAGCCCGATCGCATCCTGGACCTGTTTCCACCCCCGCCCCGCACCCTGCACTTCCGCGAGCTGAGCCGCCGCCTCGACACCGCCCGCCCCGATCGGCCGGCGCTGTGGGACGCCCTGGGGCGCATGGTCGAGGACGGCCTGCTCGAGCGCCATCAAGGCAGTCACTACGGCCGCCCGCTGGGCCCCTCGACCACGGTCGGCACGCTGACGGTCAACCCCCGCGGCTTCGGCTTCGTGGCCCGGGAGGACGAGGGGGACGACCTCTACGTCGACGCCCGCGACCTGGGCGGGGCCCACCACCGCGACCGGGTGAAGGTGCGGGTGATCGCCGGCCGCCGGGGCCGGCTGGCGGCCGAGGTGATCGAGGTGCTCGACCGGGGCACCCACACCTTCGTCGCGACGCTGCGCGAGAGCCGCGCCGGCCGGTGGCTGGTGCCCCGCGACGCCCGCCTGCCCGACATCGTACAGATCGACGGCCCGGTCGACGCCCGGGACGGCGACCTCGTCGCGGCGGCCTTCGAGTCCTGGCCCGACCAGAGCGAGGCCGGGGCAGAGCCGGCCAACGCCCGGGTGATCAAGGTCTTCGGCCGCGAGGGGCAGGCCGCCCGCGAGACCGACATGGCGGTCTACGATCTGGGCCTGCGGGTCGAGTTCCCCGACGAGGTCGAGGCCGCCGCGGCGGCGTTCGGGGACGTCATCGATCCGGCCGAGGTCGAGCGGCGCCGCGACCTGCGGGGGCTGCCGCTCTTGACCATCGACCCCGACTCGGCCCGCGACTTCGACGACGCGGTGCACGCCGCGCCCCTGCCCGGCGGCGGCTGGCGCATGACGGTGGCGGTGGCCGACGTGGCCCATTACGTGCGCCCCGGCGAGCCGCTGGACGTCGAGGCCCGGGCCCGGTCGTTCAGCGTCTACCTGCCCGACCGGGTGCTGCCGATGCTGCCCCACCCGCTGTCGAGCGGCCTGTGCAGCCTGCGCCCCGACGAGGAGCGGCTGGCGATGGTGACCGAGTTCGACGTCGCCCCCGACGGCACCCGGGGCCCGGCGAGCTGCTCCGAGGCGGTGATCCTGAGCCACGGGCGGCTGACCTACGACGAGGCGGCGGCGATGCTGGGCCTCAGCGGCCGCCCGCCGCGCCCCGGCCGCCCGGAGCACGAGCCGCTGCGCCCGGTGCTCGAGGCGCTCGTCGAGGCGACCCGGGCGCTGCGGGCGATGCGCCGACGGCGGGGCCGCCTCGACCTGGACACCGCCGAGCCCAAGGTGCGCTTCGCCCCGGACGGTTCGGTCGCCGGCATCACCACCTACAGCCGCCACGAGGCCCACCGGCTCGTCGAAGAGGCGATGGTCGCCACCAACGAGGCCATCGCCCAGCAGTTCGTCGACGCCGAGCACCCGGCGGTCTTCCGGGTGCACGACGACCCCTCCGAGGAAGGCCTGACCCGGTTCGCGGCCCACGCCGAGCTGCTCGGCGCGCACCTGCCGGAGGGCGCCGACGAGACCCTGCGCAGCCTCGACCGCTGGCTGGAGCGGCTCGACGACCACCCCCGCAAGCCCCTGCTGCACATGTTGCTGCTGCGGGCGATGGCCCGGGCCGAGTACCGCGCCGAGTGCACCCCGCACTACGGCCTGGGCGCCCCGGCCTACCTGCACTTCACCAGCCCCATCCGGCGCTACCCCGACCTGGCGGTGCACCGGCTGGTCAAGGCGGCCCTCGCCGGGCGGGCGGGCCAGACGCTCGGCGAGCTGGCCGGCGTCGCCCGGGAGACCACCCGCCAGGAGCGGGTGACGGTGGAGGCCGAGCGGGAGGTGATGGCGCTGTACAAGGCGCTGGCGATGCAGCACCACGTCGGCGAGGTGTGCGAGGGCTTCGTGATGGGGCTGAGCGAGAGCGGCATCTTCGTGCAGCTCGAGCAGCACCACGTCGAGGGCATGGTGCGCTTCGACAAGCCCGGCGGCCCCCGCTTCCGGCTCACCCGGGACGGCATGACCCTCGTCGAGCCCCGCAGCGGCGAGAAGTTCACCCTGGGCGACACCGTGCGGGTCCGCATCCACGACGTGAGCCTGCGCGAGCGGCGCATCGAGCTGGCCCTGGCCCGCCCCCCGGCCCGGCTGGCCCGCAAGGCGCCCCGCAAGGGCAAGAGCGGGCGCGGCGGCCGGGCGCGCACCTTCCGCCCCGGCCGACGGCGGCGATAGCCAGCCGCGGTCGGGTTTCGTCGCCGCCGGCCGTGCCTTCGGTCGGCCGATTGCACTACCCTGCTGCCCGAGGACCCCACCCGAGGACCGCCCCACCCGAGGTGACGCGATGTCGATGCTCGAACGCCTGGCCGAGACCTACCCCGCCACCCCGCCCGTCGCCCGGCTCAAGGCGGCGATGCTCTTCGCCGGGGTGCGCTTCCACCGCTGCCTGCTCGAAGCGGCCGATACGGCGTTCCCCAACTACATGCCGTACCACCTGACCGACGGGGAGCCGCCCTTCCGGGGCAAGCGGCAGGTGCAGCTCCCCTACCTGCTGCGGCTGGAGGACGACACCCAGCTCCGGCTGCGCATCAAGGACGACAGCCCGTTCCAGATCCGGCCCGACGGGCACCGCCTGGGGTTCGCGATCTACGAGGGCGAGCGCCGGATCTGCCCCACCGGCTTCGAAGAGCGCCAGCCGTGGACCTCGATGCTGACCGCCGACGGCACCCCGATGCGGGCCACCGGGCTGAGCCAGCACGGCGACATGCTGGTGATGAACGTGGCCCCCGGCTGCGAGTACTTCGTGGTGCCCGGCGAGGGCCGCACCCGCAACCTGTCGTGCACCTTCTGCCTGTACGGGCTGCCCGACAAGCAGCGCATGGCCCCGCTGGGCCAGGAGCTGTACGTCATCGACGTGCCCCGCCCGACCATCGACCGGGTCATCGAGGCGTGCCGGCACCCGACCACCGAGGCGAAGCAGCTCTACATGGTCGGCGGCTCGATGCTCGACATGGCCGAGGAGGGCGAGCGCTTCGTGCGCATCGCCGAGCGGCTCGCCGCGGCCGGGCTGACCGAGAAGTACTACGTGGCCTGCGGCACCGGCGCGATCCCGAAGGCCCACATGAAGCGCATGCGCGATCTCGGCGTGCGGGGGGCCTGCTTCAACCTCGAGGTGTGGGATCCGGCGCAGTTCGCCCGCATCTGCCCCGGCAAGGCGAGCATCGTCGGCCGCGATCGGTGGATCGGGGCGCTCGAGGACGCGGTCGACGTCTTCGGTCCGGATCATGTCATGAGCGCCTTCGTCGGCGGGGCCGAGCTGGAGGGCGAGGGCGCGTTCGCGGATCCGCAGCAGGCCCTCGACAGCGCGCTCGAGGCCGGCGAGACGCTCATCCCCAAGGGCATCCAGGCGGTGTACTCGCTCTTCTGGAAGATGACCGGCAAGAACCGCGGCGAGGAGCCGGCCTACACCCTCGACCTCTTCCTGCGGCTCAACGAGGGCCTCGCCGCCATCCGCCGGCGGGAGAACCGCCCGGTCAACCCCGAGTTCTTCGGCAAGCGGGCGGCCTACATGCAGCTCGAGCCGGACTACGACGCGGTCGACCCCGCCTTCCGGGACCACCCGAAGTTCGTCGCCGCGGCGTCCGCCGCCGGATCGGCCGGGGCCGCCACCGGAGCGTGACGGTCCTGTCAGGGCATCTTGTGCCCTGTGGGCGAGTCCGATACGGTGCGGTGTCTCGGACGCACGAGGCGAACAGCGGGAGGTCCGATCCGATGACGCGTGTGTTCACGACCGGCCAGGTCGCGCGAATTTTCAGCGTCAACATCAACACCGTCATCAAGTGGTTCGACGAGGGCAAGCTGAAGGGCTTTCGTCTGCCCCGCTCGAACGAGCGGCGGATCTACCGGGAGAGCGTGGTCGAGTTCATGCGCGAGCACGAGATCTCGACCGACCTGCTGCGGGTCTTCGACGAAGAGATCAGCAACCGCAAGCGCTCCCGGCGGGCCACCAGCCGCCCCCCGGTCAGCCGGCGCGACGTCGATCTGCGCACCTTCCCCCGCAAGGACACCGACCTCTCGGCGGTGCTCGAGACCGACGACGGCAACCAGTTCGACGTGACGGTCGGCAACCTGAGCATGGGCGGCGCCTTCATCACCGGCTACCCCGGCGACGGCAAGATGGTGCCCACCGAGTTCATCCTGCGCATCGACGTCGGCGCGATCGGGCGCACCCTCGACGGGGTCTGCCAGCTCGTGCACCTGCGCCGCTCCGACGACGACACCCTCTCCTTCGGCTGCCGCTTCACCCGGGTTGACCCGGGCGCGCTCCAGTCTTATATCGCCTCGGTCTGACGCGCCGCCCGCGGGCGGGCCGAGCCGACGAAGGGGTGAGCCATGGCCGCTGAGATCATCGACGGACGGGCCCTCGCCCGGGCCGTGCGCCGCGAGGTGAAGGCCCGGGTGAGCGAGCTGGCCGGGCGGGGCGTGGTGCCCGGGCTGGCGGTGGTGCTCGCCGGCGACGACCCCGCCAGCCAGATCTACGTGCGCAGCAAGGCGAAGATGGCCGCCCGGGTCGGCATCGCGGCCCGCACCGTGCGGCTGCCGGCCGAGGTCTCGGCGGGTGATCTGCTGGCGGTGGTCGAGCGGCTCAACGCCGACGAGGCGGTGCACGGCATCCTGGTGCAGCTCCCGCTGCCGGCCGGCATCTCGCCCGAGGACGCCGGCCGCATCCTGCGGGCGATCGACCCGGCCAAGGACGTCGACGGGCTGCACCCGGCGAGCCTGGGGGCCCTCGTGGCCGGCGAGCCGGGCTTCGTCGCCTGCACCCCCTCGGGCTGCATGCGCATGCTCGCGGCCCACGGGGTGCCCATCGAGGGCAAGCGGGCGGTGGTCATCGGGCGCAGCACGATCGTGGGCAAGCCGATGGCCCTGCTGCTGCTCGCGGCCCACGCCACGGTCACCGTCTGCCACTCGCGCACCGCCGATCTGAAGGCCCGGGTCCGCGAGGCGGACATCGTCGTCGCCGCGGTCGGCCGCCCCCAGATGGTGCGCGGCGACTGGATCAAGCCCGGCGCGGCGGTCATCGACGTGGGCATCAACCGCACCCCCGAGGGCACGCTGGTGGGCGACGTGCACTTCGCCGAGGTCGCCGCGGTCGCCGGCCACCTGACGCCGGTGCCCGGCGGGGTCGGCCCGATGACCATCGCCTCGCTGTTGCACAACGTGAGCCTGGCGGCGGCCGGCCGCCCCGGAGGAGCCCGATGAGTGACCTCAAGACCCCGCTCTACGATCGTCACGCGGCCGCCGGGGCCCGCTTCGTGCCGTTCGCCGGCTACCAGATGCCGGTGCAGTACGCCGGCATCATGGAGGAGCACGCCCACGTCCGGGAGAAGGTCGGCGTGTTCGACGTCAGCCACATGGGCGAGGTGTTCGTCGAGGGGCCCGACGCCCTGCCGGCCCTCAACCGGCTGATCACCAACGACCTCGACGGCATCGCCGACGGGCAGGCCCTGTACACCGCGATGTGCCTGCCGACCGGGGGCATCCTCGACGATCTGGTCATCTACCGCTTCTCACCCGAGAAGCTGCTGGTGGTGTGCAACGCCTCGAACGTGGCCAAGGACTTCGCCTGGATCGCCGACCACCTCGAGGGCGACGCCACGGCCCACGACCGCAGCGCGGACTACGCCCAACTCGCGGTGCAGGGCCCGCACGCCGAGGCGCTGCTGCAGCCCATCTGCGACGCCGAGCTGCACGGCCTGCGGCGCTACTGGTTCACCGAGGGCGCCGTGGGCGAGGTGCCGTGCATCATCGCCCGCACCGGCTACACCGGCGAGGACGGCTTCGAGCTGTACACCGCCGCCGATCAGGGCCCGGCGCTGTGGGACACGCTGTTCGAGGCCGGCGAGGGCATGCTGGCGCCCATCGGGCTCGGCGCCCGCGATACGCTGCGGCTCGAGATGAAGTACGCCCTCTACGGCAACGACATCGACGAGAGCACCACCCCGCTCGAGGCCGGCCTGAGCTGGATCTGCAAGCTGAAGAAGCCCGGCGGCTTCATCGGGCAGCCGGCCCTGCTCGCCCAGAAGGCGGCCGGCATCCCCCGGCGGCTGGTGGCGTTCCGCATGGAGGGGCGGGGGGCCCCCGCCCGCCCCGGCTACCCGGTGCTCGACGCCGACGGGGCCCCGGTGGGCCAGGTCACCTCGGGCACCCGCTCGCCGACCCTCGGGGTCAACATCGGCATGGCCTATGTGCCCACCGGTATGCACCGGACCGGCACGCCGCTGAGCATCCGCATCCGCAAGTCGGTCGCCGAGGCGACCGTGATCAAGCCCCCGTTCGTCAAGCCCGGCGCCTGAGCCGCACGTCAGCAGAGGATGGAGTCATGAGCAGCCCCAAGGATCTGCGCTACACCAAGGAGCACGAGTGGGCCCGCGTCGACGACGACGGCAGCGTCGTGGTGGGCATCACCGAGCACGCCACCGAGGCGCTCGGCGACATCGTCTACGTCGAGCCGCCCGCTCTCGGCGCCGAGATCACCGAAGGCGACGAGTTCGGCAGCGTGGAGTCGGTCAAGGCGGTCAGCGAGCTGTACGCCCCGCTCGACGGCAAGGTCATCGAGCTCAACGACCAGCTCGAGGACAGCCCCGAGCTGGTCAACGAGGATCCGTACGGTGAGGGCTGGCTCATCCGGGTCGCGCCCCGCGACCCGGAGCAGCTCGACGAGCTGATGGACGCCGGCGAGTACGACGCCTTCGTGAGCGAAGAGACCGACTGAAGGCGCCCGGCGCGCCCGGCCCGCCTCGGCTCAGCGGTAGCGGAACATGCGGAAGCCGCGGCCGTTGATCTCGAGGTAGAAGCCGAAGCTGAACCGGATGCGGCCGTCGTCGTCCCGCAGCGCCTCGGGCGGGTTGGGGAACGGCGCCGCGTCGCGGAACGCCTTCAGCGCCGCCTCGTCGAGGAAGGCCACCCCGCTGTCCTTCTTGACGTAGATGTCGTCGAGCTGCCCGTCGGGGGTCAGCGTCACCTCGACCACCGTCAGCCGATCGCGCACCCCGTAGACCCGGCCGTAGGGGTCGTAGCGGCGGTGCACGTCCACCGCGTTCCACTGCTGCTGCACGCTGCGCTTCACCCGGTTGAAGAACCAGGCGAACTTGTACTCCCGGGTGTTGAGGAAAGTCGCCTCCCCCTTCTCGACGTCCTCGACGTGGTCGATCGAGCCCTGCATCGCCGCCATCTCCTCCGGGCCGAGGGTCGGCAGCAGCGACTCGTAGCTCGGCGGGGTCGCCGCGCCGCCGGCCCGGCCCCCGCTGGGCGGCGCGGTGGCCTGTCGATCGCCGGCCTCATCCGCGCGGCGGAAGGGCCCCGCGCCTTCGGTCAGCGGGGTCGCCTGATCGGTCTGCCGGCGGCGGTCGGGCTGCGCCCGGGCCTCGGCCTTGGCCTGATCGGCGTCCCGCTGGGCGTCGCCCTCCTTCTCCACCGCGGCGGTGGTCTCCGGCTTCTGCTCGGGGCGCGCCTCCCGGCGGCCGTCCACCGCGCCCTCCACGTCGTCCCCGGTCGAGATCAGGCGCCGATCCGACTTGCGCATCGCGGGGGTCGGCGGCGCGTTGCGGGCCGAGACCTGCTCCTTGTCGACCTTGCTGTCGTACTCCGAGAGGAAGCGGGCGTCGTCGGGGGTCTCCTCCCGCTCGGGCGGCGGGATCTCGACCACCTGACCGTCGGGCCGGGGCGACGGCGGCTTGGGCGGCGGGGGCAGCGGCACCCGCGGCGCCGGCTCGGGCGGGTTCTCGAGCGCGGCGACCAGCTCGTCGAGCTCGGCCTCGCCGAGCACCGTCGTGGCGGGCACCGCGGCGTTCTCGGCGGGGTCGATCGGGCGCAGGATCAGCGCCTTCAACGCCGGCAGCGCGGCGATGTGCACCAGCAGCGAGAGGCCCATCGCGGGCCCCAGGCGGCGCACGAGTCCTGGAGAGGCCGGGGTCATCTGGTTCTCGGATGCCGTGAGGGCGGTCGCGTCGCCCAGGATTCTCCAACTGGCGGGTCGGGGGCAATGTTTCGCCCGGCCCGGGGCCACCCCGGGGCCCGCATCATGCCCGACGGAGGCCGGTGATGGGGCGGGTTTCCGCTCCGAATCCACGGTGTTGCCCGAAGGGGCCGCCCGCCGGTGGTATCGTTCCCGGGACTCGGATACGATGGTGTCCCGGGGATCGAAGTCCGCACATCGGAGGAGAGTCGATGACACGGCGGGGTTTCACGCTCATCGAGCTCATGATCGTCGTGGCGATCATCGGCCTGCTCGCGGCGGTGGCCATCCCCGCGTTCGAGAAGTCGGTGCGCCGCAGCAAGACCTCCGAGGCGACCATCAACCTGCGCCGCATCTACGACGGCGCGGTGACCTCGTACCAGTCGCAGCAGGTCGATCGCGGGGGCCTGGGGCTGGCCGCGAAGTTCCCCGACACCGTCGTGCCGACCCCCGGCGAGGACGCGTGCTGCGAGGCGAACGACCGGGGCCAATGCGTGGGCAGCGCCTCGGCGTTCGTCAAGCCCACCTGGCAGCAGCTCCAGTTCTCGCTCGACGACCCCCACTACTACTGGTACGCCTTCGGCAGCGAGGGCGAGGGCACAGGGGCCCACTTCACCGCGCGGGCCTCGGGCAACCTCAACTGCGACAACGTATTCAGCACCTTCGAACGCATCGGCTTCGTCGACCTGCTCTCGGGCAGCATCCAAGGCGGCGCGGGGGTGTTCGTCAGGCACCCGCTGGAGTAGCCCGCGCCCCGTCGAGGCCCAGCGCCCGGGTCATCGCCGCCACCTGCGACCGCGCCACCCGCCCCTCGCGCTTGAGGGCGGTGCCGACGATGAACCCGTCGGCCGCCGCCGGATCGACCGCCTCGACGGTGGCGCCGCTGCCGACGAGCACCGGCACCCCGGGGACCGCCGCCCGCACCGCGTCGATGCGCGCCCGGGGCGTCGGGGCCCCGGTGCCCGATCCGGAGACGATCAGGGCGTCGGCCCGCCCCCGCAGCGCGGTGTCCCGGGCCGACTGGGCCAGATCGAAGCCCCCCAGCGGCTGGGCGTGCTTGACCCCCACGTCGGCCAGGATCGCGACGTCGGCCCCCAGGGCGCGCCGCTTGCGCACCAGCGCGGCGGCGCAGCCTTCGATGAGGCCCTGATCGGTCACCATCGCCCCGCACAGCACGTTGACCCGGATGAAGCGGGCCCCGACGGCCACCGCGACGCCCAGCGCCGCCGGGCCGTCGTTGCGCAGCGCGTTGATGCCCAGGGGCAGCGCGGGCGCGGCGCGGCGCACGGCGAGCGCGCAGCGGGTGAGCCCGGCGATGGTCTCGGGGGGCAGGTGGTCCTTGTAGAACGGCGCGTCGTGGAAGTTCTCGACCATGATCGCGGTGACCCCGCCCGCGGCGAGCGCCTCAGCGGCCTCGGCGGCCTCGGCGGCGACCCGGTCGACGTCGCCGGCGTAGTCCGGGGCGCCGGGCAGCGGGTCGAGGTGGATCATGCCGATGAAGCGGGGATCGAACGGCAGCGGGCGGGGCATGGGCTCTCCTGGAGGGCGCGTCGGCGGCAGATTGACAGATGCGGCGCCCGACGACCACCATCCCGCGGTGACCGATGATCTGATCCTGGTGGTGGGGCGCGTCGAGACCGGGCGGCCCGGGCCGGCGCCGACGGCGCTCGCGGCGCGCGACGGGCGGGTGGTGTGGCTCGGCTCGGCGGCCGAGGCCCGGCGGCGCAGCGGGCAGCGGGTCGAGCTGCCGGGCGCGGTGGCCCTGCCGGGGCTGGTCGACGGGCACACCCACCCGGCGTGGCTCGGCGAGGCGGCCGAGCAGGTCGATCTGAGCGGGCTGGACCTCGCAGCGGCCCGGGCGGCGGTGGCGGGGCAAGCGGGCTCACGCTGGATCCGGGGCTTCGGCTGGGACGAGGCCCGCTGGTCCGCGCCCCCCCATCGGCGGCTGCTCGACGGGCTGAGCGACCGCCCGATCGTGCTGCACCGGGTCGACCGGCACGTCGTCTGGGTCGACTCGAAGGCGCTGGCGGCGGCGGGCATCGACCGGGCGACGGCCGATCCACCCGGCGGGCGCATCGGGCGGGACCCGGACGGGACCCCGAGCGGGCTGCTCTACGACGACGCGATCCGGCGGGTGCTGGCCGCCGAGCCCCCGCCGACCGCCGACGATCGCCGCCGCTGGCTGTCCCGCGCCGCTTCCCGCTTCGCCGCCGCCGGATTGACCGCGGTGCACGACGTGTGCGCCGCGGCGGCCGACGTCGAGGCGTGGCGCGCGCTGCGGGCCGAGGGCCGGCTGCCGGTGCGGGCGCATCTGCTGGTCGACGGTGAGGATCCGGCCCTCGACGGGGCGCTGGCCGGCGGGCCCCGCCGCGACCCGTGGCTGTCGGTGGCCGGGGTGAAGCTCTTCGCCGACGGCGCGCTGGGCAGCCGGGGGGCCTGGCTGTCGGCGCCCTACAGCGACGCCCCCGACACCTGCGGGCGGCCGGTCGTGCACGGCGAGGCGCTGCGGCGGCGGGCGGCGCGCTACGCCGAGGCGGGGTTCCAGGTCGCGGTGCACGCCATCGGCGATCGGGCGGCGCGGGAAGCCGTCGCGGCGCTGGCGGCGGCCCGACCGATGCGCCACCGGGTCGAGCACGCCCAGGTCGTCGACCCGCAGACGGTCACCGCGCTGGGGCGGGCGGGGCTGGTGGCCGGCATCCAGCCGACCCACGCCATCGCCGACGCGCCATGGATCGCCGCGCGGCTGGGCCCCGAGCGGCTGCGGTGGGCCTTCCCCTGGCGGTCGCTGGCCGCGGCCGGGGCGGGGCTCGTCATCGGCAGCGACTGCCCCATCGCGCCGGCCGATCCGCTCGCCGCGCTGCGGGCAGCGATGGCGCCGCCGATCGGCGAGGGGCTGAGCTTCGAGGCGGCGCTGGCGGCGAGCACCCGGGGCGCGGCCCGGGCCGCCTTCGCCGAGGCCGATCGCGGGGTGCTCGCGCCGGGCTTCGCGGCCGACGTCACGGTGGTCGACGGCGAGCCCCGCCGAGCGGACGGCCCGCCTCCGACGATCCGGGCCACCTTCGTGGGCGGGCGGGCGACGTTCGGCCCCCGCTGACGCGTGCCGCTGGCGCGAACCGGAGGGGGTCCGTATCGTGGCCGCATGATCCACCGCCCGATCCGAACGCTCGGCGCCGCGCTCCTGCTCGGGCTGGCGGGGTGCGACGACCCTCAACGCCCGGGCACGGTGCAGATCGAGTGGCGCATCGGCCAGCTCACCTGCGCCGAGGCCGGCGTCTCGGCGGTGCGCACCGAGCTGTACGGCTACGGCGTCGCCGACCCCATCCGCGGCGTGGAGCGGGTCTGCCCCGAGAACGGGACCGTGCTCGACGACGTGACCCCCGGCGAGTACACGGTGCTGCTCGCCGGCCTGGACACCGACGGCTGCTGGACCCACGAGGCCCGGGACGACATCACGGTGGGCGACGGGGCCGAGCTGGCGCTGTCGCTGCCCCTGCTGCGGCGGGTGCGCCCGCTGTGGATCCGCTGGCCGTTCGAGAACGAGTTCGACTGCCCGGGCAACGGGGTCGAGCAGGTGCAGATCACCATCGACGTGGAGGATCGCTTCACCTGGACCGACGCCTTCGTCTGCCCCGGGCTGGCGGTCGAGATCCCGATCGACGTGCCCCGGGGCGACATCGCGGTGCGGGTGGTCGGGCTGGACGACGCGCAGGCGCCGGTGGCCGTGGGCACCTTCAGCGCCGACGCCGCGCTCTTCACCGAGGCCCCGTGCGCCGATCGCATCGAGATCCGGGTGCCGCTGGCGGTGTGTCTGAGCCCCGGCTGTCAGCGGGAGGTGGGCGAGTAGTCCGGCGTGGGCCGGCCCCGCTCTCAGGGGCGGGCGGGGGCGTCGGGGGCGGGCTTCTTCTCGGGGGCCGGCGCCTTCGGCGTCGCCTCGTCGACCGCCTCGCCCACCTCGTCGGCGGCCTCTTCGGCGGCGTCGATCAGCGTCTGGGGGTCGGCGAGCACCTCGTCGGGATCGAGCCCGCTCTCGATGGTCAGCCGGCGGAACTCGTTGCGCAGCCGGTCGATGGCCTCGACCCACGCCTTGGCCCCGGTGAAGGTGTCGCCGCCCTGGCGGTTGGCCTCCTCGAACTGCTCGAGCGCCATGTCGAACCGGGTCTGGATGCCGCGGACCTCCTTGAGCCCCCGGCGGAAGGCGACGTCGCCCCGCATCTGCTGCAGGCGGCGGTCGGCGGCGACCGACGAGCTGCTGAGCTTGTTGGCCCGGCGCAGCATCTCCTCGGCGACGTCGGGGTCGCCCTTGGTGAAGTCTTCGAGGTTCTTGCGGGCGACGGCCACGTACAGGGTGTAGAGCGTCGCGTCGATCTCTTCGAGCGACATCGCCCCGGTCTTCTCGGGGGTGACCCCGTCGGGCAGCCGGAACGGCGCGTAGGCCGGGTTCGAGGAGGAGTAGGCCCCGGCGCCGACCGGGAAGAAGTAGCCCCGCTCGACCTTGACCGTGCGCCCGTCGACGGTGAGGTAGTACTGGTCGTGGTGCGCGCTCGAGACGAACCAGAACGCCGCGAGGGCGACCAGCACGAGCAGCACGATCACCAGCTTGAACTTGAACCCGCGCTTCTTGCCGCCGCCGCCGCTCTCGGGGCCGGGCGGGGGATCCATGCCGATCTCGTCGTCTCCGAACAGCTCGTCGACCTGCGGCTTCTGCTCTGCGCTCACGGCTACCTCGTCGGAATGGGGTTCCGGGCGCGAATAGTACAGCGCCCGGAGCGGGAATCAAAGCGCCACCCGCCGCCGCGGGCAGCCGAGGTCAGACGGCGACGCCGAAGTCGCGCAGCGCCGACTCGAGCGAGGTCTTGCGGTCGGTGCTCTCGCTGCGGCGGCCGATGATCAGCGCGCACGGCAGGTGGTAGGTCCCGGCGGGGAAGGTCTTGGGCCGGACCCCGGGGATCACGACCGAGCGGGCGGGCACCCGGCCCTTGAGCACCTTCTCTTCGGGGCCGGTCACGTCGATGATCGGGGTCGAGGCGGTCAGCACCGTGTTGGCCCCCAGCACCGCCTCGCGGCCGACCCGGACGCCCTCGACGACCACGCACCGGGAGCCGATGAAGGCCCCGTCCTCGATGATGACCGGCGCGGCCCCCGGCGGCTCGAGCACGCCGCCGATGCCGACCCCGCCCGAGAGGTGCACCCCGGCCCCGATCTGAGCGCAGGAGCCGACGGTGGCCCAGGTGTCGACCATCGAGCCGGCGCCGACCCGGGCCCCGATGTTGACGTAGCCCGGCATCAGGATGACCCCCGGCTCGAGGAAGCTGCCGTAGCGGGCGACGCCGGGGGGCACGACCCGGATGCCGAGGTCGGCGAGGCCGGTCTTGGGCGGGATCTTGTCGACGAACTCGAGGTGGCCGAGCTCCATGACCTGCATCTTCGCCAGCCCGAAGTAGAGCAGGATGGCCTGCTTGACCCAGCCGTTGACCGTCCAGCCGTCGGCGCCCGGCTCGGCCACCCGCAGCGCGCCCCGGTCGAGGTCGGCGATGACGGCGTGCACCGCGTCGGCCGCGTCGGGCAGGCGGCTGCGGTCGGTGTAGGCGGCTTCGATGAGGGCCCGGCGGGGGTCGGTGCTGTGGCTCATGGCGTCTCCGGCGTCGTCATGCGCGCCCGCGGATCCGCCCGGCGGGGGCTCGCGGCGCGGGCGCAGTGAACACCGTGCGCCCGCGGGGGGCAAGCGGTATGCTCCGGCCGATGGCCCGACTCCCCCGGCTGCGCTGGTCCCTGGCCCTGTGGGCGCTGACGCTCGCCCCGGCCCTCGCGGCGCCCCCGCCCGACGCGTCCGCGCCCGACGATCGGGCGCTGCTCGCCGCCGCCGCCGCGGGGGACGGTGAAGCCCTCGACCGCATCGCCGAGCGCGGCCCGACGGCGCTCCGGGGCCCGGCGGCCGTCGCCCGGATCCACACCCTCGACGACGCCCCCGCCCGCCGGGCGGCCCTCGACGCCGGCTTCGTGGTGCGCTGGCAGGCCCTCGGCCCGCTGCCCGGCGGCCCGCGCCTGCTCGACCGGATCACGCCCCCGGTCGCCGACTGGGTCGCCGGGGAGCCGGCCGGCGCCTACCGCGGCGCCCGGGGGTCGGTCTCGTGGCGCGCGGCCGGCCCCTCCACCCGCTTCGGGCTGCTCGACCTGCGGGCGCTGATGGCCGACGCCCCGGGGCAGCTCCTCGCCCGGGCCGGGATCCGCCTGGGCGAGGGCGGCGCGGTGGCCTGGGTCTACAGCGCCGGCCCGTGGCGGCTGTGGGTCGACGGGCAGCCGGCCGGCGGCGGCTGGGGCGAGCCGACGCTGCGCACCGCCGAGCCGGTGCCGCTCAACCTCGGGCCCGGCGACCACCGGCTGCTGATGATCACCACCGGCGCGCGGGCCGCCGTGGCGCTCCGCTTCGCCAGCTTCGACGGGCGCCCCCGGCCGGTCGAGCCGATCGACGGCCGCAACGGGCCCCACGGCGTCTCGCTCGGCCCCCTGCCCGGCTGGCCCGCGGTGATCGCCGATCCGCTCGGCGCGCGGGATCCCGAGGGCCTGCCCCCATCGCTCGCCCCGCGCCCGGCCATCGCCGAGGCCACCCCCGAGGAGCGGGTGGCCCTCGCCGAGCAGGCCCCGGACCGGGTCGCCCTGTGGCGCCGGATCGCCGAGGAGAGCGAGGGCACCCGCGCCGCCGACGCCTGGGCCCGGGTCGCCGCGCTCGATCCACTCGACCTCGACGCGCGCCGCCGCGTCGATCCCATCGCGTGGCCCGCGCCGCCCCGCGATCCGGAGGGCGCCCGGCGGCCGCCGCCCGAGGGCTTCACCGGCCCGCTGTGGTGGGCGCTGTCCGACCACCGGGTCGAGGTGCATCGGGGGGGCGCGCTGCTCGAGGAGCACGTCGTCGCGGCGCGGGTGCTCGACGCCTCGGCGGCCTCGGCCGCGCTGCCCTGGCCCCCGGCCGACGCCGAGGCCCGGGCGTGCACCGCGCTGCGCGGCGACTGGATCCACCCCCTGCCCTGCCCCGACGGCGCGGCCGACGCGCCTCGGGTGCGGGCGGGCGACGTGATCGTCCTGACCTGGCGCCGGGGGCGGCGGCACGCGGTGACCCGGATCCAGCCGCCGCCAGCCCCGTCCGGCGCGTGGCGGGTGCGGGTCGAGGCGGCCGACGACGCCCCGCTGCGCATCGCCCCTCCCCCCGGCGCGCGGGTGGAGCGGGCGGCCGATCGCCGGATCTGGACGCTCGACGGCGACGCCACCGCGCCGTTCGTGGTGAGCACCGTCGTCGACGACCGCGATCTGACCGAGGCGCTGGACGCCGCGCTGCCGCTGTACCCGCCGCGGATCGTGCCCGACCCCGCCCGGCGGGCCGAGGACCTGCGGTCCGCCCTGGCCCGCGCCTCGGCGTTCGCCGACCCGTGGGCCGCGGCCGACGCGCTGCTCGCCGGGCTCGCCGAGCGGGGCCACGTCGGCCGCCCGGTCTTCGCCCGCCCGCTCGGGACACCGACCGACGCCCTGCCCGACCCGGCGGCGTGGCCCGCTCCGCTGGTGGCCCTGGGCGACGAGCTGCTCGACCCCCGCCACCCGGATGGCGCCCGCCCGGCCGCGCTCCAGGGCGCCCCCGCGGTGCAGGTCGCGCCCGACGGCACGCCCCGCCGCTTCCGGCTGCCCGTCGACCCGCCCGTTCGCCACCGGCTCGTCGCGCGGGGCGAGCTGCGCGTCGCCGACGGGGCGCTGATGGCGGTGGAGACCGAGCGCCGGGGCCGCAGCCCGCTGCCCGACCCGAAGGCCCTGCTCGCCGCTCACCCCGACGCCGAGGCGCTGGATCTCGACCCCGGCCGGCTGACCGTCCGGCTGCCCGAACCGCGGGCGGTCTTCGCGCTGCCCGGCTGGCCGAACGCCGCCCCGCCCGGCCCGCATTCAGTGACGATCGAGCTCCTGGTCCGGGCCCCCGAGGGGGCCCGGCTGCCGAGCGACATCGAGCTGAAGACCACCGCCGGGCTGTACCGCCGCCGCCAGACACCGACCGCCGATGGGGTGCGGCTGGTCCGCCACTTCGAATGGCGCGGCGGCGAGATGAACCCGGCCGCGGCGGCCTTCCTCGACGGGGTCCGGCGCCTGGAGGCCGAGCCGCTGGTCGCCCTGCCGCCCGAGGAGGCGCCATGAGGCGGCCGGTGATCGTGCTGGCGCTGCTCGTGCTCGGCTGCGGCGGCCGGCTGACCGTGCCGACGGTCCCCCCCGAGCGGGTCGAGCTGGACCGCCTGGCCCGACGCCACGCCGCGGGCCAGGCGCTGTCGCCGGCCGAGCTGCGGCGGCTGGCCGTGCTGCTCGACCGCTACGACAACGCGCCGGCGCGGGCCGATCTGATCGACGCCGGCCTCGACGACCCCCGGGCCCGGCAGGCGCGGGCGTGGCGCGGGTGGGCCCGGCTGACGCTCGACTGGCCCGAGCGGGTCGCCGAGGCGGTGGCGGCCGACCCCGCCGATCCCGGCTCGGCGGCGCTGATCGCGCTGCTGCCCCCGGGAGGGGTCGAGCCGGGCACGCTGGCGTCGCTGCGGGCGACCCGCGAAGGCGCGCGCCCCATCACCCGCTGCCTGCTCGACGCGCTCGGCGCGCCCGAGGCCCGCGCGGCCTGCGACGCGCACGCCGGGGCCGACCTGGACGCCGCGCTGAAGTCGCTGGCCGAGGCCGATCCGGCGGCCGACCCCGAGGCCGACCGCCTGCGGTGGACGCTGGCGTACTTCGGGCCGGTGCAGCGCCACCTCGACGGCGCCGAGGCCGCCGCCCGCTGGCTCGAGCGCTGGCCGCGCCACGCCGCCGCCTGGGCGATGGCCGGGGCGAGCGCCGCCGCCGACGTCCGGGTCGACCCGACCGAGCAGGTGGCCTGGGCCGGCGCCGCGTGGCACCGGGCCATCGCCCTCGATCCCGGCGGGGTGCGGGCCCGGCTGGCGCTGGCCGATCTGGAGGCCCACCACGGGCTGCCCGCCGCCGCCGAGGCGCATCGGGCGGCGGCGTGGCGGACGATCGGCGCCGAGCGGGCAGGCGCCGAGGGCTGGGTCCGCCGCGACGGGCTGCCGGTGTGGCACCTGCCGCTCGGGCGATACATCCTCCAGGGAGGCGCCCAGGGACCAGCCGCCGCCCCCGACCCGCAGGGCGCGCGGATCCTGCTCTTCGTCGGCGAGCCCGGCCTGCCGATGCGGGTCACCCAGCGGTTCACCCCGCGGCGGATGCCGTGGGCGCCCGGCTGCGTCCAGCGGGCGCGCGGCGCGGCGCTCTTCGAGCAGGTCTGCCGGATCCAAGCGCCGCCCGTCGACGGCGCGGTGTGGCTGGACTTCCCCACCGACGCGGCGGTCGAGCGGGCGACGATCGAGGTCTACGGCCTCGACGACGCCCGGCTGACCTTCGAGAGCCACGGGGGCGCGCCGGGGGCCGTGATCCTGCCGGCCGGGGATGGGGTCACGCACGCCCGGTTCGAACTCGACGGGCTCGACCCCGACCGCCGCCCCCGGGTCCGGGTGCGGATCGGGACCCCGACCGCGGGTGACGCGCCGCCGCCGCGGGCGGGCATGGTCGATCGCCTCGAGGCCCTGGGCGAGCCCCGGCCGCTCCCCGGCGCGCCCCGGCGCACCGTGGCCCGCCTGCGGGCAGCCGGCGTCGACGCGGTGTACGCCTGGATCGCGGTCGATGGCCGCCCCCAGCCGGTCTGGGCCCGCCCCGAGGGCGAGGGCTGGGCCTGGTTCGACGCCGACGCCGCGCCTCTCGCCGGCGATCCGCCCCTCGTCGCCGCGACCCGCGCCGACTGGATCGGCCGCCGCCCCTCGACGATCGGTCGCGCGCCGCCGCCCGATGGGTCATCATCCGATCGAACGACCCCCGACACCCCACCCCCCGGGAGGCCCTGATGGCTCGCACCTGCGCCGAGTGCCGCTTCTTCCGAGTGACCGAGGAGCGCGAGGACAGCAACGTCGGCCGCTGCCGACTCGAGAAGGTCATCGGCGTCTTCCGCGACTCGATGCGGGCCTGCCCCTCGTTCTCCCGCCACGGCGACACCCGCCTGCCGCCGCCCTCCGCCGGCCGGCGGCGCACCGTCGGCAGCCGCCGCAGCTCGACCCCCTCGGCGCCCATGCCCCGCCCGGCCGTCACCGCGTCGACCATCGCCGAGGCCCTCCAGACGCTCGAGCCCGACGCGCTCAAGGCGGTGCTCGTGGAGTGCCTCGGGGGCATGGTGGCGCTGCCGATGGCCGAGCTGTCCCGCGGGTGGGACGGGGTGCTCGAGCTCGCCCCGGCCGACGGCGGCCTCAAGAGCAAGGAGGTCGAGCTGAGCCAGTTCCTGCGCAAGCTGGTCTCGGTGCGGGACAACATGCGGGTGCTCGAGCAGAAGCTCAACAGCCACGACGGGCTGGCCGAGGCCGAGAAGATCGACTTGCAGGCCCGGGTGACCCGATGCCACGGCGCGGCGCTGTCGATGGCCGCCCGCTGGGCGCCGGTGACGCTGCCCGAGGGCGTCGACCCCGCCGGGCGGCAGGTGCTGCTGGAGCTGATCCGCGAGATGGAGTGGTCGGCGCTGGCGCTGCCCCCGCCGGCCCTGGGCGATCGCTGGCGCGGCGGCCGGGTGCGCTACGGCACCGCCGAGCTGGGCGTCGACGAGCCGATGGAGGCGTTCTTCCACCGGGTGGTCGTGCTGCGCGATCGACTGCTGGGGCTGGAGGCCGTCGTCGCGGCCCACCCCCGCATCTCGGGGGGCGAGGCGTCGCAGCTCTCGAGCTACATCCGCCGCTCGTTCGGCAGCCTGACGACGTTCAACGTGCTGTTCAAGGATCGGGCGGACTACTTCAGCAGCAGCCGCTGAGCCCCCGACGGAGCGCCCGGCTTCAGGCGAGCACCCGCAGGGCGGCCTCGACCGAGAGGTAGGGCTGGGTCGACACCGCCCGGGCCGGGTCTTCGATGGTGCTGCGGGCCACCTCGCGGGCGGTCTGATCGGCGTCGCGGCTGGTCGTGATGCGGGCCCCGCCCCGGCGGCTGCCGAAGGCTTCGGTCAACGCCCGGGTCTCAGCGGCGGCCTCCTCTTCGAAGCGGGCGACCTGCTCTTCGAGCCGGGCCGAGCGGGTGTCGGCCTCGGCGACCGCGTCCCGGGTCTCCCGGGCCCGCGCGGGCTCGCTCACGTCGGCGGTCTCGGGCTCGAGCACCGACGGCCGGGGGCGCCCGAGCACCGAGCGCTGCACGTCGAACCGCCCCGCCCGACGCCGCGCCTGCTCGGCCTCTTCGGCCGCCTGATCGGCCCGGGTCTCGGCGTCGCTGCCCACCCCCTGAGGCACCAGCGCCAAGGTCGACTGCTCGGGCAGCGACGGCCGATCGAGCACCGCCCGCGCCGCCTGTCGGGCGTCGTTCTCGGCGGCCTCGGCCTCGTCTTCGAGCCGGCCGGCCTCGACCTCCTGCCGGACCTGCTGCAACGACGGGTCGCGATCGGCGGCCTCCAGCCGCTCGCGGACGCGCTCGACGTCGGCCCGATCGATCTGGCGGGCGTCGGCGTCCCGGGCGAGGTTGTCGAGCAGCTCGAGGTCGTCGCGTCCGTTGCGGATCACCGACCGCGCCTGCTGGGCCACCCCGGTGCGGGTCGCCGCCGAGCGCAGCGCCTCGCCGGCCTCCCGGCGGTCGACGCGCTCCCCGCCGTCGAAGCCGATGCGGGCCTCGGCGGCCGGCTGCTCGACGGGGCGGGTGGTGTCGGTGGCGGTGGACTGGTCGGGGCGGGCGGCGCGCAGGGACGCCGCCTCGGCGCCGTCGGGGCGGGTGTTGAGGACCGATGGATCGGGGCGGCTCTGGACGATCGCATCGGCTCGCCCGAGCTGGGTGAACTGGACCGGCATGGTGACACCCCCCTGGTGCTGATCGACGCGCGGGCACCGGCGCCGATCGCGATGATAGGCCGCAGAGCCCGGAAACTCAAGACATCCGACCGACTTAGCGGGCTGGCTTATCCGGCGGCCGGGGGGCGTCGTCGGCCGGCTCGCGGGGGGCGCCGCTGGTCGCCTCGGGCGCGCTCACCGCCGGATCGACGCGCACGATCCACGCCGGATCGGCGTCCTCGACCAGCGCGGCGACCGCGGCGTTCACCGGGGCCGGGGCCCGGGCCTCGACCGTCACCCGCAGCCGGTGGTCGGCCCCGTCGATCCGGGGGTAGCTGCCGACCGAGACCCCGTGGGCCGCTTCGAGCGCGCGCAGCCGGGCGGCGATCGTGCCCTCGTCGGCGTCGAGGTAGACCGAGCGCAAGTAGAACGCGCCCCCCCGGAACCGCTCGGCGATCGAGTCGAACTTGGCCCGGAAGATCTCGGGCACCCCGGGCAGCACGTAGACGTTGCGCACGAGGATGACCGGCCACCGGATCTCACCGCCGACGATCAGCTCGGTGCCCGCCGGCAGATCGGCCATGCGCAGATGATCGCCGGTCAGCCGGTCGCCGAAGTGCCGCCGCATGAGCGCCTCGAGCGTCGGGTGGCGCTCGAGCGGCGCGTCGAACGCCGCGGCGATGCTCGCCAGGGTGATGTCGTCATGGGTCGGCCCGACCCCGCCGCTGGTGAAGACCGCGTCGAACGCCGCGCTGCACCGGCGGACCTCGGCGACGATCTCGCCCTGCACGTCGGGCACGATCACCACCCGCCGCAGATCGACCCCCAGCCCCCGCAGCCGCCCGATCAGCCAGGCGGCGTTGGTGTCGACCACCTTGCCGCTGAGCAGCTCGTTGCCGATGAGGATGATGGCCGCGGTGCGCATGGGGCTCTCCGAGGTCGGGGGCCCGAGACTAACCCGAGACGGGCCGGGAATCACCCGGTGTCGCCCGGGCGCCCCTCAGCGGCCTCGGCGCAGCGCGCGCACCAGCCCGAGCAGGCCGACGAGGACCAGCGAGCCGGCCAGGGCGAAGAGCGACAGGCGCCGACCGGAGGCCGCCCGCACCTCGGGGGTGGGCGCCCGGGCGGTCACCGCCAGGACCTGCTCGGCGGGCACCGCGACCGGCGGGGGCGGCAGCGCGGGCGGCGGAACGGGAGCCAGGGCCCGGGCCGACCCCGGCGCGGGCGACCCCGACCGATCGGGCGGCGCAGCGGCCTCGGCAGGCGCCGGATCCGGGGCCGCCCGGCGCAAGAGGAAGGTGCCGACCACATCGGCCCGGCACCCCTCGGCCGGCGCCAGCCGGGCCTGATGCACGACGCTCAGCGTCCCGGGCCCCACCTGGCGCAACGCGACCCGGCCGGCGTCCCCGGCGGGCGTGCCGCAGGCGATGTCGGGCCCCGCGGCCTCCTGCCACGGGTCGCGCTCGGGCATCAACGCCCGGCACACCCCCGGGCCGAACACCGGCGGGGCGTCGTCGATGGGCAGCAGCGTGGTCGGGCTCCGGCGCAGATAGCGGGCCCCCGCCGGCCCCGGGCCAGCCGTCGGCAGCGCGCCGCAGCCCGCCGCCCAGCGGTGGGCCTCGACCCGCACCTCGCCCTCGAGCAGGGTCCAGGCCTCGTCGTCGGCGTGGGCCGCGGCCGGCCCGAGCCCGAGCAGGAGCAGCGGGGCGACGCGGATCAGGGCGGCGCGGCGGGCAGCGCGCGCCCCGGGCGGATGATGGAGGAGCGGCAGGATCGACATGCTGATTGGGACGAGCGAGGGCGCCGACGGCCACGGCCATCGGCGAGCGGTCGGCGGGCGGTCGGCTCGAGGCGTCGCTCAGAGCGAGAAGCTGACCCGGCTGGCCTTGCCAGCGCGGATGGTGATGGTCTTCGACATGCGCTTGCCGTCCTTGACCACCTCGATGGTGTGCCGGCCCGGCTTGAGCCGCACCGTGCCCGACATCGGGGTCACCGACGCCGCCCGCCCGTTGATCCGGACCTTCGCCCCCCTCGAGCGGGTGACGACCCGCACCGACCCGTAGCCCGCCGCTCGGCGGCCCTTCTTGGCCGCCCGCTTGCGCTCGGCGGCCTCGGCCTTCTTCGTCTCGGCCGCGAGCGCCTTGGCCTCGGCCGCCTCCCGGGCCGCCTCGGCCTCGGCCCGGGCCTGCTCGGCCGCGGCCTTGGCCGCCTCGAGGCGCACCATCTCGGCCCGCATGCGCTCGGCCTCGGCCTTGGCCCGGGCGGCGGCGGCCTCGGCCTTGAGCCGGTTGGCCCGGGCCATCGCCGCGGCGGCCTCGGCCTGCTTGCGGCCGGCGGCGGCCTTCATCGCCTTGACCTGAGCCGCGGCGGCGGCCTCCTCGGCGGCGGCCTTCTCGGCCTCGGCCTTGGCCTTGGCCGCCTCGGCCTCGGCCTTCTCGGTCTCGGCCTGGGCCTTCGCCGCCTCGGCGGCCTGCTTCTCGGCGGCGGCGGCCTTGGCCTTCTCCTCGGCGGCCACCTTGGCCCGCTCGCTCTCGGCCTGGGCCTGCGCCTGGGCCGCGCGGGCCTCCTCGGCGGCGGCCTCCTCGGCGATGCGCTTCGCCTCGGCCTCGTCGATCTTCTCGCCGGCGGCGCCCTCGGCGGCCTCGCCGCCCTCTCCGGCCTCGCCGCCCTCACCCGCCTCGCCGCCGGCCGCCGGGGCGCCGTTGGCCGCCTCCTCGCCGCCGGCCTCTTCACCGCCCGCGGCCTCCTCGCCGCCGGCCTCTTCACCGCCCGCGGCCTCTTCACCGCCCGCGGCCTCTTCACCGCCGGCCTGCTGGTCCCCGTCGGACCCGCCGCCTTCGCCGCCCTCCGCGCCCTGGGCCAACACCGCCGGCGTGCCCCCGGCGCCCTCGGGCCCCCCGCCCTTCTGGCCCAGGAACCACCACGCGGCCCCGGCCCCGCCGGCGAGCAGCAGCACCACCAGCGCGATGAGCAGACCCTTGCCGCCGCCGCCCTCGGCGGGCGGCGCGTCGTCGACCGCGGGCGGATCGAGGGCGACGTCGATCGCCCCGGAGCCCGCAGCGAGCGGGGTCAGGCCGGTGATCGAGTTGAACGTGATGCCGGGCAGAGCGGCCATGATGTCCTCCATGAAGGCCAACGCCGACGGCTGACGCTGATCCCTTTGCTTGCTCAACGCCCGCAAGGCCACCGCCTCGAGCCGGGCGCGCGCGGCGGGTTCCCCCCGTCCCCCGTCGCGCTGGATGGGGGCGGGCTCGGCGGTGAGGTGCTTGGTCAGCATCTCCATCACCGTGCTCGCCTCGAAGGGCAGGTGCCCCGCGATCATGCGGTAGAGCACCACCCCGAGCGCGTACACATCGGCCCGGGCGTCGAGCTCCTCGCCCCGGATCTGCTCCGGCGCCATGTAGTGCGGCGTGCCGAAGACCGCGCCCGCCCGGGTGATCGACTCCAGCTTCTCGCCCTTCGACGACTGGGTCACCTTGGCGATGCCGAAGTCGAGCACCTTGACGAAGTCCGGGGTGCCCCGGTCGACGAGGAAGACGTTCTCCGGCTTGAGGTCGCGGTGCACCATGCCCCGGGCGTGGGCCTCGTTCAGCGAGGCGCAGACCTGGGCCATGATGCGGGCCGCCCGCTCGGGCTCGAGCGTGCCCTGCTCCTCGAGCGCCGCGTCGAGCGGCTTGCCCTCGAGGAACTCCATCGCGATGAACAGCGTGCCGTCCTCGTCCTGGCCGAAGTCGTGCACGATGATCGTGTTGGGGTGCTGGAGCTGGCTGGCGGCCTGGGCCTCGCGCTTGAAGCGGGCCACCTGCTCCGGGTCGTCGCTGAGGCTCTGGCGCAGCACCTTGAGGGCCACCGAGCGGCCCATCGGCACCTGCTCGGCGAGGAAGACCTCGCCCATGCCGCCGTCGCCGAGCTTGCGCACGATGCGGAAGCGCCCGGCGACCATCCGCCCCTGCCAGGGGTCGGCCGGCTCGGCGGCGGCGGCTTCGAAGGCGTAGCCGCACTCGAGGCAGAACCGGGCGCCGTCATCGGTCTCGGCCTGGCAGCTGGGGCATGACTTCATGGCGACCATTTAACACCGCCCCGGCCCCGGGCGAAATAGATCGCCCCCGACGGGCCCTCCGGCGGGATTGAGTCCGACCGTGACCTGTGCTAGCGTCCGGGCCAGGGCGTGGTGCTCCACACCCCGCTCCTTCCCTCGCGAGGCCGAAACCGTAGACGCACGCGTCGTCCGGGGCCCGCGCTTGGTTTCCAGACCACTCCGGAGATCACCTTGAGCCAGAGTCACTCGAGCCGCAGGCGCCGCGGGCGCGGACGCGGCGGACGCAGCGGCAGCAGCCAGGCCGCCGAGCACCAGGCGTCGATCCAGGACAGCCTCTTCGAAGACCCCCAGACCTTCTGGGCCCGCTCCAACGCCCGACTGGGCATGGACGCGGCCTATTACGGCAACACCGGGGGCAAGAACGGCCGCGGGGGCAAGCCCCCGGTCGACTTCCCCTGCGCGGTGTGCGGCGAATGGGTGCTGCTCGAGCGCTGGGCCAAGGACCGCCACGACGTGCGCTGCGACAACTGCAAGCAGGCGGTGGGGCAGCTCCTGTCGGGCGAGGACAAGCAGATCGCCAACGAATTCCGCCGGGAGCGCAAGGCCGCGGCCAAGGGCAAGTACGACGGGCTGCCCGAGATGTCCGAGGAGGACATCGAGGCGGTGCGTGAGATGCGGGCCCTCGCCGACGCCATGGGCAACGGCCGGGTCGGCAACCGCCGGGGCAAGGGCTCGGGCAAGAGCAACCGCCGTCGGCGCAAGGGCCAGAGCGGCGACAACCGGCGCAAGGGCGGCCGCCGACGGGGCGGGCGCAACAGCGGCGGTGGCGGCGGCGGCGGCGGCGGTCGGCGCAGCGGCGGCGGCCGGGGTCGCGGCGGCCGGGGCCGCAACCGCCGGCGGCGCTGAGCCGACCGACGGCCTCGGCCGGGCCTCAGCCCACGCCCGGCGCGGGGAACTGCTCACACAGCTCGGCCACCTCGCCCGCGACCCGCCCCAGCAGGGCCTCGTCGTCCGGCGCGGCGACGATCGCCTGCATCCAGTCCGCCAGCCGCTTCATCTCGCCGGGGCCCATGCCCCGGGTCGTCAGCGCCGGGGTCCCGATGCGGATGCCGCTGGGGTCGAACGGCGTGCGCTTGTCGAACGGCACGCTGTTGGCGTTGCATACGATGCCCGCCTGCTCCAGCGCGACGGCGGCCACCTTGCCCGACACCCCCTTGCTCGTCAGGTCGATGAGCAGCAGGTGGTTGTCGGTGCCCCCCGAGACCAGATCGAAGCCGTGCCCCGCGAGCCGCTCGCCGAGCACCCGGGCGTTGTCCACCACCGCCCGGGCGTAGTCGGCGAAGGCCGGCTGCTGCGCCTCGGCGAGCGCCACCGCCAGCGCCCCGGTCGTCTGATCGTGGGGCCCGCCCTGCAAGCCGGGGAAGACCGCCCGATCGATCTTCTTGCGCAGCCCCTTGCGGCACAGGATGAGCCCGCCCCGGGGCCCGCGCAGCGTCTTGTGGGTCGTCGTCGTCACCACGTCGGCGTGGGGCACCGGCGAGGGGTGGGCCCCGCCCGCGACCAGCCCCGCGATGTGGGCGATGTCGGCCAGCAGATACGCCCCGACCTCCTCGGCGATGGCGGCGAAGGCGGCGAAGTCGATGACGCGGGGGTAGGCCGAGGCCCCGCAGATGATCAGCTTCGGCTTCAGCTCGCGGGCCATCGCGGCCACCTGATCCATGTCGAGCCGCTGGTCGGTCTCCCGCACCCCGTACTGATGGGCCTCGAAGTACTTGCCCGAGATCGTCACCTTCCACCCGTGGGTCAGGTGGCCCCCATGGGGCAGGCTCATCGACAGGATGCGGTCGCCCGGCTCGAGCAGCGCGAAGTAGACCGCGAGGTTGGCCGGCGAGCCGGAGTAGGGCTGCACGTTGGCGTGCTCGGCCCCGAACAGCGCCTTGGCCCGGTTGATGGCCAGCCGCTCGATGGCGTCGATGTGGGCCTGCCCCTGATAGTACCGCTTGCCGGGATACCCCTCGCTGTACTTGTTGGCCAGGCAGCTGCCCGACGCGGCGAGCACCGCGGCCGAGGCGTAGTTCTCCGAGGGGATGAGGCGCAGCGTCTGCGCCTGCCGGGCCGACTCCCGGCGGATGAGCCCGGCCATCTCGGAGTCGACGGCCTCGATGAGCGACAGATCCATGGCGCCTCCTGCGTCTCGATGAGGCCGGAGGATCGGGCTCGCCGCCCCCCCCGCGCAACACAAAACCGCGACGCGGCGGGCCGAGAGTGGTAGGTTGCGCCCCTCGATCCCCCCGGAGGCGACGTGGCGACCCCCGAACATCCCGAGCGCCGAGGCATCGGCTGCCTGCTGCTGCTCATGGGCCTGCTCGCGATCATCGGGGTCTTCGGGGTGAGCCTCACCGGCCTGACCGGCGGAGGCACCGACGGGGTCGAAGAGATCGTCGAAGAGGCCCGCCCCGGGGCCCGCAAGCTGGTGATCATCGAGATCCGGGGCCCGCTCATGCGGGGGTCGGGCCTCGCCGGCGGGGTCACCGGCGACGCGCTGCGCATGCTCGACCGGGCCATCGAGGACGACGCGGTCGCCGGGGTCCTGCTGCGGGTCGACACCCCCGGCGGATCGGTCACCGACGCCGACCTGCTGCACCACCGCATCGGCGCGCTGAAGGCGAAGGGCCGCAAGGTGCTGGTGCACATGGGCGACCTGTGCGCCTCGGGGGGCTACTACCTCGCCGTCGCGGGCCACGAGATCTGGGCCCTGCCGACCACCGTCACCGGCAGCATCGGGGTGATCATCAGCAACCTCGAGCTCGGCGGCCTGCTCGAGCGCTTCGGGGTGCGGGACGACTCGATCGCCTCGGGGCGCAACAAGCAACTGCTCAGCCCGTTCCACCCGCTGACCCCCGAGCAGCGGAGGCTCTTGCAGGGCATCGTCGACGCCATGTACCAGCGGTTCCTCGAGGTCGTCGCCGAGGGGCGGGGCCTCGAGATCGACGCCTTCCGCCCGCTGGCCGACGGGCGGGTCATCACCGCGCAGACCGCGCTCGACGCGAAGCTCGTCGACCGCATCGGCTACCCCGACGAGGCCCTCGACCGCCTGCGGGCGATGGCCGGCGACGACGCGTACGGGGTCGTGCGCTACCGCATCGCCCCCGGCCTCGGCGCGCTGCTCGGCGTGCGGGGCGAGGCCCCCCGCAGCATGGTCGGCGAGCTGCTCGTCGCGCCCCGCCCGATGTACCTCTACGCGCCCGGCGCGCTCGTCGAGGCGCTGCCCTGAGCCGGCCCGGACCCCCCGGCCCGTGGCCCCCGAACCCCGATGGACCCCCGCACGGGGGGCGATCTATGATGGAGCCGATGAACAGCATCAGCACCGGCTGCCGGATCCAGACCGGCCCCAACCGCAAGTACTGGAAGAACTTCGGCGCGTTCGAGGTCCCCGCCCGGGTGGTGGACACCGTCAAGGACGCCACCGCCGAGCGCTGGCGGGCCGAGGCCCCGGCCGGGGCCCGCTTCGTGCCGGTCATCGCGCTGCCCGCCTTCGACGCGGGCGGCGTCGAGCGCTGGCAGCGGGCGATGGCGCTCGCCGCGATCCTCGGCGCCGACACCGCGCTGCTGCACACCCCGGCCGGCTTCCGCCCCACCGGCGAGAACCGGGCGCGGCTGCGGCGCTTCGTGGAGCAGCAGCGCCCCGACGGCCTCACGATCGCGTGGTGGGCCGACGGCCTGTGGGAGAGCCAGCCCGAGGATCGCGACGCGCTGTGCGAGAAGGCGGGGCTGCTGCCGGCCATCGACCCCCTCGGGCTCGACGAGGACGAGGAGCCGCCCCCCGGCCCGCAGATCTACTGGCGGCTGATGGGCCGCAAGGGCCTCGCGCCGCGCTACACCGACTACGAGATCACGACCCTGCTCGACCTGATCGGAGAGCGCGAGGCGGGCTACGTCGTCTTCACCGCGCCGACGATGCTGGCCGACGCCCGGCGGTTCTCGGGCATGGCCCGGGCATTCGCCGACGCCGTCGACCCCGACGGGGACGACGGCGACGAGGGCCCCGACGACCACGACGACTGACCGGCGCCCGCGGCGCCCGCCGGCCGCCGGGCCGGCTCGGAGGCAGGACTTGGCCGGACGGCTCCCCCGCTTCATCGGACCCTACCTCGTCGAGGGGCGCCTCGGCACGGGCGGCATGGGCATCGTGCTGCTCGCCCGCCACCGGCTGCTCGGGCGCGAGGTCGCGGTCAAGATCCGCCACCGGGGGCAGGCCCACGACGAGCAGATGCTCGCCGACCGCTTCCGGGAGGGCGCCAAGCTGCAAGCCGAGCTGGACCACGGGCACATCGCCCGGGTCTACGACTACCTCGAGTCCCCCGCCCTGCAAGCCATCGTCATGGAGTACCTGCCCGGGGGGTCGCTCGAAGACCGGCTGCGGCGCATCGACGGCCCGCTGTCGATCCCGATGGCGATCGACATCGGCATCCGGGCGGCCGACGCGATGGCCTACGCCCACCGGCGCAACGTCGTGCACCGCGACCTCAAGCCGGCCAACATGATGATGGTCAGCGCCGACGACCCCAGCACGGTGCGCATCACCGACTTCGGGGTCGCCAAGAGCCTCGAGCACAGCCCCGACCTCACCGTCGCCGGGGCCAACGTCGGCACCCTGTGGTACATGCCGCCCGAGCAGTTCAACCACGAGAAGCCGACCCCGCTCGCCGACGTCTACAGCCTCGGGGCGACCATCTACGAGATGCTCACCGGCCAGATCCCGTTCGAGGCCCCCGACACCAGCGAGATCTTCCGCCGGTTCCTCGACGGGGTGCCGCCGCCGCCGATCCTGGGCCGCAACCCGTTCGTGCCGCCCACCGTGGCCGCCGTCGTCGAGACCGCGCTCGCGCTCAAGGTCGAGGCCCGCATCCCATCCTCGGCGGTGCTCGCGCTCCTGCTGCGGGCGGTGGCCGAGGGCGAAGGCATCAAGGTCGAAGACACGGTCGGGCAGCGGCTGCTGGCCCAGGCCCGCAAGTCCGAGATCCGGCGCATCCTCTCGGGCCTCGGCGGCTCGATCGGCCGCGAGGTGGGCCAGGCGCTCGCCGCCTTCGAGAGCCGCCTGCTCGGGGGCATCAACGTCACCCACGTCGACTCGATGCCCGGCGCCGAGGCGCGGGCCTCCACCTCGTCGCTGTCCCTCTCGGGCGAGCTGGCACACATCCCCGAACCCAGCGATCCCTTCGACCCGCATGACTTCGACATCGACAGCATGGTCGATGGCTCGGTGGGCAGCCTGCCCCCGCTCGCCCCCAACCTCGCCGACGACGAAGAAGACCGCACCGCGGTCACCGACGTCCCACGGATGGACGAGGACTGATCGCCGGCCGTGAGCCCCGCGCCCGCGCCCGCGCTTGACGGGGTCCGCGGGCGGTGCCAGGATGCCAGCGGAACACTCGGGCGTACGGGTCATGTCTGCGCCGAGAAAGGCATTCCACCAACGGGAAAGGCTCTCGTCATGCGCACCCTCTTCAGCGTCGCTCTGCTGGCTCTGTCCCCCCTGCCCGCCCGCGCCGCGCCCGTCGATCGGGGCGGCGCCCCGCTGCCCGGCGACGGGCCGACATGGACCATCACCTTGGAGGACGACGAGCACCTGCCCGCCCGGCTCTTCGTCGGCGGGCAGCGGGTGCGGGAGATCGTCGTGCATCGATCGGGGGTCGTCGCCTTCGACGGGGGTGACTTCGACGTCGCCGCGCCCCGGCCGCTGGACGACGTGGCGATGGCCACGCTCGTGGCCCCGTTCTGGTCCTCGCTCGCGGCCGCGTGCCCCGACGGATCGCCGCCGGGCGAGGTGCGCCGGACCGACACGCCCGACGGCGCCCGCTTCGCCTGGATCGACGCCGCCCCGCCCGGCTGCGACGGGGCGCGGGCGACGTTCAGCGTGGACCTCGTGATCGACGGGGGCGCGCTGCGGGCGGTGGCGTTCCGCTACGGGGCGCTGCCGGTCGAGACGCCGGCGGTCGAGCCCCGGGCCGGGCTGAGGTTCGGGCCGGGCGGGGCCGGGGGCACGGTGTTCGAGCTGTTCCCCGACCCCGAGGACGGCGTCATGCAGGGGCGGGCCAAGTGGCTGCTGGAGGGGTCGAGCGACGGCGAGCCGGGGGTGTGGATCATCGAGGTCGGCGCCGAAGGCGGGATCATCGGCGACCCGGACCTCGACGGGCGGCGCAGCGTCGACAACTGCGAGCGGCACTTCAACCCGCTCCAGGCAGACCTGGACGGAGACGGCGAAGGCGACCTCTGCGACGTGGACGTAGACGGCGACGAGACCCGCGACGTGGAGGACAACTGCCCCCGGCTGGCCGACCCCGACCAGACCGACCTGGACGGCGATGGCCTCGGCGACCCCTGTGACCCCGACGACGACGGCGACGGCTGGCCCGACGACTTCGACCACTGCCCGCGCACCATCGACCGGGCCAACCTCGACCTCGACGGCGACGGGCGGGGCGACGCCTGCGACCCCGATCCCGACGGGGACGACCGGGCGGCCGGGCGCTGGACGGCCCGACTCGACCTCTGCCCGTGGGCCCCGGACCCGTTCGGCCGCGACACCGACAAGGACGGCCTGGGCGACGTCTGCGATCTGGCCCCCCGGACGCCGTGCCGCTGGGGCTGCTGGTGGCAGTCGGACGCCGACGGCGACGGGGTGGGCGACGCGCTCGACCGCTGCCCGTACACCCCCGATCCCCAGCAGGCCGACCTCGACGGCGACGGGATCGGCGACCGCTGCGACCCGGACCGCGACGGTGACGGGGTCTTCGACCTGCTCCAGCTCTGCGTCGGCGACGCTTGTCCGCCCCTCATCCGCCCCGATATCGTCGGCTGGCCGCCCGCGGAGCCCTTCTGATGCGCGCCCTCTTCATCGCCGCACTCACGCTGCTGGCCGGCGCGGCTCAGGCACAGCGGGGTGCGCCCCTGGTCGACGGCCTCGGCGGCCCCTTCGGCGTCGGCGAGCCGCATGACGACATCGACGTCCTCCCGCTCGCGCCGGCGCTGCCCGAGGGCATCCGGTACTACAGCGAAGCCCGCGAGCCCGAGATCCGGGTCAACTGGCGAGGCAGCTTGTCGTTCGAGCGCTTCGACGGCCGCTTCGGGACCCCGATCCCCGGGCCGTTCAACGTGCTGGGCATGGGCCTGCGGCGGCTGGTGCCCTTCCAGCACACCTCGGAGCTGACCCAATACGAGATCGGAGAGCCCAACCCCCCGACCTACGTCGGCCAGCTCCCGCCCGGCGACGACGGCACCCCCGGCCGCTTCGTCGCGACCTGGTATCAAGTCACCGACCGCCCCCCCGAGCCCGGCACCCTGCGCAACACCTGGCAGGCCATCATCACCGGCCCCGACCCCGACGACTACGAGGTGGAGTTCCGCTACCACCGCTGCGAGTGGGCCCGGGGCCAGCTCCGCGAAGAGGGCTCGGCCATGGGCTTCGACGCGGGCGAGGGCCCCGACGGCCGGGGCTGGATGTGGCCCGGCTCGCTCACCGACGACGTCACCCTCCTGTGCCGCCTCTCCAACGTCCGCGAGCCGGGTGTCTTCCGCTATCGCATCATGGAAGGCATCCCCACCGGCTGCGGCGTCGGCCCCGATCCGCCCCCGGGCCCCGATCGCTGCCTCGACGACAACCACCTGCCGGGCGACGGCTGCTCACCCGCGTGCTACGTCGAGCCCGACATCGACGGCGACGGCCGCTACGAAGCCCCACACCCGGACTCGGTCGACCCTCGCGGCGTCTACGACGACTGCACCGACATCGACAATCCGCTGTGCAAC
>JAUHYW010000058.1 GCA_030426085.1 bacterium | reverse complement strand
ACGAGCAAGGGTCAGCAGTTGACCGCCGCCCTCACCGCGGCCCGCAAGGCCACGGTCAAGCAGCTACTGCGCGAGGCCGCGTAGAAATCACCGCGCGGCGCGAGGAAATCCCGATGTAGTAGATCAGTGGCGATGCCCAGCATCTCGTAGGCCAGCGCCACCATCCGAAACCAGGGGATGCAGGGCCGCAGGAGGCCTCGGCCCTCGAAGTTGTTCCCCGACCCGTTGAACGTCCACACCGTCGCCCACTCGGCGTCGATGTAGCCGGCTTGGCCGAAGAGCGTGGCCTGGACGATGCGGCGCAGCTCGCCGCCCGCCCCAGTCTGCCAGCCGTTCTGGGCGTGCGCCGTCGGGCAGCAGTCGTGGAGGTCGACGACGTGCCAGAGGCCGTCGTGCCCCAGGTCGGCCGCCGTCTCGGCGTAGCGCCAGCCGATGCCGGCGAATCCCATGGTCTCGCGCCGGATCGGGCCGAGGCCGCGCCGGAGCCAGCCGCTCTCGAATCGCCCCAGACCGAAATCGCCGTTCAGGTGCGCGGCGTTCCGCTCCGCTGCCAGGGTGTCGCGCCCAGGCATCCACCGCAGGGTCGCCGAGCACGCGGCGTCGATGAGCCGGTTGTGCACGAGCGCGGCCTTGCATGACTGCCGCAGCGCGCGCTCGCACTCGGCGGCGAAGGCGCCGCCCTGCAGGGAGGGGTCGGTCTCGTAGGCGATGCCTCCGGCGAGGAAGGGTGTGCCGGGGGTCGATGTCCGCCGCGGCGTGGTCGAATGCCGGCTCGAGGACGGCTTCCGGCTGGTCGTCGCCGGTCCGCGCCACGCGGCGAGAGCTGCGCGGGTGCCGGCCCCGAGGGCGCCTGCGACGCGCTGACTCATTGAGCGACGGGTGGGGGACGGGGCAGTCACGGGCCGAGCGTGGCCCATGCCCGGGGGTGCCGGCCGCGACCGCGAGAAAAACGTGCTCAACTCCAGCGCAGTCGGCCAGCGGGGCGGGCTTGGGTCACGCCGTGCCGCTCGGCAGCCGTCGTCCTGGTCTGCTGGCGCCGGCTCGACCGCGAGGTCTTCGGGCGATCGCCGAGGCGCAGCTGCATGTCGCGAACGAGGTAGGCGAGGGCGTCACCGTCGTCGTCGAACCCCCCGGGGATCGACGCGATCTCCTCGATGAACTCCGGCCGCCAGATGGCGGGGCTCGGCGCCAACGGCATCGGGAACGGCTCCACGACGCCCGGCCCCGGTCGAAGGCGGCGGGGCACCTCCTCGAACTCGAAGGTGCGCCCTGGCCACGGCTCCTCGGGCCGCAGGAACGCCGGACGCAGCGCGCCACCGTCGGGCAGCAGGACGTTACCGGCGATGACCGCGCCCGAGGCCCCGTTGACCCGGGACGGCGTCGTGCCCTCGGGGCGCACGAGGATGAGTGGCAGGCCCTCGCCGCGCAGGTGGGCGACTATCTCGCTGCCGCCCGCGGCGTCCTCGACGAGGATCCGGTGGGGCACCCACCGCCGGCTGAGCACCCAGAGCAGGGCGCACACTTGCGTGAACGTGTGGATCCCGTTGACCCGCTCGAGCAGGTGAAGCATGCCGCCCCACCGAGCCCCGACCAAGAGCGCCGTCCGGTCGGGCGCCTTGCGCTTCGACGGGTCCCCCGACTGGGGGTCGATGCTCATCGTGATCTCGGCCGGGGTGGTCGCCGGCGCCGCTCTCCAGGTCCCCCATGCCGATGCAGGGATGATCGCTACGCCGTCCGCTTTCGACGGCCGCTGCTGCTGCTCGGCGAACCAGCGGCGCAGGTTGCGTCGCAGCCGCGCTTCGTCAGCCCGGCCGCAGCGGGCCGGGTCCAGGCTCTCGCCCTCGCGACGCCAGTCGCGCCAGCAGAGCCGGCGCTGAGTGTCGGGGGCAGCGGTGGACGTCGACTGCAGCCAGAAGCCCGCCCGCTCGAGGCGCTCGCGATAGGGCTGCAGCGCCCGCTCGCCGTCGAAGGTCGCGAGCACCCAGTCCGAAGGCACGCCCAGGTCGAGCCGCTCGGGGTAGTCGGTGCGGCCGGTTTCGAACACTCGGGGCAGCACGAACCGCACAGCCTCGGGGTACTCCTCGAGCCAGTCGGCGACGGGGTCGTCGGAGCCGAAGCGCTGCATCGAGAAGAAGGCGTGCCGGAGCCGCTGGGCGTACCGGCTCTGAAGCTCGTCGATCATGCGCCGCCACAACGCCCGGGCCTTCGGCTGGTGCACGTCGCGCCGCTTGCACAGGTCGTCGTAGTAGTGGCCGTTGAAGTGCCGGCCGGTGCCGGCCCCGCCGACCCACGATGCCAGCGCGATCCCGCCGCGGCGCCGCGCTCGCTCGCCGGCGCCGGGCACGCTCACGATGGTCTGCTCGTTCTCCTCGGCCTTCCCCCACCGCCACGGGTCCCCGCGGCTGTCGACCAGGTCGAGGAACCGCCGCGAGGTTCCCACGGCCATCCGCTCGGCGTCGGCCGCGTCGAGGTTGCCCTCGAGCGTGTGCGACGCGTGCAGGAGGCGCAGCGTCCCGTGTGCTTGGAGCTGGGCCCACAGCGGGCCGGCCCGGCCGAAGACCGTCGTCTTCGTGGTCTGCGGGGGCAGGTTGGCCACTACCTGGATGGGCAGCCCGAGCGCCTCGGGGTCGGGCACGAGCATGCCCCGGACCCACTGCTCGAAGACCAGGCAGGCGACGTCGAGGTGCGGCGCCCAGACGAAGGTGGACCAGCCCCACTCCGGCCAGACCAGGCGCAGGAACGCAGCGAGGTTGTGCTCGGCGGCGCGTAGCGCGCCTTCACGCAGCGCTTCTTCTCGACGGATGATCACGGGCCGAGGACGAAGGCGAGCTCGTCCAGCGGCACGCCCTCGAGGGGCCGCACGATCACCGTGCCCCCATCGACGCTCCCGTAGCGCTGGGGGAAGCGCCGGGCCCGGAGCTCGCGGGCCGCTTGCCACCCGCCGCTTTGGTTGACCAGGCGCTCGTTGAGCTCGCGTTCGAGGCGCGTCTCGGCCCAGCAGACCCGCCGCCACAGCTCGCCCAGCTCGCTCTCTGGCTCCGCCGCGCGGGCCTCGCGCTCCCATTGCTCAGCGCGCGTGGGGGGGACGCCGGCGTCGATGAGCGCCTCGCGGGGCCACAGCGCCGCCTCGACGATGCTGCGGCAAACCACGTCGATGACGTCGGCGGGCTCAGCGACCGGGGGCGGCTCGATCTCGCGGTCGCCGCCGCCGCTGGCCTGCAGCAGCCGCGCGAGTTCTCGGCGCAGGTCGGGACTATCGGCCAGGGCGTCGTAGGCGGCCTCGGCCCGGCCGTCGGCCAGCCAGCGATGGACCGTCTGCCGGCTGACGCCGACGAGCTCAGCGAGCTGAGCCTTGCTCAGCTCGCCGCCCTCACCGCAGAGCGCGAACGCCGCGGCGAGCTGTACGTCTGTCGGAGCCGCTCCCTGCATGTGGTCACGGTCGGCCATCGGCGGGGGTGCCCGGTGCGACCGGCGTCAGGTCTGAAGGCACGCGCATGGCGGGCGTGACACGATGCAACGACCGCTGTCGCGGGTGGGCGTGCTGCAGACGGCGTCGGGCCGGGCCTGCGACACCTGCGACGTCACAGGTGGGTGCACGACAAACAGGTGGTCGACCGCGGTCGACGGCCTCCGCGGAGAACGACCGGCGAGAAATCAGACCCCGGGGGTACCCAGCTTGGTCGCGTCGCATCCGTTCGCTATGCCGTAGGCATCCGCCACAGCAGGTCATGCCGCCAGATGCCGTCGGGCATCTGATGGCGCGAATACGCGGTTGCCCCACGCGCCTCGGGCGGGAACCAGCCGGCCTCGACCGCGGCGCGCGAGAGGGGTCGCCTGCCCGGGGCCGCGGACCACGAGACGTGGTAGACGCGCCGCCCGGGCTCAGCCGCCAGGGCATCGATGGTAGCGAACACCTGGTTGCCTCGGATGACCCACCGAGGGAGGCCAGATGGCTGCGACGGCTGCGGGCCTCTGCCGCGAACGGCGGCGGGCAGCATTGGTTCGAGCAGCGCCAGGTGCTCGTCGTAGGTCCGAGCGATGAACATCAGATGCCTCCCATGTTGCCGAACGCCGCGATCACTTCCGGCGTGCCACCCCGCGTCTCAGGGTCGCTGCTGACCGAGCGCCAAGCCGTGACCCACCTCATGCGGCCGTCGGCGGCCTCGATCAACCGCTGGACCGGCGCGTTGCTGTGGTTGGACAGCAGGCCGAGCCCGCCGAGCTGCCCATGCTCGCGGAGGGCGGCGACCATCCTGACGTGGTCGCCAGCGTAGAAGGCGCCGTAGACGAACGAGCTGCTCTTCGCGACGGGCCAGTAGGGCACGTCGGCGTAGACGACCACGCCGCGCCGGTCGGGCCCCAGCCCCCGGATGACCCGCTCGGCGTCTGCGCAACGGAACTCGACGTTCCGCACCAGCCGCGAGATGCGGCGCAAATCGGCCTGCGAAACCACCAGGCGTTTCTTGTCGCCGCAGCTCACGTTCAGGTGTTGCCCCTGCCCTCGCCGGGGGAACACGCCGTTGTACGCCCGCCGGTTGATGTACAGCGCGGCGCCGGCACGCTCGATCCCTGTCATCGTCGAGAGGCGAACTCGGGTGGCGTAGAAGGCCTCGCGGGTCCACGGGATCCCCGAGGCGATTTCGAACACCTGGTCGGGGTCCTGCTGGACCCCACGCCACATCGCGATGATGTCGGGGTCCTGGTCCGACGCGATCGCGCGGTCGAAGCGGCCGGCCGCCGCGAGCGCCAGGAGCCAACTGCCGCCGCCGAGGCACGGCTCGACCACCAGGGGCAGTCGGCCCTCCGGCGTTGCCTCGAGCAGGTGCGGCAGCAGCCTCGCCTTGCTGCCGGCGATCGAGATGAACGGCGCTGCCTCCGGGGGCGCCGATGCCGACGCGGGCACCGCGGCCGGGGTCTCGAGGCCGGCGGTGATGACCTCGGCGCCGAGCTCGAGCAGACCGGCCGCCTCGGCCTCGAGACGGCGCTGCCGCACCACGGTCCGGCTGACCTCGACACCGCCCACGGCGAGCTCGCGGCAGATGTCGACGTCGGTGGTGGCCTGGCCCTCCCGGGCCAGGCGCATCCGGACGCCAAGGTATTGCTCCACCGAGAGCCGCTTCGGGCGCCCGCCCGGGCCCTTGCGTCGACGCACGCGCCGGTCTCGCGTGCTCGCAAGCCCGCCGCTGCCCCGCAGCGTGGCGGCCCCATCGATGAATCGCCAGGGGCCCGGCAGCGGCGGGCTCGAGTCGGGGCCGCGCCGCAGTCGCTTGCCGAGCTGCGCGCGATGCTCGGGCGCCGCGGCGAGCAGCTCCTCAGCGGGCTCGTCGGCATACACCCGGCGCTCGTCGAGCCGCCCCCAGTCGACCGTCGGCAGGCCGTCGGTGAGCAGCTCGCCGACGGCCTGCGTGCGGGCCCGGGCTTCCCAGCGCGCAGCCCGCCGGCGCGGGTCCGGGCAGTCGTCGACGATCACCGCGGGCCCGGAGACGAGCGCGAGCCTGTCGAGGCCCGCCGGGCGCTCGACCGCATCGGCGATGACGGCGAGCGCGTCGAGGCCGACATCGCCCGGCACGACGACGAGGTGCGCGCCGGCGACGTCGGCTGGCACGCCCGGCCACCATCGGCTGATCGCCTCGTCGCGTGCGACGAGATCGAGCCACGCGCCATCGCGGGGCAGGGGAGCCCAGCCGCCCGCCGTGAGCACCGCCCACGCCCGGGTCTCGGTCTCGTCGTCGATCGCCCAGAGCACAGCGCCGACCGGCGGGGCGAGCGACGAGCGATCGGCGACCGTCGCCGGCGTCGCCGGGGTTTGCAGGTCGACCAGCGGATCGCCGACCTCCCAGCCGTCCGGATCGCGGTCGTCCCACGGGGGCAGGTCGAGGACGGCCCCCTCGGGGGCCTGGACCCACCAGGCGAGCGGTGCCGCGGTCGCCCGAGCGGCGGCGACGATCGCAGCCAACACACGGTCCGGCATCGGCGTTGTGTTCGAAACCGCCCGAACCAGGGCATCGAGGCCGGCGGCCCAGGGCATGGGGCCGCCCCGCATGCGCTCGTCGACGAGGCGGACCCGGGGCCGCGGCCCCGAGCCGACGAGCTGCACCCAGCGTGCGCCGGCCGGCGGCAGGGCCAGCCCGCTGCGGCCGCAGGGCGAGACCCAGACCGCCGCGCCCCGTCCGGTCTGCGCGGCGTCGCGCAGAGCCGCCTCGAAGCCGACCCGCGCTGTCCACGCCGGGTCGGGCCATGGACCGTCATCGACGACGAGGCGCCCGTCGAGTGTGAGCCCCACCACCGGTCGGCCGAGGCGGAGCATGGCCCTGGTGTTGAGCCGGACCGCCACCTCGATCTGCTGCACCTCGGCGCCAGCCGCCAGCCCGACCCCTCCCGACCCCAGCGCGCGCAGGAGCGCGCGCTGGTCGGCGCGGTGCGCGACGTCGACAGCGAGTGAGGCCAGCGCCGCGGCCCGGGCGGCGGCGCTGTCGAACGCCACGGGCTCGGCCTGGTGCCCGGATGGGTGCACCACCGCCACTCGTCGGCGCGCCAGCCGGCGAAGCGCGCCGAGCGCGATGAGTTCCTCGAGCTGGACGCCGAGCGCGCGCTCGTCGGCACGCCGCGCGCCGAGCAACTCCACGAGGCGGCGGAGCGTGTCGACGTCGAGGCACTCGTGCCACACGCCGATGCGGGCGACGGCGGCGGTCACCCCTCGGCGGCCCCGAGGAACTCGGCGAGCGCCATCGCGGCGGCGACGGCGTATGATCGCGCCGACATCAGCCCCGCCCCCTTCGTCCGGCCACCAGGCGCTCGAGCACCATGTAGACCAGCTCGCGCGGCTCGGTCTCGGCCCACAGTCGCCGCCGACCATCGGCGTCGAGCCCGTCGGCGGTCTCGACCTCCCCGTTGTCGGCCGCAGGGATCAGCACATGCTGCACGTAGCCGCCGAGCATGGCGGACAGCAGCGCCGGGGCATCGGGCTGCGCTTCGCGGAAGAGGTCGAACTCATGCCGCAGCCCGGGCGGGTCACTGAGCGACTCGCTCGGCATCGCGCCCCCGAGGAACAGCGCGGCGTCGACGTCGGCCACCATCGCTTGGCGCATCTCGGCGAGCTCGACGTCGAGCGGCGGCAGGGTGGGCTCGAGGTCGCCCTCGGGAGCGACCCCGTGCCAGATGAACGGGCCGAGGGTCGTCAGATGTTCGGACCGGGGGAACCGGCGGAGCTGGTGCACCTCGACCAGCTCCGCGTTGCCGACCCAGGCGCTGACGAGCATGTCGAGCAGCGGGGTCACCGTCGGGTGCCCGCCGATGACGAGCGCGACCCCGGCGCCCAACAGCCCGCCGAGCACGGTAGGCACCACCGAGCCCTCGACGCCCTCGGCGGGCACGCTCATCGCGACGAAGAGCCGGGGACCGCGCAGGGGCGCCTCGACGGGCGGGCGCAGGAGCGTGCCCTCGGGCCAGGCATGGTCGACCGGGCGGCTCGGGCTGGCGTCGGACTCCACCCCCGCGTCGACCCGCATCCAGTGCGGCTCCGGGTCGCTGTGCATCTCATACAGCCGCCCGGATATCGGCCCCGGCGCCGACGGCGGGTTGCCGGCAGCCCAGTCGGCGTCGGGAACGCCGAACGCCGTCAAGAATGGCTCGTAGGCCTCGCCCGCGGCGCGGATGGCCAGATACTCGACCGCGACCATTTCGAGCGCCGGATCGATGATGAGGGTGACCGACGCTGGCACCGGGCGCGGGGCAGCGCCATCCTCGCGCATCGAGAGGCGCACCAGAATCAGCAAGTCGACACGGCACCCCCCGGTCGTTGCGTCTTCTTCGACCCCCTGGACCCTGATGATGTCCAGGTCCTTCTGCGCCAGGACCTGGGCAATGTGCCCCGGCAGGCTGATGTCTTTCGACCGTGTCATGCACCCTCCTCGCGGGCCTCGCCCGCAACCCGCGGCTCACGAATGCGGGCGAGCCAGACCAGCCCCTCCCGCCGCGTGCCGTCGTGATCGATGACAGCGGGCCCGTCGGGCCCGATGATCCAGTACCGGCCGGCCGGGGCCAAGCCGGTGGGGTGAGGGGCCGGGTGCATGTCCTCGCGCCCCGCGACATCTCGGACCAGCGACGCCCAGGCCTCCGCTGGGGTCGGCGCCTGCACTCGAACACCATCACCAACCAGCTGCCCGTCCACGCAGATCCATCGGCTCCAGGTCGCGTCGGTCTGCGCGAGGCGGGCGGCGACAGCCGCGGCCGCGGCGACCCGCTCCGACCGGGTGATGCCGACGAGCAGCTGGTGCAGGCGAACACCCGGCCAGCGCAACCAGGGGCTGATCGAGGCGCCCGCCGCCCGCAGCCGCTCGACGATCAGTCGGAGCATGTCACCGGCCACCCGCGGGCCGGACCACGCGATGGGGGGGATGGACACCACCTCGTCGAGCAGCCACGCGCGCGGCGCCGACGTCGGGCGCCGCCCCAGCCAGTCCGGCTGCTGTCCGACCACGCGCTCTCCATCGACCCACCCCGAGAGCCGCGCCACGGCGTGGATGTTCCCTCGGCGTCGCATCGGCAGCATCTGGCCGAGCCAGTCGTCGCTCGGCAGGTGGTCGGCCGGCACCCACCCTCCATGGGCGTCGATGACGGGCACTTCGACCGGTGGCGTCGTCCACCCCGCCAGCATCTGGGCGATGGGACCACCGACGGCCTCGTCGAGCCGCGCCCGGCTGAGCAGCTCGGTCGGGCCCGGCCCCCACGCCACCACGTCCCCCCACATGGCCTCGCTCGGGCCGTCCAGGCACTCGCCGCAGGTGACCTCCGGCGTCGCGCCGCGGCCCGTGCGCTCGGGGAGCGCGACCCGGGTGCCGCGCACCGACACCGAGCGCGGCCCGAGCTCGACGCCGACGAGGCGCCAGCAGCGGTTGCAGTAGATGCGCTCTGGCCCGGGCGCCGCGCCGACGCGACGAGCAGATCCCTCCACGGGCGCCCCCGGTCCGGCCCGCAGCGCCCAGCTGGGCGACCACGGGGCCAGGGCATTGCCGGCGGCGACGACGGGCGCGATGGCCTCGACCTCGGCGAGGTGCGCCGCGCCGTCGACGATCCGATCGATGACCGCCCGGGCGACGACGCGGCCTCGAGCGCGCTCGTCGACCCCCATCGCGCGGGCCCGACGAGCCGCGTCGGCCGACCAGCCGAGCGCGCCGTGGATGAAGACGGGGGCGCCGAGGATGGGGGGGCTGTTCTCACGGGCGAGGCCCATCCCCTGGCGGTGCAGCGCGCTGGTCCAGGCAGGCGGCCACTCGACGACCCGGGTCAGCCCCTGGGCGACCGCTGCGGCGACGACCGGGTCGACCGTGATGCCGATGACCCTCATGAGCCGGCCCGCTCCGGTCGCTCGGCCGCTGCCTGCGCGGCGACCAGTGTCCCGAGGGAATCGAGCGCGAGCACGACGAGCTCCACCATGACCCCCAGCGGGGCCTCGATGTACCGCCGCTCGGCGCCTGGTGCTCGGCGCCGCAGCAGCGCCCGGACCGCCCCGTCATGCAGCGCCGCCGGCGGACGCGGACGCTCGCCGCGCGCGTAGGCCCCGCATCCGGTCGGGTCGTCGAGTCGCACGAGGGCGCGACACACCCGCGGGCGGACCTCGTAGACGGCGCACCGGCCCTGGACCAGTAGAGGGCACGGCACCTCCCGGGCGAGATACGGCCACTCCGCGGCCTGGGCGTCCGGTTCGCCGGTCGCCGCCGACGCGCGCAGGCGTGCCAGGACCTCGCGGTGCGCGTCCGCCATGCCATCGTCGAGCCACGCGCGCATCGCAGCGAGCAGCTCGGCCCGCTGCGGGCTGGTCTCCACGTGCCTCGCGATGAGCAGCGCTTCGGCGGGCGTCGCCCACACCGGGCTCGAGCAGCACGCCGGCGCCGCGCACCGGCGGCAGGCCGACTCGTGGCCCAGGCGGTCGTGCGCGACGACGAGCAGCTCGTCGACCACCGCGTCGACGGCCGCGTGATCCGCCTGCTGGATGTCGTCGACCTGCCCGGCGGGAGCCGGGGGACCGGGCGCCGGGTCCGGCAGACACATCAGCCGGCGCAGACAGTCCTCGGCGATGTCCACGCCGGCGGTGGGCATCCCGCACTCGCGGAAGAACGCCAGCGCCCGCTGGAGCGTCTCGGTGTCATCACGCGACGAGGCGCTCAACTCGAGCACCGCGGCGAAGACGTCGGCGATCGGGCTGCCCGCCCGCATCATCGCGGCGGCGACATCGCGCGACCAGCCCGGCGGGATCATGCCGACCTCGCGACGCGCAGCTGGCGCATCCGCGCTCGGACCAGCGCTGCGGCGTGGGCCGACGTCAGCCCGAGAGCGGGACGGCGGAGCTGCGCGATCCCCGTGATGCAGCGCTCCAGCGGCGGCACCTCGGCAGCCGAAGGCAGCCCGGCGAGGCGCACGGCTTCCGCCCACCGGTCGGCGGGCCCGGCGAAGCCGAAGTCGACCGGCCCCTCGCAGACCGGGCAGCCGATCGCCGCCATCGTGCCCCATCGGGGAGCGGTGACGGTCGTGCCGCACACGCAGCGCCCGACGAGCGCCGGATCATCGCCGCCCGGGACCTGACGCCAGCACCGGCGGTCGTGCTCGGGATGCCCCCCCGAGGGACCCACACCGTGGCAGGCCTGGCACAGGCTGGCGCTCAAGTGCAGTTCGCCGGGCCACAGCGACGGCCGGTCGCAGCCGCCGGGTGGTCGGTGGCCAGGCCGCCGGCCGGCCCGAAGCGCGGGCACTGCCGCGGCGAACGCCGCCGCTTCGAGCAGCAGGCCGAAGGGGGCCGGCTCACCCACTCGCCGCGCCAGGTCGCAGAGCGCCCGGGACCGGAGCCGGAGGCCTGCGACGGTTGGCGCCTCGGTCGGACGGCACCACCTCATGGCCCATCCAGCGCCAGACGGTCGGCGTCGGGGTCGCAGCCGGCGGGTCGATGGATCGGGACCTGGCGCCCGGCGGCGAATCCGGCACGGCTGGCCCGAGCGCCGACCCTCTTCTCCGAGACGGCGAACTGCTCGCGGAGCGCCCCCCTCGCCTCGTGGACCTGCACGGCTCGCCAGCCCCGCTCGAGCATGTCCAGCGCCTGCGCGTAGAGCCCCATGGCGAAGCCGCGGCTCCAGAGGGCCCCTGCGCGCCGCAGCGCCTTGGCCCGCCTCTTGGGCCGGCTCGCGTCATCGCCCGCGCAGGCGCCGAGCGCCCGCCGCAGGCTGGCAGCGAGCGCGGGGCTCCCGATGTCCCACTTGAACAGGTCGTCCCCGATGTCCCAGGCGGCCCGCAGCGCCTTCATGTGCTGCGCCCGTGCGCTCGCGTGCCGCCCCTGGAAGTACTCGACGAGATGGTTGAAAAGCAGCCAGCTCGAGCGGCGCCCGACGAAGACGCCCCGGCACCGCCGAGACGCCCAGTGCCCGCCCGCCAGGATGGCCGCGGCGGTCATCAGGAGGTGGCACCAGTCCGCCGCCTTCACGCTCAGGTACTCGGTGACGATCGGGTCGCCATCGACCGCCACCCCCATCTCGGCGGCGAGTTGCTCGGCCCGGGTCCGAGCCAGTTCGCCTTCGGGGGTCCCAGCCTGGTCCGCGGCGAGCGCGACGAGCTTCGCCAGTCGGTCGAGGCGCTGGCCGCTCACGTGGCCCTCCGATCACGCCGGACCGTGCCGCCCGAGCGCTGGCCAACGTCACCGTGACGCAGCCGATGCTCAGCGAACCGGCGCTCGTAGGGCCTGCTGGTCAGCGCGCGGATGAGTTCCACCAGGGCGTCTCGGTCAGCGACCTCGAGCAGCGCATCGAAACCCGCGGACTCGGCGCAGGTCGGGCGAATCTGGGGCGCCCTCACGCGGCCACCCCCGCCCGGGCGACGGCGACCAGCTCGGCCATCCGCTCCCGCCGACGCTGCTCGGCCTCGGGATCCGGCGGCGGGGGGATCGGCTGCGGGGGCGGCGCCGCCGGACGCGGCAGCGGCTCGACGCCCCGCACGACCACCCCGCACGCCTCGAGCTGGTCGACGCTCCCGGTCAGCCACGCCTTCTCGCAGCTCGGCCCGTCGAGGACGACCTGACCGTCCTCGATCCCAACGGCCACCAACCGCGCGAGCACAAGCCAGAGGCTCGGGAAATTGGCCTCGATCATCGGGGCTCGACGGCCCCACTCCTCGGCTGCGGCCGCGTCCTCGACCGGCTCGGGCTCGGCCTCGGGCGCGGGGCGGTATGGCTCGACGCCAGCCGCGCCGGCCCCGAACTCCGTGCGCGCTCGGGCCCGGGCGCGGATCCGGGCCCGGTCGGCCAGGGCCTCGGCCTGCTTCTTCCGCCACTCGCCCTTCCACGGCGGCTCGGGCCTCGGCGAGCGCTCTCGGTCCGCGAGGAGCTGGTGGATGCGCTGCACCGGCAGGTCGCACCCCGCCGCCTCGGCGGCGAGGCTCTCGACCAGCTGCTCGCCGTGGGCCTCGACGAGCCGGGCGAGCTGCGCCCGGGACTCGGCGTCGAGGCGCCTGATCGGCGGCCGGCCGTCGCGCACGGGGATGCAGCCCCGGACCCGGGCCTCGATCGCGGTCTCCGGCGGCAGGCCGTCGTCGGCGGTGAGCACTGCCCTGAGCCAGCCCACCGGATGCCGGATCGACTCGCCGTCGCCGAGCGCCCGACGGCAGGCGCCGAGGCCGTGCTCGTCGACGAGCGCGCGCAGCTTCTCGCGGCCGCCCGGGGTCAGCTCGTAGTTGCGGACGGTGAGGCGCAGGAGCGCCTCGACGAAGGCCTCGAAGTCGCGATCCGCGGGCGCTCGCGCGGGCTCACACGCCTCGGCTACATGGGACCCATATAGCTGTCTCCCGATCCGCTGCGGATCGCTGGGGGCGATCTGATCCGGATCGATCGGCAACTCGATCTGGCCCGGGCCGGCCTCCGGATCCACGCCCGGATCGGACCACCAGCCGGTGTCGTCGAGCGGCCACCGCCATGGCACCCGCCGCCGACGCTCGTCTCGATTGGCGTGGCCGTCGAGGGCCACGATGTGAGGCCAGAAGAAGAAGAGCACGCCGTCGCGGACGGCGACCAGCCGGTGTTCGAGCCACCCGCGCAGCCGATGCCCCAGCGCCCGGGTCGTCGCGCCCAGGTCCAGCAGCCGGGCGAGCCCCCGGACCCACCCCCGGCCGTCGCTGACCCGCACCGTGCCGACCAGCGCCGGGTCGACGCCGGCCGCTCGGCAGTGCCGCTCGTGCTCGGCCGCGGGCGTGTTGTCGCACCGCTCGGCCAGGGTGATGAGCCAGTAGGCGCCGCGATCGTCGGTGACGCTGGCGGGGATGCGGCCCTTCGTCAGCGCGCCGATGACCCGGCGGGTGAAGGGCTGGGGGGTGGTCGAGTAGGGGAAGGGCATGAGTCCTCACCGGCGAGTCGCGGTGAGGTACATATGCGCATGACGCACATTTGGGCGTCAAGCGTCCGCCAGCATCTCTCTCGCCACGTCAAGCAGGGCGATGCCGCCCTGCACCCCGCCATGCCGGACGGCGTCCACGGCGCGGCGCTCCCGGTCGGACGGGGTGTCGCCTAGAATCTCGCCAGGATCAGCGCTTAGAAACTCTGCGATCGCGAGCAGGGTGTCGACGTACAGCCGTTTCTGGCCCAATTCGATTCGAGTGTACTGCGACACACTCAGGCCGATCGCGTCCGCAACATCCTTCTGGCGCAGGCTGCGGAGTTTTCGGAGGCGTCGGAGATTTTCTCCAATGTGCGCTTGACGCATATTCTCGTCTGTCATATTGTCCTGCTCATGGACGGATTCGTGGGCATTCGCGTCGACTTCGGCTGGGCTGTGAGGGCCCGCCGGAGAGAAGTTGGCCTAACCCAGGCCGAGGTAGCGCATGTCTGCGATGTGGACAAATCGACCATCAGCAAGATCGAGTCTGGCAAAACCGCAACCGAGCTCGACCGCGCCGAACTGATCGCGACGGCCCTTGGCGTCGGACTCGAAGACCTCCTGCGCCGTGCGCTCGCACGGCGTGTATCGCGCACGGTCGCTCCTCCGGACGCGGCCTGAAGATAGCCCTTGACGGGGCCGCAGAACACAGCCGATTGCGGCAGCCCGGGGACGGGCTGAGCGGCGCCGTGCGCCGAGCGCAACCGGCGCATTTGCGCCGGGCCGCAGAACACAGCCGTTTGTGACAGCCCGTCCGCGGGCTGCACGGCGACGTGCGCCGGACGCCACCGGTGCGCGCAGAGGAGGACACCATGGCGGAACGCGCAGGCCCGTTGCTCCAGCTCGGGCGTCATCTCGGCGACACGGCCGGCCGGCTCATGCTCGAAGCCGCCCGGCTGCGCGCCGCGGCGATCGACCCGGACGGTCAACCCCGGCGCGGCCCGGGGTGGCGCCTCCTCAACGGCTTCTCGACGTCGCTCGAGCAGCTCGCGAGCGGGCTGCGAGGTCTGGGCCGCCCGCTGTCGCGGGGCGAGCAGGCCCTCCACCTCCCGGGGTTCACCCGCGAAGACCTCGCCGTGGCGGCGCCAACCAGCCCCGTCGAAGACGAGCTGCTGGAGGCCGAGCGGCAGGCCCGCGCCTTCGCCGACGGCATCAGGCACGGGCGCGAATCTGCCGCCCAGCGCAACAGCTTCGAGCGCCGGTTCGGGCGGGTCTGGTTCCGCTTCGAGGTGGTGCCGGCGAGCGGCGGGCTGCACGTCAGCGTCACGCCGCAGGCGGAGGGCGACCGATGACCGCCCCGATGGAATCTGTCGAACGCCCGCCCACGCTGGAGGCCTTCGAGGCCTGGGCCCTGGACTGCTTTCCGGAGTGGTCCTGGGGTCGTTCCACCTCCTCTCGGGACGACGACGGGGCCATCAACTGGACCCTCGTCGGGGTTCGAGGAACGGCTCAGTTGGCCCTCGTCCACAACCACCGGCAGGGCTCGGGGGGGGCCGACGAGGCCTGCGCCATCTTCAGCGGCCGGGGGTTCGAGGCCTCGGGGTTCGGCTCTTCGGTGGGCCTGGCTGTGGCCGCCGCCCGCGGCGCCGTCAGCGACCGCATCGCGCTGCTCGACGAGCTGTTGGTGTCGACGCCCACGTTCGGCGCCGCGCCCGACGGCGGCGCCCGGGGGGTCTCGTGAAGATCGACACGAGGGACGCCTTCGAACAGTTGGTCCGGCGCCTGGTGCCGGCGTGGCCGTGGACGCCCGCCAGCACCACCGAGGACGACAACGGCGCGGTGCTCTGGATCATGGAGGCCGAGGAGTTCATCGGCGCGACGGAGATCCGGCTGACCATCATCTGGCACGTCTCGCCGGGTGCCGGCCCGGTGCCCGATGGGTACGCCGTCGTGCTCAACGTGGAGGACGCCGAGTTCACGGGCACGCATGCCACCTTGGCCGCGGCGTTGGCCGAGATGCAGGCCGAGGCCGCGGCGTGGATCCCCGTGCTGCGCTGGGCCTTGGCCGCCTGCAGGCTCGACATGGACGGCGGCGCCCGGGGGTCGTCGTGAAGCTCGTCGACCGCCTGATCGCCGACGGCATCCTCCCCGAGCTGGCCCCCGCTGATGACACCATCGACGAGCCGCTCGACGAGACCATCGATGAACCGTTCGACGACGACATCTTCGATGTCGACGAGACCATCGACGAGACGCCGCCAGCGCCGGGGCCGCTGCGTCTTCGGGCGCAGACATGGGGGCCGGTACACCGCCACCCGTCGTTCCGCGGCGGCGAGAGATGAGCCTTTTCGCGGACATGGTGACGCTCGGGTCGTATGCGATGGGCGTCGACGCGGCGCTCACCGCCGCCGGGGTCGAGAATCTGGCGCCATGGCCGTTGGACTTCGGCGATGGGCGCACGTTCCTCGTGCGCCCTGCCCTGGTAAATGGTCAGTGGTCGACCTCGCTCAGCCTCATGCCCGAGGCTGCCCCGCGGGCGCACGGCGTCGAGGGCCAGCTTCGGGCCTGGCTGCCCGGCGTCGCCTGGGGCGAGGACGAAGACGAAGCCGAGGGCGGCCGGGCCTGGGCGGGGCGCAGCTCGACTGCCCGGTGGCACGCCTGCGTCGACGATCGGGAGCCTGGTGTGCTTCTGACGTGCTACGCGGACGGCGTCGAGTTGTCGGGCAGCGGCGCCGATGTCGAGGCCGCGCTCCGTGGCTTGCTCGGTCAGGTCCGGCGGCTCGAGGTGCACGTCGACGTCGGCCGGTGCACGCCCATGGAGAAGCGCGCGTCGGCGGCTGACGGCGATCACACCGGCATCCCGACGATCGACTACGCCTCCGACCCGCACGCGGCTCTCGCTGCGGCGCTGGGCGAGGAGAAGGGCGAGGCCCACCATCGCGCGGCGATCCTGGCGTCCATCGCCGGGGCGCGGAACGGCTGGGCGCCGGCTCTCAGCGCCGGGGCGCTGCGCTGGGCCCTGGGTGCCCTCGACGAGGCGCGGCGACACGCCGCGCGCGGTCAGGAACACCTCCAAGGCGTGCTGAACGACGTGGCGGTTCGGCTTGGGCTGGACCCGGCGGCGAACCCGGACATCGAGACCGCGGTGTGCCAGCTGGTCGGCGAGCGCGACCGACTGCGTGCCAGGATCTCGTCGCCGCCGAGCCGGCCAGCGCCGCTCGATGAGGCCGCGTTCAGCACGCCTTGGGTCGGCGAACGCGAGGGCAGGCGGCACCTCGCCGAGCTGGCCGAGGCGTGCAGCCGGGCCGCCGACGGGCGGATGCCGCCGGTGAGCTGCGAGGCCGTGGCCTGGGCCATCGAGCACCTCGTCGACCTGCAGCAGCGCTGCGATGAGCTCGAGCAGCATGCGCTCGAGCAGATCGACGAAGAGAGGACGGGGCAGCGCCCCGGGGGGGGCCGGCCGAGCGTCGGCGACTGAACGGCTGTCCGGGCGGGCGGGTCTCTCCCCGTGTCCTCCATGTGCCGCTCGCCCGGCAGCCACCTTCGAAGGAGTGGAGACATGGGGAAGCGAGAGACCGACCCGCTCGATCGGGCGCTGGTCTGGCAGGTGGCGGCGAACGTGCGCCGGCTCGCCGAGGCACGAGGACTGACGTTGGCTCACCTGGCCGACCGTGCAGGGATCGGGCGCACGACGATGTGGCGCCTGCTCGACGTCAACAAGAAGGGCCCGACGGACCCCCGGCTGAGCACCGTCGCGGCGCTCGCTCGAACGCTCGAGGTGCCGATCGTCGAGCTGCTCGAAGAGCCTCCGGCGTGGAGGCAAGCGGCATGACCGATATCGAAACGGATGTCATGTTGGCCGAGGCCGGCGGTGAACTCCATGTCTTCGAGGGCCAGCAGCCCCGCGCCCGCTGCGGCGAGGTCGAGCGCGGGCGTGCCCGGCTCAGCGAACACCGGACCGACATCGACGCGATCGCCGTGGGGGCGAGCCTCTGCCCGGTCTGCTCGCCATCGGCGGGTCTGATCGCGGGGAGCCTGGGCGTCGAGCTCGTCCCCGTCGGCGCCCGGGTGGGGTCGTGAGCGGCGCTCCGGGCGCCGACCCGATCATCGAGGCTTACCGCCTCGGGGTCGAGGAGGCGCTGATCCATCTCACCGAGATCATCGATGCCTTCACCGGTCGGCGACGGTGTACCTGGGACCTGCGCTCGCCGCTCGCCGGCGACGAGCGCACGTTTCGGACGTCGATCGCCGGCGAGGACCGCGACGGTCACACGCACTGGACGGTCGATGTGGAGACCGTGCCGATCTGGCGGGTCTACGTGACGGACCACGAGGTGGCCCAACGCCGCAACGTGCGCGGCGACAACGTCCAGGCCGACACCGCCCTCGAAGCCAAGGAGGTGTTCTGCCGCGACTTCGTCCGGCTCGGGCCCGAGGACGTCACGGCCCGGCCGGTCGAGCGTCTCGCGGTCGCCGCGGCGGTCGCCCCCGAGCGGGTCGAGTGGCTCGAGACCATCGCGGCCGAGAATGAGTGCGGCCTCCGGAGCGTGCCTGCGCTCCTGAGCCACATCATCTCCGCGCTGACGGATGGCGCCCGACGGACTGGTTGTTGGGAGCGGGGCCCCCTCAACCAACTCGTGGGCGAGCCCGACAAGGGGTGGGGGCTGCCCGAGGAGGGCGAGCTCGCTCGCTTCTACCGCCGCCCGCTGCCGCGCACCACAGACGAGGCGTCATGACTACTACCCGCGCGCCCTCTTGCGGCCGGTCGGCCGACGATGAGGTCGACGAGGCCCCCCCGGGCGGATTTGGCGATCGTGCCCGGGGGGGCTGGGTCCTGGCCACCGTCGCAGCCATGCTGTGCATAGCGCCGGTGGCTGGCGCATCCACATGCCAGGATGACTGCGACGCGGTCTATTGGGCGTGCAGGACCTGGGCATGGCTCGAGTTCCGGCGGGCCATTCCGCTGATCGGCTACCCCGACGCCCAGCGGATGTACTTCCAGAACCAGCGTGCCTGCTTCGCGAACGCGAAGGGGTGCGCGCTCGATTGCGACGGGAGGGCCCTGATGACCCCCATCAAGCGGATCCTGGCGATCGAGGCAGCGGCGGACCGGTGGCCCGCGGAGCGCGAGGCATACCGCCGCGCGCTCCTCGAACTGGCTGCCGACCTCGACCGCAGCGAGACGATGCCCACCGGGCCCGGGACGCTCGCCGCTCTGCTCGAGCAAACCAGCTCGCACTTCGCGGCCGGCGGGACGTCACCCGTCGAGGCCGAGGCGAGATGGGCTGCGTGGAGTGAGATGCTGTCGGACGCGGCAGCGATGGCCGAATGGCTGCGCACCATCGCGTCGAGGCTCGACGGTCGGCCGAACCTCGCCAGCATGCTCGCCAAGCGATTGCGGTGGCGAGCGGGCGACTTTCGAGCCAGCGAGCTGCGCCACGGGGTGCCATCGCCCGCATCGCCCGAGGAACTCTGCGCCTCTGTCGACGCGCGGCGGCGGGTCGAGGCGCGCCTGACCATCGAGGCGCTCGAGCGGCGCTTCGTCGACGACGAGAGCCGCGCGGTGTTGCGGGGGCTCGCCGAGGGCCACTCGCTGGCCGACATCGGGCGAGCGATCGGGAGGAACCGGCAGCGGGTGTACCGCGTGCTGGAGAGGATGCGGGCGTGGGCGGACCGGGGGGCGGTGGCACGAGCGGCACGACGTTCGTCAACCAGGTGCTGTCGATCGCAGAGCGGCTCGCGGGGGTCGAGGTGCCGCAGCTCATCTACCGGTCCCCGACTGGCCTCACATGGGCCGCACTTCACGTGCCGAGGGGCGAGGTGACCGACAAGGTCGTGAGCATCCTGCAGGACGCCCGGGCGCGCAAGGCGGCGGTCATCGCCACGGCACGGTGCACCCAAGGCCCGAATCTGGATGCCGAACAACTCGTAGTCGTGCTCATCGAGCGGGGCAGGGTGAGGGTCTGGAGGGCGACTCAGGCGGCTGGCTCGCTGGGGCCGCTCATGGAGGCCAACGCCGTGGCGGCCGGCGGATGGCTGGTCGAGGCCCTCCGCCGCGGCACGCGACGCCGACGGCCGAGCTCGCCGACGAGCACGTCGTCGTGACCGATCCGGCGGTGCATCACGATCAGATCACCCGCGACGGTGAGCGCTGATGAGCGCCGGCCGCTCCGTCGACACCGGCCGGGCGCTGACCGTTCGGCGTCCATGGCCGTCGGCCATCCTCGACCATGGCCGGCGGGTCGACGTCCGCAAGCGCCCACCGCCGGCGGCGCAGGTCGGGCGGCGTTTCTGGGTCCACGTCGGCCGGGCCTTCGGGCGGCCTCAGCTCGGCGACACGGCGCTGCTCGAGGGGCGGGGCCTGCCCGTCGCCGACGACCTCCCCGGCTGCATCGTCGGCCGGGCCCGTCTCGTGGGCTGGGTCCGCATGCAGGGTACAGCCGGGCAGCGCGTCGTCGCCGGCGGGCTGATGGCGGGCGCCGGCTGGCCGGCCGTCGAGCCGCGCTGGCTCACCGAGCTGCTCCCGCGGCGCTTCCAGCGGCCGGAGGTCCACCTCTGGCTGCTCGACGACGCCGAGCGGTGCCCGCCGGTCGGGCCAGCGATCGGGCAGCTCGGGTTCTGGTCGGTCGGCGATGCGCTGCACCACGAGGCCCTGGACGCCATCGCGTCGGCGCGGCGGGGTCGGATCGCAGCGGCGCTCGATGAACTGGCCTGGGATCTGGGCGAACCCCGGCGCGAGCCGGGCGGCGCGGTCGTCCTCGGCCGGGACGAGCGGGGTGTGCGGCTTCGGGTGTGCCCATCGGGGATGACCTACGACGTCTGCGCCGGCGCGCGGTGGCGGCGAGGATCGGGCTTCACCACCGCGGAGGCGCTGGTCGCGGCGATGCGCACCGACGTCGCTGCGGTCCGGGCCTGTGACGGGGACGCCGGAAGCCGATGACGGGGTCGGGCGCCGTCGACCCGTCGTGTGGCCGTCGTCGACCCGTCGTGGAGCCGTCATCGACCCGTCGGGGGGCCGTCATCGACCCGTCGTGGGGGCCGTCATCGACCCGTCGTGGGGGCCGTCATCGACCCGTCGTGGGGGCCGTAGTCGGGCCGTGGTGGGCCGTCGACCCGTCGGGGCCGTCGCCCATTTTTCTGGGCGATTCTCCTGGACTGCGCGTCGACGCGCAGTCGGACCGTGATGCCCATGACGGTTCGAGCCATGGCCCGGCGGGAGGTCGAGCGGTGGGTCCCAGCAACAGGTGTTCGAAAACCGCCGGACAGATCGGGGCGGTTCTCCCCTAGTCATGACGGCGTCGCCCCCCCAACCCCACGAGATCGTCAGCGTCAGTCGAGCTGCTCGGCACCTGGGTATCCGCGAAGCCGAGGCCCGTCGTGAGCTGTACGCGCGTGGGCTCGTCACCTTCGTGTGCGGCCGCCCGCGGGTCGTGTGGGGGCAGGTCATCGCCGCGTTCGCGGCACGTCCGGCGTCGCCAGCCGCACCGGCTATCTGCCGGTCGGTCGCGGCGGGCCGGATACTCGGCGGGGATGATGAGCACGAGGAGATGGCGAGTCGGTGGCCACGGTCCATCCGGATCGATGCGGCGGACGGCACCGAGGTCAGGGCCCAGGTGGTCCGGGGCAGGGGATGGAGGGGAGAACGCACATATTGGAAGGTGCGCCGGTACCCCGGCCAGGTCGGGTTCAGCATCACGGCGCACACGCCGTCGGGCTCGGGATGGGCCACGCGCGCTGAGTGCGTGACGTCGATCGCCGCAGCGCTGGCTGCCACCCAGCGTCAGACCCCGCCCCAGCCCGACGACCTCGGCCGCTTCCAGGAGGTCGCTGACGCGTCGTTGACGGTGCGGGAGGCCGTCGCCGAGTACCTGGACTGGCGAGAGGTCACCGGCACGCTCCGGCCCCGCACGCTGGAGCAGTACCGCAGCACTCAGCGGGTCATCGATCGTGACCTCGGCGAGCTGCGAGTCGTCGAGCTGACCGCCGCGTACATCGAGCGCTATGCGCTGCGTCGAATGCAGGGCAGCCATGGCAAGCGAGTGGGCCCGCAGGCCCTGCGCAACCTCTTCAGCGTGCTCAGGCCGGCCATACGGCGGGCAGTCAAAGCCGGGCGGGTCCCGCTGACGGCCCCGCCCGAGTTCGTATCGCTGAGCTACGAGCCCACCAAGCGGAGTCGAGCACCCGATCGGGCGGTGCTGCGGCAGACCTTCAGGTGGCTCGCACAGAACCAGCCAGACATCGGGCGCGCCCTGCGGTTGCAACTGCTCCTCGGCGCCCGGATCGGTGAGGTCTGGAGCATCCGCCGGCGGGATGTGGTCCGGCTACCGGACGGGGTGTTCGTCGATGTCCGGGGGAAGACGGGTGAGCGACGGATCCCGGCCGGGGCCGCGGCCGTGGCGCTGATCGATGAACTGCTCGAGCTGAACCCGGGCAGCCCGGACGACAAGCTGATCGGCACCCGGCTGGCCGGGCGCAAGTCGAGGACGCTGAGCCGTCGGATCACCCAGCTCTTCAACCGGGTGCCATGGAACGAGATCGGCGGCGAGCGATGGCGCCCGAACGACCTCCGAGCCCTCTTCAGCAACGAGGCGATCCGTGCGGGCATGGCGCCGGCCGACTACGAGGCGTTGATGGGGCACAGCTACGAGGTGGCCGCCCGGCACTATTGGGAGGCGCGGGGCGACGAGGTGACGAAGCGGGCGCGCTCGATCGACGTCGCCAGCTACATCGACGTCAACGTCACCCCGCTGCACGGCACCGATCCAGGAACAGATTCAGGAACAGCGTGATGCAACCCCCTGAGATTCCAAACGACCGGTGCAAAGGTCTGCACTTTGATCACGCGGGCGTATCCGCCACTTGTAGAAAGTGAGGAGTTGCCATGCCCGCGCGTTTTTGTTCGTCCGCCCTGCTCGCCCTCGTGGTGGGCCTCGCGCTCACCGGGTGCATCACCGAGGACGGCCCCGCCGATCCCGACCCCCCGGCCGACGGTGGCGTCGAGCCCCGTGACGCGCGGGTCGACCCGCCGGATGGCCTGCCCGACGGGGCGACCGACGCCGCCGACGCCGCCGCCCCCCCGCCCGACGCGCGGCCCGACGTCCCGCCGCGGCCGGCCTGCGCCAACGGCGAGGACGACGACGGCGACGGCCTGATCGACCTCGCCGATCCCGGCTGCGTCGACGGCGAGGGCGCCGACGAGGCCGACCCCGACCCGCTGCCCGCCTGCGGCAACGGGCTCGACGAAGACGACGACGGCCTGATCGACTACCCGGCCGACCCCGACTGCCGCTCGGCGGGCTGGGGCAGCGAGGGCGCGGTCTGCGGCCCGGAACGGACCGTGACCGCGCTCGAGGTCGACGCCCCGGTCGAGGTCGTGCTGAGCCGCGGGGCGCCCGTGGCCGACGCGTCCTGCGGCGCCGAGGCCGGGGGGCGGGAGGCCATCGCCCGGATCACCGCGCCCGAGGACGGCATCCTGCTCGTCGAGGCCCGCCCCGACGGCGACCTGCGCCTGTTCGCCCGCGGCACCTGCCGCGACCGCAACGCCGAGCGGGCCTGCCGCCCGGACGGCATCCAGGGGCCGCTGCGGGTCGCGGTCGAGGCCGGCGAAGAGCTGTTCGTCTTCGCTCAGCCGACCGACGGCATCCTGCCCCGCCCGGTCGAGCTGACCGCGCGCATCGAGCCCCGGGCCGACCATTGCCGCAACGGCCTCGACGATGACGGCGACGGGCGGATCGACCAGGCCGACCCCGGCTGCGCCGGCCCCGACGACCCCGACGAGGCCGATCCCGACCCGCTGCCCGCCTGCGGCAACGGCGAGGACGACGACGGGGACGGCGCCATCGACTGGCCCGACGACCCCGAGTGCCCCGCGGCCGGCGGGCTGAGCGAGGGCCTGCCCCCGGGGCTGGTCTGCGCCACCGGGGACGTGGTCGAGGTCGGCCTCGGCGTGCACGCGCTGGGCTTCGAGCTGGACTCGGCCGACCCCGGCCTCAGCGAAGGGCAGTGCGGGGGCAACGGCGCCGAGGCGATGGTGTTGATGCGGGTCGACCGCCCGGCCGCGCTCACCGCCCGGATCACCGGCCCCGCCGCGGGCGTCTTCGCCAGCTACCTGCGCACGAACTGCGAAGACCCCCGCACCGAGACGCTGTGCGACGCCCGCGAGGCCGACCGGATCATCGAGGTGCCCCGGCTGGGCCCGGGCACCTACGCGCTCTTCCTCGACCACGACGTGGGCTTCGCCGACCGGGTGGACCTGATCGCGGTCGACATCGTGCTCGAGGCCCTGCCGCTGCGGGCCTGCGAGAACGGGGAGGACGACGACGGCGACGGCCTCATCGACGCCGACGACCCGGGCTGCTTCGCGGCCATCGACCGGGACGAGGCCGACCCCGATCAGGCCGCCGCCTGCGCCGACGGGGTCGACAACGACGGCGACGGCGACGTCGACCACCCCGCCGACCGCACCTGTCGCTACGCCGGATCAGCCGCCGAGGGCGCCGGCTGCCCCGGGGATCGGCCGCTGATCCCGGTCGGCCTCGCCGGGGGCCGCTTCACCGTCGACCCCCGCCCGTTCGACCCCGGCTTCGCCATCGCCCGCTGCGGCGGCGACCGGGGGGCCGAGGCGGTGTTCGTGCTCGACCTGCCCACCGCCGCCGACGTGCGGGTCTCTGCCGGCGACGCCCGGGTCTTCGTGCGCGACGCCTGCGACGAGGCCATCACCGAGCGGGCGTGCAGCGACGACGGCGAGCTCGAGCTCGACCGGCTCGACGCCGGGCGCTACTTCGTGCTCGTCGAGCCCGGCGAGCGGGCGGTGGACGTGCAGCTCGACGTCGACTCCCTCATCCGCGCGTGCAACGACGGGGTCGACAACGACGGCGACGGCCTGCTCGACGTCGCCGACCCCGGGTGCACCGAGCCGCTCGACCGCAGCGAGGACGACCCCGACGCGATCCCCGCGTGCAGCGACGGCCTCGACAACGACGGCGACGGCGCCACCGACTGGCCCGCCGACCCCCAGTGCCGGGCGGCGGGCGACCCCGAAGAGGATCTGGTCTGCGACCCGGGCCTCGAGGTGTTCGAACTCGGCCCCGACGGCGGGCGGATCGAGGTGCCGGCCGAGGGCGACTCGATCGAGACGATCTGCGGCGACGAGAACCGATTCCGCGAGGTGGCGGTGGCGGTGACCGTCGAGGAGCGCTCCCGGCTCCGCGTCTCGAGCCAGGGCGGCGTGCCCCTCTCGCTCGAAGCGCGGACCGAGTGCATTGAGCCGGCGACCGCCATCGCCTGCGACGAGGCCCGACAGGGCCTCATCCTCGACGTCGATCCCGGGACCACCTGGATCCTGGCCGCGGCCCAGTTCGCCAACAGCGCCGTCGAGGTCGACGTCGAGAGCCTGATCCGGGCGTGCAACAACGAGATCGATGACGACGGCGATGGGCTGATCGACCTCGCCGACCCCGGCTGCGGGCGGGGGCTGGACGACGACGAGGCCGACCCGCCCGAACCGCCGGCCTGCGCCGACGGGCTCGACAACGACGACGACGGGGCCACCGACTGGCCCGACGACCCCGAGTGCTTCGCCGCCGGCACCACCAGCGAGGCGGTCGCCTGCCCCCCGATCGACGATCTGGTCGTGGTGCCGCCCGAGGGCGGCGCCTTCGACACCGACACCACCGGGCGGGCCAACCTCTTCGAAGCGAACTGCGCGAACAACGCCCGGGGCGGCGAGCAGGTGTTCGCGCTGATCCTGCCCGAAGACACCGAGGTCGACATCACCATCATCGACGCCGACTACGACACCGCGCTGTTCGTGCGCCAGGACTGCGTCGACGGCGGCGTGGCCTTCTGCGACGACGACGGCGCCGGCGACCTGCGCTCGCGCATCACCGAGCGGCTCGCCGCCGGCACCTGGTTCGTCTTCGTCGACGGCTTCCGCGACAACAGCGGCCGGGCCCGGGTCCGGTTCGACCTGCGATGAGCCGCCCCGCCCGGCACACCCCCGCCCAGGAGCACCCTATGACCCGCACGCCCCTCGCCCTGCTCGCCCTGCTCGCCGCCGGGCTCACCCTCGGCTGCGACCCCCAGGACCTCGACGACGGCGCCGACGCCGGCTGCGGCGGCCCCAGCGTCTGGTACGCCGACGAGGACGGCGACGGCCAGGGCGACCCGGCCGAGCCCTTCCGCGGCTGCGAACCCCCGCCGGGCTACGTCCAGAACCCCGACGACCCCGACCCCACCTGCGCCGACGGCCGGACCGACGACTGCGGCGTCTGCGGCGGATCGGGCCCCCCGGTGTGGTACGCCGACCGGGACGGCGACGGCCTCGGCGACCTCTACGACGCGCAGGTCGGCTGCGAGCGCCCCGCGGGCTATGTCGACAACGACGACGACGAGCAGCCCGAGTGCGCCACCAACGACACCGACGCCTGCGGCGACTGCGCCGGCCCCGGCGGGGAGATGGGCTACGCCGACCAGGACGGCGACGGCCTCGGCGACCCCGACGTGGCCATGGAGCTGTGCGGCCCGGTGCCCGGCTTCGTGGACAACGACCGCGACGCCGAGCCCCACTGCGCGACCAATGACACCGACGCCTGCGGGATCTGCGCCGGCCCCGGCACCCGGCGGTTCTACGCCGACCAGGACGGCGACGGCGCCGGCGACCCCGAGGTCTTCGTCGACGCCTGCCTGCGCCCGGCGCAGTTCGTCGAAGAGGCCGGCGACCCCCAGCCGCGCTGCGCCACCGACGACACCGACGAGTGCGGCGTCTGCGCCGGGGCCAACGCCGACAAGGACTGCGTCGGGGTCTGCTTCGGCGCGGCCCGGGTCGACGGCTGCGGGCGCTGCGCCGGCGGGACCACCGGGCGGGTGCCGTTCGAGGCCGACGACGACGACAACGGCGTGCCCGACGCCTGCGACCAGTGCCCGGCCGTGCCCGGCGCCCGGGCGATCATCCAGTGGACCGACGTGCCCGCGTTCGGGGCCGAGGGGGCCAGCGGGCCGTACACCTTCCAGGCCGTGCTCTACGAGAGCGGCGACTTCGCCTTCCACTACGCCGACGTCGAGCCCTACGACGCCACCCCCACCGTCGGGCACCAGGGCATGGGCGGCGCGCCCAGCGCCTCGCTCGGCGTCGACAGCGACTACCCCCGGGAGGAGCCGATCACCTACTTCCGGGCCCGGGAGGACGGCCGGGTCGAGCTGGACTACACCGCCCGCAGCGACTGGCTCGACGTGCGCTACGGGGGCGAGGCCTTCGAATTCGTCGACGACGACGGCTTCATCGAGCTGCCCCTCGACTTCGAGTTCCCCTACGCCGGGCAGACCTACGACCGGGTGCGGGTCGGGGCCAACGGGGTGATCGTGCTCGACGGCGCCGCGCCCGGCGCGCAGAACGGGCCGACCGGCGACCCCACGCTGGGGGCCTTCCTCGCGCCGTTCTGGGACGACCTCGACCCGGCGACCGGGGGCGCGGTGCACGTCATGCAGCAGGGCCCCGAGTGCGCGCTGGACTGCGCCGGCCAGTACGGCGGCGTCGCGACCGAAGACGCGTGCGGCGTCTGCGTGGGCGGCACCTCGGTCATCGACCCGCTGGGCCACGTCGACTGCGCCGGGGCCTGCTTCGGCGAAGCGTTCATCGACACCTGCGGCCAGTGCGCCGGCGGCGAGACCGGCGTCGACCCGGCCCCGGCCGGCACCTGCGGACAGGCGCCCGACCTCATCGTCGACCCCGACTACCTGCGCAGCACCGTGACCATCGACCAGATCAACGCCAACGACCCGTGCCTCATCAACGAGCGCTGCGTCGGCGGCCCCGGGCTGCGCAAGATCCTGCGGTTCGGCACCCGCATCGCCAACATCGGCAACGCCGACCTCCAGCTCGGGGCACCCAGCGACGACAACCCGCTGTGGGCGTTCGACCAGTGTCACGGGCACTTCCACTTCGAAGCCTACGCCGAGTACGCGCTCTACGACCCCGAGACCGAGCGCGAGCTGCCGGTCGGGGCCAAGAGCGGGTTCGCGGTGATCGACATCGGGGTCTACGACCCGGCGATCGCGGTGGACGGCTGCCGGGGCTACGGCGGGCGCAACCAGGGCATCACCGCCGGCTGCCAGGACACCTACGGCCGGGGGCTGCAATGCCAGTGGATCGACGTGACCGGCGTGCCCGACGGGATCTACGAGGTCGTCGTCACCACCAACCCCGACGGGGTCATCGAAGAGCTGGACACCACCAACAACGCCGCCCGGGTCCGGGTGCGCATGACCGGCGACGACCTCGAGGTCCTGCGCTGACCGGCGCCCCTGCCCGCCGATCGGGTAACCTGCCGCGCCCGCGCCCGTAGGCGCCGGTACCCGACCCGCGCTCTGCGCCCCGACCCTGGAGATGCACCGTGCTTCCGCTGCGCCTGATCGCTCTCGCCGCCTCGACGATCCTCTTCACGTCCGCCTGCACGCCCGTCGGCGGGGGCAGCGATGACGACCCCGACGCCGGGCCGTCGATCGACGGCGCCGTGGGCGGGGAGGGCGAGGGCGAGGGTGAGGGCGAAGGCGAGGGTGAGGGCGAGGGCGAGGGCGAGGGCGAGGGCGAGGGCGAGGGCGAGGGCGAGGGTGAAGGCGAAGGCGAGGGCGAAGGTGAAGGCGAGGGCGAAGGCGAAGGCGAAGGCGAGGGTGAAGGCGAGGGCGAGGGCGAGGGCGAGGGCGAGGGCGAGGGTGAAGGTGAGGGCGAAGGTGAAGGCGAGGGCGAAGGTGAAGGCGAGGGCGAAGGTGAAGGCGAGGGCGAGGGCGAGGGCGAAGCCGCGCTGTGCCCGCCCGCCGGCCCCTTCGGCACCTCCATCGGCGACATCGGCCCCGACGTCGTGCTCACCGACTGCGAGGGCAACCCCCACCGCCTGCACGACACCTGCGGCCGGGCCACCTGGATCTTCGAATTCGCCGCCTGGTGCCCCCCGTGCCGGGCGCTCGCCGCGCAGACCGAGGACTTCTACGCCGCCTTCGACCCCGAGGCCGTCGCCGCGTGGTTCGTCATCGGCGCCGACGACGACTTCGGCCCGCCCGACGCCGAGACCTGCGACCGCATCCGCCGCACCTACGGCCTGACCCTGCCCGTGCTCTACGACCCCGAGGGCGCCCTGCGCGCGGCCTACGACCTGCCGGTCAACGACGGCCACGTCGTGCTCGACCCCGCCGGGGAGATCGTCTTCCGCGACCAGTACGGCGCGCTCGACGACATCCGGGCCGCCATCGAGGGCGCGCTGCCCGAGTGATCAGGTCCCGGCGAACTTCGCCGTCAGCCACTTCTGCACCCCCGGCCGGCGCGCCGCGCTCGGGCCCGGCGCGGCCGGAGCGCCCTGCGCGGTGAACGACAGCACCGCCCCGTCCGCCGGGATGTGGACCCGCTCGCCCAGCCCCTCCGCCGCCATGCGCGCCGCCAGCCCCGAGCGCGTCGTCGGGCAGTGATCCAGCGCCTCGAGGTGATTGAACACCACCGCCCCCGGGGCCAGCCGGGCCAGCTCGACCAGCTCGTCGACCCCGAACAGGATGTCGCCCCCCAGCCCCATGTTGGCCGCCCCCGCCGGCGCCAGCAGCACATCCGGCCGCAGGCGGACCACCGCCGCGCGCACCGCCTCGGTCAGCACCGTGTCGCTCGTCACCAGCAGGCTCGGCCCGTCCGGCGGCGCCAGGTAGACCCCGCTCACCGGCCCCATCAGCCAGCCCAGCACACCCCGCCCGTGGCGCCCGGGCACCCGCTCCACCCGCAGCCCCAGCGCGCCGTCGACCAGCGGCTCGACCGCCAGCCCCTTGCGCCGCAGGCTCGGCGCGTCGATGGGATGAGCCCACACCGGCAGCCCCCGGTCGCGGATCCACGCCAGGGCCGCCCGGTCGAAGTGGTCGGGGTGCTCGTGGGTGATGACGACCCCGGTCACCGACGCCAGGGCCGCCTCGGCGCCCGGCGGCAGCGGCACGAGCGGGTTGCGCCGCCGCCCGCCACCGAACACCTTGAAGCCGGGCATCGCCCCGACCTCGGCCAGCATCGGGTCGAGCAGCAGGCGGTGCCCGCCGAGCTCGATGATCGCGGTCGCGTTCCGCAGGTGATGGATGCGCATGGGAGACCTCGCCGTGATGATCGCGGCGCCATCATCGACCGCCGCCCCGCCCGGGGGAACCGCCACCGGCGGATGGCCGCCATCCGAAAACGCCGCGCCCTGAAGGGGAGCCCCATGCGCTGGGACCTGCTGCGCACCTTCGAAGCCGTCGCCCGCCACGGCAGCCTGACCGCCGCCGCCGAGGCGCTCGGGGTCAGCCAGTCGACCGTCAGCCGCCACCTCGCCCGCCTCGAAGCCGAGGCCGGCGCGCCGCTGCTCGTGCGGGACACCCCGGTCGACCTCACCCCCCGGGGCGCCGCCGTGCTCGCCGCCGTGCGCCCGATGCTCGACGGGGCCCTCGCCGCCCGGGCCGCGCTCGACGCGCCGCCCGCCGTCCGGGGATCGGTCACCGTCACCGCCGTCGGCGAGCTGGTGCGGTGGGTGCTCGTCGACGGCCTGCCCCGGCTCTGCGCCCGCTGGCCCGACCTGCGGCTGCGGCTGCTGGCCGACAACCACGTCGCCAGCCTCGCCGCCGGCGAAGCCGACATCGCGCTGCGCTTCGCCCGCCCCACCGCCGGCGAGCTGTTCGCCCGGCGGCTGGCCACCATCGAATACGGCCTCTTCGCCGCCCCCGAGGCGCCGCCCGACCCCGGCGCCCCCTGGCTCGGGCTCACCGGATCGCTCGCCGACATCCCCGAGCAGCGCCTCGCCGAGCGGATGTTCGCCGACCGCCCCCCGCGGCTGCTGCTGGAAGACGTCGAGGCCCTCGGCCGGGCCGTCGCCGCCGGGCTGGGGATCGCGATCCTGCCCCGGGCCTTCGCCGCCGGCCTCGACCTGACCGAGCGCGACCCCGCCGCCCTGGGCCTGGATCTGCCCGCCGTGCCCGCCCGCGATCTGTGGTTGGTGGTGCACCGCGCCCGGCGGGCGCTGCCGCCGGTCCGGGCGGTGATGGACTGGCTGGTGGAGGTCTTCGCCGCGGCCGCGGTCGCGCCCGGCGATGGGATCAGCGCACGGTGAGCCGCCGCAAGAAAGCCGCGTGGGCCGCCAGATCACCCTGCGCCGCCGCCGGATCGACCAGCGCCAGCCGGGCCGTGCTCTCGCCGTCGACCGTCATCGCCGCCCCGGTCGTGCCCGCCGGCAGCGTCGCCGCGTAGCGATCGCGCCCCAGCAACATCGCGTCCACCGGCCCCAGGGACAGCGTCATGCCGTCGGCCAGCGCCGGCTCGCTGATCAGCACGTCGCCGATCGCCTGCATCTGGAGCGCCACCGCGTCGACCCGGGCCTCGGTCACCGGGAACGCCTCCAGATCGGGCCGCCCGAACGCCACCAGCCCCCGGGTGCCCAGCCAGTACAGCCCCGAGTCGGGATCCTTGTCCTTCAGCACCCGCACATGGCGCCCGACCGCGAACGTCTTGTTCTCGGCCCGGCTCGCCTTCCACGCCGCCTTGGGCCAGTAGCGCCCCGTCTGCGGATCGTGGATCCAGCCCTGCGTGCTCTCGGCCAGCGCCTCGGCCGCCGCCTCGGCGTAGGGCGGCATCGCCCGGATCGGCAGCTCGTCGTCCTCGATCACGCACTCCACGCCGGCCGCGCGCCCCGCCTCGCCCAGCGCCCGGGCCTCGTCCTCGTCGAGCCCGTGCTCTTTCAGATCGGCCGGCAGGAAGTGCTTCGGCACGTCCGCCGGGCGGTCGGTGGGCGCGATGGTGCACAGCACGCCGGGCAGGGCGACCTCCATGCCGTTCGGCGAGCTGCCCACCTCGGCCACGTAGCTGCCGAGCGACAGGTTCTTCTCGACCGTCGACTCGCCGGGCAGCTCGCCCGCGTACAGGATCACGTACCGCTTGACCGGGGCCGGGTCGTCGATCGGCGTCGGGGTCTGCGCCAGCGTCGAGTACGCCGGCTTCGGCGGCGGGGCCGAGGGCGGCGGGGGCGTCCCGCCGCAGGCGACGAGCGCGAACGATGTCAGGAGCAGGGGCGTGCGCATGGGAACACCTCCGGGGCGCGCGGGGCCTGAGCGCACTGTACACCCGCGGCCCGCCTTGCGCGACGGGCCCCGCCGTGCTTCATCCACTGCGCTGGCAGCACGCGACAGGAGGCGCGCCATGAGCGACACGAAGACCATGCGGGTGATGCGGATCGAAGACGGCGGCGGCCTCGCGCTCGCCGAGCGGCCGGCGCCGCGCCCCGGGCCCGAAGAGGTCCGGATCCGGGTGCGGGCCGCCGGGATCAACCGGGGCGATGTGCTCCAGCGGCGGGGCTTCTACCCCGCGCCGCCGGGTATCGTGCCCGACGTGCCCGGCCTCGAATACGCCGGCGAGGTCATCGAGCGCGGCGACCGGGTGCGGGGCGTCGAGGTCGGCGACCGGGTCATGGGCCTCGTGGCCGGCGGGGGCTACAGCGAGCAGCTCACCGCCCACCACCGCGAGGTCCTGCCGATCCCCGACGGCCTCGACTTCGCCGCCGCCGCCGCCATCCCCGAAGCCTTCCTCACCGCCTACGACGCCCTCGTCGTGCAGGGCGGCATGGCCCCCGGCCACCGGGTCCTGATCCACGCCGTCGGATCGGGCGTCGGCACCGCCGCCGTCCAGCTCGCCGCCGCCTGGGGCGCGACCGCCATCGGGACCTCGCGCACGCCGGAGAAGCTCGAGCGGGCGAAGACCCTCGGCCTCACCCGGGGCGTCGTGCCCTCGGCGCCGGCCACCTTCGCCGACGCGGTCACCGCCGACGGCCCGGTCGATCGGGTGCTCGAGCTCGTCGGCGGGGCCTACACCGCCGAGAGCGTCCGCTGCCTGGGGGATCGCGGGCGCCTCATCCTGGTGGGTCTGCTCGCCGGCCTCGACTGCGCGATGCCGCTGGCGGTCGTGCTGAAGCGGCGCATCCGCATCCAGGGCACCGTGCTGCGGCCCCGCCCACTCGAAGAGAAGATCGCCGTCGCCCGCCACTTCGCCGCCCACGCCCTGCCGCTCTTCGCCGGGCCCGCGCCGCGGCTGCGCCCGGTGCTCGACACGGTCTTTCGTTTCGAGGACGCCGAGGCGGCCCACCGCCAGATGACCGGCAATGCGCTCGTCGGCAAGCTCGTGCTCACCTGGGACGCCGCCTGATCCGCCCGCCGACGCGCCTCGTGGACGCGGTGACAGACGCGATGTGCGCTCGGCAAATCGGGGATGTACGCGGTGACAGACGCGATGTGCACTCGGCGAATCGGGGATGTACGCGGTGACAGACGCGATGTGCACTCGGCGAATCGGGGATGTACGCGGTGACAGACGCGATGTGCACTCGGCGAATCGGGGATGTACGCGTTGAGGGCGCGATGTGCACGCGCGGAGTCGGCGCCGTACGCGGTGGCGGGCGCGATGTGCACGCGCGAAGTCGGCGCCGTACGCGGTGCGGGCGCGGTGTGCACGCACGGAGTCGGCGTCGTACGCGGTGGCGGGCGCGATGTGCACGCGCGGAGTCGGCGCCGTACGCGGTGGCGGGTGCGATGGGCGCATGCGGAGTCGGCGCCGTAAGCGGCGTGGGCGCGATGTGCGCCGGGCCCATCGGGTCTGTACGCGGTGGCGGGCGCGATGGGCGCCCGCGGAGTCGGCGCCGTAAGCGGCGTGGGCGCGATGTGCGCCGGGCCCATCGGGTCCGTACGCGGTGACGGGCGCGGCGCCGACGGCGCCCATCGGTCCGTACGCGGTGGCGGGCGCGAGGCACCGAATGCAGATCACGTCCGTGAGGCGCGCGGGCGTGACGCGCCCGCCGCCCGCCGCCCACCTACCTCAGCCCCAGCGCCTTGAGCCGCGAGGCCAGCGTCGTCGCCGGCACCCCGAGCAGCGCGGCGGCCCCCTCGGCGCCGTAGATCCGGCCCTCGGCCTGCACCAGCGCCCGCTCGAGGTTGGACCGCACGAGGTCGCTCATCTCGGCGTCGGTCAGCACCCGCCCCGACGACGCCGGGGGCAGCTCGGCGGCGGCCCGTTGCAGGCCCTCGAAGCGCAGCACGCCGCCCCGGCAGGCGAGCACGGCCCGCTCGACGACGTTGCGCAGCTCGCGCACGTTGCCCGGCCAGGGGTGGGCCTCGAGGGCGTCGATGGCCGGGCGGTCGAGCGTGGCGCGGGGCACGTTGAAGCGCTGGGCGGCGCGCTCGGTGAAGTGGCGGGCGAGGGGCTCGATGTCGGCGAGGCGCGCCCGCAGGGGGGCGACCTCGATGGGGAAGACCTCGAGCCGGTAGTAGAGGTCGCGCCGGAAGCGGCCGGCCTCGACCTCGGCCGGCAGGTCGCGGTTGGTGGCGGCGATGATGCGCACGTCCACCGAGCGGGTGCGCTCTTCGCCGACCCGCTCGTACTGGCCCTCTTGCAGCACCCGCAGCAGCTTGCCCTGCAAGCCGGGCGGGATCTCGCCCACCTCGTCGAGGAAGAGCGTGCCCCCGTCGGCGGCGGCGAAGCGCCCGAGGCGGTCGCGGATGGCCCCGGTGAAGGCGCCCCGGACGTGGCCGAAGAACTCGCTCTCGAACAGCTCGGCGGGGATCGAGGCGCAGTTGACCCGCACCAGCGGGCGGTCGGCCCGGTCGCTGCGGCGGTGGATCTCGCGGGCGACCAGCTCTTTGCCGACGCCCGACTCGCCGTGCACCAGCACCGTGGCGTCGGTGTGGGCGACGACGTCGATGCGGGCGATGACCCGGGACATCGCCTCGCTCTGGCCGATGAGGCCGCCCCAGCGGGTGACGTCGTCGACCTCGTCCTTGAGCAGCGCGTTCTCGACCTCGAGCGCCTGCTTGAGCCGCTCGATCTCGGCGAAGGCCCGGGCGGTGTCGAGCGCGGCGGCGAGGTGGTCGGCGACGACCCGCAGCGAGTCGAGCGCGGCGGGGTCGAACGGGCGCCAGGTGTAGACCGCCAGCGCGCCGAGCGGGGCGTCCCGGCCGAGCAGCGGGGCGAAGCCGACGCCGCGCAGGCGGGCGTCGATCATCCACTGGGGCGTGCCGTCGTCGGGGGTGCGGCCGAGCCGGGCGTGGATCGCTTCGCCCTGGGCGATGGCCCGGGCGACGGGGCCTTCGGCGAGGGCGGCGAGGCCGCGGGCGACGGCGGGGTCGTCGAGGCCGGCGGTGGCGGCGACGGCGGGCGGTGATCCGAGCCACAGGGTGGCCAGGGTGACGTCGGGGGCCGCGGCCAGCCGATCGACGACCCGGGCCGGCAGGGCCTCGGCGTCATGGGTCCGGGCGAGCTCGAGCAGCAGGCGGCGCAGGGACTCGAAGGCCCCGGGCAGGTGGGCGTCGACGAACATCGGCCGACGCTACACGGGATCTCGTGGCCGGCGCCACGAGATCCCGTGATGACCACGAGACTTCGGGGTGGGGGTCGCGCCCGGCCGGCGGGGCGGCGCTGGCCGGGGGCCCGGCGGGGCGCGGGTTCGGGGCGTCGGCGGCGGGAGCGCGGCGCGCGTGGCACGGTCGCTGCGTAAGGGGAGGGCATGCGCACCGACACCCCCCCGCCCCGGATCCCGCCGCTCGAATCGACCGAGCTGTGCCCCGAGGGTCGCAAGCTCGTCGAGCAGTACGCCGCGGCCACCGGCCTGCGGCCCAACGTGGTCCGCACGCTGGCCCACGCCCCGGGCGTGCTGCACCACCTGCTGGGCATGTTCGGCTGCCTGACGAGCAGCGCCCTCGATCCGGCGCTCATGGAGCAGGTGGCCCTGGCCGTGGCTCAGGCCAACGGCTGCACCTACTGCCTGTCGGCCCACGCCGCTCTGGGCCAGAGGTCGGGGCTGTGCCCCGATCGCATCGACGACAGCCGGTGGGCGGTCGATCCCGACCCCCGGCGGGAGGCCGTCCTGCGCTTCACCCGGGAGCTGGTGGTGAAGCGGGGCGTGGTGGCCGACGGCGACGTCGAGGCGCTGCGCGAGGCGGGGTTCTCGGACGCCGCGCTCGTCGAGCTGATCGCCTTCGTCTCGATGCATGTCTTCCTCAACCTGCTCGCTGAGTCGGCCCGGACCCCGATCGACTTCCCCCGGGTCTGCCCCGACGGGCCCTGCACCGCGCACAAAACCGAATCCAACGGAGACGCCCCATGACCACCGCCCCCACCCCCCGCTCGAGCGACGCCCGCTGGCAGGCCCTCACCGACGCGATGGGGCGCTACGCCGACGGCGACTCGGCCGCCTTCGAGGCGGTCTACGCCGAGCTGGCCCCGCTCGTCCTGCACCACCTGCGCCGGTGGGTCGGCCCTCAGCGGGCCGAGGATCTGTTGCAGCGCACCTTCCTCAAGGTGCACCGGGCCCGCGACCGCTACCGCCGGGGCGCGCCGGTGGGGCCGTGGGTGCTGTCCATCGCCCGCCACGTCGCCATCGACGACATGCGCCGCCGGGGCCGGGCCCGGGAGGATCTGACCCGGGAGGGCGCCCTGCCCGAGCCGGCGCCGGGCGGCGGGCCGCCGCTGGCCGAGCGCTTCGAGGTCATCGAGGCGGTGCGGGCGGCGGTGGACGGGCTGCCCGATTCGCAGCGCACGGTGGTGGCGATGCACAAGCTCGAGGAGCGCCCGTTCCGCGAGGTGGCCCGCTCGCTGGGCATCAAGGAGGGCGCCGCCCGCATCCGGGCCCACCGGGCCTACGGTCGCCTGCGCGCGGCCCTGGCTCCGTTCCAGCCGGCGCCCCGCCCCGCCTGACGCCGCGCCCTCCACAGGCGGCTTGATTCGCCGGCCCGGCGGACTATCCTGCGCGTCCCGCACCTCTGCGAAAGGACGCGCCGTGGCCGATCCGAGTCAGCGCCCCCCGCGCCCGGTCTTCACCCCCCGCTCCGCCGCCGGGCTCTTCGCCCGGGGCTTCCTGATGGGCGCCGCCGATGTGGTGCCGGGGGTCAGCGGCGGCACGATCGCCTTCATCACCGGCATCTACGAGGCGTTCATCAACGCCATCCGCTCGATCTCGCCGGCCTTCCTGGCGCCGCTGTTCAAGGGGCGCGTGGGCGAGGCGTGGGCCGAGTTCAAGGCGATGCACTGGGCGGTCCTGGTCCCGGTGCTGGCCGGCATCGCGGTGGCCATCGTCGGGCTGAGCAAGGTGATCACCGGGCTGATGATCGATCACCCGGGGCCGACCTACGCGCTGTTCTTCGGGCTCATCCTGGCCTCGGCCTGGATCCCGCTGACCCGGGTGCACAGCCGCAATCTGGCGGGGGCGCTGGTCCTGGCGACGGCGGCGGCCGGGGCCTGGCTGGTGGTGGGGCTCCAGCCGGATGGCATCGCCCTGAGCGTGGCCCGGCAGGACGCCGCGCCGGCGGCGGTGCTCTATCCGGGCAAGCTGCGCCATCACTCCGACGCGAATACGGTCATCGCTCAGCGGGACGCGGTGGCGCCCGGGGCCCCGGCGGTGCTGTTCGACGAGAAGGGCGTGCTGGCCAAGGCGGGGGTCGAGCGGCTGCCGAACGCCCGCATCTTCACCGACAAGGCCGCGCTGGTCGCGTGGGTCGAGCAGACCCCGGCGCTGGTGGTGCTCGAGGAGCAGCGGGCGCCGCTGTGGTGGATCTTCCTGTGCGGGGTGATCGCCATCTCGGCGATGGTGCTGCCGGGGCTGTCGGGCTCGTTCCTGCTGTTGTTCCTGGGGCAGTACCACGCGGTGTTCACCGCGCTGCACCAGACGGTGGGGCATGTGCTCGGCTGGCTGGGGCGGCCGATGGATCCGCTGAGCGGGCTGACGGCGCATGCGTGGAGCGCGGACGTGCTGTTCGTGGGGGTCTTCCTCGCCGGGGTGGGGCTGGGCATGCTGGGCTTCGCCCGGGTGGTGGCGTGGCTGTTCGATCGGGCCCACGACATGACGATGATGGCCCTGACCGGGCTGATGCTGGGCGCGCTGCGGCTGCCGGGGGAGATCGTGCTCGAGCAGGCGGGCACCGGGCGCACGTCGTGGGGGCTGGTGGTGGGCATCGTGCTCGCGGCGGGGGCGGCGGTGCTGGTGCTCGACCGGGTCGATCGGCGGCGGAATCGGGCCGCGGGGTCGTGAGGCGGGCGCTCGCTGCGGGCCTGCTCGCCGGGGCGCTCTGCGGATGCGCGGGCGCGATGTATCCGGTCGGCGTGCGCGAGGCGGGCTCGATCGAGGCCCGCACGGCCGATGGCTGGACCCTGGCGCTGCGGCATTATCCGGCGCGGGCCGGCGCGCCCCGGCGGCGGCATCCGGTGATCCTGTGCCACGGGATCATGAGCAACACCTACACCTGGGATCTGGATGACCGCAGCAGCTTCGCGGTGTGGTTGCAGCGGCGGGGGTTCGAGGTCTACGCGCTCGATCTGCGCGGCGGCGGGGCCTCGGAGAAGCCGGGGCTGTTCGGCGAGAAGGCGTGGACCTGGTCGGTGGACGACTACATCCGCTACGACGTGCCGGCGGCGATCGCGGCGGTCTCGGCCCGCCACGGCGGGCGGCCGGTGCACTGGGTCGGGCACAGCATGGGCGGCATCGTGATGTACGGCTGGCTGCCGCTGGGCGAGCAGGGCCGGGTGCGCTCGCTGACCGCGGTGGGCTCGCCGGCGGTGGTGCCCCATCACATGCCGTGGCTCGAGGCGAGCGGGGCGCTGCTGCCTCTGGGCGAGTGGCTGCTGTCGAAGGTGCCCACCGGCGCGCTGGGGCCCCTGAGCGCGCCGTGGGCCGATCAGCCGGCGGTGGCCCCGCTGCACATCTTGTGGAACCTGGACAACCTGCCCCGGGGCGCGGCCCGCAAGCTGGCGGCGCACGGCACGGCCGATCTGCCCATCGCGGTGCTGCGGCAGTTCTTCGACTCGCTGGTCGCCGGGCGGCTGGTCTCGCGGGACGGCGCGCGGGATTACACCGGGGCGATGCGGGCGATCGAGGTGCCGACGCTCTTCGTGGCCGGGTCGCTGGATCATCTGGGCACCCCGGCGTCGATGATGGGCGCGTTTCGGATGATCCGGTCGCCGGTCAAGCGGATGGTCGTGATCGGCCGGGCCAACGGCGCGGCGGCGGATTACGGGCACCTGGATCTCACGATCGGTGAGTCGGCGGCGGTGGATGTCTTCCCGGTGATCCACGACTGGCTGGTGGCCCGTGATTGAGCCGAGCCGGCGGGCGGTGCTCGGGGGCCTGGGCGCGCTGGGGCTGGCCGGGTGTGGTGGCGCGGTGCACGCCCGGCGCGATCGGGCGGGCGCGCGGTGGGTCTGGCGGCCGGCGGGCGCGCCCCGGGGCACGGTGCTGCTGGTGCACGGGCTGGGGACCCGGCCGGCGATCTGGGATCTGCCGGGCTGCGGCGGGCTGGGTCCGGTGTTGGCCCGGGCGGGCTTTCTGGTCATCGCGCCCGATCTGAGCGGGCGGCCCGATCCCGGCGGGTGGCGGGCGGCGATCGAGGCGATCTGCGCCGGCCTGGAGCGGCCGCCGCTGGGCGTGGGGCTCGATCTGGGAGGCACCGCGCTGTTCGGGGCCCGGGCCAGTTTCGCGGGGCGGGTCGGCGTCGGGGCGCCCCTCGCGAGCGGGGGCTTCTCGGCGGCGATGCGGGGGGTGCTGACCGCGCCCGGCGCGCCGACGTGGCGTGATCTGGGCCGGCGGACGGTGGGCGGGCGCTCGGTGGTGCGGCTGGTGCTGACCGACGGGCTGCCGGCCCGGATCCACCGCCCGCTGGTGCGTCAGGCGCTGGCCCCGATGCCGCTGACGCTGCGCCGGGCGTGGTACGGGCCGGGGGCGGCCTCACCGGTGCCGTCGCTGCTGTCGGGGGGGTCGGGCTGGGCGCTGCCGGCGCCGGGGGCCGGCTGGGGGCCGACGCTGGTGGTGGCCGCCCCGGGGGATGGGCTGGCGCCGCCGTGGCAGTGTGATCCGCGGGCGTTCGGCCACCGCTGGCCGGGGCTGACGCTGCGCGCGCCGAGCCGGGTCAACGGGGACGAGCGCGAGTTCAACCACCTCGATCTGGTCGTGCACCCCGACGCCCGGCGGCGGGTCTGGCCGTCGATCGTCGGCTGGCTGGAGGAGCGGACTCTGGAGGCCCGGCGCGCGTCACCCGGCGCGGGAGGCTGAGCCGGGGTTCAGGCGTAGGCCCGCTCGCGGTGCTCCTGCTTCTCTTTGCAGACGATGCACAGCTTGGTGACCGGGCGGGCCCGCAGCCGACGGAAGCCGATCCAGGCGTCGCACTCTTCGCAGCGCCAGTAGTCGCCGTCGTCGAGGCGCTCGAGGGCTTCTTCGATCTTGCCGAGCAGGTGGGACTCCCGGCCCCGCAGCCGGAACGAGAGCGACTGGTTGTAGTCGGCGCTGGCGAGGTCCATCTCGTCGGGCAGGTCGTCCTGATCGACGGTCATCTCCTCGGTCAGCGTGCGCCGCGCGTTGCTCATGATGCGCTTGCGCTCGTTGAAGAGGATCTGCCGGAACTCCTTGGTGCGGATCTCGCGGACCTCGTCGGGCACCCCTTCGAAGTCCGGGTCTTCCCGCAGGTCGCCGATTTGAGGCTCAGTGGCCATCGGAATCTCCTCGTGGGCCGTACGTGCTCACCGACCGCTCGATGAACCGGGGCGGTATCTTAATGGCAAACGGCGGCCTTTGCCTGCTTTTTCGCCGACGGGTGCGCGATCGTGGACCGAGCCCGTCACTGATCGTGTCGGGGGTGCCCCGGTGACCGTTTCCGGTCGTCGAGCGGGTGTCTGTGGGGTGTCGGCAGGGCGTCGGAGCGCGGTCGGCGGTGGTGGCCGTCCGGGCGCTTCAACTGCGATGGAAGGGGAGGGGGGAAGAGAATCCGGGGGCAGATCCGCCGCCGGTCGGCGGGGTGGAGCCGGTCGCGGCTACGGCGTCCGCGCCCCCGGATGCGGTGGCGTCGGGTATGCCCCGACGCTGCGGTCAGAGCAGCGCCACCTCACGAGCCGTAGTGTTGCGATTCTGCAATGGATCACCTCCTCGTTCGGCGCATGGTCGATGGCGGCGGGGTCCCGTCCCCGCCCCCCGGTGCGCCGACCGCCGCGTCGGCCCCCGGGTTCGCCCCCTCAGCGGGACTCGGAGGCTGTGTGCGCCTCCTGAGATCGAGATTGACCCGGGGCGGCGGTTCGGTGCAAGCCCCCCGGGCAGGGCGCCCGCTCAGGCCGCGGTTCGGCACCCCGGCCGTGCCGTGGACCGGCGGGCATGCTATTGAGAAGGGGAGCCTGTTCGATCGACCGGAGCGGCATGGTCATCGAGATCCACCTCGGCATCGAGAGCACCGCCGGCGGGAGCTGGCGGGTCTCCTGCCGCGCGCCTCACGAGACCCCGGCCCGGGCCCGCCTCGAGGCCACTCGGGTGCGCCGGCTGCGGGCCGAGCTCGACGCCCTCGCGGCGGGGCACGCCGACCCCCGGCCGGCGCTGTCCACCCTGTTCGACGCCAGCCCGGCCCTCGCCGGGGTGTTCGGGGCCGCCCGGGGCGCGGCCCGCACCCACCGGGCGTCGATGCTGCTGGTCATCGAGAGCGTGGTGCCCGGCGTCCGCAACCTGCCCTGGGAGGGGCTCGGGCGCCCCGGCCCCACCGGCGAGGCGGCCCTCGACGGGTTGATCGTCGCCCGCCTCGCCCCCCGTGAGCGCGACCGGCCGCGCGTCGGCGCCGGGTTGAGCACCCGGGTGCGGCTCCTGGGGGACGACCCGGTCGCCGAGCAGCTCCGGCGCCTCATCGACGGGAGCTGCGTGCGCCAGGGGCTGCCCCCGTCGACCTCCCTGGCGGTGGGCGTGCCGCCCGATCATGGCCTCGTCCTGCACTTGATCGTGCCCCAGGGGCAGCTGGCCGCGCTGCTCGACGTGCTCGGCGGGGCCGACGCGGTGCACGTCGCCGATCACATCGCCCGGGCCGATCTGGTCGTGCCGTGGTTCCCCGGCGCGGCCCGCCCGGTGGGCCGGCCGCGCATCACCGCCCGGCTGATGGATCTGGGCGCCCGGGCCTGCCTCATACCCCACCACCCGATGCCGGCCGGCAGCGTGGGCCCGTTCCTCGACGGGCTCTACGGGGCCCTGGCCGGCGGTCGCGCGCTGGCCGACGCCATCGCCACCGCCCGCCGCACGCTGCCCGAGGTCCACCGGGTGGTGCACGGGGGCATCCTGACCGCGGCGAGCGTGCCGGGCCTGGCCTCACCCGTCCTGCGGGGCGAGCGCTGGCCCGACGGCTGGCCGATGCCCGGCCCCGAGGCGGCCCGGATGATCGAGGCGGCCTACGTGCGCGCCGAGGAGGCCGGGTCGGGCTTCGTGGGCATCGAGCACCTCGCCCTGGCGCTCGTCGAGGCCCCGCCCCGCTCGGGGCTGGTGCGGCTGCGCTATCGCTTCGGGGCCCGGCGGCGCATGCTCGAGAGCCGGCTGGGCGGCTGGGCCCCCCGCCAGACCGAGCCGCTGCTCATCCGCCCGACGCCCCGCCTGCGGCGGCTGGGGCCGAAGCTGTCGGTGGGTTTCAGCCCCGAGGATCTGTGGCTTCACCTGCTGGCCGACGCCCGGGCCACGGTGCAGGTGCTGCTCGACGACCCCCGGCGGCCGATGCGGACCCCGACGGCGATGGCCGACCCCGAGCTGACCGAGGCCGACGACACCTGGCGCGAGCCGGACGGTCTGGCCGAGGCCCTCGAGGTCCTCAGCGGCCCCGAGGACGGGCGGCGGGTGGCGCTGCTGCCCGGCGAGGCGCTCGGCCGGGCGAGCGGCAGCCGGCGGGCCGAGCACCGGCTGTACGACGACACCACCCTCACCGACACCGCCCTGTCCCGGCGGCACATCGTCTGGCTCGGCGGCGGGCGCATCGAGCTGGCGGCGGCGGTCGTGCACCCCCGCCGCGAAGAGGGCGAGGTCCAGCTCCACCTCGGCGAGCTGCTGGGGCTGACCCGCTGCACCTGGCTGCAAGGCATCCCGGCGAGCACCGACCCCGCCGATCCGCCGGCCCCGGGGGTCACCGATCCCGAGGACGATCCCCGGGTGCCGTGGGATCCGCCGGCCGACGGCTGACGATCCCGCGGGGTGGGTAGTGGCCTACTTTGAGCGGATCCCGCCCTTGACCTTCCCGCCTCGACTCCGCCGGACTCGACCGTCAAAGCCTCAACGCCGCACGCCGCAACAGTCTCGGGCATCCTGACATCTCACCGCCGGGTCATTCATCGCCCGCATCGTCCTCCCCCTCGATCCTCGACAGCAGTTCATCCCGCGCCCGGTAGATCTGCTGTCGGCTCGCGCCGGTTCGGCGAGCGGCTTCGGCCACGCTGTAGCCCAGCCCGACCAGCCGCAGCGCCTTCGAAGTCCGAGCGTCGTCCGCGAGCAGGGCGAGGACTTCGTTGGCCAGCGTGCGGGCGTCGGGACGGCCCACCGCCGGGCGGTCGCCGTCGCGCAGCTCGGGCGCTGTGCGGCTGGTGTGCCGCTCGTAGCGGATGCGGTAGATATCCGTCGACGTCCAGAGCATCGCCGCCCGCAGCATCGACGTGAGGTTGGGCCAGCGCGCATCGTCGAGCCCCGACCGAAAGCGCAGCAGCGTCCCCGCGATCTCGGCCACCACGTCGGCGAGGGCGTCGGCCCTGCACTCGCTCACCCGTTCGCTGCGCTGGTTCAGCAGCCCGCCGAACTCGACCGTCGCCCACTGGTACATCTCCGCGCGCGCCTCGATCCGCTCACAGCGCGTTGCGAGGCGTAGCAGGGCCGCGGCATAGGCCGGGCGCGTCTCGGGCCAGCGCGACCCCTCCAAGGCGAGCACGTCGGCCAGCATCCGCCGGGCGGTCGGGTCGCGTTGACGCACGGGTGGCGTCGACTTCGGGCCAGTCGTCATCGGGGGCTCCTCTCCGACACCGGCGAGCGTCCATCGCCGGGCTGTCAGCCTGACACTATCGGCCCGAGTCCAATATTTGCAACGGCTAATGACCGAAACTCAGGTCGTATGCGCCGTGTTCTCGCTGCGGTGTGCCGGCCGGGTTGGGCGGCGGTATCCTCGCCGCATGGCCAAACCCGCCGACGACCCCGAGATCCAGGCCGCCCGCGTGAGGGCCGCCAGACGCATCCGTCAGCGGCTTGCGGACCGGATCGACCGGACGGGGATCACCATCACCCGGCTCTCGGAGCGGAGCGGCGTGGCGAAGTCCACGATCTATCGGCTGCTACAGGACGAGAAGAACGACGCCCGCATGAACACCCTCGCCGCCCTGGCGTGGGTCCTGCTCATCGACGTGCGGGATCTGCTCGACCCGCTGCCCGACGAGGATTCGTCAGGCGAATAAGTCCAGCGTGATCAAATCCAGCTTGATCAAGGTGACTGATCAAGTTAGCCTTATGCGCCGCGCGGACTTCGCAACGAAGTCCCTTGACCCGCCGTATGTCATACCCATAGCCTCGTGTCGGATCGTCATTCGTCGTGTCGAATTTTCATTCGCTAGACGGATTCGAAGACACTGGAGGCTTGCCCGTGAAGTAGCCCTGAAACGCGAAACCCCCCGGCTGCCACCGAGGGGTTTCTAGCTGTCGAGCGAGCGCCCAAGCAGCGAAAGAACACCCGCACGCTAGGGCACTCGCACCACAAGATCAACTCTTTCTCGACGCCAGACGTGCGTCGAATGGGAGGTCTCTGCGATGCGCAGACCCCGAAACGCTACCGGTGCGCGCACTTGCGCGGCCCTGCTCGCCGTTCAGCCCACCTTGTCCCGTCGGCCCGTGGGCCGGACCCGGGCGACCACTCACAGCCCGCCGCATGCGACCGCAGAGCGTGACCTTGCGGTGGCATCGGAGGACCGCACGCGATACTGAACAAATGGTGGGCTAATGTGCCTCAAAACCGCGCGGCTATGCGGCTCCTGTGTTATACTGACGTTGTCAGAAGCGAGGCACACAACATATAGAAAAGCCCGCCCGAAGTTGGCGCTTCGGACGGGCTCCAACCCGGAACGGCGTACACCGTCACCGAGCGTGGTACCTCTGAGGGTCGCGCCGTTCCCCCTGCCGAGTCAAGGGGAACCCCATGGCCAATCACCTCCCTGTAGAGCGTAAGGCGGCCGTCGTGCGGGCGCTGGTCGAGGGCAACAGCATCCGCAGCACGGCCCGGATCACCGGCGTCAACCGCGGCACCGTCCTCCGGCTGCTGGTCGACGTCGGCGCGCGCTGCGCCGATCTGCTCGACGAAATGGTCTACGAAGTCCACGCGCCCGTCATCGAGCTCGATGAGATCTGGTCCTACGTGGGCAAGAAGAAGAAGAACATCACCGAAGAGGACAAGGCGAAGGGCCGGAAGGTCGGCGACGCCTGGGTCTGGGTCTCGCTGTGCGCGAAGTCCAAGCTGGTCATCAACCATCACGTCGGCGGGCGCGATGCGGGCTCGGCGCTGGCGTTCATCTCCGACCTTGCCCCGCGGCTGGCCTGTACGCCGCAGCTCACCAGCGACGGCCTGTCGTCCTACGTCGACGCCATCGAGCAGGTGTTCGGGCCCGAGTGCACGTATGCCCAGCTCGTGAAGCACTTCGGCGCCGGTCACCCCGGCCTGGGCAAGTACAGCCCGCAGAAGGTGCAGTGGACGACGAAGACCCCGCTGGTCGGCCACCCGGACGAGTCGCTGATCTCGACCTCGTTCGTCGAGCGGCAGAACCTCACGATGCGGATGATGATGCGGCGCTTCACCCGGCTGACGAACGCATTCAGCAAGAAGCTCGCGAACCACAAGGCGGCCATCGCGCTGCACTTCGCCTTCTACAACTTCGTCCGGCCGCACATGTCGCTCGACGGACTCACCCCTGCCATGGCGTCGGGGTTGGTCACGAAGACGTGGGCGGTCGAGGATCTGTTGGGGTGGCCGCTACCCGACGAGAATCTGACGGTTTCCGCGGCATAGCGCGGCACGGCGCGGGTCGCGGTCAAAGTAGGCCACTACCGCGGGGTGACCCGCGTTGACTTCCCCCCGGGGCCCTCCTAGTCTCCGCCGGATATCCTCGACCCCCCGAGCCCGATGCCCCTGCTCCTGCTCAGCATCGCCGCGCTGCTGGCCGGTCCGATCCTGATCGGGCTGGCGCAGCCCGACGCCCGGCTCCGGCGCGTGCTCGACGGTTACGTGATGGTGACCATCGGCGGCCTCGTCGCCCTGCACCTGGCCCCGGCGGCCTTCGCCGACGCCGGGGTCTGGGCCGCGGCGGCGCTGGCGGTGGGCGCGGCCCTGCCCTGGCTCGTCGAGCGGCGGCTGGCCGACGAGTCCGGGCGGGCGGGCGCGACGCTGTTCGCGGTCGGCGGCCTCACCCTGCACGCGCTGATCGACGGGGCGGCCCTGACCATGCCCGAGCACACCCACGATCACACCCACGCCTCGCTGGCGGTCGCGGTGATCGTGCACCGCCTGCCGGTGGGCCTGCTCGTGTGGTGGGCGCTGGCCGAGGTGGCCGGGCGGCGGGCGGTGATCGCGATCCTGGGGGTGATGGTCGCGGCGACCGTGGTGGGCTTCGTCGCCGGCGACCCGCTGCTGCACGACCTGCCGCCGTTCGGCTCGGCGCTCTTCCTCGCCCTGGTCTCGGGCGCGCTGCTGCACGTCCTGGGGCACGGCCTGCACGCCCCGTCGCAGGGGGCGCGCTGGCTGGCGCTGGGCGGGGCGCTGGGGGTGGGTACGATCGCCGCCCTCAGCCTGCTGGGCTGAGCCGGGGCTACTCGTCCGGGGCCGCTTCGGCCTCGTCGCGGGCGTCCGCGCCGTCGAGCGCGCCGGCCCGGTCGGCCGGGGCGGCCTCGCCGGTCAGCACCCGCCGCTCGTCGAGCGCCCCCTCTTCCTCGTCGCCGAGCAGCGGCAGATCCAGCGCCTCGAGCTGCCGGTCGAGGGGCAGGAAGGTCCCGTCCACCCGGCGCACGACCCGGCCCGACGTCACCCGCAGCCAGGTGGGCACCGTGGTCAGCTCGAGCGCGGCGGGCAGCGCGTCGCGGGGATCGACCCAGCTCGAACCGCGGACCGCCCGGGCCATGCGCGCCGCTTCGTCCCGGGCCCCGGCGCCGACGACGACCTCGAGCGCCGGCCCGTCCTCGGCCCAGGCCGCCCGCAGCGCCGGCAGCAGCTCGGCGGTCTCCCGGCTCGCCGCGTCCCACGGCGCGAGGTAGACGATCACGCAGTCGGGCGCGTCCCCGCAGACCACCGGCTCGTCGGCCAGGATCGGATCCAGCCCCTCGATCGGCAGCGCGACCCCCCGGGCCCGCACCCCGTAGGCCACCAGCCCCACCAGCACGAGCGCCACCGGCACCGCCAGCCACAGGCCCCGCCGCTGCCGGGCCCGGCGGGCGCGGGCGCCGCCCATGATCACCATCGGGGCCGGCGGGAGCTGAAGCAGGTGGCTGTCCTGGCGCGGCGGCGGCAGCTCGCTGGCCTCGGGATCGGCCGGTGCTGCGGCCGGATCGGCCGGGTTCGAGGGCCGGGGCGGCGCGTCGGCGAAGCGGGCCCCGCAGAACGGGCACACCGCCACCGGAGGCGGGACGTCGGCGCGGCACGAGAGGCAGGACTTCACCGGGCGATGCTCGCAACGCACCCGGTGCATGTCAACGAATCGGGACACCGGAGGCCGCATTCCGCATAGCGCAACGGCCGCCACCCGAGGCGCGCCGCCCGTCCCGGGGTACGGTCTGGCCCGCAGCGGTTTCGGGCGTTATGCTGCATCCCCGGGTCGACCCGGCAATCCGGAGAAGGTGATGCAGCCGGTCCACATTCTCTACGGCACAGAGACCTACAACTCGCAGGATCTCGCCGAGCGCACCGGCGAGGCGATCCAGGCCAGAGGCATCCCGGCGGTCGTGCTCGACATGGAGGACTTCGACCACGGGCTGCTGCCTTCGCTGTCGGTCCTGCTCATCATCACGAGCACCTTCGGGGCCGGCGAGCCGCCGTCGAACGCCGAGGAGCTGCACGAGTACCTGATGGACGGCGGCGCGCCGCCGCTGCCCGACCTCAAGTTCGGGGTCTGCGGGCTCGGCGACACCGCCTACGAGGACTTCTGCGAGTGCGGCAAGGAGTTCGACCGCCGCCTCGAGGAGCTGGGCGCCACCCGCATCGTGCCCCGCCAGGACTGCGACACCGACTTCGAAGAGCCGTGGGATCAGTGGCTCCAGCAGGCGCTCGCCGCGCTGGCCAGCGTCGACCTGTCGGCGGCGCCCCCCCCCCCGGCGCCCCCCCCCCCGGTGCCGCAGCCGGCCCCCACACCCAAGCCGAAGCCCAAGAAGATCGGCACCAAGAAGAACCCCTTCTTCGCCACCGTGATCGAGAACTACAACCTCAACCACCCCACCTCGAAGAAGGAGACCCGCCACGTCGCGCTGTCGCTCGAGGGCTCGGGCATCGAGTACAAGGCCGGCGACTCGCTGGGCATCTTCCCCCGCAACTGTCCCGATCTGGTGCGGCGGGTGCTCTCCGCGGTGGGCATCCCCCGCGACACCCCGGTGCAGCACGACGGCGAGTGGTTCACCATCCGCGACGTCTGCATCTACAAGCGGGACGTGATGCAGATCGACCGCAAGATGCTGGCGATGGCCGAGGTCGCCCGCAACGCCAACCGCTTCGCGCCGATCCTGGCCGACAAGAAGCTCCAGACGAAGTACATCGCCGATCACCAGCTCATCGACTTCGTGCAGGCGGCCGATCTGCAGCCCGAGCCCCAGGCGTTCGTCGACGCCCTGCGCCCGCTCGCGCCCCGGCTGTACTCCATCGCCTCGAGCCCCAACGCCCACCCCGGCGAGGTGCACCTGTGCGTCGATGTGCTGCGCTACGAGCTGTTCGGCTCGATGCGCAAGGGGGTCTCGTCGACCTTCCTCGGCGAGCGGGCCGGCCCGGGGGTCGAGATCGCGGTCTACCTGCACGAGACCAAGGACTTCATCCTCTGCGACGATCACATCCCGGTCATCCTGATCGGGCCGGGCACCGGCATCGCGCCGATGCGGGCCTTCCTCGAAGAGCGCGAGACCCGCAAGTCGCCGGGCCAGTCGTGGCTGTTCTTCGGGGCGCAGCACGAGGCGACCGACTTCCTGTATCGCGACCAGCTCGAGGGCTTCGTGAAGAGCGGGCGGCTCGCCCGGCTCGACACCGCGTTCAGCCGCGATCAGGAGCACAAGGTCTACGTGCAGAATCGGATGTACGAGGCCCGGACCGCCATCTGGGCCTGGCTCGAGGCGGGGGCCTACATCTACATCTGCGGGGATGCCAGCCGCATGGCCAAGGACGTCAACGACATGCTGTGCACCATCGTGCGCGAGTGCGGGGGCTACGACAGCGCCGGCGCCGAGGGCTACGTGCGCCAGCTCAGCAAGTCCAAGCGCTACCTCAAGGACGTCTACTGACGCCCTCGCCGGGGCCCCTCAACCGTCGGCGAACTCGTCGTCGGTCACCCCGTGCCCCTTGAGCTTCTCCCACAGGTTCTTGCGCGAGATGCCCAGCAGCTCGGCGGCCTTGGCCTTCATGCCGCCGGTCTCCTTCAACGCCCGGATCAGATACGCCCGCTCGAAGGCGCCCACCGCGTCGGAGAGCGAGCGGAACGGCGCCTCCTCGGCCGCGAAGCCGCCCTCCGGTGGGGGCGCGATGTCGTAGGGCAGGTGCTGCCGCTCGATGGCCCCGCCCCGGGCGAGCACCACCGCGTGCTGGATGGCGTGCTCCAGCTCGCGCACGTTGCCCGGGAAGGCGTAGGCGTTGAGGGTCTCCCAGGCCGAGGCGCTCAGCGAGGGCGGCGACTCGCCGGCGAAGCGCAGCAGGAAGTGCTCGACGAGCAGCGGCAGGTCGCCCCGCCGGTCGCGCAGCGGCGGCACCCGCACGTCGAGCACGTTGAGCCGGTAGTACAGGTCTTCGCGGAAGGTGCCCTCGGCGACGCAGCGCTTCAAGTCACGGTGCGTCGCCGAGACGATGCGCACGTCGACCTGCACCGGGGTGTTGGTGCCCAGCGGCTCGAAGGTGCCCTCCTGAAGCACCCGCAAGAGCTTGGCCTGCGCCGGCAGCGGGATCTCGGCCACCTCGTCGAGGAAGAGCGTGCCCCCGTCGGCCGCCTTGAACCGCCCCTCGCGCCGGCGGACCGCGCCGGTGAACGCGCCCCGCTCGTGGCCGAACAGCTCGGCCTCGATCAAGGTCTCGGGGAAGGCGGCGCAATGCACCGCGACGAAGGCCCGGTCGCGGCGATCACCCAGCGCGTGGAGCTGGCGGGCGACCAGCTCCTTACCGGTGCCGCTCTCCCCGAGCACCAGCACCGGGGCGTCGGTCTCGGCGAAGGTCGACACCCGCTCGAGCAGCCGCACCATCGCCGGGGAGCGGCCGATGATCGGGCGGGCCCGATCGGCGAGGGCCTCCCGGGCGTCGGCCAGGGCCTGCTCGAGCACATGCCGCTCGGCCAGGCGCTCGATGCGGACCAGCAGCTCCCCGGTGTCGAACGGCTTGGTGAGGTAGTCCGAGGCGCCCTCCTTGAGCGCCCCGACCGCGTCCTCCACCGCCCCGTAGGCGGTGATGAGGATGACGTCGGTCTCGGGCGAGGCGGCCTTGACCCGGCGGAAGAGCGTCAGCCCGTCGACCCCCGGCATGCGGATGTCGGTGACGACCACGTCGAAGCGGTGGGCGGCCAGCGCTCTCAGGGCCGCGTCGCCGTCGGCGGCCAGGGTCACCTCATGGCCGGCGTCCTCGAGGGCGTCGCCCACCGAGAGGCGGATGGTCGGTTCGTCGTCGACGAGCAGGATGTCGAGCATCGGCAGACTCCGGGCATCACGCGCAGGACGCCCCCCGAGGCATGCGCCGTGCCACCGCGCATGGGCGCCGCGCCGGGGGATGCCGTCACCCCATGGTGACGCGCCCACTATTCGCGGCGGGGGGTGACACCCGATGGTAACACCGACGGGCGTCGGGCGACCGCCGGACGGCGTCCCCGGCCCGGCACGGTCTTTGGATCACCGCCGCGGCACCAGCGCGGAGCGAAGCGATGCAGCCCGACAGCCTGCCGGTCATCCCCAACGTGCCGCCGGCCCACATCGACACCTACGACGTGCCCGGCCCCCGCTACACCAGCTACCCCACCGCCCCCGAGTGGCGCGACGACTTCGGCCCCGCGGACTACGCCGAGGCCCTCGACCGGGCCCGGCGCGACCCGGCGCCGCTGTCGCTGTACGTGCATGTGCCCTTCTGCCGCCGGATGTGCGCCTACTGCGGGTGCAATGTGATCGTGACCCGCAACCAGAGCCGGGGCGACGAGTACCTCGACCTGCTCGAGATCGAGATCGACCGGGTCGCCGAGCGCCTCGGCGGGCGGCGGCAGGTGGCCCAGCTCCACATCGGCGGCGGCACCCCGACCTTCCTCGACTGCGCCCAGCTCGAGCGGCTCTTCGGCATGATCCGGCCCCGCTTCGACGTGCTCGACACCGCCGAGGCCACCGTCGAGATCAACCCCGCGGTCACCAGCCGGGCTCAGGTCGAGACCCTGCGCCGGCTCGGCATCAACCGCCTCTCGTTCGGGGTGCAGGACTTCGACCCCCGGGTGCAGGAGAGCATCGGCCGGGTGCAGAGCTTCGAAGAGACCCGGGCCATGCTCGACCTCGCCCGGGGCCTGGGCTACCGCAGCGTGAACTTCGATCTGATCTACGGGCTGCCCCACCAGACCCCGCGCACCTGGGCCCGCACGCTGGATCGGGTGCTCGAGCTCGCCCCCGACCGGCTGGCGATCTACGGCTTCGCCTACGTGCCCCACCTCAAGCCCCACCAGCGCAAGCTGCCGGCCGACGCGCTGCCCCACGGCAGCGACCGGCTGGATCTCTTCCGCCAGGCGTGGAAGGCCCTGGCCAACGCGGGCTATGTCTCGGTGGGCATGGATCACTTCGCCGCGCCCCACGACCCGCTCGCCCGGGCCGCGGCCGAGGGCACCCTGGGGCGCAACTTCCAGGGCTACACCGTGCAGCGGGCCCCCGAGACCGTCGCCTTCGGGCTCAGCGCCATCAGCGACATCGGCGGGGTCTACGCCCAGAACCCCCGCCGCCTGTCCCATTGGCGCCAGATGCTCGAAGACGGGGAGCTGCCCATCGCCCGGGGCCTGCGCCTCACCGAAGAGGACCGGACCCGGCGGCAGCTCATCACCGACCTCATGTGCAACCTCGCGCTCGACCTGCCGCCGGGGTCGTCCGAGACCTACGCCACCGAGATCTTCAGCCTGACCCCGCTGGCCCGCGACGGCCTGCTCGAGATCCGGAGCGCGCCCGACGGGTCGGTGCGCCTGCGGGTCACCCCGCTGGGCCGGCTTTTCTTGCGCAACATCGCCATGCCATTCGATGCTCGCCTGCGGGCGCGTCCGTCCGATGACCGCCCACGCTTCTCGCGCACCGTCTGACCGTGCGCGACCCGCTGGAGGCCTGTCATGTCAGTCGTCTTCGGTGACGATGGCCGGGGTCGTGTTCACGGCGCCGTGCTGCAGCCCGACAAGATGACGGGGCCCAAGACCGACGTGGTGGCGCTGACCGTCGAGCTGACCCTCGAGGGTCAGGTGGTGTGGGCCGACCGCGCCGCCCGCAGCCTGCTGGGCAACGGGGAGCCGGTCGGGCCGGGCATCGACTGGTTCGAGCACTGCGCCGACCCCGAGCACCGGGCGGTGCACCGGCGCGAGATCGGGCGGCTGATCGAGGCCGACAACGACCGGCCGATCACCTTCGAAGGCCGCTGCCGGGCGGCCGACGGCGCGGTGCACGACATCCACTGGCACGCGGTGATCATCCGGGACGCCGACGGCCCGGCCGTGGTGCGGTTGACCGGGGCCCTGCTCGCCGACAGCGAAGACGGCCGCTCGATGGCCGCCGCGCTCGAGCAGCTCCTCGACCTGCGCTACGCCATCGACGAGGCGAGCATCGTCGCCGCCACCGACCGCAAGGGCGTCATCACCTACGCCAACGACACCTTCTGCGCGATCTCGGGCTACAGCCGCGACGAGCTGCTCGGCCGGACCCACCGCATCGTCAACAGCGGCTATCACCCGCGCAGCTTCTTCAAGAAGATGTGGGCCACGATCGGCCGGGGGCAGGTCTGGCGGGGCGACGTGTGCAACCGGGCCCGCAACGGCAGCGAGTACTGGGTCGCGACCACCATCGTGCCTTTCCTCGACCGCAAGGGGCGGCCCTATCGCTACCTGGCCATCCGCAACGACATCACCGCCCGCAAGCGGGCCGAAGCGGCGCTCGCCCGGGCGGTCGACGAGCTCGAGGCGGCCAACCAGCACATCCTCGAAGAGCAGTCGCGGCTGCTTCAGGCCGAGAAGCTCTCGTCGGTGGGCCTGCTCGCCGCCGGGGTGGCCCACGAGATCAACAACCCGCTCGCCGGCACCATGGCCTGCGTCAAGCAGCTGCGCGACGGCAAGGTGCCCGAGCGCCGCCGGGAGACCTACTTCGCCACCGTGCTCGACGGGCTCGAGCGCATCGAGCGCATCGTCTCGGCGCTGCTCAGCTACGCCCGCCCCACCGCCAGCGACCGCGATCGGGTCGACGTCACCGAGATCATCGACGGCTGCCTGCTCCTGATCCGACCGGCGATGCACAAGGGCCGGGTGCGGGTGGTGCACGCCCGCCCCGAGCCGCCGGAGTACGTCGTCGGCGACCGCCAGCAGCTCATGCAGGCGGCGATGAACGTGCTGCTCAACGCGGTGCACGCCAGCCCCGAGGGCGCGGTCGTGCACGTCGGCCACCCCGTCGAGGGCGACCGGGCCGCTATCCGCGTCGAGGACGAGGGCCCCGGCATCCCCGAGGCCGACATCGACCGGGTCTGCGACCCGTTCTTCTCGACCAAGCCCGAGGGCACCGGCACCGGGCTCGGCCTCTCGGTCACCCTCGGCATCGTGCAGGGCCACGGCGGCGAGCTGCACATCGACCGGGCCGCCTCGGGCGGGGCCCGGGTCACGCTGTGGCTGCCGCGGGCCGACGGACCCTGACGCGGTCTCGCAGCGCACGCCGAACACTGCGAAGAGATGGCCTCCTGCCATTCTTCTGATAGGCTGCCGTCAGCGACCACGATCGAACGGCGCGCGCCCCATGGATCTCTCCGGCCGGAACCTCGACGGCAAATACGACCTGATCCGGCTCCTGGGGCGGGGCGGCTTCGGCGCGGTGTATCTCGCCACCCAGCGACCGCTCGGGCGGGAGGTCGCGGTCAAGACCATCCTGTCATCGAGCCGGGCGGGTCATGCCAACCTGCGGACCCGCTTCTTCTGCGAGGCCCGGGTGCTCGGCCGGCTGCGCCACCCCAGCAACACCACCCTGCTCGACTACGGCGAGACCGACGACGGCCTGCTGTTCATGGTGCAGGAGTACATCGCCGGGCAGACACTCAAAGACGAAATGAAGCAGCGGGGCACGCTCGACGCCCGGCGGGCGGCCCGCATCGCCTGCCAGGTGCTCGCCGGGCTCGGCGAGGCGCACCACCACGGCGTCGTGCACCGGGACATCAAGCCGGCCAACGTGATGCTCACCGCCGACTTCGCCGGTCGGGAGCAGGTCAAGCTGCTCGACTTCGGCATCGCCAAGCTGCTCGAAGACGACGGCGGGGCCGTCGCCCGCACCGGCACCGGCCTCATCATCGGCACGCCGAGCTACATGGCCCCCGAGCAGATCCGGGAGGAGCCGCTCACCCCCGCCGCCGACCTCTACGCCGTCGGCGCGCTGCTGCACACGATGTTGATCGGCCGGCCCCCGTTCCACGGGCTCGATCGCTTCGACCTGTACCGTCGGGCCGCCCTGCCCCCGCTGCCGCTGCGGGGCATCGCCCGGCCGCTGGCCGACGTCATCCGGCGGGCGCTGTCGGTGCGGCCCGCCGACCGCTTCTCGACCGCGGGCATCATGGAAGAGGCCCTCGGCGAGGCGATGGACGGGGCCGACACGCTCTCGACGCTCGAGCTGCCGCCGGACGCCATCGCGGCGCTGCACGGGCCGCCGAGCGTCGAGCGGACCACCCGCCCCGGGCGAGGCGCGCCCGACGACGAGACGACCCACCCCGACAGCGTGATCACCGCGCCCCGGCGGATGCCCGGCGCGCCGCGCGCCGGGCGCCCCGAGGGGCCTCGGATCACGTCCCGGCTCGCCGAGCCACCCCCTCTGCCCCCCGCTCCGTCGCCGCTGCCCGTGCCGAGCCCGGTCGCCACACCCGCCGCGCCGATCGTCGGTGACGCCTCGGACTGGCCATCCATGGTCGGCGCCCCACCGACGCCGAAGGGCCCGACCCGCGCATGGTGGGTCGTGCCAGCCGCCCTGGCCGTCGGGCTGGCGATCGCCGGGTTCGTCACGCTGACTTCGCCGGGCGAGGCGCCCGCAGCCGCCGACTCGGACGACGCGGGCACCGTGCGCATCCGGGTCGGCGACCCGCCCTCCGGGTCCACCGACGCTGACGCCGACGCCCCGCTATGAAAATCGCCCCTCTTCTGCTGTAGTGCCCCCCGCTCAGCGCGAGGAGAGCCCATGATCCGCTTCGACACCGACCCCGAGTCCCTCGCCGGCGCGCTCGCCGGCCATCACTTCATCGACGGCGCGCTGGTGCCCGCCGCGAGCGGGAAGACCTTCCCGGTGATCAACCCGGCCACCGGGGCGAGCATCGGCGAGGCGGCGCTGGGCGAGGCGGCCGACGTCGACGCCGCCGTCGCCTCGGCGAAGAAGGCCCAGAAGGCGTGGGCCGCCATGCCCGCCCGGGAGCGGGGCAAGCTCGTCGCCGAGTGCGGGCGGGTGCTCGCCGAGCACGCCGAAGAGCTGGGCCGCCTCGTCGCGCTCGAGACCGGCAAGGCGCTGCGCACCGAGAGCCGCCCCGAGGGCAACGTGCTCGCCGACACCTTCGTGTACTTCGGCGGGCTGGCCAGCGAGCTGAAGGGCGAGACCATCCCCTACAAGCCCGAGTGCCTGACGATGACCGTGCGCGAGCCGGTGGGCGTGGTCGGCGCGATCATCCCGTGGAACGTGCCGATGTTCCTGATGGCGCTCAAGATCGCGCCGGCGCTGGTCGCCGGCAATACGGTCGTCGTCAAGTCGGCCGAAGAGGCCCCCTTCTGCTGCCTGCGGGTGGCCCAGATCATGGGCGAGATCCTGCCCCCGGGCACCTTCAACATCCTCAGCGGCTTCGGCCCCGAGTGCGGCGGCCCGCTCGCCTCGCACCCCGACGTGGCCAAGGTCACCTTCACCGGATCGGTCGAGACCGGGCGCATCGTCTACCGGGCCGCTGCCGAGAAGCTGGTGCCGGTGACCCTCGAGCTGGGCGGCAAGAGCCCGATGGTCATCATGGCCGACGCCGACCTCGACCGGGCGGTGGACGGCGCGATCACCGGCATGCGCTTCACCCGCCAGGGCCAGAGCTGCACCGCCGCCAGCCGCATGTTCGTGCACCGCGACCTGCACGACGCCTTCGTCGAGAGGCTCGTCGCCCGGGTGGACGAGATGGTGATGGGCGACCCGCTCGACGAGGCGACCGACATCGGCACCATCGTCAGCCCCCAGCAGTTCGAGCGGGTGCAGCGGTTCCTGAAGCTGGCCGAGGAGCACCCCGACGCCACGCTGCACCGCTGCTCGAAGGTGCCCGACGACCCGGCGCTGAAGGGCGGGCTGTTCGTGCAGCCGTGCGTCATCACCGGCATCCCCAACGACCACGAGGTCGCCCGGGAGGAGATCTTCGGCCCGGTGACCTGCATCATCCCGTTCGACGACCCCGACGAGGGGCTGGCGCTGGCCAACGACACCGACTACGGCCTCGCCGCCACGGTGTGGACCAACGACCTGAAGCTCGCGCTCAACGCGGTGCACACCCTCGAAGCGGGCTTCGTGCAGGTCAACCAGAACGTCGTCGTGCAGCCGACGCTGCCCTACGGCGGCTTCAAGACGAGCGGGCTGGGCAAGGAGGCCGACCTGCACGCGATGCTCGAGCACTTCACCCACCGCAAGACGATCATCATCAACCTGAGCTGAGCGACGGCCCGGCTCCGGCCGGTAACGGCCCCCACCCACGGCGACTCCCATGGTCGGCAATCACGACCCGAGAGGAGACGCCCCCCATGAGCACCCCCGAAGAGAACCGGAAGACGCTGCTCGACATCGCCGATGACTTCGGCACCGCGATGCTGGTGACCCATGACCACGTCGGCGGCCTCAAAGCCCGCCCGATGAGCGTCGTCGAGCTGACCGACGACGGCGTGATGTGGTTCGTCACCGACGTGCGCAGCGGCAAGGTCGACCAGATCGCGGCCGACGCCCGGGTGCTGGTGACGATGCAGAGCAAGACGAAACAGGTCGAGCTGGTCGGCACCGCCGAGGTGGTCGACGACGACGCCACGCTGAAGGCGAAGTGGAGCGAGGCCCTCGACCTGTGGTTCCCCGACGGCCCCGACGGCGACGCCGCCGTGCTGCTGCGGGTGGACGCCACCACCGGCCGCTACTGGGACGCCTCGGGTCTGGCCGGGCTGCGCTTCGCCTGGGAGGCCACCAAGGCCGCGGTGAAGGGGGAGGCGATCGACCCCGACGAGGCCGGAGACCACGGCGCGGCGCGCATCGGCTGACCCGGGCTGCGCCGGCGGGCGGCGATCGGGCATGATGGCGCCCCGACGAACGGGGTCCGAACGCCGGAGAGACCATGCGCCGCCTCATCCCCGCCCTGCTGCTCGGCCTGCTCGCGCCGGCCTGTGACGACCCCGAGCCCGCCGAGCCAGCCCCCGATGCCATGCCCGCCCCGGCGCCGGACGCCACGCCCGACGCGCTCGCCGATCCCACCCCCGACGCCGCGCCGGACGCCACGCCCGACATGGCGCCCGCGCCGCCCGACGCGGCCCCCGACGCCGGCCCCGCGCCCGCCCGCTGCAGCGCGCCCCCGCCCACGCCCCTGCGCCCCGACGGCCCGCTGCCCGACGTCGTGCCGGCGGCCGCCGGGATCGATCCCCTCGAAGCCGAAGCGTGGGCCACCTTGCGCGCCGGCCTGCTCGACGACCCGACGGTGCACTTCGTCGCCACCTACGCGCACGCTGACGCGGCCTACATCATCGAAGGCGGCCCGCCCGAGGCCCGAGCCCGGCTCGTCGTGCGCCGGGTCGACCACCCGGATCACACCGCCCTCGAGGTCGTCGAGGGCGACGTCGCCGCGGTCTTCCCCGACACCGATCCCACCCGCCACGGCGACTACGCCGCCCTGCTCGACGCCATGGAGAACCCCGCCGGCGTCGAGATCCCCGACCGGGGCTACGCGCCCGACGACCCCCGCGTCGGCTGGCTGCCCCTCGACGCCCAGAGCTGGCCCGACCCGCTGCTGCGGCTGACCACCGCCTTCGACGCCGCCGACGCCCCCGACGCGATCGTCGACCTGTGGCCCTGGGCCCACGGCGGCACCGGGCGCCACGGGGGGCTGGGGCTCTTGCAATCGCAGGCCAGCTTCGTCCTCTCGGGCAAGGGCGCCCGGCGGGGCGTCGTGCTCGACACCCCCGCCCGGCTCGTCGACGTGGCCCCCACCGCGCTGGCCGCGCTGGGCATCCCCACCACCGGCGGCGTCGGCCCCGACGGCACCTACGCCGACGGCCTCTACCTCACCCGGCAGGACGGCGTCGTGCGTTGGGAGGCCCTCGACCCCGACCCCTGCGTGCGCCCGAAGCACGTCGTGATGGTGCTCTTCGACGGCCTGCTCGCCGCCGAGCTGAACCACCTGATGCTGGCCGACGACCCGCCGATCGAGCTGCCGACCTTCCGGCTGATGGCCCGCGAAGGCGCCGTCTTCCGCCACGGAGCGGTCGTCGGCTACCCCAGCTACTCGGCCCCGGGGCACACCACCGCCGGCACCGGCGCCTGGCCCGGGCACCACGGGGTGGTGGACAACGCCTTCTACGGCCGGCTCGAGGGCGAGGTGATCAACCCGTTCTCGGTCTTGCAGGATCTGCCGAGCTACTTCGCCGAGCCCGAGCGGTTCTACGCCCTGTACGCCCGCATCGTCAGCGGCGACGTCGAGACCGTCTCCGAGGCGGTGCACCGGGCGCTGGGCCCCGACGCCTTCACCGCTGTGTTCAACGAGATCACCATCGGGGGGGCCGACTACGACCCGCTGCACTTCTTCGGCGTCGTGCCCAAGGCCACCCTCGGCGAGACCGATGCCGCCGACAACCTCGGCGAGCTGATGCTGAAGGGCGTGCTCGGCGACCGCGCCCGCTACCCGGTGCCCGCGCTGGCCCAGATCAGCTTCCTGAGCACCGACGTCGCCGGCGAGCGGGCCGGCCCGCACAGCGCGTTGCTGCGGGAGACGCTGGCCCGCATCGACACCCGGATGGCCGTCATCCGCGAGGCGTATGCCATGCGGGGCGCGCTGGACGACACGCTCTTCGTGCTGACGAGCGACCATGGCATGGAGCTCGTCGACCCCAGCCGGCGGGGCGGGCTGAGGGCCACCATCCGCGAGACCGGGGTGCGCACCCGCTACGTGGCGAGCGGGGGCGGCATCTGGCTGGCGACGCTGGCCCTCACCGCCGAAGCCACCCCGGCCGCCGATGCCATCGACGTCACCGTCACCGCCCACGATGACGGCCGCCCGGTCGAGGGCGCCACCGTGCGCTGCGAAGGCTGCCCCGATGGCATCGAAGCCATCACCGACGCCGCGGGTCGGGCCCGCCTGCCGACCGCGGCCGCGGACGCCATCACGGCGAGCCACCCGGGCTTCAACCCCCAGCGCATGCCATGGGGCGGCTGAGCCGGAGGCGCCTCGTCAGCTGTCGTCGTAATCGGCGTCCATCGCCCGCCCGTGCTCGACGAGCGCGTCCTTGAGCCGCATCGCCGCCCGGGTGCGGTGGATGTCCCCCCGATACAGCAGCACGATGCGATCGGGCATCGAAGGCAGCGAGCGGTGCAGCCGCTTCAGCCCCCGCTCGCCGTATTGCGCCACCCGGCGGGGCAGGATGCCGACCCCGTGCCCCCCGGCGACGAGGCTCTTGACCAGCTCCAGCTCGCCGCAGCTCAGCCAGCGGGACGGGCGGATGTCTTCGGCGGCGAAGTAGTCCATGTACGCCTGGGCCTGCGGCAGCCGCTCGGCGTAGACGATGGGCCCCCGGGTCAAGCGGGCCCGAGCCTCGTCCGGCGAGCCGGCCGGTGAGGGCGTCATGAGATCGACCGCGTCGCGGAACAGGTCGACCATCACCAGATCGGGGTGCGGCTCGGGGTTGACCGCCAGCCCGAAGTGCACGTCCCGCTCGATGACCCGCCGCCGCACATCGGCCGAGGGCCCGTTCCACAGGCTGATGGCGATGCGGGGCGCGTCGGCCACGAAGCCGGGCAGGAAGGACGGCAGGAAGTAGGCCCCCAGCGAGTCGAGGCAGCCGACCACGAAGTGCCCCACCTCGCCGTCTTCGAGGCCGGAGATGATCTGCTCGATGGCGGCGAAGCGATCGAGCACCGCCGCCGACTCCTGCAACAGCACCAGCCCGGTCGCGGTCGGCTCGACCCCCCGGCTCGTGCGCAGCAGCAGCGTGGTGCCGTAATGCTCCTCGAGCCGCTGCACCATCGCCGACAGCGTCGGCTGGGTGCAGCCCAGCGCCCGGGCGGCCCCGGTGAGGCTGCCGGTCTCGGCGATCAGGCGGAAACGATCGAGGCTCACGAGGTCCATCGCCCCCCTCTATATCACCTATCACCCCCTGTTTTCGCCGTTCTCGCTACCGTCGAAAGGACTCGGGGCCCCGCCCCACAGACCCAAGGAGAACGACGATGAGATGGAATCGAACGCCCCTCGTGTGGGCGCTGTGCGCCGCCGCCTTCGGCCTCGGCTGCGAGGACGAGCCGCCGGCCGACGTCGACGCCGCGGCCCCCGACGCCGCGACCCCCGACGCGGGCCCGGCCTGCGACTCGGCCGACCCGGTGTGCGACCCCGGCTGCGCCGACGACGAGATCTGCAACACGGCCTGCGCCTGCGAGCCCCGGGGCTGCCAGCCCGACGCCCCGGTGTGCGAGCCGGGGTGCGCCGACGACGAGGTGTGCAACGCGTCCTGCGCCTGCGAGGCGGCCCCGCCGCCCCCGCCCGACGACCTGCTGCGCCGGCCCAGCCGCTCGACCGCGGTCGACGTCGACGCCGAGGACCGCATCGTCGCGATGGCCGACACCGACAGCGGGCAGGTGTCCCTCTTCTCGGTGGCCGCCGCCGGCGAGGAGAGCCGGGTCGCCCGGGTGCAGAGCAGCGCCGAAGCCGACGGCGAGCCGGTGGCGGTGGTCATCCACCCCGACGGCGAGCGGGTGTTCGTCGCCAACCGCGCCGCGGGCACCGTCGCGGTGATCGAGGGCATCGACACCGCCGGCGCCGAGCGGACCGACGAGGTCGACATCGGCGGCGAGCCGATGGGCCTCGCGCTGACCCCCACCGGGGCCCAGCTCTGGGTCACCGACTGGACCGCGGGCACCGTGACCGTGCTCGACACCGACGACCTCTCCGAGATCCGGCGCCACGTCGTCGGGGGCAACCCGTTCGCCATCGCCATCACCCACGACGGGGACACCGAGGACGACGACGAGAAGGTCTTCGTGACCCAGTTCTTCGGGCGCCACGAGGGCCGCGAGGCGCTCGACGACGGGCGGACGGGCATCGTGCAGGTGCTCGACGTGGGCGGCGACGGCCCGGCCCGGACCATCGAGCTCGCCCCGCTCGCCGACTGCTTCACCGCGCCGGTGGGCGACGACCTGATCACGAGCGGCTGCTTCCCCAACCAGCTCAACGGCGTCACGATCCACCGGGCGTTCGACCGCACCCTGGCCTACGTCACCTCGGTCGCCGCCGGGCCCGCCGGGCCGGTCAACTTCAACCACAACATGCAGGCCCTCGTCTCGGTGATCGACGTCGACGCCGAAGAGGAGCTGCGCGGCCGGGCGGTGAACCTGAACACGCTGGTGAAGGCCCAGGAGGACCCCGACGAGGACGAGACCCGCGGCCGGCGCTTCGTCAACGTGCCCAACGGCATCGCCTTCGTGAACCGGGACGACCTGGCCATCGGCTACGTCTCCTCGGCCGGCAGCGACGCCGTCTTCCGGGTGGCCTACGACCCCGAGGGCGGCGCCGCGCTCGGGGCCGCCTCGGCGTTCAACATCCCGGTCGGCCAGAACCCGCTGGGCATCGTCACCCGCCACGGCGCGCCCGACACCGCCGACGCCTTCACCGCCAACCTGATCAGCCGCGACCTCTCGGCCATCAGCTTCCGCGACCAGCGCCAGATCGGCGCCGTCGAGTCGAGCGCCACCCCGAGCGAAGGCAGCGCCGACTTCGCCCGGTGGAAGGGCAAGCGGTTCTTCAACACCTCCACCGGCATCTGGTCCCGCGAGGGCTGGGGGAGCTGCCAGTCGTGCCACCCGATGGGGCTGACCGACAACGTGACGTGGTCCTTCGCCGCCGGGCCCCGCCAGAGCATCTCGATGGACGGGCAGTACGCCTCCGACGACCCCACGGACATGCGCGCGCTCAACTGGACCGCCATCTTCGACGAGGTGCACGACTTCGAGCTGAACACCCGCGGGGTGTCCGGCGGGCGGGGGGCCATCCAGGGGGTCGACGGCCCGCTCGTCAGCGACGCCGGCCCGCCGTTCGCCGCGCTCGAGGTCATCGCCGGCATCATCGAGAACCACCAGGCGCTCAACGGATCGCTCACCGCCGTCACCCGGGACCCCGAGATCTGCGCCAACGGCAACACCTGCCCCGACTGGGATCTGATCGACGCCTACGTGCAGAGCATCCGCAGCCCGCGGGGCAAGCCGGCGAGCGCGGCGGTCGCCGAGCGGGGGCGGGGGCTGTTCGAGGAGGGCGGCTGCACCAAGTGCCACGCCGGGCCCAAGTGGACCATCAGCCGCACGTTCTACGACGTGACCGCCACCGACGGCGGCGGGCTCGGCGAGCGGGTGTTCGCCACCAACGCCGCCGCCGCGGCCCCGATGGACCCCTCGACGCTGGTCGGGCTGCCGGCGGACGTCAACGTCGACGCCACGCTCATCGCCGGGGACGACTCCGACGGCGGCGCCCCGGCGCTGAAGCGGCAGGCGTGCAACATCCGGGCGGTGGGCACCTTCGGGGCCGACGGCGGCGCCGACGAGGTGCGGGCCAACGGCCAGCCGGCGCAGGGCCCCAACGGCTTCAACCCGCCGTCGCTGCTCGGCCTCGCCGTCGGCGCGCCCTACCTGCACAACGGCGCCGCGCCGACCCTCGACGGGCTGCTGGCCGACCACCCCGAGCACACGACCGCCGGCAACCCCAACTTCCTGCCCACCGCCGACGACCGGGCCGCGCTGGTGGCCTTCCTGCTGTCGATCGACGAGTCGACCCCGATCTTCCCCATCGAGGACGGCACGGTGCTGTGCCCCGACGACTTCGCGCCCTGAGTCGGTGGCGCCTGACCCGGGTCAGCGGCAGTGATCGACCCGCAGCCCCTCGACCCGCGCGCCGAAGCCGTCGTAGAGCACGCCGGTGGTCAGCGCGCGGGCGTCGAGCTGGGCCGGCGGCATCTCTGCGCACTGCCCGCTGTAGGTCCGCCCGTAGCGCGCCCAGCCATCCCGCTCGACCCGCCCGATCTCCCACCCGCAGCCGGTGTTCCAGATGAGCCAGCCCGAGCCGTCGACCTTGCGGAAGCAGCGGGTGAAGTCCCCCCCGAACCACGCCCCGCCCTCGTCCCGGGCGCAGTCGAACGCCTCGGCGTAGACCCCGGCGACGTCGGCCGGCGCCCCGTCGCCCTCCAGCGAGACCACCGCCTCCGGCGGGCAGACCGGCGGCCCGAGGCACGGCTCCAGATCGAAGCCCTCCAGCGTCCGGCCGAAGCCGTCGAAGAGCGGATGGCTCGACAACCCCCGCGCGTCGAGCTGCCACGGCGGCATCGCGGCGCACTGCCCGGTGTAGGTGCGGGCGACGCGCTGCCAGTCACCGCGCTCGACCCGGCCCACCTCCCAGCCGCAGCCGGTGTTCCAGATGCGCCACGCCGTGCCGTCGGCCTTGCGGAAGCAGTGGGTGTAGTCGCCGCCGAACCACGCCCCGCCCTCGCCCCGGGTGCAGTCGAACGCCTCGGCGTAATGCCCGCCGACGTCGCCCTCCCGATCCCTGATCGGCTGATCGAACTCGGCCCCCGGCATGCAGCCGCGGTCGGCGGGGCAGTGATCGACCCGCAAGCCCTCGATCAACGCCCCGAAGCCGTCGTACAGCACCCCGGTCGTCAGCGCCTCGGGGCCCCGCTGCGCCGCCGGCATCTCGGCGCACTGCCCGCTGTAGGTCCGGGCGTAGCGCTGCCAGTCGCCGCGCGCCACCCGGCCGATCTCCCAGCCGCAGCCGGTGTTCCAGATGCGCCACGCCGAGCCGTCGTCCTTGCGGAAACACACCTCGGGATCGACCCCGCCGAACCACGCCCCGCCCTCTTCCCGGGCGCAGTCGAACGCCGCCGCGTAGCGCCCGCCCATCTCGGGCGGCAGATCACCGGCCACCCCGCTGACCGCGACCCCCGGATCGCACGGCGCCGGATCGGGGCAGCGATCGAGCCGCGCCCCCTCGATGAGCGCCCCGAAGCCGTCGTAGAGCACCCCCGTCGTCAGCGCCCGCACATCGGCCTGCTGAGGCGGCATCGCGGCGCACTGCCCGCTGTACGTCCGGGCGTAGCGCTGCCAGCCGCCCGCGTCGGGCTGGCCGACCTCCCAGCCGCAGCCGGTGTTCCAGATGCGCCACGACGAGCCGTCGTCCTTGCGGAAGCAGCGGGTGTAGTCCACCCCGCCGAACCACGCCCCGCCCTCGTCGCGGGCGCAATCGAACGCCTCGACGTACAGCCCGGCCGCGGCCGGCGGTAGATCGGCCCCGCCGAGCGAGACGGTGACCCCCGGCGCGCAGGCCGGCGGGCCGGCGTCGGGCGGCGTCATGTCGGGCGCCATGTCGGGCGATGCCATGTCGGGATCCATGTCGAGCGATGCCATGTCGGGGGCCATGTCGAGCGATGCCATGTCGAGCGACGCCGCGTCCGCTGCCATGTCGAGCACCGCCGCGTCCCCCGGCGCCCCGTCGGGGCGCGCGTCGGGCACCCCCACCTCGAGCGGGGCCCCGTCCGGCGATGCGTCGGCCCCCGCGTCCGCGCCCCCGGTCGAAGCCGTATCACAGCCGAACACCGCCAGACTCAACACCCACACCGCGCGCCTCATGGGCTCCCCCTCGCCAGAAGTCGCCTCGCAGTCTACTGCAAAGAGGCCTCACCCGATCGACCGCCGAGTGCCGCATCCGGTCGAGAGCCCCCGGAGTCGGCGTGATACCGTCCGCCCCATGAAGACCCCCCGCTGGCCCCTGCTCGCCCTCTGCCCGGCGCTGTGCCTCGCCGCCTGCGTGCCCACCGGGCGCGTCTCGTCCAACGGATCCGACGATCCCGACGCCGACGGTGACGTGCTGGTGATCGACCTGCCGGCCGACGCCCGGGCCCCCGACGCCCGGATGTCCGACGAGACCCCCGACGGCGGAGCCCCCGACGGCGCCCCGCCCGAGCCCGAGCCGCCCGCGCCCCCCGAGCCCGAGCCCGAGCCGCCGAACCCGCCCGAGCCCGAACCCGAACCCGAGGCCCCCGCGCCCGAGCCCGTGCCCGACCCCGAGCCGCCCGAACCCGAGCCCCCCGCCGACCCGTGCGTCGAGATCATGTGCGTGGCCAACGCCACCTGCGCGGACGGCGACTGCGTCTGCCTGCCCGGCTTCGTGCTCGACGGCGAGGCCTGCGTCGCCCCGCCCCGAAGCCCGCTCGAGCTGCGCACCGAGGCCGAGGTCTGCGCCCGCTGGCAGGCCGATCGGGTGACCGTGCCCGAAGCCTGGCGGGCGGTGCAGGGCGGGGGAGAGTGCGACCCGGGCGACATCGCCGCCGCCGCCCGCCAGAACGCCCTGCGCCGGACCAACCTCTACCGCTGGCTGGCCGGGGCCGAGCCGGTGATCATCGACGACAGCCTGCTCGAGCAGCAGCAGGCGTGCGCCGCGATCCAGGCCGCTGCCGGCCGGCTGAACCACCAGCCGGGCCCGAACGCGCCGTGCTACACCGACGCCGGCGCTCGGGGGGCGGGCAGCAGCAACCTCGCCGGCGGGGGCCGCCTCGGCGTCGCCGAGTCGGTCGACCTCTACATCGGCGATCAGGGCGTCGGCAGCCTCGGCCACCGCCGGTGGGTCATCAACCCCGCCGCCCAGACCACCGCCTTCGGCTGGAAGGCCCAGTTCTCGTGCATGTACAGCTTCTCCGGCGGCCGGCGGCACGCGGTCGAGATCATGGCCTGGCCCCCGCCGGGCCCGGTGCCGGTCGACATCCCCCGGGGCGACTTCTCGGTGCAGCTCTACGGGGTGAACCCGGGCGCCGACTTCACCATCGCGGTCGGGATCGACGGCGCGCCGCCGGCGCCGGTCGCCGCCAACCGGCTCCAGGAGGGCTTCGGCGGCCGGGGCGCCACGTATGCGTTCTCCCCGGGCGAGGTCTTCGTCGCCGGCCGCGCGGTCGAGGTCGTGCTCGACGGCCTCGCCGACGGCGAACCCCGCCGGTGGACCACCCGGTTCGTGAGCTGCCGCTGACCGCGGGTCGAGGAGGGTCGCTCAGCGGGCGGCGGGCTTCCGGGCGCGGAAGACCTGGCGATCGTGCCACTCGACGAACTGTGGCGCGGGCCGCTCGCCGCCGGCCGGCGCCGCCAGCCGCTCACCGTGGAAGCGCCCGATGCGGGCCTCGACCACCGCGTTGCCTTCGACCGCCGGCGACACCTTGATCCGCGCGTCGGGCTCCAGCCCGATGACCCCCCGATCCAGCGCCCGGTGGTGCAGCGCGCACAAGAGCAGGCCGTTCTCGATCGCGTCCGGCCCCTGCGCCGCGTGCCATTGGATGTGGGCCGCCTCGACCCCGAACGGCCGCCCGTGGAACGCACCGTCGAAGCCGCACACCGCGCACGCCCCGCCCCACGCGTCGAGGAGCTGCCGGCGAAAGCCCGGATCCCGCGGCCGCCCCAGCGCGAAGCGATACGCCCGCCCCACCTGCGCGCCGAGTGCCCCGACGATCTCCGCGTGCCACCGATCGGCGAGCAGGCCGATGCGCGCCCGGATATCCGCCCGATAGCTGGCTGGGAAGTGCCCCGCGATCAGCAGCTCGACCAGCTCGACGAGCAGCGCCCCGTTGGCCGACAGCCGGGCGTGCAGCCCGGCCGGGAAACCCCCCTGAGCCGCGCGCAGCACCGCGACCCGGGGCGCGCCGCTGCGGGTCAGCCCCGACTCGACGATCGCCGCCCGCCCGGGCAGCGCCCAGATACCGTCGCTGTGCAGGTGCCAGAAGGGATAATGCGCGCTCGGCCGGCTGCGCTGGGGGCCGAACTCGTCGATCAGGCCGTTGACCTCGGCCTCGATCTCGCCGAAGCGCATCAGCCGCGGCGCGCCGCGGGCCACCCGCCCCAGCGCGTAGAGCGCCAGCAGCGGCTTGTGCGGCGCGCGCACGCCGGCCTTCTGCCAGACCGAGAGCCGGGCGAAGCGGGCGCGGATGCGGTCGTCGGTCCAGTCGGTCATCGAGGGCCTCGGGGCACGGCCCCACGATGGCACGGCCGCCGCGTGGGGGCCAGCGCGCCGCATCGCGATCGGCCGTTGTCCGTATGCGGGTGGCCGGATAGTGTATGGCCCAGCGCGCGCGGCCGCCTGATCCGGCCGCGCGGCTCGATTCACCGACGGGCGCCGGATGGGCGGCCCCACCAGCACGACAGGAGCAGGGACATGGCGATCCTCAAGGACGCGGACGGCAGCGACTTCCAGATCATCTCCGGTATGGTCGCCCCCGATGGGACGGTCAGCAAGGGCGCGGGCTTCAGGACCAGCAAGCTGAAGAACGGCACCTACCTGATCGAGTTCGACCGGCCCTTCCGCGACCAGCCGATCCCCGTCGCGACCATCGCCGGGCACGAATGGACTACGCTCGACAAGTCGATCGCGGTCCTCATGAACGATCCGAACGCGGTGGTCGTGGGGACCTCGACCGACAACCAGCCGGCCGATTGCGGGTTCACCTTCATGGTGTCGGGCGCGATCTGATCCCGCTCGGTCCCGGGGCAGCCCGACCCCCACCCGCGGCCGCCTCGCGCCGGGCCGATCGCGATCGTCGGACTCCGCCGACGAGACAACGCCGACCGCAGGCCGCCCACGGCGCGCCGGGCCGTCACCCTTTGCCGGACCGCTCGCGATCATCGGACCTCGCAAGTGACCGACGCCGGCCACATCCCGCCGATGGGCCAACGGCTCATCGCGCGACGCCGGCCACATCCCGATCACCGGACATCGCGGTCGACCCGGCGCGGGCCGCATCCCGCGCGCCGTCCATCGTCGGCGACCCTGCGCCGCCCGCCCTCCACCGGTGGACCCGCCGCCCGTGACCTACGCCGCGCGGCCTCCGCGCGCCGGCTCTCGCGGGCGACCCTGCGCTGCCCGAGGCCCGCCGTCGGGCCTCGACGGCGAGGGGTACGGCCTCCGGATCGCGCTGACGCGACATCTCTGGCGACCCTACGCGGTCGAGGGCCCTCCAGAGGGCCGCCTGCGGTGATGTATGCGACGTCGATGTCCCAATGGTGAGGACGGTTTGGAGGTGTATGCGCTGTCTGTGTCTCAAGAATGGGCGATCCAGACCGATATATGCGACGCCGATGTCTCGCCGGAGGGCTCGGTTTGGAGATGGGTGCGCTGTCGATGTCTCGAAGACGGGCGCGTCGGGCCGATATATGCGACGTCGAGGTCTCAAAGGAGGGCCCGGCTCGGAGATAGGTGCGCTGTCGATGTCTCGAAAGCGGGCGGCTCGAGTCGATATATGCGACGTCCATGTCTC
>JAUHYW010000138.1 GCA_030426085.1 bacterium | reverse complement strand
CCCGCCGGGCCGCCGCCGCCGCCCGCGCCGCCGCCGCCGCCGCCGCCGCCCGCGGTGCCCGCCTGCCCCAGCCCGCCGCCGCCGCCGCCGCCGCCGGAGCCGGTGTCCCCCGCCCCCGGCTGAGACGTGGCGTTCGAGGGCAGCCACTCCGACTGCCGCCCGACCCACCGCCCGCCGACCGCCTCGTAGGCCCCATTCGGACCGTCGGCGCCGTCGGGCGCGTTGTCGCCCTCCCCGGCCGGCTGCCCGGCGATCGCCCCCGAGCCGCCCCGGATCTGACCGTCCGACCCGGCCGGCGCGCCGTCCCCGACCAGCTCGGGCAGGCTGCCGCCGCCGTCGCCGCCGAACGCCTCGGCGCAGGCGTCGTTGGCCCCGCCTCCGCCCGGCGTCCCGTCGGCCTGCCCCGCCTCACCGACCGTCGCCGCGCTGGCCAGATCCCCATCGGCGCCCGCCAGACCGCTCGCCGCGGGCACCCCCGCCCCGACGTCGAGCCGGCCGCGCACCAGCTCGATCGAGGCGCAGTCGACGCCCCGGATCCCGAGCGGTGTGCCGACGTTGCCCGCCTGCAGCTCGACGCCGTCCAGCACCAGCCCGCCCGCGCGCACGTCGAACGCCGGCGAGAGGGCCCCGGCGGCGATCACCACCGGCGGCGCCGCCGGATCCACGTCGCCGCGCCGCCACACGCCGTCGGCTCCGGGCGCGAAACCCCCGAGCAGCATCAGCGTGCGGGCCTCGCTCTGCGCGACCACCGCCTCCAGCGGGTACTCCCCGGGGGCCAGCACCACCAGCCCGTCGGCCACCGGGTCGAGCCGCTCCAGCGCGTCGGCCAGCGTGGCCAGCGGCGCGTCGGCCGAGCCGTCGCCGTCGGCCGCGGCGTCGGGCGAGACGAAGAGGGTCGGCGTCTCGCCGCCGTCCTCCCCGATGCCGTTGCAGTCGATGTCCAGGCCAAAGGTCGGCGCGAGCCCCCGTTCGGAGAAGCCGTCGTAGACCACGCACTCGCAGCCGTTGGCCGGATCCCCGTCCGCGTCGCCGCGCGCGCCGATGCACACCAGCCCGCAAGCCCCCTCGACGCAGCGCCCGGCGGCCCCCGGCGCGCCGGGACACAGGCCCAACTCCTCGGGATCTTCGTCGATCGCCTCATCGCAGTCGTCGTCCACCCCGTTGCAGACCTCGGGGCCGCAGCCCATGTCCGGCAGCACGTCCGGCAGCACATCGGGCAGCACGTCCGGCAGCACATCGGGCACGTCCGGCAGCACATCGGGCACGTCCGGCAGCATGTCGGGCACGTCCGGCTGCGCGTCGAGCACGTCCGGGGTCATGTCGAGGTCGGGGGCGGGCCCCCGATCGAAGTCGCCGTCGGGATCGGGCCCCATATCGGGCGGCGGCCCCCGATCGGGCAGCGGATCGGCGCAGGTCCCGTCGACGCAGGCCAGCCCGTCGGCGCAGTCGCCGGCCGAGGCGCACTCGGCGGTGGCCAGACCATCGAGGTGGGGGGTGACGCAGCCGCCGAGGGCGGCGAGCAGGGCGGCGGGCAGCAGCCGGCGGGCGATCGCGGCGGCGGCTCGGGCGGGCGTTCGCGTTCGGTGCACCGGGGCTGTTCCTGATTCGGTATTTCGAGGCGTGGGGCATCGTCTCAGCGCCTCCGGGGGGTGTCAAGCGCAGCCCCCGTCACACCGGCCATCGCGGATTTGTGTCCGACCGCCGAACCTGGGAGACTCCGGTGTCGGCATGCGAGGACCGACACGATCGCTACAGCTCGGAGAGAGCACCCGCATGGGTGAAGGGCGAGACTCCTACGAGGGCGACCGCCAGGCGCGCATCGAGCGCGACCTGACGATGATGCTCAGCTTGGCCAACCACGACCTCCAGGCGCCCCTGCGCACGCTGCGCAGCTTCGTCGAGCTGGCCGCCGAAGAACACCCCAGCCCCTTCCTCGAAGAAGCCGTCGCCATCGCCGCCCGCATGCAGACCCTGCTGCGGGCCGTGCTCACCTACGGCCGCCTGCACCGCCACCGCCTGCGCCTGCGCGCGGTCCCGCTCGCCGAGGCGGTCGCCGCCGGCCTCGACCGGGTCGGACTCGAGCTCGACGAGCGCGAGGCGCGGGTCGAGATCGCCGATCCGCTGCCCCGGGTGATCGCCGATCGGGCCTTGCTCGGCATGAGCCTCGAGGCGGTGCTCGACAACGCCACCCGCTACCGGGCCCCCGATCGCTCGCCGAGCCTGCGCATCGACGCGACGGTCGTCGGCGACCGGGTCCGGCTGAACATCACCGACAACGGCATCGGCCTGCCCCCCGAGCACCGGGCGCGCTGCTTCGACGCCGGCACCCGCTTCTCCTCGAACGGCGCCCCCCCGGGCAACGGATTCGGGCTGGCGGTCACCGCCCGGGCCTGCGCCCTGCAAGGCGGCGGCTGCGGCATCGACGACAGCCCGACCGGCGTCGGCCTGCGGGTGTGGATCGAGCTGCCCGCCGCGCCCGACGGCGACGTCGGCGACCCGCCCACCGACGTCTGATCCCCCCGCCGGCCCGCGCCCCCGCCCGTGCGCCTTGCCGCGCCGCGGAGGGCTGTGCTATCGCGCAGTGCGCCACCCCCCACCCGAGGAAGCCATGACCCGGTTGCTGCCCATCGTCCTCGTCGCCCTGACGCTCGCCGCGCCCGACGCCGACGCCCGCCGCAAGCCCAAGGCCCCCGACGACGGGCTGCCGGCGCCCGAGGCGGTCGCCGAGCAGGTCCGCGCGATCTACGCCGACCTCGTGGGCCACGCCAACCCGCTGGTGCGGCAGGTGGTCTACTTCGGCCAGCTCGAGCTCGAAGAAGACGACCAGCGGGCGGCGATCACCCAGGGCATCGAAGACGCCGACTGGACGATCAAACAGCACGCGCTCGTCGAGGCCCTCACCCGGCGCGACCGCAAGCTGCGCGAGACGAAGAAGAAGGCCGAGGCGGCGCTCGTCGGCCTGCTCGAATCGGCCGACGCCGCCGACCGGGAGCAGGGCTACGCCATCCTCGAGAAGACCGAGACCCGCGAGCGCGACCGGCTGAAGGCCATCGAGCGCGCCGCGAAGGACGGCAGCCCCGACGCCCGGGCCGAGGCCCGCAAGCGGCTGATCGAGCAGGGCGGCAAGACCGCGTGGAAGGTCATCGAGCGGGGCCTCGCCCAGCCGGCCGACGACCCGGAGCACGTCCAGGCGATGGCCGCGCTCGCCGAGTTCCGCGACCCGGTCGCCACCAAGTGGGCCCTCGAGCGGCTGCACGCCATGGACGAGCAGGGCCGCCTCGCCCGGCAGTATCTCATCGAGGTCGAGCCCTCGGGCCGGGCGGCCAAGACGCTCGAGCGCGACCTGTCGAAGCGCTACGAGAAGGCCGCCGGCTCGTTCGAGGACCGCCTGCGGCTGGCCTACGTCCGGGCCCACCGGGGCGCGGCGGACGAGGTGATCAAGACCCTCGTCGCCGGCCTGCGCTACAACCACGCCTGGGCCAAGGTCATGGCCTGGAAGGGCCTCCAGGCCTCGCGCAGCCACAAGGCGCTCGGCGCGCTGCGCGACCGCATGATGCTGCTGCTCGAGCCCGATCAGGCCGAGGCCGCGTTCCGCTGGCTCGAGATCTGGGCCGGCAAGACCGGCGACCCCAAGGTCATCGAGATGTTGCAGGAGGCCGCCCGCGGCGACCGCCCCGAGCCCCGCATGCGGGCGCTGCACGCGCTGACCGCCATCGAGCACCGCCCGAGCATCGCCCTCTTCGAGAACGCCATGAACGAGGGCCGCACCGAGATCCGGCTGGCGGCCGCCCAGGGCATCGCCGCCGTCGCGAAGCCGGGCGACGAAGACCGCATCGCCGCCTTCCTGCGCAAGGAGCCCACCGCCGAGGTCAAGCTGGCGCTCATCCAGGCGCTGGCCAACATCGGCACCCCCGAGATCATCGACCCGCTGCAGTTCGTGATCACCGACCGCAACACCGAGATCAAGAAGGCCGCCGGAGCCGCCATCGCCGCGACCGGGCACCAGAAGGCGGCGATGCTGCTCGGCCTGCTCAAGCGCGACCCCGAGCTGGACATCCGCTTCATGGCGTGGACCGAGCTGCTCGCCAGCGACCCCACCAAGACCGAGCCCGAGTTCAAGTCGGCCGCCCTGCGCTGGCTGACCCCCGATCAGGTCGAGAAGCTGGGCCAGAACGACAAGATCTCCGACGAGCTGCTGGTGCACATCGCGCTGAAGGGCGGCGACGCGCACCGGGTGTTCGCGGTGAGCGCGCTGAAGAACCGGGGGGCGAAGGCCGCGCCGCAGCTCTTGACGGTCTACGAGAAGAGCGGGGCCGCCGACACCTCGGCCAGCGCGCTCGAGGGGCTCTTGAAGATCCGGGGCGCCGACTCGCTGCCGACCTACCGCAAAGGCCTCGAGGCCAGCCAGCCCGAGGTGCGGGCGGTGGCCATCCGCGGCGTCGGCCAGTTCGGCGTGCGGGCCTACCTCGAGACGCTGATGCAGGCGTTCGCCGACCGCGACGCCATGGTGCGGGCCGAGGCCGCCCGGGCCGCCTACCGGGTCGCCCAGCGCATCGAAGACGACAAGTGATACGCGCCCCGGCCGGGTCACCGGCCGCAACCCTGCCCCTCACCCCACCCGACCGATGATCCACCTCAAAGGCATCACCAAGCGCTTCGGCCCCCAGGCGCTGTTCGACGACCTCGACTGGCACATCAAGCCCGGCGAGCGCATCGGCCTCATCGGCCCCAACGGGGCCGGCAAGAGCACGCTGCTGAAGATCATCATGGGCGTCGTGCAGGCCGACGGGGGCGAGATCGCCGTCTCCAAGGGCGTCACCGTCGGCTACCTGCCCCAGGAGGTCGCCACCCTCGCCGGCACCACCGTGCGCGAAGAGGCCCGCAAGGGCATCGAGGGCGTGCTGGCCGTCGCCGCCGAGATGCGGGCCGTCGAGCAGCAGCTCGCCGCGGCCGCCGCCGACGAGACCGAGGCGCTGATGGCGCGCTACGCCGCATTGCAGGCCCGCTTCGAGCGGCTGGACGGCTTCCGGGCCGAGAGCCGGGTCGAAGAGATCCTGCAAGGGCTCGGCTTCACCGCCGACCGCTTCGACGTCGACTGCGCCACGCTCTCCGGCGGCTGGCAGATGCGGGTCGTGCTCGCCCGGCTGCTGCTCCAGCGCCCCGACGTGCTGCTGCTCGACGAGCCCACCAACCACCTCGACCTGGAGTCGGTGGTCTGGCTCGAAGACTTCCTCCAGCGGTTCCCGGGCAGCCTCGTCTTCATCAGCCACGACCGGCGCTTCCTCGACCGCCTGTCGAGCCGCATCGCCGAGCTGTCGTCCGACGGCCTGCGGCTGTACACCGGCGACTTCGAGGGCTACCTCACCCAGGTCGAGCAGGCCCGCGATCTGGCCGAGCGGCAGGCGGCCAACCAGCAGCGGCGCATCGCCGAGCTCGAGCGCTTCATCGAGCGGTTCCGCTACAAGGCCTCGAAGGCCAGCCAGGTGCAGAGCCGGGTCAAGATGCTCGAGAAGATGGAGCGGGTCGAGCTGCGCAGCGACGCCAAGACCATCCGCTTCGAGCTGCCCGACCCGCCCAAGAGCGGGCGGGTGATGCTGACCCTGAGCGACATCCGCAAAGCCTACGGCGACAACGAGATCTACCGCGGCCTGGACTGCGAGCTGCTGCGGGGCCGGGCCATCGCGCTCGTCGGGCCCAACGGCGCCGGCAAGAGCACGCTGCTCAAGCTCTTCGCCGGGGTGACCCCCTATCAGGCCGGCCGCCGCGAGCTGGGGTTCGGCGCGAAGCTGTATTACTTCGCCCAGCATCAGGTCGAGGTCCTGCACCTCGAGAACACCGTGCTGCAAGAGGCCGAGAGCGACACCGACTGGCTGCCCGGCCGGGTGCGGGCGGTGCTCGGGGCGTTCCTCTTCGACGAGGACGACGTGCAGAAGCGGGTCGCGGTGCTCAGCGGCGGCGAGAAGAACCGGCTGGCGCTGGTCAAGATGCTGATGACCCCGGCCAACCTGCTGCTGCTCGACGAGCCCACCAACCACCTCGACATGGCCAGCCGGGCGGTGCTCGAGGCGGCCATCGCCGAGTACGGCGGCACGGTGGTCATCATCAGCCACGACCGGCACTTCATCGACGCCGTCGCCGACGAGATCTGGGAGGTCCGGGACGGGCGCATCACCCCGTTCATCGGCAACCACAGCGACTACGTCGACGCCTGCGCCCGGGGCAAGCGCCCCGAGCCGCTGCCGCTGCACGGCCAGCCCCTGCGCCGGCGGGCGCCGACGGCGAAGAGCGCGCCCGACCCGACGCCGACCGGCACCGACGGCAACTACCGCAGCCGGGACGAGAAGCGCCGCGACGCCCAGCGCCGGCAAGAGAAAGCCCGGGCGCTCAAGCCGCTCAAGGCCGCGCTCGACCAGGCCGAGAAGCGGGTCGCCGACCTCGAAGGCCGAGTCGAGGCGCTGCGGACCGAGCAGGCCGACCCGGCCCATTACGACGACCCCGCCCGGGTCCAGGCCGTCGCCCGGGAGGTCGCCGAGCAGGCGTCGGCGCTGGCCGAGGCCTACGAAGAGTGGGAGGCCGCCGGGCTCGCGGTGGAAGAGGCCGAGGCCGAGTTCGGCTGAGCCGCGCGACCGGGCCCGCCCGGCGCTCATCCCCCGAGTGCGCCCCCGCACCACCCTCGCCCCATCGGAGCGGCCCATGCCGATCATCGCCCTCGTCACCGGCGCCAACCGCGGCCTCGGCCTCGCCTTCACCCGCCAGCTCATCCGCCGCGGCGACCGGGTCGTCGCCACCGCCCGCGACCCCGACGCGGTCGAGGCGTGGGCCGACCTCGACGAGACCGGCCGCCTGCACCGGGTCGCGCTCGACCTCGACGACCCGAAGTCCATCGCCGGGCTGCAAGCCGCCGTCGCCGCCGTCACCGACCGCCTCGACCTGCTGATCAACAACGCCGGAGTCAACAGCCGCAGCGTGCCCCGGGGCGAGCCCAACGTGAAGCTCGGCGCCCTCGAGCCCGAGGGCATCCTGGCGATGACCCGGATCAACGCCGTCGGCCCCCTGCTCGTCACCCAGGCGCTCGTCGACCTGCTCGCCCGGGGCGAGGCCCCCCGGGTCCTGTGCATCTCGTCGTGGCTGGGCAGCGTCGAGCGCAAGGCGAAGGGCGGCAACTACGGCTACTGCATCAGCAAAGCCGCGCTGAACATGGCCACCCGGGCGCTGGCCTTCGACCTCGAGCCCCGGGGCATCATCGCGGTCGCCGCCAACCCCGGCTGGGTGCAGACCGACATGGGCGGCGAGAGCGCCGATCTGACCCCCGAGCAGAGCGCCGCCGGCCTGCTCAACATGGCCGCCGACCTCACCGAAGACGACGCCGGCCGCTTCCTGCAATGGAACGGCGAGCCCCACCCCTGGTGATCGACCCCGCCCCGGCGCAGCCTGCCGGCCCCCGCCGGCATCTCGAATGCGCACCACCCCGGAGCGACCGATGACCGACCAGGAACTCGCCCTCGAGCTGCTGAAGACCGCCCGCACCGTCGCCGTGCTCGGGGCCCACCCCGAGCCCGCCCGCCCGGCGCATTACGTGCCGGCCTACCTCGCCGACCACGGCTACCGGATCCTGCCGGTGAACGTCACCAAGACCGGCCAGACCCTCTTCGGCGAGCCGGTCCGGGCCGCGCTGACCGACCTCGACGGCCCGATCGACGTCGTCGACGTCTTCCGCCCGTCGAGCGCCATCGCGGGCCACGTCGACGAGATCCTCGCCATGAAGCCCCTGCCCGGCGCCGTCTGGCTCCAGCTCGGCATCCGGGACGAGACCAGCGCCGCGACGCTGCGCGCCGCCGGCATCCGGGTCGTGCAGGACCGCTGCATGCTCGCCGACCACCGCCGGTTCAGCCTCTGAACCCCCGCCCGCGGCCGGGCGCGACCCCGCCGCCGGCCGCGTATCCCTCATCCCGGTTTTCGACGCCCGGGGGGATCTGCTATGTCCCCGGCGCAATCGGTTCGACGCCGCGCGCGCGGCGAGACTCTGGAGGACGAGACCCATGAATGTAGGCGTCATCGGCTCGGGGGCCATCGGCCCCGACCTGGCATACGGCTTCATGTCGGCCATCGGCGGCAAAGGCACCGTCTATCTGGTCGACATCCGGCAGGAAGCCCTCGACGCGGGGGTCGCCCGGATCCACAAGTACATCGCCAAAGGCGTCGCCCGGGGCAAGCTCTCGGCCCGCGCCGCCGAGGCGATCAAAGGCAGCCTGAAGCCGACCCTGAGCCTCGCCGACCTCGCCGACTGCGCCTACGTACTCGAGGCGGCGTCCGAGAACCTCGACGTCAAGAAGGCCATCATCCGCGACCTCGAGGCGGTCGTCGCGCCCGACTGCCTCATCGGCTTCGCCACCTCGGGCCTGCCCCGGGCGTGGATCGCGGCCGACGCGAAGCACCCCGAGCGCTGCTTCGTCAACCACCCGTTCTTCCCCGCGTGGCGCTCGCTGCCCATCGAGGTGGTCGCCGCCGACGACGACTCGGCCCTCGCCGCCCGGATGAACGCCACCCTGAAGCGGCTGGGCAAGGTGCCCATCCGCACCGCCGACGTGGTGACCTTCGCCGCCGACGACGTCTTCTGCAACTACTGCTCCGAGGCGGCCCGCATCGTCGCCGAGGGCGTGGCGACGCCGGCCCAGGTCGACGCGATCGTCAACGGCGCCATCGGCGGCGGCGGCCCGTGCAACGTGCTCGACGGCACCCAGGGCAACCTGCTCGTCAAGCACTGCCAGGAGCTGATGCGCGACGCCCGGGACGACGGCCGCTGGTTCGAGCCGCCGGCCATCCTCGCCGAGAAGGGCGACGACCCGTGGCACGACCGCAAGAACCCCGGCGACCCCAGCCATGACGCGGCGCTGGCGAAGACGGTGCTCGACCGCATGCTGGCGGTGCTCTTCGCCCGCACGCTGTGGGTGATCGAGAACGACGTCTGCACCGCCACCGAGATGAACTGGATGACCCGCACCGCGCTGGGCTTCGCCACCGGGCTGGTCGATCTGGCCCACCAGATGGGGGCCGACGAGGTGCGGCGCATCGTGGTGGCCTACGCCGAGGCGCACCCCGGCTTCGAGGTCCCCGACTGCGTCGCCGAGCGCAGCCTGCCGGCGCTGTACAGCAACCTGCGGACCCGCGACACCGACGGCATCCGCACCGTCGAGGTCTTCCGGCCCGAGGTGAAGAACGCGCTCAACGCGAAGACCCTGGCCGAGATCGACAGCGCGATGCAGGCCGCCGAGGCCGACCCCGCGGTCCGCGGCGTGGTCTTCACCGGGTTCGGCGGCGCGCTCGCCGGGGCCGACATCAACGAGCTGGCCGTCGTCGACGACGCCGCCGACGCCGCCGCGCTGTGCAACCGCACGCACGCCATCTGCCGCCGCATCGAGAAGATGAAGACCCCGGTCGTCGCCGCGCTGAACGGCCCGGTCCTCGGCGGCGGGGCCGAGCTGTCGATGTGCTGCCACGCCCGGATCGCCGGCCCCCGCCTCGTGCTGGGCCAGCCCGAGGTCAACCTGGGCATCATCCCGGGCTACGGCGGCACCATGCGCCTGCCGCGGCTGGTCGGGCTCGACAAGGCGCTCGAGATGATCCGCACCGGGGCCCCGGTCATGGCCGCCGAGGCCTGCGCGCTCGGCTGGGCCCACGGAGAGCCGGTCGCCGACCCCGAGGCGGGCGCCGCGGCGCTCATCACGGCCCACCTCGCCGGCGAAGCGCAGGTGGCCCCGGTCGACGAGGCCCCCATCGACGTGCCCGACGCGCTGCCGAAGGTCGACCTGGGGTACCACTCGCTGACCATCGACGCCATCGTCGTCGACGTCATGCGCCGGGGCCTCGCCGCCCCGCTCGACGAGGGGCTGGCCATCGAGGCCGCCGGCTTCGGCGCCTGCACGCAGACCGTCGACATGAAGATCGGCATGACCAACTTCATGCAGAATGGCCCCCGGGTCCCGGCCCTGTTCCTCAACGAGTAGCCGCCCGCACAGAGGCAAGGAGACATCACATGAGCGCGGATCGATCGATCGTCATCCTCGAAGGCGCCCGGCGGCTGCCCCGGGCCGACATCCTCGAAGGCAACAAGCGGCCGGGCCTGTTCAGCCGCTTCTCGACCACTCAGCTCGGGGGCAAGGCCATCGCCGGCGCCCTCGCCGCCACCGAGCTCGACCCGGGCCTCGTGGGCCACGTCGTGATGGGCATGGCCCAGCACAGCCACCGGGACTCGATCTACGGGGCCCAGGGCATGCGCTGGCGGGGCGGCCTCGGCGACGACGTGCCGGCCCTGACCGTCGCCCGCATCTGCGGGTCGGGCGCCGAGAGCGTCGCCGTCGCCAGCGAGATCATGCTCGCCGGCGTGCGCCACGACCGCGCCCGCCCGTTCATGGTGGTCGGCGGGGCCGAGAGCATGCAGTACCCGTTCTGCCTCTACAACCACCGGGGCAAGCCGGTGGGTAGCGCGGTGCAGAAGTACGGCCCCATCGACGCCAGCAAGCTGCCCCGGGGCACCCACCTGCAAGACATGCTGCTCATGAGCCTGTACGACCCGGGCTCGGGCTACGCCATGGCCAACACCGGCGAAGAGCTGGCCCGGCGCTATGGCATCACCCGCGAGGAGTGCGATGTCTTCGGCCATCGCTCCCATGTGTTGGCGAAGCAGGCCCGGGACAACGGCTGGTTCGACACCGAGCTGGTGCCGGTCGAGGTGCAGCGCGACGGGGCCGAGGATCCCATCACGGTGCGCTATGACACCCACATCCTCGACGATGTCAGCATCGCGAAGATGGCCCGCCTGCGGGCGGCGTTCGAGGCGGGCGGGGTCATCACCGCGGGCAACGCCTCGGCGGTGGTCGACGGCGCGGCGGCGATGGTGCTCGGCCGGCTGAGCGACGCGGTGCAGCATGGGGCGAAGCCCATGGCCCGCATCGCCGGGATGGGTGTGGCGGCGTGTGATCCCAAGATCATGGGCTGGGGCCCGGTCCCCGCGACCCGGCTGGCGTTGAAGAGCGCCGGCATCGAGGGCAAGGATCTGGATCACGTCGAGCTGAACGAGGCGTTCGCCCCCCAGGCGCTGGCGGTGATCCGGGACTTCGAGGCGATGGGGATCGACCCGGAGAAGGTCAACCCGATGGGGAACGCCATCGCCCTCGGGCACCCGCTCGGCGCGACCGGGGCGATCCTGACGGTCACCTGCGCCCACGCCTTGCAGCGCAAGCAGGAGCGGTACGGGCTGGTGACGATGTGCATCGGCGGCGGGCAAGGGATCTCGCTGGTGCTCGAGCGGATGTGATCGGGCGCGGGGGCTCGGGGCTCGGGGGTCAAAGGGCTCGGGGTCTCGGGGCTCACGGCGGGCGTGGGTATCGCAACGGCCGGCCGACGGTCCCGGGGGGTCCCGGGCTCATCGGCTGCGCCGAGTGTCGCCCGGCATCCCCCGGGGCCGGCCTCGTGGGCTTTGGTGGGGGTGGGCGTGGGTGTGATGGCGG
>JAUHYW010000057.1 GCA_030426085.1 bacterium | reverse complement strand
CCGCGAAGCCCCGTTCGGCCGAGGCGCCCGCCGCCGCGAAGCCCGCCGAGGCGCCGGCCCCGGCGAAGCCCGCCGCCGGCGGCGACGCCCGGGCGCTCATCGCCGAGGGGCAGGCGCTCTACCGCAAGGGCAAGTACAAGGCGGCGGTCGACACGCTGGAGAAGGCCCTGGCCCTGGCGCCGGACAACAAGGCGGGGCTGGTGGCCTACGCCAAGGCCCTGCTCGAGCAGAAGCGGCTGCGGGACGCCCTCGAGGCCGCCGAGCGGGCCTCGCGCATCGACGGCGGCGACGCCGAGGTGCACCTGCTGCTGGCCGACGCCCGCCAGAGCCTGGGGCGCATCGACGGCGCGATCCAGGCCTACGAGCGCTACCTCCAGATCGCGCCCGAGGGGCCCTACGCCAACGAGGTCCGCCAGATCATCAAGGGCCTGCGCGTGGGGCTGGGCAACTGAAGCCGCCCGCCGCGCATCTCCTCGCCCGACGTCACCGCCCGCGGGGAGCCCGATGAAGATCCTGGCCATCGAGACGAGCTGCGACGAGACCGCCGCCGCGATCGTGGAGGACGGTCACCGGGTGCTGGCCGATCCGGTCGCGACCCAGATCGAGGTGCACGCCCGCTACGGCGGGGTGGTGCCCGAGCTGGCCAGCCGCAACCACGTCGTCGACATCGTGCCGGTGGTGCGGCAGGCCCTCGGCGACGCCGGGCTGGGCTGGGCCGACCTCGACGCGGTGGCGGTCACCCGGGGCCCGGGGCTCGTCGGCGCGCTGCTGGTGGGCTTGCAGGTCGCCAAGAGCCTCGCCTTCGCCCACGACAAGCCGCTTGTGCCGGTGCATCACCTCGCCGGGCACCTGCACGCGGTCTTCCTGCATCGGCCGGGCGAGCCGCGCCCCGCGGGCCCGGCCTACCCCCACGTCGCGCTGGCGGTCAGCGGGGGCCACACCGCGCTGTATCGGGTCGAGACGCCCACCGCGGTGTACCAGCTCTCGAACACCCGGGACGACGCCGCCGGGGAGGCGTTCGACAAGGTCAGCCGCATGCTGGGGCTGGGCTACCCCGGGGGGCCCATCGTCGAGAAGCTGGCCCGGTCGGGCGACCCCGAGGCGATCCGGTTCCCCCAGCCCCGGTTCAAGGACGGCGGGCCCCGGGCCCGGCTCGACTTCAGCTTCAGCGGGCTCAAGACGGCGGTGCTCACCTGGATCAAGCGCCACGCGGCCGAGGGGCTGCCCGAGGGGCAGGCGCGGGCCGACCTGCTGGCCAGCTTCCAGCGGGCGGCGGTCGATCAGCTCGTCGTGCGCACCCGGCGGGCGGCGGCGCAGGCCGGCGTGGGGGACGTCGTGCTCAGCGGGGGGGTCGCGTGCAACGGCGTGCTGCGGCAGCGCATGGCCGACGGGCTGGCCGAGGACGGGGTGACGCTGCACGTGCCCCGGCCCCGGTGGTGCACCGACAACGCGGCCATGATCGGGGGGGCCGCGTTCGCCGTCGCCGAGCGGCGGGTCGCCGAGCACGGGCCGCGCCACGCCCCCGAAGACCGCCGGATGACCGCCATCGCCGCGTGGCGCCTGCACCGCCCCGAGCAGGTCGCCGGATGAGCCGCGATCCGCGCCAGATCTTGCGGGCCCACGGGCTGTGGACCAAGAAGCACTTCGGCCAGAACTTCCTCGTCGCGCCGGGGGTGCCGGCCCGCATCGTCGCCGCCGGCGGCGCTTGTCGGGGCGACGCGGTCTTCGAGATCGGGGCCGGCGTCGGCACGCTGACCCACGCCCTCGCCGACCGCATCGACCGCATCATCGCCCTCGAGCGGGACCGCACGCTCATCCCGGTGCTGGAGAGCGAGCTCGCCGGGCGGGAGGGCGTCCAGATCCGGGAAGGCGACGTGCTCGACGTCGACTGGACCGCCGAGGCCGAGGCCGCCGGCGGCCCGCTGGTGGTCTACGGCAACCTGCCCTACCACCTCTCGACCCAGATCGTGCTGGGCCTGCTCGACGCGCCGCTGGCCTGGACCCGGGCCTGCTTCCTGCTCCAGCGGGAGTTCGCCGCCCGCCTCGCCGCGCCGCCGGGCGACCGGGGCACCAGCGCGCTCTCGGCCCGGGCGGCGCTGTGGGCCATCTCGACCCTGGCGTTCACCGTGGGGCCGGGCAGCTTCCACCCGCCGCCCAGGGTCGACAGCGCGGTGCTGGTCATGGAGCGCCGCCCGGCGCCGGCGGTGGACGTGGGCGACCCCAAGGCCTACCGGGCGGTGGTGCGGGCGCTGTTCGCCCAGCGGCGCAAGATGGCCCGCCGGGCGCTGCGCGCGATCTGCGACGATCCGATCGCGCTGCTCGAGGCGGCGGAGGTGACGCCCACCGCCCGGGGCGAGCAGCTCACCCTCGACGAGCTGGGCGCGCTGAGCCGGGCCCTGGTGGCGCAGCGGCGCGCCTGACCCGACCGACCGCCGCACCGCGGGCCCCGACAGAAAAAAAATCGCCCTCCAGCGCAGAAAGTGCGCAACACCGGCCGCCGCTGATCGATGGACCCCATGGACCCATCGATCGGAGGCCCCGTTGCCCAGCACCCGAAGCCGAACCCTGCCCGCCCCCGTCCGCGCCCTCTGCGGCAGCCTGTGCCGCGACCTCGCCCGAGGCCTGTGCGCCCTGGTCTGGCCCGTCGCCTGCTGCGCCTGCGGCAGCCAGACCGAGCCCCCGGGCCTGTGCGCCGACTGCGCGCCCGGCCTGCGGGCCCGCCCCGCGCCCCGGTGCACCATCTGCGACGACCGGCTGCCCGCCGAGGCCCCGGCCCACCGCTGCGGGCGCTGCCTCGCCCGCCGGCCGCGCTACGCCCGGGCCTGGGGGCTGTTCGACTACGCCGGGCCGGCGGGCGACCTCATCCGGGCGGCGAAGTACGGCCGACAGCCGGCGGCGCTCGACGCGCTGAGCCGGGCGATGATCGGGCACTGGCCGCCGGGGCTGGACGGCGAGCCGCCGAGCCTGGTGATCCCGATCCCGCTGCACATCAAGCGCCGGGCCCGCCGGGGGCACAGCCCGCCCTTGCGGATCGCGGCGGGCCTGTGTCGGCCGCTGGGGCTGCGCCTGGGGCGGCGCCACCTGCGCCGGGTGCGCGATACGCCGGAGCAGGCCGGGCTGGACGACAGCGCCCGCCGGCGCAACGTGCGGGGGGCGTTCGCCGCCCGGCGGGTGGCGGGGCACGACGTGCTGCTGGTGGACGACGCGATGACGACCGGCGCGACGGTGGACGCCGCGGCCGACGCGCTGCTGCGGGCCGGGGCCCACCGGGTGCGGGTGCTGTGCGCCGCCCGGGTCGAGCGGGATGCGCGGTGACGCCCCACGGGCTGCGATCAGAAGCGGATCGAGAGCGATACGAAGGCCGGCTCGTGGGCCCGGACCTCGATCTGGCGGGCGTCGCCGGCGGCGACCCGGGCGATGAGCTCCAGCTCGGCGTCGGCGTAGAACTTCCGGGCGGTGATCCAGGCGTCGTGCATCAGCTTGCGGTGCCCTCGGGAGAGCACGGCGACGAGCGGCACGAGCAGCGCCAGCGTGCGCAGGCTGCGCCGGCCGTCGATGAGCACGAAGTGGCGGGCGCCGGCGAGGCGGGCCTGGGCGATCATGCGGGCGAGCGCGCCGGGCCCGAAGTGGTGGGCCGCCTGCACGATGTAGACGACGTCGACCTCGCCGGGGGTCAGCGCCGGCAGCAGGTCCATCGCGTCGAGCCGCCGGAAGCGGGCCCGATGCCCCCCGGCCGCGGCCCGCCGGTTGGCGGCGTCGACGTGGCTCTGCACGATGTCCGACCCGGTCAGCTCGACCGGCAGCCCCCGGCGGCGGGCGAGGCGGTCGAGGGCCAGGGTCAGCGCGCCGGCCCCGCTCGCCAGCTCGAGCAGACGCGCCGGGCGCCGCGCGCGGGCGTGCACCGCGTCGATCGCGGGGCGCAGCATGTGGATGTGGCGGTGGTAGCTGAGCACGGCCCGGTTGAAGTGGTGCAGCCGGCGCACCATCTCGGTGCGCTCGGCGGGCGACAGGGCGTCCCGGTCCATCCACTCGACCGTGTCGGTGCGCACCGCGGCGTCGAAGCGGGCCCGGGCCTGCTGCGCCCGGCCGGCGGCGCCCAGTCGGGCCCGGCGCAGCGCGTCGACCTCGGCTTCGGCGGCCTCGCCCAGACCGGCCATCGTCTCCCACCGGGGCGGGAAGTCGGCGGCGGCCCGGCGCTCGGCGAGCCAGCGGCGGTCGAAGGGGTGCAGTTGCAGGCGCATCGGGCGGGCAGGGTAGCCCGACGGGGGCCGGGGCCGAAAGAGCGGCGGTCAGTCGATCGCGAGCACGATCTTGCCGAACTGCTTGCCCTCTTCGAGCCGGTCGAACGCGGCGGCGCCCTCGGCGAGCGGGAAGACCCGGTCGACCACCGGCACCACGCCGTGGGTCTCGACGAAGGGGCACAGCGCGGCGAACTCGGCGTGGCTGCCCATGGTGCTCGCCAGGATCGAGACCTGCTTGAAGAACAGGTGCTGGGGCAGGATGGCGGGCCACTTGCCGGCGGTGCCTCCGTAGAACGCCAGCCGGCCGGCGGGGGCGAGCAGCCGCACGAGGTCGCCGAAGCCCGCGCCGCCGGCCCCGTCGATGATCACGTCGAAGGCGCCGGCCGCCGCCTCGGCCTGCGCGCGCCAGTCGTCATCGGTGTAGAGGAACCCGCCCCGGGCCCCGAGGCGCTCGGCGCTCTGGATCTTGGCCGGCCGGCTGCTGGTGACCCACACCTCGGCCCCGGCGGCCCGCGCGATCTGGAGCGCGGCGATGGCCACCCCGCCGCCGATGCCGGTCACCAGCGCCTTGTCCCCCGGGCGCAGGGCGGCCCGGGTCATCACCGCCCGATACGCGGTCAGCCCGGCGAGCGGCAGCGCGGCGGCCTGATGATCGGTGAGGTGGGCCGGCGCCGGCTGGAGGTTGCCGACGGGCACGGCGATCAGCTCGGCGAAGGTGCCGTCCCGGGGCATGCCCAGGATCGAGTAGTCCGGCCCCTGCACCCGGGGGTCGTCGCCCCACGCCAGGCTGGGGTCGATGACCACCCGCCGGCCGATCCAGTCGGCGTCGGCCTCGTCGCCCACCGCGTCGACGACGCCGCAGCCGTCGCTGCCGCCGAGCACCGGCCAGCGGATGCCGGGGTAGCGCCCCCGGCGGATGAAGACGTCGCGGTGGTTGAGCGCAGCGGCGGTCAGCCGCACCCGGGCCTCGCCGGCGCGGGGCTTCGGGTCGGGGCGCTCTTCGACGCGGGGCGGCTGGTCCTTCTCGGGCAGGATGAGGGCTCTCACGGGGGCTCCGGGGTCGAGGTGGGGGCCAGGGTCAACGCGATCCAGCCGTCGAGCGCGGCGCAGTCGGCGACCGCCAGGGCCGCGGCGGCGAACGCGCGCTCGATCGTCGGCCGGTGCTCCACTGTGATGCCCGAGACCACGCACCGGCCGCGGGGGGCGAGCCGGGCGGCCAGCGCCGGGGCCAGCGCCGACAGCGGGCCGAGGTACAGGTTGGCCACCACCAGGTCGAACGGGCCGGGGGGCAGCGCCTCGCCGACCTCGACCCGGTCGGCGAGGCCGTTGGCGACGGCGTGGCGCCGGGCGGCGCGGCGGGCGAGCGGGTCGATGTCGGTGGCGGCGACCGCGGCGCCCCGGGCGGCGGCCATCAGCGCCAGGACGCCGGTCCCGGTGCCCACGTCGAGCACCCGCCGGGGCGCCGGGTCACGCTCGAACGCGGCCTCGATCGCCCGGGCGCAGAGCACCGTCGTCGGGTGGGTGCCCCCGCCGAACGCGCTGCCCGGCTCGAGCCGGAGGGTGCCGGGGCCGACGGGCGGCTCGGTGGCGGGCGGGCCGTCGTCGAGGGGCACGAGGGTGAAGCCGGCCACGGACACCGGCTCGATCGCCGCCGGGCGCCAGTCGGCCCGCTCGGGCACCAGCCGCAGGCGGGCCTCGGGCAGCAGCGGGCCCAGCCGTTCGGCGACCCGGTGGCGCCCGGCGTCGGCGTCCTCCTCGGGCAGCCACAGGCAGATCACCGCCCGCCCGGGGGGCGCATCACCGGTGCTCGCGTCCCGCACCGCGACCCCCTGGGCCCCCACCGCCCAGGCCACCGCCGCGGCCGCCTCGGCGCGGGCTGCGGGCACGTCGATCTCGAGCCGCATCAAGCCGGCTCCGGCCGCCGCCGGAGGGGCGCTCTCGGGGGGTCGCACGGGTCGATCTCCGAAGAGCCGGTGCCGGTTCAAAGGCCGGCACGCAAATGGTTTTCGACATTCTGCGCGGGGAGGCGATTCGGCCTTGTACCCGTCCGTTCCTTCGGCGCACAGTCTGCGTTCAAAATGGGTTCTCGGAGGGCCCCATGAGCCGGTCGCTGATGACTGCGGCGCTGGTGGGCGGGTTGTGTTTTGCGGCGGGGCACTACGTCGCCGCGTGCCGGTCGACGGTCGATCGGGCCGCCGCGGCCCACCGGCCGCCGGCGGACGACGAGGCGCCGCAGGCCGAGCCCGCGACCGGGGCCTTCGAGTGGCGCCGCTCGGGCTCCGATCTGGTGCGGCCGCTGATGGGCTGCGCGCCCCGCACGGGCCGCGCGATCGAGACGCTGCGGGCCCCGATCGAGGCGGTGATCGCCCGGGCGGTGGCCGACGGCCGGGCGAGCCACGTCGGGGTCTATGTGCACGACCTGACCACCGGGCAGTGGCTCGGGGTGAACCCCGACTCGCTCTTCGTGCCCGCCAGCGTGGGCAAGGTGCCGATGCTCATGGCGCTGCTGCGGGTCGAGGAGGACGTCGACGGCACCCTCAGCAACCCGGTCGACTACCCCGAGTGGCTGCGGGAGAACGACCGCCAGGGCATCCGCCCCGCCTCGGGGGTGCGCCCGGGGCAGACCTGGACCCTGGGTCAGCTCGCCGAGGCGATGATCGTCGAGTCGGACAACAACGCCACCTTCCTGGTGCAGGGGCAGCTCGATCGGCGCATGGTCGAGCAGGTCTACCGCGACCTCGGCTGGGAGGAGCGGCACGTCGTGATCGACGGCATCGAGCAGATCGCGACCAGCCCCCGGATCATCGGCGGCATGTTCTACGCGCTGTACAACGCGACCTACCTCGGCGAGGGCACCTCCGATCTGGCCCTGCGGCTGCTGTCCCGGGTGCGCATGAAGGAGGGGCTCGTCGCCGGGGTGCCGGCCGACGTCACCGTGGCTCACAAGTTCGGCGAGTGGTACAGCCGCACCCCGGACGGCTCGGGGGTGGGGCAGTTCCACGACTGCGGCATCGTCTACCGGCCCGGCCGGCCCTATGTGGCCTGCGTCATGACCCGGGGTGGCTCGCTCTTTCAGCGGCCGCTGATCGAGCTGGTGGCCGAGATCTCCCGGGCCTTGTGGAGCGGCTTCGAAGCGCTGCCCCCCGCCGGCTGAGCGGTGCCGGCCCGGGTGTTCGGGGGGCGGGCGATCCGGGCGATCCGCCGGGCGAGCGCCCGCAGCAGCAGCCAGGCGATGGGCCCGACCACCCGCGGGACGCGCAGGCCCGAGCGCTCCTCGCCGTAGATCGGGCTCACCGGCCGGTCGACGATGCGCGCCCCCTGCTCGGCGAGGCGGGCGAGCAGGTCGTTGGGGAAGCCGTAGCGGGGGTAGAGCCGCTCGAGCGGCAGCGCCTCGAGCGTCGTCCGGCGGATGGCGGTGTAGCCGCACTGGGTATCCCGCACCCGGTGGCCGATGATGGCGCTCGTCAGCCGACTGAGCACATGGTTGCCCACGTACCGGACCCGGGGCATGCGCCGGCGCACGTCGGGGTGGCCCAGGCGGTCGCCCTTGACGTAGTCGGCGAGGCCCTCGGCGATGGGGTCGAGCAGGCGGTGCATCTCGGCGGGGTCCATCTGGGCGTCGGCCCCGACCACCACCGCCACGTCGGCCCGGTCGGCGAGCGCCGCCCGGTAGCCGCTGACGATGGCCCCCCCGACCCCCCGGTTGCGCCGGTGGCGCACGACCCGGGCCCCCGCCGCCCGGGCGAGGGCGCCGGTGGCGTCCCGGCTGGCGTCGTCGACGACGATGACCCGGTCGACGAAGTCCGGCAGGCCGGCGAGCGTCGTCGGCAGCAGCGTGGCCTCGTCGTGAGCGGGGATGACGACCGCCACCCGCAGTCCGCGGTACATCGGGGCTCCCGGATCGGGGCGGCCGCCGGTCGGAGCGGCCGCGGGTCGAGGCGCACAGCGCCGCGCGAGACGGTGTGGTATCAGCCCCGGTCGCGCCCGGTCAACGGGTCCCGGCGGGGCGGGCGGCCCGTTTTCTGGGGGCCGACGCCCGTCGGGGGTAGAATCGCCGGGATGACCCCCGCCGACCCCCGCCGCAGCTCCGATCCGCCGCCCGAGGGCGCCCGCCCGCCGGTCGCCGAGCCCCGGCTGGCGCTGGCGTCCAAGATCTTCGCCGCCAACCTGCTGGTGGTCGGGGTCTCCATCGTCTTCCTGCTGGTGTTCCGCGAGCCGGACGACACCTGGCAGTCGCTCTTCGGGGTGCTGCTGGTGGTGGCCGGCGGCGCGTGGCTCATCGCCCGCCGGCTGACCCGCGACCTCGAGGCCCTCTCCCGGGCGACCCGCACGGTGGGCGCGGGCGATCTGGCCAACGCCGCCCCGCCCCGCCCGGCGACGCTGCTGCCCGACGAGGTGGACGTGCTCGCCGGCGCGCTGGGCTCGATGGTGGCCGACCTGCGCCGGCTGGTGAGCCACCTGACCCGGGCGGCGGCGTCGGTGACCGGGGCCTCGGGCGACGTGGTCGAGCACACCCGGGCGGTGCGCGAGGAGGCCGCGGCGATGGCCGGGCGCAGCGCCGACGTGGCCCGGCGCAGCGGCGAGCAGTCCGACCGGGCCCGGCGGCAGGGCGAGACGGTGGGCCGGGTGGCCGAGAGCCTGCGCCGGGCGGCCGACATCGCCGACCAGACCGCCCGGGCCACCCGCGAGACGGCGGTCTCGGCGACCCGGGGCACCGAGGCCAGCCGCAACGCGCTGGGCCGGGTGCGCTCGGCCTTCGAGCAGGTGGGCGCCGCCGAGGAGGCCGTGCTGCGCTTCTCGGAGAACACCGCCGAGATCCACGCGGTGGTCGAGGTCATCAGCCACATCGCCGAGCAGACCCACCTGCTGAGCGTCAACGCCTCGATCGAGGCCGCCCGGGCCGGCGAGGCGGGGCGGGGCTTCGCGGTGGTGGCCGAAGAGATCCGCCGGCTGGCCGACGGCGCGGCCCGCTCGGCGGAGCGCATCCAGGCGCTGGTGCGGGGACTCGATGCCCACACCCGGGCGGTGGTCGACACGATGCAGTCGTCCAACCGGGAGCTCTCGGCGGGGCGCAGCGAGATCGACGGCATCGCCCGCACCCTCGACCGCATCGCCTCGGCCGCCGAGCGCGAGGTGCAGAGCGCCGAGGCGTTCTCCGAGCTGAGCCGGCAGCAGCTCGGGCTCATCGACGAGGTCGTCGGCGAGGTCGACACCGTGCGCCAGGGGGCCGATCACATCGCCGAGGCGGCCCGCGAGATGGAGACCGCCTCGGCCGGGCAGCGCGACCGCAGCCGGGCGCTGGACGACTCGGCCCGGGCGCTGGCCGAGGTGGCCGCCGATCTGGACGCGGCGGCGAGCCGGTTCCGGCTGTGAGCGCCGAGGACGAAGCCCCGGGGGCGCCGGCGGGGCGCTTCGTGGTGGTCGACCTCGACGGGGTGCGCTTCGGCCTCGAGGTCGACCGGGTGGCCGAGGTCTTCCCGCTGCCGGCCTGCGCCCGGGTGCCGCACGCGCCGGGCTGGGTGCGGGGGGCCACCGTGCGCGGGGGGCGGCTCCTGACGCTGGTCGATCTGGCGGCCTTCTTCGAACTGGGCGGCGCGGGCGGGCCCGACCCCCGCCCGGCGGTCTGCGTGCGGCTCGACGACCCCGAGCTGGCGCTGGCCTGGGTGGTGGCCGGGGTCGAGGTCGTCGAGGAGCGGGACACGGTGCCCTCGGTGGACCCCCGGGTGGCCCTCTCGGACCCCGGCTTCGTGCTCGACTCCCGGCTGACCCCCCGCTTCGACTTCCACCGGCTCGACCTCGACCGGGTGTTGGCGGCGGTGCGGGAGCGCTTCTGATGGACCTCTCGAAGTACCGCCAGCTCTACATCAGCGAGACCCAGGAGAACCTCGACGAGCTGGCCCGGCGGCTGGTCGAGCTGGAGTCCACCCCCGGTGACCGGGAGCACATCGACACCGTCTTCCGGCTCTTCCACTCGATCAAGGGCATGAGCGGCACGATGGGCTACACCCCGCTCTTCGAGCTGGCCCATCAGCTCGAAGAGGTGATGGATCGGGTGCGCCGACGGGCCCTGCGCATGTCGCCGTCGCTGGCCGACGTGCTGCTGGCCGGGGTCGACCGCATGGTCCGCTGGGTGGCCGACGTGGAGGCCGAGCGGCCGCTGAGCCCCGACGACGGCGGGCTGGGGCGGCAGGTCACCGTCCTCTTGCAGACGACGCCGCCGGCGCCGGCCGAGGCCCCGCCCGAAGCGGCGCTGGCCCCCGAGGACGGCGACCTGGTCATCGCGCTGCGGGCGACCGACGACTGCCCCGATCCGGGCATGCGGGGCTTCGCGCTGCACCGCAAGCTGGCCGGGGTGGGGCAGGTCCGCGGGGTCCGGCCGCCCCTGGAGAGCCTGCGCACCGGCCGCCTGGAGGGGACGCTGCGGCTGGTCCTGCGCTGCGCGCACGCCCCGGAGAAGATCGAGCGCTTCATCCGGCTGGCGCCGGAGTGGGCCGAGGTCTCGGTGACGGTCTTCGAGGCCCCGAAGCGGGCGCCGGCCGCGGCCGGGTCGGGTGATCTGAGCCTGGACGACGACTTCGAGGACGACGACGAGCTCGACCTGCTGCTCGGCGCCTCGGAGCCGCCCGAGGCCCAGCCCCCGCCCGACGCCCCCGCCGACGCCCCCGAGACGACCGACGCCCCCGAGACGACCGAGGCCCCCGAAGACCCGGCCCCGACCCCCTCGGCGGCGGCGATCGTGCGCCCCCGGCCGACCCGCACCATCCGGGTGCGCACCGACTGGCTCGACACCCTGCTCGACCGCATCGGCGATCTGCTCATCGTCTCCCAGCGCATGTGGGCCGTCGACCGGGAGGACCCCCGCCCCCGCATGACCCGCATGCTCGGCGAGCTGTCCCGGCTGCTCGGCGGCCTGCACGCCGACGCGCTGTCGGTGCGCATGACCCCGCTCTCGGTGCTCACCGAGCGGCTGCCCCGGGTGGTGCGCGACCTGTGCCGGCAGGTCGACAAGCAGGCCTCGCTGGTGGTGCACGGCGACGAGCAGCGGGTCGATCGGGCGATCATCGAGGCCCTCGACGCGCCCCTGACCCACCTGCTGCGCAACGCCGTCGAGCACGGGGTCGAGCCGCCCGACATCCGCCGGGAGCGGGGCAAGACCGCCGCCGGGCTGCTGACGCTGGAGTGCCGCCGGGTGCGGGACGAGGTCGTCGTCGAGCTGCGGGACGACGGGGGCGGCATCGACGCCCGCCACCTCGCCCGGCGGGCGGCGCGCATGGGGCTGCTCGACGAGCCGCGGGCGATGGCCCTCGCCGAGCGCGACCTGAGCCGGCTGGTGTGCCTGCCGGGGCTGTCCAGCCGGGAGACCGCCGGGCGCCTCGCCGGGCGGGGGGTCGGCATGGACGCGGTGCACGACGCGGTGACCGGGCTCGGCGGCCGGGTCGAGGTGCAGAGCGCGGTCGGCGAGGGCACCACGGTGACCCTGCACCTGCCGCGCACCCCGGGCATCAGCCGGCTGCTGCTCGTCGAGCAGGGGGGCCAGATCTACGGGCTGCCGCTCAACCAGGTGCGGCGGACGGGGCTCTTCGACCCGGCGGACGCCACGGACGGGCCCGACGGCCCCGAGGTGCCCGCCGACGGCGAGGGCGGGCCCCTGCCGCTGTGGCACCTGGGCGCGCTGCTGGGCGAGGGCCCGGGAACAACCGGGCGGCGGCCGGGGGTGGTCATCGACGCCGGGCGGCGGCCGGGGGTGGTGCTCGTCGACCGCATCGTGGGCCAGCTCGACGCGCTGCTCAAGCCGCTCGGGGCGCTGCTGGAGCGCATCGGCGGGCTGTCGGGGGTGACGCTCGACGGCGAGGGGCGGGCGGTCTTCGTGCTCGACGTGCCCCGGCTGGTCGAGGGCGCGGCCGCCGGGCCGACGTGACCGCGCGGGCGCGCTTGACCCCGACCCGGGTGGCGGCCTACACCCCCGGTCTCCGCCCTGCGCCGAGGAGCCCCGTGAAGCCCGACGCCCTCCACGCCCTGCTGCGCGCCGTCGCCGCCGGCCAGACCCCGCCCGAGGCGGCCGCCGACCGCATCGCCGGCGCGCTCGACGCCCGCCGGGGCTTCGTCGACCTCGACTTCGCCAAGGTCGACATCGACCGCCACCGCCGCCGGGGCATCCCCGAGGTGGTCTTCGGGCCGGGCAAGGCGCCGGCCCAGGTCGCCGGCATCGCCCGGGCGCTCTACGTGCGCGGCCAGCGGGTGCTCGTCACCCGGATCGACGACCCCGACCCGGTGCTCGCCGAGCTCGACGGGCTGCCCGCCGAGTACGACGCCGACGCCCGCTGCCTCGTGATCCAGGACGAACCGACGCCGATCACCGGACAGGGCACCATCCTGGTGGTGGCCGCCGGCACCAGCGACCGCCCGGTGGCCGCCGAGGCGGCGAAGGTGGCCGCGCTGTGCGGCAACCGGGTCGAGGCGCTGCACGACGTGGGCGTCGCCGGGCTGCACCGGCTGCTGGCCCACATCGACCGGCTGCGGGCGGCGGCGGTGATCATCGTCGTCGCCGGTATGGAGGGCGCGCTGCCCAGCGTGGTCGCCGGCCTCGTCGACCGCCCGGTGATCGGAGTGCCGACCAGCGTGGGCTACGGGGCCAACCTGGGCGGCATGACCGCGCTGCTGTCGATGGTCAACAGTTGCGCCGCCGGGCTGACGGTGGTCAACATCGACAACGGCTTCGGGGCGGCCTACGCCGCCACGCTCATGAACCGCGCCCCCGCGCCGACCCCCGAGCAATAGCCATGCGCATCGCCTACTTCGACTGCTTCAGCGGCCTCGCCGGCGACATGGCCCTCGGGGCCCTGATCGACCTCGGGCTCGACGTCGACCGGCTGCGGGCAGCCCTCTCGACCCTGCCGGTCGACGGGTGGAGCCTGACCACCGAAGACCGGCACAAGATGGGCATCCGGGGGGTCGGGCTGCGCATCGACATCGGCGGCCGCAGCGAGGGGCCGGCGACGCCCCACGGCCATGGGCATCACGAGCACGGGCATCACGATCACGGGCATCACGGGCATGACCCCGCCCCGGCCCACCACGGCCACGGGCACGACGACCTCGACCCGAGCCACGGCCACGATCACGACGCTGGGGGCCACGACCACGCCCACCACTTCCACTACGCCGACATCGTCCGCATCCTGAAGGGCGGTGACCTGCCCCCGCCGGTCGTCGAGCGGGCGCTGGCCGCGTTCGACGCCATCGCCGACGCCGAGGCCCGGGTGCACGGGGTCGAGCGGGCGGCGGTGCACTTCCACGAGGTGGGCGCGGTCGACAGCATCCTCGACATCGCCGGGGTCGCCTTCGGCCTGTGGGCCCTGGGGGTCGACCGGGTCGAGAGCGCGCCCCCGCCCATGGGCCGGGGCTTCATCCGCTGCGCCCACGGCCCGATGCCGCTGCCGGCGCCGGCCACCCTCGAGATCCTCGAGGGCGTGCCCATCGCCCCCTGCCCGCTCGAGCGGGAGCTGGTGACCCCCACCGGGGCCGCGTTCGTCGCCGCCTGGGCCGAGCGGGTCGGCGGGTTCCCCGAGATGGTCGTCGAGGGCGTCGGCTGGGGCGCGGGCAACGCCGACTTCCCCGACCGGCCCAACCTGCTGCGGGTCGTGCTCGGGCGCAGCGAGCCCGAGGCGGCCCGGTGCGTGGTCATCGAGAGCAACCTCGACGACTGCCCGCCCGAGTTGGCCGGGCACCTGCTCGACCGCCTGTTCGAAGCGGGCGCCCGGGACGCGTGGTTCGCCCCGATCCACATGAAGAAGAACCGCCCCGGCTTCACCGTGGGCGCGCTGGCCGACGCCGGGCGGGCGGCGGCGGTCGAAGAGGCGCTGCTCGCCGAGTCCACCGCCATCGGGCTGCGCCGGTTCCCGGTGACCCGGCTCAAGCTCGCCCGGCGGCAGCAGCGGGTCGAGACGCCCTACGGCCCGGTCACGATCAAGGTGGCCCACCGCGGCGGCCGGGTGATCAACGCCGCCCCGGAGTACGAGGACTGCCGCCGGGTCGCCCGGCAGGCCGGGGTGCCGCTCAAGGCGGTCTACCAGCACGCCGTCGCCGCGTTCGTGGGGCGCGAGGCCCCGTGAGGCCCACGGCCGAGGCCCGGATCCTGGTCGCCGACGACGACGGCGACATCCGCCGCATGCTGCGGGTGGCGCTCGAGCCGCTCGGCCACCGGGTGCAGACGGTCGGCGACGGGCAGGCGGTGCTCGACGCGTGCGCCGAGCCGCCGGACCTGCTGCTGCTCGACCTGATGATGCCCGCGCTCGACGGCTTCGAGGTCCTGCGTCGGCTGCGGGCCGACCCCCGGACCCGGGCGATCCAGGTGGTCGTGCTCACCGCCCGCAGCGGCCGGGCCCCGCTGCACGAGGCGTTCGAAGCCGGCGCCGACGACTTCATGGTCAAGCCGTTCGACCTCGCCGAGGTCATCGCCCGGGTCAAGGCCCAGCTCCGCATCGCCAACGACCGGGCGGTGCTCGAGCGGCGGCGGCGGGACGCCGACATCCTGCTCGACATCAGCCACCGGCTCACCCGGCACCTCGACGTGTACGGCATCCTGCAAGACATCACCGCGATGGTGGCCGAGGTGCTCGACGTCGACCGCTGCTCGGTCGTGCTCATCGGGGCCGACGCTCGCGAGGGGCGGGTGGTGGCCGCCTCGGACGACGCCGGGCTCTTCGACCGGACCATCGCCCTGGCCGACTACCCCGAGATCCGGCGGGTGCACACCACCCGGGCCCCGGTGGTGGCCGACGACATCGCCGCCGACCCGCTCTTCGCCCCGGTCCGGGACCACCTCGCCCGGCTCGAGGTGCGCTCGGCGGCGCTGTTCCCGCTGATGGAGGGCGACACCTGCATCGGCGCGCTCTTCCTGCGCTCGGCCCGCCCCGGGCGGGGCTTCGGCGACCGGGCGGTGCAGTTCGGCTCGACGGTGGCCAACGCGACGGCGGTCGCGATCACCAACGCCCGGCTGTACGGCGAGCTCGAGGCGGAGAGCGACCGCATCAGCCACGCCCGGGCGGTCGTCGAGCAGCGGCTGGCGGCGGTGCAGCGCTACGAGGACGTCTTCGAGAACTCGGCCGACGCGATGCTGGTGACCGACCGCCGGGGCCGGCTGCGGTTCATGAACCGTCAGGCCGAGCGGCTGGTGGGGCACCCCCGGGACGCGGTGAGCGGGCAGCGCTTCGTGGCGCTGCTCGAGCCGGCGGACCACCCCGCCGCCGAGGCCCTGATCGACAACGCCCGGCGGGGCGACTTCTCCCAGCGCATCGACCTGCGGCCGGCGGGGGCCGACCGCGTCGTCAGCGTGGCCGCCGCCCGGGTGCCGGGGGAGGACGCCATCGGTCTGACCGCCCGGGACGTCACCGAGGAGCGCCGGCTGGCTCGCACCCTCGACGAGACCCGCCGGAAGCTGGCCGAGAAGGAGAAGCTCTCGGTCATCGCCGAGGTCGCCGGGGCCGCGGCCCACGAGCTCAACCAGCCGCTGACCAGCGTGATGGGCTACGCCGAGCTGCTCGAGCGGCGCATCGGCGACGACCCGCTGTCGGTCAAGGCGGTGACGACCATCCAGCGCGAGGCGGAGCGCATGGCCCGCATCGTGCGCCGCATCGGCCGGCTGACCCGCTACGAGACCCGGCCCTACGTGGGCAGCGCGCGCATCCTCGACCTGGAGGCCTCGGCGCTGGCGACGGGCGAGTTCGCGGCGGTGAAGCTGCCGAAGCGGAGCCCGGGCGAGCCGGACAGCGACCCCGACCCCGACGGCGGCTGATGGACCTCTTCGCGCACGCCGCCGAGCAGACCGCGCCCCGGCCCTTCGCCGAGCGGGTGCGGCCCGACGACCTCGACGGGATCATCGGCCAGCGGGAGACCGCCGAGGGCACCCGGCTGCGGGCCGCCATCGAGCGGGACCGGGTGCCGAGCCTCATCCTGTGGGGCCCGCCGGGGGTCGGCAAGACGACCCTGGCCCGCGTCGTCGCCACGAAGACCCGGGCGTGGTTCGAGCCGTTCTCGGCGGTGCTCGGCGGGGTCCGCGAGATCCGGACCATCGTCGCCGCCGCCCGCGAGCGGCGGCACCTGCACCGGCGACCGACGATCCTGTTCATCGACGAGATCCACCGGTTCAACAAGGCCCAGCAGGACGCGCTGCTGCCCCACATCGAGGACGGCACGCTGACCCTCATCGGGGCGACGACCGAGAACCCGAGCTTCGAGCTGAACGCCGCGCTGCTCAGCCGAACGCAGGTGATCGTGCTCGAGCCGCTGCCGCCGGCCGCGCTGCGCCGCATCCTCGAGGACGCGTTCGACCACCCGGCCCGCCGCGCCGGCTGGCCCGCGGCGACGATCACCGACGGCGCGCTCGACGCGTTGAGCCACAGCGCATCGGGGGACGCCCGGCGGGCGCTCAACGGGCTCGAGTCGGCCCTGAACCGGGACCCCCAGATCACCCGCGCCGTCGTCGCCGAGGTGCTCGACAAGAAGATCCTGCGCCACGACAAGAGCGGGGACGCGCACCACCAGACGGTCTCGGCGTTCATCAAGGCGATGCGGGGCAGCGACCCCGACGCGGCCGCCTACTGGTTGCAGCGCATGGTCGAGGCCGGCGAGGACCCGCTCTTCCTGTTCCGACGGATGGTGATCTTCGCCAGCGAGGACATCGGCCACGCCGACCCCCGGGCGCTGACGGTGGCGCTCGACGCGATGAACGCCTTCCGCTTCGTGGGGCTGCCCGAGGGCATGTACCCGCTGATGCAGGCGGCGACCTACCTGGCCTGCGCCCCCAAGAGCAACACCGTGCTGACGACGCTGGCCGCGGCCCGCAAGGCGGTCGCGGCCCACGGCGACCTGCCGGTGCCGGCCCACCTGCGGCCGGCCTCGACCGCGCTGATGAAGCAGATGGGGCACGGGCGGGGCTACCGCTACCCCCACGACTTCGAGGGGCACTACGTGGTGCAGAACCACCTGCCCGACGCGATCAGCGGGCTGCGGCTGTTCGAGCCGCGGGAGACCGGCGAAGAGGCCGCCATGGCCCGGCGGGTCGCGCGGTGGCGGGCGATCGGACACGCCCGGAGCGACGGCCCGGACGGCAGCGACTGAGCCGGGCGACCCGCCGCCGCCGGCCGACCGGGCCCGAGGCGCGGCCCACCGTTGACACACCCGCCGACTTGCACTAGGTTCACTCGCCCTTCGGCCCGAGCCGAACCCCAGAGACCTTCCAGGAGAGACACCATGGGTACCCGTCCCGCCAAGCTGGCCATCCGTGGGGGCCGCGACGCCGGCAAGACCAAGGCCTGCCCCCAGTGCGGCAACCCGAAGATGAGCGTGGTCAAGTTCGTGCGCCAGAAGAAGCCCAGCGGGTTCTTCTGGCTGTGCGACAAGTGCGACCACGAGCAGTCGACCCGCTGAGCCGGGCCGACCGGCGCCCGACCGCGGGCGCGCCCCCACCCGCTCCCATCCGCCCGCCCCCCGACGGCGCCGTCCGCCGTCAGACCGGGATGGGCTCGGCGACCAGATCGTAATCGGTCGCCTGGGTCACCACCGCCTCGACGATCGCCCCCGGGCGCACATGATCGGCCGAGCCGAGCCACGTCACCCCATCGATCTCCGGCGCCTGCTGCGCGGTGCGCCCGATCCAGACCAGATCGGACTCCTCGCTGCGCTTCTCGACGAGCACCTCCACCCGCCGCCCGACCATCTCGGCGTTGATCTCGCGGGCGATGCGCCGCTGGGCGTACATCAGCCGATCGAGCCGGGCGGTCTTGACGTCAGCCGGGAGCTGATCGGGCAGATCGTGGCTCGGCGTACCCTCCTCCCGGCTGTAGGCGAACGCCCCCAGCCGCTCGAAGCGGGCCTCCTCGACGAAGGCGAGCAGCGCCTCGAAGTCGTCGTCGGTCTCGCCGGGGTAGCCCACCAGCATCGTCGTGCGCAGGGCGAGGCCGGGCAGCTTCGCCCGCAGCTCGGCGACCCGCTTGCGGATGGTCTCTCCCCGGGTGCCCCGGCGCATCGCCTTGAGCACCCCGTCGGCGATGTGCTGCAAGGGCATGTCGAGGTAGGGCACGATCTTCGGCTCGCGGGCCATCAGATCGATCAGCCCCTTGGGGAAGCTGCGGGGGTAGGCGTACATCAGCCGGATCCAGCGCACGCCGTCGACCTGCGCCAGCGCCTCGAGCAGCGCGGTCAGGTTGGTGCGGGGGGTCTGATCGTAGCCGTAGGCGGTCAGATCCTGAGCGATGAGGTTCAGCTCGACGACGCCCTGCTCGGCCAGCCCCCGGGCCTCGGCCACCACCGACGCGACCGAGCGGCTGCGCTGCGGCCCGCGCAGGCTGGGGATGATGCAGAAGGCGCACTTGTTGGAGCAGCCCTCCGAGACCTTGAGGTAGGCGGTGTGCCCCCCGCGCATCGAGTTGTAGCGCGGCGCCTCCCAGTCGAAGCCCCGCCGGTCGGGATCACCGACGGCGACCCGGGTCCCGGTGCGCCCGTCGAGGATCTCGGTGACCAGGTTCAGGTCGTTGGTGCCCACGAAGTGGTCGACCTCGGGCATGTCCCGGGCCAGCTCGGCGGGATACCGCTGGGCGAGGCAGCCGGTGACGACGAGCTTCTCGATGTCGCCGGCCTCCTTGCGACCGGCCATCTCGAGGATGGTGTCGATGCTCTCGACCTTGGCGTCCTCGACGAAGGCGCAGGTGTTGACGACCACGATGTCGGCCGCCCCGGCGTGGGGGGTGATCGAGTACCGCGCGCCGGGCAGGCCGGCGAGCATCGTCTCGGTGTCGACCCGGTTCTTGGGGCAGCCGAGCGAGATGAAGTGAACGCGCTTGTGATCGGGCTCCACGGGGCGCCTCCCAGGCGAGCGAAGTGCGCGTAGGTAGCAGAGTCGGCGGGTGGAATCCAACGAAGTCCGCACCGACCCGGCCGACTTCCGCAAAAGAGCTTGACGCCGCCCGCCCCGGTCCCTAGACTCCCGCCTGCTCTGACTCGGGGCTGTAGCTCAGTTGGGAGAGCGCTAGAATCGCACTCTAGAGGTCAGGGGTTCGATTCCCCTCAGCTCCACCCCGGAAACCCGCTGCTTCGGCAGCGGGTTTCGTCTTTTCGAACACCTCTTCGACCCTGACCGGCGCTGTCGCTGAGCAGCGCCCGCCATCGAAGAGTTCTTTCATAGCGAACCGCGTTATCAAAGGTTGAGGCGCCAACCTTTCAATGCTCGAGATCATGCATCGCCCCTCCGTTGCCTCCCCCGCGGCGAGCGGCTAAGGTGCGGCGACTCCACGGACCCGGCTCAGGTTCATGATCCGCTACGTCTTCTTCGTGCTCGGGGCCCTGGCGACCATCGCGCTCGATCAGTGGACCAAGATCGCGGTGTCGTCGGCGCTGGTGCGCGGCGGCGAGCTGCCGGCCGAGGCGGGCCGGATCCAGAGCGCGGTGTATCCGGTCACCGAGAGCTGGTTCAACCTGCGGGTCGCCGGCAACAAGGGCGCGGCGTGGGGGCTCTTCCGGGACCTGCCCGAGACGTGGCGGGTGCCGTTCTTCGTGGCCATCGCTGCGGTCGCGGTGGTGGTCATCGTGCTGTTCTATCGCAGCGCCCGGGGGCAGAAGGTGCTGTCGGTGGCGCTGACCCTCATCCTCGGGGGCGCGCTGGGCAACCTCGCCGATCGGGTCCGGCTGGGCTACGTGGTCGACTTCATCGACTGGTACTACGGCGACTGGCACTGGCCGACGTTCAACGTGGCCGACATCGCCATCTCGGTGGGGGTCGGGCTGCTGCTCGTCGACATGGTCATCAACCGGGGCGAGCCGCCCGACGCGTCCGACCCGGCGAAGACGTAATCCAATGCGCCCGGTGCTCTTCGAGATCTTCGGGGTCGCGGTCCCCAGCTACTACACGATGCTGGCCCTGGGCTTCGGGCTGGCGCTCTTCCTGGGCTGGCGCGAGTCGAAGCGGGTGGGCATCGACCCCGACGACTTCCTCGACTTCGGCCTGTACATGCTGCTCGCGGGGCTGATCGGCTCCCGCATCCTGCACGTCTTCGCCGACGGCTACTTCTGGGACTACGTGCACCTGTGCACCGACCCGCTGAAGGTCGACGTGCCCCAGTTCATCCACGTGCAGTGCGCGGTGGACGCCGACTGCGTGGCCAAGGAGGCCGGCGCGCTGTGCCACCCGGAGACCGGGCGCTGCCACCCGGCCCGGGACTGCTTCGCCGCCTTCGCCTTCTGGCAGGGCGGGCTGGCGTTCATCGGCGGGCTGCTGGCGTGCTTCCCGATGGCCATCTGGTTCATCCGCAAGCGACAGATGGGCTTCCCCCGGGTGGCCGACATCGCCGCGTTCGGGGTGCCGCTGGGGCTGGCGATGGGCCGGATGGGCTGCTTCCTCAGCGGCTGCTGCTACGGCGCGGTGACCCACGGGCCGACCGGGGTGCGGTTCTCGGGCTACCTCACCGCGCTGGGGCCCGACGCCACCTGCCCCCGCAACTACGAGCGCATCGAGCTGGTGGACGGGGGGCAGGCGTGCGCCTTCGGCCGGCCGGCGTTCCTCGACCACGCCGAGCACGGGCTGCTGGAGTACGGGGCCGATCTGAGCCTGCCGGTGCACGCGACCCAGCTCTACGAGAGCGGGCTGGCGCTCGTGATCTTCGCCTACGTCTGGTTCTGGCGCCGCACCCGGCGGCGCTACGCCGGGCAGGCGTTCTACGAGTTCTGCGTGCTGTATCCGGTGGGCCGGTTCGCCATCGAGTTCCTGCGGGCCGATGACCGGGGGCTGTGGTTCGGCGACCTGCTCTCGACCAGCCAGCTGCTGGGCGTCCCGCTCTTCGCCTGGGGCCTCTGGCGGCTGTGGGCCAACCGGGATCGCCACGAGGAGGTGCCCTGATGCACCCGGTGATGTTCGAACTCTTCGGTTATCCGGTGCACACCTACGCCGCGATGATGGCCTCCGGCTTCGTGGTGGGCATCTTCCTCGCGGCCCGCTACGGCGAGCGGGTGGGCTTTCACAAGGACCTGACCCTCGACCTCCTGTGGTGGATCCTGGTCAGCGGCCTCGTCGGCTCGCGCATCGCGTTCATCGTGGTGAACTGGGAGCAGTACTACTACCCCTGCGTCGACGTGGAGCACTTCAACCAGCTCTTCCCCGACAAGACGATCACCGAGCCCGACTGCACCCGCCTGCTGCGCTTCTGGAACGGCGGGCTGGTGTTCTACGGGGGGGTCATCGGCTCGATCCTGACGATGATCTGGTTCCTGCGGCGGGAGAAGGTCTCGTTCCTGCCGATGGCCGACGTGATCATCCCCTCGCTGGCGCTGGGCCAGTTCTTCGGCCGGCTGGGCTGCCTCGCCGCCGGCTGCTGCTGGGGCAAGCCGACCGACGTGAGCTGGGCCATCCAGTTCCCCGCCCGCTCGATGGTGTGGAAGCAGCACGTCGAGGAGGGGGTCATCCAGGCCACCGCCGAGCACAGCCACCTGATCCATCCGACGCAGCTCTACGACAGCCTCGTCGGGCTGGGGCTCTTCTGCCTGCTCATCTGGCTGCGCCAGCGCAAGCGGTACCACGGGCAGGTGTTCATCACCTGGATGCTGATCTACCCGCTCGCCCGCAGCACCATCGAGCTGTTCCGGGGCGACGACGCCGAGCGGGGTTTCCTGTTCCGGGTCGTCAGCGAGCCGCTCAACCAGCTCCTGGGGCTGCCGCCGGGCTCGGTGACCTTCCTGTCGACCTCGCAGTTCATCAGCCTGTGCGTGGTGGCGGCGGCGGCGGCCCTGCTGATCCGCAACCGGCGCAAGGGCGGGCCCCGGGGGCCGGCGCCGGGCGAAGATTACGGCGGCTGAGGGCTACTCGACGATCGCGACGTCGAGCGCAAACGCGCCGCCGGTCTGCACCGGGTGGTCGACCAGCACGAACCACGGGCCGGGGGTCAGCTCCAGCTCCAGCTCGACCGGCTCGCCCGCCGCGGGGGCCAGGACGCCGCCGGCGCAGGTGTCGGAGAGCGCGGCGCAGTCGGCCGAGACCGCCAGCGCCAGCCGGGCCCGGGCCGCGCTCGTCGCGGCGATGCGCACCCGGGCGGCGGCCTCGAGGTCGAAGCGGAACAGCAGGTCGGGCCCCACCGTGGGCTGGGGCACGCAGCCCTGGACCGCGGCGTTGGCCTGCCGCCGGGCGGTGGTGTCGACGTGGCGCGCGGGCAGCGTCAGCGGGATCGCGTCCTGGCAGCTCTCCCCGGCCGACGGCGGCCCCACCCGGACCACGAACGGGCCGCCGCCCGCGCCCCGGCTGTCGACGATCAGCGCGAAGCGCCCCCCGCGGATGAAGTTCAGCGAGGCCGCCTCGGGCCGGCCGGGGCCCTCCTCGCTCTGGAAGGCCTCGTTCATCAGGCACTGGCCCCGGTCCGCGCCGGGGCAGTCGCCCGCGATCCAGAAGATGGGGTCGTAGCCCGGCTCGAGCGGGGCCACCCCCACCACGTAGGGCCCCATGGCCGGCACATCGAAGCGGAAGACCTGGTCGGGGCCCTCGGCGATGCCCAGGCAGTTGGCCCGGGCGTAGTCGCTGAACAGCCCGTCGGTGCTGCCCGCCGCGGTGACGCCCGGCTCGAGCGCGATGCCCCCGGCGCAGGCCTCGCCCCCGCACACCCCGCCCTCGTCGATGCGCCCGTCGCAGTCGTCGTCGAGCTGGTTGCAGTCCTCGGCGATCGACGCGTCGGCGCTGCCCCCCGGGGCCGAGCTGCACCGGGTGGCGCCGTCGGCGGCGCACTCCACCAGCCCCGCCCCGCAGATCCCGAGCGCCTCGCAGCCGCCGCCCAGGCCCAGGCCCTCGTCGACCGCGCCGTCGCAGTCCTCGTCCCGCCCGTCGCACGTCTCGGGGTCCGAGGCGTCCAGCGGGCCCCCGGGCCACGTCGCGCAGACGACGACCTCGCCGATCCCGCAGGCCAGGGTGCTCGCCGGGCACTGCCCCAGCGCGGGGCACGGCGCGCCCAGCTCCAGCCCCTCGTCGGTGGCCCCGTCGCAGTCGTCGTCCAGCCCGTTGCACCGCTCGACGCCGTCCTCGGCGCTGCCCCCGGGGTCGGTCGAGCACCGCAGCCGCCCGCCGGGGCCGCACTCGGTCACCCCGCCGTCGCAGGGCAGAGCGCCCACGCAGGGCACCCCGACGCCCAGCCCCTCGTCGATCGCGCCGTCGCAGTCGTCGTCGGCCCCGTCGCAGACCTCGGGCGAGGCCGGGCTCTGTGAACCGCCCGGGGCGCTGCTGCACCGCGCCTCGCCCCCGTCGTCGCATTCGAAGACCCCCGGGCCGCAGCCGCCGGGCCCCAGGCAGCCCTCGCCGAGCCCGAACCCCTCGTCCACCGCGCCGTCGCAGTCGTTGTCGAAGCCGTCGCACGCCTCGGGCCGCCCGGCGGCCTCCGAGCCGGTCGGATCGGTCGAGCACACCGCGATCCCCGCCGCGTCGCACTCCCGCAGGCCGGGGCCGCAGCGGCCCTCGCAGTCCGCCCCGGCCCCGAAGTCCTCGTCGATCATCCCGTCGCAGTCGTCGTCCAGCCGGTTGCACGCCTCGGACCCCGAGGCGTCGGCGCTGCCCCCCGGCTCGGTCGAGCAGCGCAGCTCTCGGGCGTTGCGGCACTCGACGACCCCCTCGCCGCAGGCCCCCTCGCCGACGCACGGATCGCCCAGCCCCAGATCCTCGTCGACCCGGGTGTCGCAGTCGTCGTCGGCCCCGTTGCACAGCTCGTCGGCCGGGCCCACCGCGCCGGCGCACGGACCGAAGACGCCGTCCGGCCCGCAGGTCTCCATGCCCCGGCGGCACAGCCCGATGCTCGGGCCCGACCCGCACAGCCGGGTCTCGTTGGGCACGCACTCGCCGCCGTCGGGACGCCCGGCGTCGGGAGCCGCGTCGGGCGTATCGGGCGGCGCGACATCCAAGGCCTGCCCATCCACCCGGCCGCCGTCGGTGGCCACGACCGGCGGCGCGTCCCGCTGGCACAGCCCCTCCACACAGATCTGCCCTCGGGGGCAGGCCTCGTCCGACCCGCACCCCCCCGGCACGCTGGTGCCGCTCGCGCATCCGACCAGCGCCGACGCGCACAGCGCCCAGACCCACGCCGCCCGCTCGGACCCCCTGCGATCACCGACCATCGCGCCGATTCTCCCCGCCGTCGAGACGTCCGTTGACATACCAGAATCCGGCCGCCCGGGGCCCCGCGAAACGGCTTGACACCGGGGGGGCGTTCGAATAGCTTGCGCGTTCGGCGGGTGGCCATGCCGACATAGCTCAGTTGGTAGAGCAGCTCACTCGTAATGAGCAGGTCGTCGGTTCAAGTCCGACTGTCGGCTCCATTCCCCACCCGCCGCGCCGCTCCATGCCACGATCAGCACAGCCCCGAGCCGCGACATCACGTCGGCGGGGCGCGGTGCGTCTGGCAGCGGCCGGGCTCCTCGCGACCCTGATGCTCGGCGGGCCGGCGCAGGCCGCCCCCGGGCTGCGGCTGGTGGTGATCGACCCCGGCCACGGGGGCACCAACCTCGGCGCGCCGTCCCGGGTGCACCACCCGGCGCGCTACGAGAAGGAGTTCACCCTGAAGGTCGCCCGCAAGGTCGCCGCCGAGCTGCGCGCGGCCGGGGTGACCGTCGTGCTCACCCGCGAGCGGGACCGCGATCTGTCGCTCAAGGCCCGCATCGGCCTCGCCAACCGCCTGCGAGCCGACGTCTTCGTCAGCATCCACCTCAACGCCACCGAGGTGCCGGGGCCCACCGGGCACGAGACCTTCTTCCTGGCGCTCGAGGCCACCGACGAGGCGGCGAAGCGGCTGGCGACGTTCGAGAACCGCGACCCGGTCTCGGTGGACGGCGACGCCGCCGCCCCGGTGCCCGACGACGCGGTGGGCGACATCCTGCTCGACCTGACCCGGGAGCGGGCCCACCGCGACGCGCAGCGCCTCGCCGAGCTGATCCAGCAGCGGCTGACCCCCCAGAGCCCGTTCAAGAACCGGGGGGTCAAGCAGGCGCCGTTCTATGTGCTGATGGGGGCCGCCATGCCGGCGGTCGTCACCGAGATCGGCTTCATCAACCACCGCGCCGAAGGGCGCTACATCACCAGCGAGGCGGGCATGACCGCCATCGCCGGGGGCATCGCCCGGGGCGTCCTCGACTACGGTCGACTCGTCGTCGCCCCCCGCGCCCGCCCCGCCGACGCCACAGGAGGCCCATGACCGCCATCCAGTCCGCCGACCGCCCCGACGGGCGCGCCTGCGACGCCCTGCGCCCGGTGCGCATCGTGCCCGACGCCCAGCGGGGCCCCGCCGGGAGCTGCATCATCGAGTGGGGCCACACCCGGGTCCTGTGCGCGGTCAGCGTCGACGAGCGCACCCCGCACCATGTGCAGAGCGGGGGCTGGCTCACCGCCGAGTACGCCATGCTGCCCGGCGCGGGCAGCGCGCGGGTGCGCCGCGACCGGACCAAGGTCGGCGGGCGCACCGCCGAGATCCAGCGGCTGATCGGGCGCAGCCTGCGGGCGGTGGTCGACCTCGACCGGGTCGGCAGCCGCACGCTGTGGGTCGACTGCGACGTGCTCGACGCCGACGGCGGCACCCGCTGCGCCTCGATCACCGGGGCCTATGTCGCGCTGTGCCTCGCCATCCGCCGGCTGGCGCGCAAGGACGTGGTCAAGCCGGCCTGGCCCCCGCCGCTGGCCGCGGTCAGCGTCGGCATCCACCGCGAGCGGCCGGTGCTCGACCTGTGCTACGCCGAGGACCGCCACGCCGAGGTCGACCTCAACTTCGTCGGCACCGCGAGCGGCATCGTCGAGATCCAGGGCACCGCCGAGGGCCGGCCGTTCACCCGGCCCGAGCTCGACGAGATGCTGCGGCTGGCCGAGAAGGGCACCGCCGAGCTGATCGCCATCCAGCGGGCGGCGCTGGCGGCGGCGGGCATCGAGCCGTGAGGCCGACCGCGCCCGACCGGCTGGTGATCGCCACCGGCAACGCCCACAAGCTCGACGAGTACCGCGCGCTGCTGCCCGGCCTGCCCCTGGTGGGCCTCGCCGGGTTCCCCCCGGCCCCCGAGCCGGTCGAGGACGCCCCCGACTTCGTGGGCAACGCGCTGATCAAGGCCCGGGCGGGGGCCGCCCGCACCGGGTGGCCGACCCTGGCCGACGACAGCGGCATCGGGGTCGCCGCGCTCGGCTGGGCTCCCGGGGTGCGCAGCGCGCGCTACGCGCCGGGCACCGACCGCGATCGGCTCGAGGCCCTGCTCGCCGCCACCGCCGACGCCGACGACCGCCGGGCCCGGTTCACCTGCGCCATCGCGGTGGCCGGGCTGCCGGCGGGGGCGCTCGCCGGGCCCCTGCCGACGGGCGTCGAGCGCCGGGGGGACTGTCTGGTGGCGGTGGGTCTCGTCGAGGGCCGCCTGACCCGCGGGCCCCGGGGCGAGGGGGGGTTCGGCTACGACGCGATCTTCGCCCTGCCCGACGGGCGGACCGCCGCCGAGGTGCCCCCGGGAGAGAAGCACGCGGTCAGCCACCGGGGGCGAGCGAGCCGCGTCATCGCCCCCGTCCTGCGGCGGATTTTTTTGGTTGACGAGGCGGGGACTCACGTATAGCCTTCCGCGTCTCCGAGTCCCCCGGACGGGGTGTAGCGCAGTCTGGTAGCGCACCAGTTTTGGGTACTGGTGGTCGGAGGTTCGAATCCTCTCACCCCGACCCCCACGGACTCGGGTTGATCTTTGACAGTCGGTCGGTCGAGGCCGCGCGATATCGAGCCGCGTACCCGAGGGTCCGCCCCAGCATCGGGTCGGCGCCCCGCGCACGACGGCCCGGGCGAAGGTGAGCGCAACTGCGCGCCTGTAGCTCAGTGGATAGAGCAGCGGCCTTCTAAGCCGTCGGTCGGTGGTTCGAGTCCACCCAGGCGTACCGTGTGGAGGATGTAGCTCAGTTGGTTAGAGCGCCGGATTGTGGTTCCGGAAGTCGCGGGTTCAAATCCCGTCTTCCTCCCCATCAGCTTCTCAGAACTCTCGGTGGCCGGGTCGGGCGTCCGTAGCTCAGCTGGATAGAGCGTCGGACTTCGAATCCGCAGGTCGCAGGTTCGAATCCTGCCGGACGCGCCGGGGTCGACGCGCAGCGTTCGCCCCATCCTCGACCGTCGAGAGGCCGCCCGAACCCGTTCGGGCGTCGCGGGCCATTAGCTCAATTGGCAGAGCAACGGACTCTTAATCCGCAGGTTGAAGGTTCGATTCCTTCATGGCCCACCCCCGCCCCGATCCGCCGCGCGGATCGGGGCGGGACCTCTCGATGAGCGCCTGCCGGCGCAGCGTCGACCGCATCCATGCGAGGCCTCCCCTCCGTTCGGGCCATTAGCTCAATTGGCAGAGCAACGGACTCTTAATCCGCAGGTTGAAGGTTCGATTCCTTCATGGCCCACTTCTCTGCGAGGGTGGCGGAACTGGTAGACGCACTGGATTTAGGTTCCAGCGGTCGTGAGACCGTGGGGGTTCGAGTCCCCCTCCTCGCACCGACCGACCGTGCCGCCATGTCGTCGGCCCGCCGCCCCTCGGGCAGCAGGCCACAACCCGCCACCGACCGGGCGTCGTGACGCCCCTGCAAGACCAACCATATGCAACTCGAGATCGAAGAGCTCGACTCCGTCCGTCGCCGCGCCCGCATCGAGGTGGCCGCCCCCAGCGTCGATTCGGCGTTCTCCGGCGCCTACAACCGCATCGCCCAGAAGGCGGCCCTGCCCGGTTTCCGCAAGGGCCGGGTGCCGATGAGCCACCTGCGCAAGCGCTACGGGCGGCAGGTCACGTCCGACGTCACCAACGAACTGCTCGAGAAGGGCTTCCGGGCGCTCGTCGACGAGCACGGCCTCGAGCCGCTCGGCCAGCCCGAGGTCGACCTCGAGCCGGCGAAGCAGGGCCGGCCGTTCGTCGCCACGCTCACCTTCGAGGTGGCGCCGACCGTCGAGCTGCTCGACCCGTCGAGCTACGCCGTCGAGCAGGAGAAGTGGACCGCCTCGGACGCGGTGGTCGACCACGAGCTCGAGCACCTCGCCGAGCGGGTGGCCGAGTTCGAAGACGTGACCGACCGCGAGGTCGCCGAGGACGGCGACCAGGTGACCCTCGACTACCGGGGCGAGATCGACGAGGTGCCCTTCGCCGGGGGCACCGCGAGCGACGCGACCCTCGAGTTGGGCAGCGGGCGCTTCATCCCCGGGTTCGAGGAGCAGGTCGTCGGGCAGAAGGTCGGCGAGGACTTCGCCATCGAGGTCACCTTCCCCGAGCAGTACCCGAGCGCTGAGCTGGCCGGCAAGGCGGCGGTGTTCCACTGCACCCTCAAGAGCATCCGGCACAAGGTCGTGCCCCCGATCAACGACGCGCTCGCCGAGAAGGTCGGGCTCGAGGACCTCGCCGACCTCAAGACCCGGGTGAAGGCCGACATCGAGGGCCACTACAACGAGCGCTCGGCGGGCAGCGCCCGGGAGGCGCTCAAGGCCGAGATCGGCGAGGCCTACGACTTCGACGTGCCGCCGGTGATCGTCGAGGGCGCCATGTCCGGCAAGCGCAACGAGCTGCTGCGCGAGGCGATGCAGGGCGGGGCCGAGCAGGACGAGGCCCGCGCGAAGGCCGAGGCCGGGCTCGAAGAGCACCGCGAGGGGGTCCTGCGCGACGCCCGGGCCGAGATCGTGCTCGATCAGGTGGCGACCGCCGAGAACATCGAGGTGCCCGAGCACGAGGTCAGCGCCTACATCGAGCACATCATCCGCCAGACCGGCCAGTTCGGGGACCGATTCCGGCAGGTGTACCGCGATCCGAATCGTCGGGCCGGCCTGCGGCGTCAAATGCGTCATGACAAGGTGCTTGATTTTCTCCTGACCAAGGCTAACGTGACCCCGATACCCAAGGACGTGCCGGCCCATGACCACGGTGATGGGCACGATCATGACCACGAGCACGACGGGCACGATCACGGGTCGCAGCCGGAGGACGCCGCCGAATGAGCAAGCCCGACTGGATGGAATTCGTACCGCGGGCCCTGATCCCGACGGTCGTCGAGCAGACCCACCGCGGTGAGCGGGGCTGGGACATCTTCAGCCGCCTGCTCAAGGACCGCATCATCTTCCTCGGCACCCCGATCGACGACCGCATCGCCAACGTGGTGATCGCCCAGCTCCTGTATCTGGAGAGCGAGGACCCCGACAAAGAGATCTCGCTGTACATCAACTCGCCGGGCGGCGTGATCACCAGCGCGCTGGCGATGTACGACACGATGAACCACGTCAAGAGCCCGGTCAGCACGATCTGCCTCGGTCAGGCGGCGAGCGCGGGCGCGTTCCTGCTGTCGAGCGGCGAGAAGGGCCGGCGCTTCGCGCTGCCCCACGCCCGGGTCATGGTGCACCAGCCGCTCGGCGGGGCGCAGGGGCAGGCGACCGACATCGAGATCCAGGCCAAGGAGATCCTTCGCCTGCGGGACGTGCTCAACCAGATCCTCGCCGACAACACCGGGCAGACGCTCGAGCAGATCGCCAGCGACACCGACCGGGACCGCTTCATGACCGCCGACGAGGCGAAGGCGTACGGCCTCGTCGACCATGTGATGAGCCGGGTGCCGCCCCGCTCGGGGTCCTGAGTCGAGGGCGCGCCCGCGCCCGCCACCCCCATCCAGGAGGCCGCCCGTGGCCCAGCACCGCGACGACAACAAGGGCAACCTGAGCTGCTCGTTCTGCGGCAAGTCCCAGAAAGAGGTCAAGAAGCTCATCGCCGGGCCCAGCGTCTACATCTGCGACGAGTGCATCGCGCTGTGCAACGACATCATCGCCGAGGAGCTCGAGAAGACCGACGGCGGCGGCAGCCGCATGACGGTGCCCAAGCCGAGCGAGATCAAGACCGTGCTCGACGACTACGTCATCGGGCAGGACAAGGCGAAGAAGGTGCTCGCCGTCGCGGTGCACAACCACTACAAGCGCATCGAGACCCGCCTCGGCCGGGATGACGTCGAGCTTCAGAAGAGCAACATCCTGCTCATCGGGCCGACCGGGTCGGGCAAGACCCTGCTCGCCCAGACGCTCGCCCGCATCCTCAACGTGCCGTTCTGCATCGCGGATGCGACCAACCTCACCGAGGCGGGCTACGTCGGCGAGGACGTCGAGAACATCATCGTCAACCTGCTGCAGGCCGCCGACCACGACGTGGAGAAGGCCCAGCGGGGCATCATCTACATCGACGAGATCGACAAGATCAGCCGCAAGAACGACAACGCGTCGATCACCCGCGACGTCAGCGGCGAGGGCGTTCAGCAGGCGCTGCTCAAGATCATCGAGGGCACCACCGCCAGCGTGCCGCCCAAGGGCGGGCGCAAGCACCCCCAGCAGGAGTTCCTGCAGGTCGACACGACCAACATCCTCTTCATCTGCGGGGGCGCGTTCACCGGCCTCGACGAGGTCATCGAGAAGCGGCTCGGCAAGTCGAGCATGGGCTTCGGGGCCGACATCAGCAGCCGGGAGAAGCGGGACACCAGCGAGCTGCTCTCGATGTCCCAGCCCGAGGATCTGATCAAGTACGGGCTCATCCCGGAGTTCATCGGCCGGCTGCCGATGACCGCCACCCTGCAGGAGCTGAGCGAGTCGGCGCTCGTCCAGATCCTGACCCAGCCCAAGAACGCGCTCGTCAAGCAGTACAAGCGGCTGTTCGAGATGGACGGGGTTCAGCTCAAGTTCACCCCCGAGGCGCTGACCGCGATCGCCCGCAGGGCGCTGGTCCACAAGGCCGGGGCCCGGGGGCTGCGCTCGATCCTCGAGAACGCCATGCTCGACATCATGTACGAGGTGCCCAGCGAGCAGAGCGTCAAGGAGGTGGTGATCAACGAGGAGGTCATCATGCGACGGGAGCAGCCGCTGATCGTCTACGAGAAGGAAGCCCAGACCGGTTGACCGCCCGCCCCCGGCGACCCCACCATGGGCAATCGCATCTGCACCGATGACCCCAGACCGCTGCGGCGCGACCGTGGCTTGGATGGCTCATGTTCTTCAAAGGCGACGACGACTCCCCCACCGAGAAGCGGGTCCTGCCCCTGCTGCCCCTGCGGGACATCATCGTGTTCCCTCATATGGTGGTGCCGCTGTTCGTAGGCCGGGAGAAGTCCATCAACAGCCTCGAGGAGGCGATGGCCGGCAGCAAGGACGTGCTGCTCGCCGCCCAGCGCCTCGCCAAGACCAACGACCCCCGCCCGGACGACATCTTCCCGGTGGGCACCATCGGCACCATCATCCAGCTCCTGCGCCTGCCCGACGGCACGGTCAAGGTGCTCATCGAGGGCAAGCAGCGGGCCCGCATCACCGACTTCGTCGAGACCGGTGAGCTGTTCCGGGTCGAGGTGCAGCCCATCGTCGAGCAGCTCGACCCCAAGGTCGAGCTCGACGCGCTGCTGCGGCAGGTGCACGCGACCTTCGAGACCTACGTCAAGCTCAACAAGCGCATCCCGCCGGAGATGCAGGTCGCCGTCAGCAGCATCGAGGACCCGGCCAAGCTCGCCGACTCCATCGTCGCCCATCTCAACCTCAAGCTCGCCGACAAGCAGGGCATCCTCGAGACCGAGGACCCCGCCAAGCGCCTCGAGAAGCTCTTCGAGCTGATGCAGGCCGAGATCGAGATCCTGCAGGTCGAGAAGAAGATCCGCTCGCGGGTCAAGAAGCAGATGGAGAAGAACCAGAAGGAGTACTACCTCAACGAGCAGATGCAGGCGATCCAGAAGGAGCTCGGCGAGCGGGACGAGTTCAAGAACGAGCTGCAGGAGCTCGAGGATCGCATCAAGAACAAGCGGATGAGCAAGGAGGCCACGCTCAAGGCGCGCAAGGAGCTCAAGAAGCTCAAGATGATGAGCCCGATGAGCGCCGAGGCCACCGTCGTCCGCAACTACATCGACTGGATGCTCTCGCTGCCGTGGTACGAGGTCACCGAGGACATCCGCGACCTCGAGAAGGCCCACGAGGTGCTCGAGGCCGACCACTACGGCCTCAAGAAGCCCAAGGAGCGCATCCTCGAGTACCTCGCGGTCTACGGGCTCGTCGAGAAGATGCAGGGCCCCATCCTGTGCCTCGTCGGCCCCCCGGGGGTCGGCAAGACCTCGCTCGCCCGCTCCATCGCCCGCTGCACCGGGCGGGAGTTCATCCGCCTGAGCCTGGGCGGGGTGCGCGACGAGGCCGAGATCCGGGGCCACCGGCGGACCTACATCGGGGCGATGCCGGGCAAGATCATCCAGAGCCTCAAGAAGGCCGGCACCAACAACCCGGTCATGCTGCTCGACGAGATCGACAAGATGAGCACCGACTTCCGGGGCGACCCGTCGTCGGCGCTGCTCGAGGTGCTCGACCCCGAGCAGAACACCACCTTCAACGACCACTACCTCGACCTGGACTATGACCTCTCGCAGGTCATGTTCATCACGACGGCCAACAACCGGCACCAGATCCCGCTGCCGCTGCAGGACCGCCTCGAGATCATCGAGCTGTCGGGCTACACCGAGTACGAGAAGCTCCAGATCGCCGAGCGGCACCTGGTGCCCAAGCAGGTCGACCGCAACGGCATCGCCGAGGCCGAGATCGACTGGACGACCTCGGCCCTGCAGCTCCTGATCAACCGCTATACCCGGGAGAGCGGGGTCCGCAACCTCGAGCGGGAGATCGCCGCCGTCTGTCGCAAGATCGCCAAGGACGTCATCTCGGACCGGGACAAGGGCGGCACCGTCGAGGCCTTCAGCCTCAAGGTGAGCACCCGCCAGGTGCAGAAGTACCTCGGCTCGCCCCGGTTCAAGTACGGGGTCAGCGACCGCAAGGACGAGATCGGGCTGGTCAACGGGCTGGCCTACACCTCGTGGGGCGGCGACCTGTTGCAGACCGAGTGCACCGTGGTGCCGGGCAAGGGCAAGCTGATCATCACCGGCCGGCTGGGCGACGTGATGCAGGAGAGCGCCCGGGCGGCGCTGAGCTATGTGCGCAGCCGGGCGGAGGATCTGGGCCTCGACCCCGACTTCTACCAGAAGCTCGACATCCACGTGCACTTCCCCGAGGGCGCCACCCCCAAGGACGGGCCGTCGGCCGGCATCACGATGGCCACCGCGCTCGTCAGCGCGCTGTGCCGGCTCGAGGTGCGCCACGACGTGGCGATGACCGGCGAGATCACCCTGCGGGGGCGGGTGCTGCCCATCGGCGGGCTCAAGGAGAAGATGCTCGCCGCCCGGCGGGGCGGCATCCGCACGGTGATCATCCCCAGCGAGAACAAGAAGGACATCAAGGACATCCCCCAGGCGGTGCGCCGGGCGATGAAGATCGTGCTCGTCGAGCACGCCGACGATGTGCTCGAGCGGGCGCTGGTCTACGAGGGGCCGCTGTGGAAGGGCCGGGTGTCGAAGCAGATGGACGAGGCCGCTCGCCCGCCGCTCGACCCGTCCCAGGCCTCGCCGAGCGCCTGACGCGGTGCCCGGAGGGGCGCGCGCCGGGGCGGGTAGCTCAGTTGGCAGAGCAGCGGCCTTACATGCCGCGGGTCGCAGGTTCGAGCCCTGTCCCGCCCACTCACGCGCGCCTCTCCGGAGCACCTCGCCCCGCGACCCGGTTGTCCCCGCGGGTCGGCGCTGGTAAGAATACGCGCTTTTTCTCCGACACCAGGGACCCACGACACCACAGGGGGTGATGTATGGCCGAGCTCGACCAGCTCAAGCGGCGGATCGGGCAGCGGGTGATCGTCGGCTTCGAAGGCACCCGCATCCCACCCGAGCTCGCCCGGCTCGACGAGGAGTGGGGCCTGGGCGGCTTCATCCTCTTCAACCGCAACCTCAAGAGCTTCGAGCAGGTCATGGACCTGACCGAAGAGCTGTGGTCGAAGGGGCAGGGCACGCCGCCGTTCATCGGCATCGACCAGGAGGGCGGCTCGGTGCATCGGCTGCCGACGCCGTTCACCGTCTTCCCCGATATGGCCCACATGGGGCAGGCCAGCTCGGTCTCGGTGGCCTACGAGGTGGGCGCGGTGATCGGCCGGGAGCTGACCGCCGCCGGGTTCAACCTCAACTTCGCCCCGGTGCTCGACCTGAGCACCAACCCCGACAACCCGGTCATCGGCCGGCGGGCGATCAGCGACGACCCGGACAAGGTCTCGTCGCTGGCCCGGGCGATCATCCGCGGGCTGCACGACAACTCGATCGTCGCCTGCGGCAAGCACTTCCCGGGGCACGGCGACACCGCGACCGACAGCCACGAGACCCTGCCCACCTGCGACCTCGACATCGACCGCCTGCGGGAGAAGGAGCTGGCCCCCTACCGGGAGCTGATCCAGAACCCGCCGCACCTCGACATGGTGATGACGGCCCACGTCGACTACACCGCCGCCGACCCCGACCACCCGCTGGCCACCGTCAGCCGCTACCTGTTGCAGGACGTCCTGCGGCTCGAGCTGGGCTTCAAGGGGCTGGTGGTCACCGACGACCTCGAGATGAAGGCGGTCACCGACTCGCTGGGCATCGAGGAGACCACCCGCCGGGCGCTGTCGGCCGGGGTCGACCTGTTCCTGGTGTGCAAGTCGCTCGACGAGCAGGTCAAGGTGCTCGAGACGCTGCTCGACGAGGCCGAACAGGGGCGCTACCCCAAGCACCTCTGGGAGCGCGGCTTCCGCCGCATCCGCGACGTCAAGGCCCGCCACTTCCGGGTGCTGCGCTCGGTGGACCGGCAGCACGCCCGGGAGCTGGTCGGCAACCGGGAGCACCTGCGCATCGCCCGCCGCCTCAAGGACGGCAAGTAGGCGTTCCGCCAAGCGGGCAGCCGGCCGTGGGCTTGACCCTCATCCATGCCGAGCACACGATACGGTGCTGATCAGGAGCACGCTCGATGCTCGAACGGATTCAGATCCAAGAGTTCAAGTCGCTTCGCTCGGTCGATGTCGAGTTGGCGCCTCTCGTCGTCGTGCTCGGCCCGAACGCGGCCGGTAAGAGCAACTTCCTCGAAGCCCTGTTGCTGCTTTCCAAAGTGGGCACCAGTCGAACCCTGGACGAAGCCTTCTCCAGCCTCCGGGGCTATCCGGTCGAAGCATTCGCAATGCCCCAGAACGGGCTCGCAGGGTTGTTGGAGCAGGAGCGGGCCCAGCTCACCATCGAAGCCGATCTCGAACCGCCGCAGCTCGACAAGCACCGCGATCGGCTACGCTACCGCATCCAGCTGGAGATCCAGCCGAGCGTTGGCGCCCTCGCCGTCGCCGACGAGTACCTCGCGAGGCTGGACCGGGCGGGCAGACCCAAGGACTACCCCCGGATCAGCCGGCTGGAGCCTGCGGAGGGCGAGGAGAACAGACCTCAACTCGCCGTTCGACAGCGGAGCAAACCCGGGCACCCCCGTCACGAAGAGATCGGGCTCCACTACGCTCTGATTTCAGATCTCCACTACAGCGGAGAGCGGCGCTATCCCGAGTTCGACCGGATGCGGGCCGAGCTCGACGCGTGGCGGACCTACTACCTCGATCCCCGCGTCGCGATGAGGAGCGCTCAACCCCCACGGCTCGTCACGGACATCGGGCCTCGGGGCGAGCAGTTGGCGCCCTTCCTCCACCGGCTCAAGAACGAGCGCCCCCGCGAGTTCAGCGCGGTGTTGAGAGGCTTGCGCAGCACCATCCCGGGCGTCGAAGGACTCGATGTCGACCTGGATCCGCAGCGCGGTACGCTCGACATCATCGTCCAACAGGGTGGACGGACATTCTCCTCTCGCGTCGTGTCGGAGGGCACGCTCAGGGTGCTCGCTTTGTGCGCCATCGCCGCCAACCCGTGGCGGAGCACGCTCGTGGCGTTCGAGGAGCCGGAGAACGGGGTTCACCCGCACCGCATCGACACGATCGCCAATCTGGTCGTCAACATGACGCGCAGGGGCCGGCAACAGGTGGTCGTCACCACCCACTCCCCCCGGTTCGCAGCCTCGATCGCCTCGTTTCGGCGGCAGCCGGCGATGAGGGAGAGCATCGTGCTGCTCCGCGCACGTCAGCGCGATGGCTACACCATCGTCGACCACCTGCCCGACCTCCCCCTCTTCGAAGAGGAGGACATCGACACCGCGCTCAGCGATCCGCAAGACGTCCGACTGTTCGAGCGGATGTACAGCCGGGGGTGGCTGGATGGCTGAACCCCGGCCCGACGTGGATCTGTTCTGCGAGGATCTGGGACACGAGGTCGTCGTCGGTGCCCTCGTGAGGCGCATTGCCCGAGACGTCGGCACAGCCGTCGATCTGCGCATCCAGTCGGCGGCGGGCGGCGTCGGACGAGCGGTGAGTGAGCTGAAGGCCTGGCAGCGGTGGCGAGCGCAGGGCGGGTTTTCACCGGCCCTGCTCGTCGTCGTCCTCGACGCCAACAGCGTGGGCGCGGCCCGGCGACACAGCGAGATCGAGAGAGTTCTCGATCGCAGCTACTTTCGAGAGGTGGTGATCGGCACGCCCGACCCCTACATCGAGCGCTGGCTGATGGCCGATCCCACGGGCTTCAAGCGCGTCCTGGGCGTCGTACCCGGGCGAGAGCCCTCGGGCGCGGACAAGGCCCGATACAAGACCCATCTCACCGACGTCGTCATGAACGCCGGACATCATGTGCTCACGACCGTGGTCGAGGACTTCGGCCCTGACCTCGTCGCCGAGATGGATCTGTACCGAGCCGGCAAGCAGCAGCCGGAACTCGGCCGTTTCACGCAAGGGCTGAAGGCATCGCTCACGCGACTGATCGGGTAGGCGCCCGCCTCACCCCTCGTCGGCCAGGTTGGCCGTGATCCGCCCCACCGCGCCGTTGAGCGTCTCGAGCTCGCCCCGCTCGAAGCCGGCGAAGGTCGTATCGAGCAGCGCGTTGGTCACCCGGATGAACCGGGGCAGCGCCTCGCGGGCCCGGGCGGTCGGCTGCACCAGCATCGCCCGGGCGTCCTTCGGATCACGGTGACGGGCGACCCAGCCCCGCTTGTCCAGCGTCGATACGAAGCGGCTGATCGTGACCTCGCTCACGCCCAGCGCCCGGTGCAGCGCCCGGGCGGTCATCGGCCGCTTCTCGCGGAACAGCACCATCAGCACGTTGGCCTGACCGGGGGTGATGTCGTCGAGCCCCTCCTGCTCGAAGAGCGCCTTGGCCCGGCGGCTGATCACGGCGTGGATCCGGCCGAGGTCGAGCATCGCCCGCACCTGGCAGCGGCGCAGCGGCAGATCGGGCAGCGGCTCGGGGCCGGCGTCGGCGGGCGGGAAGTGGCGCATGGCCGGCATACGAGCAAATCGGCTTGACACGCGCAACCGGCGGCGGCAGAAACAATACACTTAGCTTGCTAAGTTAATCGCGCGCCACCCGGCGCCCACCCCCGGACGCGGAGGATTCGATGCCCGAAGCCTACATCTACGACGCGGTGCGCACACCGCGGGGCAAAGGCAAGGCCGGCAAGCCCGGCAAGCCCGGCGGCAGCCTGTACACCGTGCCGCCCGTCGAGCTGCTCGCCACGGCCCTGCGCGCCCTGCGCGAGCGCAGCGAGCTGGAGACGGCGCTGGTGGAGGACGTCACGGTCGGCTGCGTGACCCAGGTCGGCGAGCAGGGGGCGTGTATCGCCCGCACCGGCGTGCTGCGGGCCGGCTGGGACAATCGGGTGCCGGCCGTGACCCTCAACCGGTTCTGCGGGTCGGGCCTGGAAGCGCTCAACGACGCGGCGGCCAAGGTGGCGGCGGGCTTCCTCGACGTGGCGGTGGCCGGCGGCGTGGAGAGCATGTCCCGGGTGAAGATGGGCAGCGACGGGGGGGCCCTGATGAGCCCCCACATGGCCTTCGAGCCGGGCATCGTGCCCCAGGGCATCAGCGCCGATCTGCTGGCGACGCTGCACGGCATCACCCGGCAGGACGCCGACGCGTTCGCCGTCGAGAGCCAGCGGCGGGCGGCGGCGGCCATCGAGCGGGGCGCCTTCGACAAGGGGCTGACCCCGGTGGTCGACCAGAACGGGCTGGTGGTGCTCGACCGGGACGAGTTCCCCCGCCCGGGCACGACGATGGAGGGGCTGGCGAAGCTGCAGCCGTCGTTCGCGATGATGGGCACCGGCTTCGGCGTCGACGCGCTGACCCGGGGCCGCTATCCGCAGGTCGAGCACATCGATCACATCCACCACGCGGGCAACTCGAGCGGCATCGTCGACGGGGCCACCGCCCTGCTGCTGGGCAACGCCGAGGCCGCCGACCACCTGGGGCGCAAGCCGCGGGCCCGCATCCGGGCGCTGTGCTCGGTGGGCGACGAGCCGGTGATCATGCTCTCGGCCCCGGTGCCGGCGACGCGGAAGGCGCTGGCCAAGGCCGGCATGTCGGTCGACGACATCGACCTGTTCGAGATCAACGAGGCGTTCGCCGCGGTGCCGCTCTACACGATGCAGGCGCTGGACATCGACCCGGCGAAGGTCAACGTCAACGGGGGCGCCATCGCCCTCGGCCACCCGCTCGGCGCCACCGGCGCCATGCTGATGGGCACCGTGCTCGACGAGCTGGAGGCCCGCGACCTGTCCACCGGCCTGGTGACGCTGTGCATCGGCGGCGGCATGGGCATCGCCACCATCATCGAGCGGGTCTGAGGAGGGCGCCATGAACGATCAGAGCAAGCAGTTCACCGTCGAGTTCGACGGCGCGTCCGGCGTCGCCACCCTGCGCATGCGCATGGACGGCCGGGTCAACAAGGTCAACCCGGCGTTCGGTGAGGGCTTCGTCGCCGCGCTGGACGAGGCGCTGGCCCTCGACGGGCTGACCGGCATCATCGTCGCGAGCGGGCACAAGGACTTCTGCGTCGGGGCCGATCTGGACTTCGTCTACCGCACGCGGGACGCGGCCGGCTTCATCGAGCAGGTGGGCGAGCTGCACGCGGTGCTGCGCCGCCTGGAGACCTGCGGCAAGCCGGTCGTCGCCGCGCTGACCGGCTCGGCGCTGGGCGGCGGCTTCGAGATCGCGCTGGCCTGCCACCACCGCGTCGCCCTGGCCGACCCCCGGGTGCAGCTCGGGCTGCCCGAGGTGAACCTGGGGGTGATCCCGGGCGGCGGCGGCACCCAGCGGCTGCCGCGGCTGGTGGGCGTGCAGCCGGCGCTGGAGATGCTGGCCCAGGGGCAGATCGTGCGCCCGGACAAGGCGCTGGCCAAGGGCTTCATCCACGCCACCGCGCCCGACGCCGATACGCTGATGCAGATGGCCCGGGACTGGATCGGGGCCAACCCGAAGGCGACCCAGCCGTGGGACGCGCCGAAGTTCCGCTATCCGGGCGGGCACCCCCACGGGGCGCAGGGGGCCCAGGTGTTCTTCGGGGGGGCGGCGATGCTCACCAAGAAGACCGCTGGGGTCTTCGACGCGCCGCGGGCGGTGATGGAGGTGGTCTACGAGGGCACGCTGCTCGACTTCGAGTCGGCCCTCCAGGTCGAGGCCCGGGCGTTCACCGCGCTGGTGGTGGGCGATCAGGCCAAGGACATGATCCGGACCTTCTGGTACCACAAGAACGCCGTCGACAAGCAGGCCGACCTGCCGCAGATCGAGGACGCCCGCGTCGGCCGCATCGGCATCCTCGGGGCGGGCATGATGGGCGCCGGCATCGCGGTGGTCTCGGCCCGCCGGGGCTACGACGTGGTGCTGCGGGACATCGACCAGGGCGCGCTCGACCGGGGCGTCGCCCACGTCGAGAAGGAGATCGGCAAGCTGCGGCACCTCGACGCCGACGCCAAGGGCGCGCTGCGGGCCCGCATCACCGGCACCCTCGAGGCCGACGCCCTGAAGGGCTGCGATCTGATCATCGAGGCGGTGTTCGAGAACATCGACCTCAAGCATCGGGTGATCCGGGAGACCGAGGCCCTGCTCGGCGAGGACGCGATCTTCGCCAGCAACACCTCGGCGCTGCCGATCACCGATCTGGCGCAGGCGTCGATCCGGCCGGAGAACTTCGTCGGGCTGCACTTCTTCTCGCCGGTCGAGAAGATGCCCCTGCTCGAGATCATCGCCGGCGAGCAGACCAGCGAGGAGACCCTGGCCCGGGCGCTGAACTACGCGAAGGCCATCAAGAAGACGGCGATCGTGGTCGGCGACGGCTACGGCTTCTACACCAGCCGCTTCTTCAGCGCCTACATCGTCGAGGGGGCCCAGCTCGTCGCCGAGGGCTACCCCCCGGTCCTGGTGGAGCGGGCGGCGCAGGCCCAGGGCATGGTGGTCCCGCCGCTGAAGGTCTTCGACGAGGTGACCCTGTCGCTGGCGGCCCACGCCAGCGAGATGGCGCAGCGCTACGTCGACACGCCGGAGAACGACGGCATGCGGCTGGTGAAGGAGATGGTCGCGCTGGGCCGCACCGGCAAGGCGGACGGGGCCGGCTTCTACGACTACTCGGCGAAGCCGCGCCGGCTGTGGGACGGGCTGGCCGGGCTGGCGACGGGCGCGGTCGAGATCGACGACGTGCACGAGGCGGTCGAGGCGCTGGGGCAGCGGCTGATGCTGGTCCAGGCGCTCGAGGCGGCCCGCTGCATGGAGAACGGCGTGCTGCGCCACGCCCGGGACGCCGAGATCGGGGCCATCTTCGGGGTCGGCTTCGCCCCCAACACCGGCGGCCCGCTGGCCTGGATGGACCGCATGGGCATCCCGAACGTCGTCGCCGCCCTCGACGCCCTCGCCGAGCAGCACGGCGACCGCTACGCCCCGCCCCCGAGCCTGCGGGCGATGGCCGAGAAGGGCGAGACCTGGTTCGAGCCGGTCTGACCCGCCCCGCCCGCCGCACCCGCCCTGCGCATTGCATTCCCGCCGCGTCCGGGGTTAGAGAACCCCGGCGCGCGATCTCACCAGGGAGGCCCGATGTTCAGCGGCGTTTATACGGCCATCATCACCCCGTTCCGGGACGGCGCGGTCGACCACGACGCGCTGGCCGCGCTGGTCGACCGGCAGGTCGCCGGCGGGGTCGCGGGGGTGGTGCCCTGCGGCACCACCGGGGAGTCGGCCACGCTCTCCGAGCCGGAGAAGCTGGCGGTCATCGAGTCGACGGTGAAGACGGTCGACGGGCGGTGCCAGGTCATCGCCGGGGTCGGCAGCAACGACACCCGGGCCTCGGCGGCCCTCGCCCGCAAGGCGCGGGCGGCCGGCGCCGACGGGGGCATGGTGGTCATGCCCTACTACAACAAGCCCACCCAGGAGGGCATGTACCATCACGTCCGGGTCATCGCCGAGGCGACGCCCGAGTGGCCGCTGATGCTGTACAACGTGCCCGGCCGCACCGCGGTGAGCCTGGCCCCGGAGACGGTGAGCCGGCTGGCCGATCTGCCCGGCGTCTCGGCGCTCAAGGACGCCACCTGCGACATGGAGTACGCCGGCCGGGTCGCGATGCTGTGCGGCGACCGCATGACGCTGCTCTCGGGTCAGGACGGGGCCGCGCTGCCCCTGTGGGCGCTCGGCGGCCGGGGGGTGGTCTCGGTGGCCAGCAACCTCGTGCCCGATCGCATGGTCGCGCTGTGGGCGGCGTGGGACGGGGGCGACGCCCAGAAGGCCCGCGCGCTGCACGGGGCGCTGATGCCGCTGTTCCTGGGGCAGTTCATCGAGTCCAACCCGGCCCCGATCAAGGGCCTCGTCGCCCGCCACACCGGCCTGTGCACCGGCGAGCTGAGGCTGCCGATGGCGCCGGTGACGGCCGGCACCGCGGCGAAGCTGGAGGCCATCTGCGCGCAGCTCGACATCTCGCTGGGTCACGATGGCTGACGACCGGCAGCCGATCGCGCTGGGTCTGTTCGGGGCCGGGGGCCGCCTCGGGCGGCACATCGCGTCGCTGGTCGAGACCCACCCGCCGCTGAAGCTGGCCCGCGCGGTCGGGCGCGGCGACGGGGGCGACTTCGCCGGGTGCGACGTGGTGATCGACGTGGCGGTGGCCGACGCGACCGACGATCTGCTCGGCCGGCTGGGCGACGCGGCGCTGGTGACCGGCGTCACCGGGCGCGACGCCCGCCAGACGGCGGCGATCGAGGCCCGGTCGAAGCGGGCCCCGGTGCTGGTGGCGGCCAACTTCAGCCTGGGGGTGGCCCTGCTGACCCGGCTGGTGCGCCAGGCGGCGGCGGCGCTGCCCGACTTCGACGCCGAGGTCTTCGAGATCCACCACCGGCACAAGCGGGACGCGCCGAGCGGCACCGCGCTGCACCTCGGGCGGGCGGTGGCCGAGGGGCAGGGGCACCCGTGGCCCGGCTCCCGGGCGCTGCGCGACGGCCCGACCGGCCCCCGGGGCCCGGCCGAGGTGGGGCTGGCCGCCCTGCGCGGGGGCGGGGTCACCGGGGAGCACACGGTGTTCTTCTTCGGCCCCGGGGAGCGGGTCGAGCTGACCCACCGGGCGGCCGATCGGGCGGTCTTCGCCCATGGCGCGCTGCGCGCCGCCCGCTGGCTCGCCGGCCGGCCGGCGGGGCTCTACGACGTCGACGCGATGCTCGATCGCTGAGCGCCGGCTGCCGCCATCGCTCGACGCCCCCGGCCCCCGTCGAGGGCGGTGATCGGACCCCGCTCGCTTTGAACCGATCCCCCCGACGGCGCTAGGGTGAGGCTGTCTCGGAGGGGAGCCGTGAAGGAGCGCAGCGCGCAGCCCAACATCGGGCTGACCGACACCCTGCTGTCATGTGGTCTGACGGGTCAGCACCCGCTGTTCGACCCGGTCACGATCCGGCGGGCGTTCGCTCGCATCGACGAGGGCCTGGTCTGCGAGCAGGCGCTGCTGGCGGCCCACGACGCCCTGCGGCACCTCGCCGAGCTGGACGACCTCGCCGTGATGCGCCGCTTCGTGCGGCGCCTGCCCTCGCCGACGGTCGACCTGCTGGTCTACCTGTACTTCCGCCGCCTCGACCGCCGCATCGTGGCCGAGGGCCCCACCCTGCACTGACCCCGGCCCGTCCCGATCCCCGCCCGCCGGGCTCACAGCATCGGGTCGAGGATCGAGGCGGCCATCGCGCCGTCCAGCATGCCCCGAGCCGCCTCGCGCACCCGGGCCTCGACCTCGGCGGCGGTGCGCAGCTCGGCGATCTCGGCGCACAGGGCCTCGCAGTCGTCGACGCGCAGGTCGCGCACCATCGCCTTGATGAGCGGCACGCTGTTCTGGTTCATCGACAGCGTGCGCAGCCCGAGGCCGAGCAGCACCGGCAGCGACAGCGGCTCCCCGGCCATCTCCCCGCACATGCTCACCGGGATGCCGGCGGCGTCGGCCGCCGCGACGACGTGGCGCACGATGCGCACCATCGCCGGGTGCAGCGGGTTGTACAGGTGGGCGACGTGGCGGTTGCCCCGGTCGATGGCCAGCGAGTACTGGGTCAGGTCGTTGGTGCCGATCGAGAAGAAGTCGACCTCTTCGGCCAGCCAGTCGGCGAGGGTCACCGCCGCCGGCAGCTCGATCATGATGCCGAACGGGATCGACTCGGCCATCGGGTGGCCCCGCCCCGCCAGCTCCTGCCGGCAGCGCGCGAGCAGGGCCCGGGTCTCGCGGACCTCCTCCAGCCCGGCGATGAGCGGCAGCATGATGCGCAGCGCGCCGTGCGCGCTCGCCCGCAGCAGCGCCCGGAGCTGCACCCGGAACAGGTCGGGCCGGTGCAGGCAGTACCGGATCGCGCGCAGGCCCATGACCGGGTTGGCCTCGGGCCCCACCCGCAGCGACGCGGCGAGCTTGTCGCCCCCGATGTCCAGGGTCCGGATGGTCGCCCCGCCGGGCCCGGCCGCCTCGAGCACCGCCTTGTAGTGTTCGAACTGCTCGTCCTCGTCGGGCGGCGTCTCCCGGTTCATGTAGAGGTACTCGGTGCGGTACAGCCCGATGCCCGCCGCCCCGTGGTCCAGCACGCCCCGGGTCTCGTCGGGCCGCTCGATGTTGCCCCGGATCAGGATCCGGTGGCCGTCCCCGGTGGTCGCCGCGTCGTGGCGCACCGCGTCCAGCCGGGCCCGCTGCGCCTGATAGGCGAGCTGCAAGGCCTGATAGCGCTTCACCTCGGCCGGCGGCGGGTCGACGATGACCCGCCCGTGGGTGCCGTCGACGATCAAGAGATCACCCCGGCCGATGTGCTCGGTCAGGCCGGCGACGGCGACCACCGCCGGCAGCTCCAGCGAGCGGGCGATGATCGCGGTGTGGCTGGTGCGCCCCCCGGCCTCGGTGGCGAAGCCGAGCACCGGGCTGCGGGTGAGCACCAGGGTGTCGGCCGGGGAGAGGTCGTGGGCCACCACCACCGCGCTGTGGGCCGCCTCGGCGACCCCCGGCTGGCTGAGCCCGAGCAGGTTGCGCATCAGCCGGTCGCCGACGAAGTCCACGTCGGAGCGCCGCTCGCGGAAGTACTCGTCGTCGATGTTGTCGAAGACCTGCTTGATGCTGCGCAGCACCTTCTTGAGCGCCCACTCGGGGTTGATGCTCTGGGCCCGCATCGTCTGGCGCACCCCGTCGACGAGCATCTCGTCCTGCAGCATGAGCTGGTGCGCGTCGAGGATGAGGTAGTGCTCCTCACCGGCGGCCTCGAGCCGGTTGCGCAGGGTGCGCACCTGGGTCTCGGAGGCGGCGAGGGCCGCCTCGAAGCGGGCCACCTCGGCGTCGAGGGCGTCGGGCTCGACGTGGTACTTCGGGATCTGCACCCGCCGGCGATCGACGAGGTGCGCCCGCCCGATCGCGTAGCCCGGGGCCACCCCCAGACCGACCAGGACCCGGCCCCCGCCGGTATCGTCGCCGGGCGAGGACACCGCTACTCGTCCTCCCCGAAGCGGTCGGCGATGCAGGCCCCGATGGCCTCGAGCGCTTCCTGCTCGTCGGCCCCGGCGCACTCGACGGTGACCGTGCTGCCCTGGGCCGCCGCCAGGGTCATCATGCCCAGGATCGACTTGCCGTTGACCGCCTGCCCGTCCTTGGTCACGGTGACCTCGGACCGGTAGCGGCCGGCGACCTTGACCAGCACCGCCGAGGCCCGGGCGTGCAGGCCGAGCCGGTTGATGATCTCGAAGTCTCGCTTGATCGACACGGCGCCTCCTCAACCCATGAGCGGAAACAGGGCGTTGAGCCCCACCATCAGCGCGATGCACGCCGCCGAGAAGCCATACAGCAGCGGCGGCATGGCCATCTCGCGCTTGATGCACAGCACGAAGATCAACGTCAGCGACAGCAGCAGGAACGGCTCGAGCCCGTCGCCGAGCCGGGCGGTCGAGCGCATCGCCCGATCGGCCAGCAGGGCCCCGCTCGCGCCGATGAACACCCCGACGACGACGTGCAGCCGGTCGGCGAGCCGCACCAGCTCGAGCCGCTCGAGCCGCTCGATGATGCGCTCGGCGCTGCGGTAGCCGGCGAACAGGCCGTAGCCCCGCACCGCCAAGTGGAACAGGTTGTACAGCAGGAGGAAGGCCACCGGGGCCCACCACACCCCGCTGAGCACGCCGGCGACGGCCCAGGCGGCCCCGAACGGGCGCAGGCTGGCCCAGAAGAAGCTGTCGCCCACCGCGGCGAACGGGCCCATCATGCACCGCTTGAAGGCCTCGACCTCCAGCGGGGCCCGGCGCCCGGCGGCGATGTCCTCCTCGATGCGCACCGCCGCCCCGAGCAGGGCCCCGGCCATGTACGGGTGGCTGTTGAAGAACGCCAGATGCCGCTGCACCGCCGCGTCGAGCGCCCGCCCCCGGTAGAGCCGGCGCAGCGCGGGCAGCATCGCGTAGGCGAAGCCCACGTTCTGCATGCGCTCGTAGTTGGTCGCCGCCAGGAAGAAGAAGCTGCGCCACAGCACCCGCAGCAGGGTGAAGGCGCCCACGCGCACCGGGCGGCCGTCGGCCGCCGGGGTGGCGCTCGAGGGGGCCGGGCTCGAGGCGGCGGCGCTCATCCGACCCCCCCGTGGTCCAGCATGACGATGACCGCCACGAAGGTGATGAGCCCCAGCAGGATGCTGCGCCGGCGGCGCACGAGCGAGACGGTCACCGCCAGCCCCAGCGCCGGCAGGACGTAGGTGCCCACCGTGACCACCGCCGCCAGCAGCGCCCCGTCGAGCACCGGGTGCAGCGCGGCGATCACCAGCAGCCCCACCCCGCTGCCCAGCGCCGCGAGGGCGGCGTGGATCGAGAACACCCGGGCCAGCCCGACCCACGGCAGCCGGTCGAGCACCTCGATCCGCCCCTCGGCGGCGGCGGCCAGCGCCCGCTGGGAGAGCCCCAGGTTGATGCGCTCCAGCCGCTCGTCGATCCGGCGCCCCAGCGGCCCGAGCGGCACCGCGAGCAGGATCGCGAGGGTCCACACCCCCACGTCGGCCTTGGCGATGTGCTCCCCGTAGAGCAGCACCATGCCCCCCGCCACCATCGACGACAGCGTCTCGTTGGGCGGGGTGTTGGCCCCGAAGAGCATCGACGACATCCACAAGAGCTGGAGGATGGCGCCGAGCCACAGCCCGGTCTCCAGGTCGCCGAGGGCCATGCCCAGCAGGGGCACGGCGACCAGCGGCTGGCTGATCATGACCTGGAAGGCGCCCCGCCGATCGAGCCCCACCAGCCCCCCACAGGCGGCGATCAGGGCCAGATCCAGCGCGACGGTCTCCGGCTCCATATCAGCGGGCGAGCCGGGCGCTGAGGTCGAGCGGCGGCTCGTCGGGCAGGCTGCGCACCTCGACCCGCATGCCCCGCCGGGCGAGGTCGGACAGCAGCGACAGCTCCTCGTCGCCGAGGTAGACCGCGTTGGTGACCCGGCTGCGGCCGGGGGCGTGGTGCACGTTGCCGATGTTGAGCATGGGGAACGGGTGCCCCGCGGCGAAGAGCCGGGCGGCGTCCTGCACCGACTCGAGCAGCACCATCGTGCGGGCCTTGCCGTAGCGCTTCTGGTTGAGCCACTCGGCGGCCTGCTCGACCGGCATCGCCTCGAACCGGGCCTCGGGCGGCACGCACATCTTGAACATGGTCATCTGCAACGTATTGCCCGGCACCGTGTCGCTGGCGACCAGAAACTGCTGCAACCGGTACTTCGGCAGCCAGGTCGAGATGATCTGGCCGTGCACCAGCCGGTTGTCGACGCGGTAGATCGGATACACGTCACGACCCCTTCTTGCGCAGCAGATCGCCGGCCACGAGGATGTTGTCCCGGGTGTGGGCCGCCACGCTGCGGGCGACCTCGTCGAGCGGGCCTTCGCGGCCGGTCCACAGCTTGAGCAACATCGGCAGGTTCACCCCGGTCACGACCTCCCGGTCGGGCGCGAGCAGCGACAGACACAGGTTGGACGGCGTGCCGCCGAACATGTCGCACAGGAGCAGCACCCCGGCGCCGGCGTCGACCGCCTCGACCGCCTTCGAGATGCGGGCCCGGATCTCTTCGGGGCCCTCCCCCGGCTCGACGGTCACCGCCTCGGCGGCGGGGTATTCGCCGACGATCATGCGGGCCGAGGCGAGCAGCTGGGTCGCCAGGGCCCCGTGGGTACACACGACCACACCGATCATGTTCGCTCCTTGTGCACGTCGCGGTGGCGCACGGTGGGCGCGCGCCCGGCCGCGACGAGATGCGCCCCGACCCGCTCGGCGAGGGCCACCGAGCGGTGTCGCCCGCCGGTGCAGCCCAGCGCGATGGTCAGGTGGCTCTTGCCCTCGTGGGCATAAGACGGCAGGACCCCGTCGATCAAGGCCAGGAACGGCTCGAGGAACGCCGCCGTCGCCGGCTGCCCGAGCACGTAGGCCGCCACGTCGGGGTGGGTGCCCGAGAACGGGCGCAGGGCCTCGACGAAGTGCGGGTTGGGCAGGAACCGCACGTCCCACACGACGTCGGCCTCCGCCGGCACCCCGTGGCGGAAGCCGAAGCTCATCACCGTCAGCGCCAGCCCCTTGGGCCGGCCGCCGGTGGCGAAGGACTGCACGAGCCGCTTGCACTCGTGCACGTTGATGTCCGACGTGTCGACGAGGTGCCCCGCCCGCTCGCGGAAGGGGTGCATCACCAGCCGCTCGGTGCGGATGGCGTCGGGGATGGGCAGCCCGTCCCGGCCGAGCGGGTGCGGCCGGCGGGAGACGCTGAACCGCCGCAGCAGCACCGCGTCGCTGGCCTCGAGGAACAGGATCGACAGCTCGACCCCGTCGTCGATCAGCCCGTCGAGCAGGCGCAGCGTCGCCTCGACGTCCTGCACGTTGCGGGCGTCGAGGCCGATGGCCAGCCGGTCGAAGCCGTCCACCTGCCGGGCGAGGTCGAGCAGCTTGGGCAGCAGCGGCGGCGGCAGGTTGTCGACGCAGAAGAAGCCCAGGTCCTCCAGGGCGTGGATCGCCGTCGAGATGCCCGATCCCGACAGGCCGGTGATCACCGTCAGCCGCAGCGCCTCGCCGCGCGCCTCGTCGCGCGTCTCACTCACCCGGGTCCCCCTTCCCCTTCGGCGACGCCGTCCGTCGGACCGCGCGCTCGGCGATGTGCGCGCCGAGCCGGTCGGCGAACGCGCGGGCCGAGTGCGTGCCTTGAGCCTGCAACAACCGGTTGCGCGCCGCCACCTCGATGATCAGGCTCAGCGACCGCCCGGGGCGCACCGGCAGGGTGATGTGCTGCACCGGCACCTCGGCCAGCGCCATGTGGCGGGTGTCGAGCCCCAGGCGCTCGTAGGCCACGTCGGGCCGCCAGTCGACCAGCTCGACGACCAGCTCGACCCGGGTCCGGTCGACCACCGCCGCCGCGCCGAAGAGGTCCTTGATGTTGATGATGCCCAGGCCCCGGATCTCCATGAGGTGCCGGGTCAGCTCCGGGCTGTGCCCGTCGACCGCGTCGGCCGCGGTCTGCTGCAGGATCACCAGATCGTCGGCGACCAGCCGGTGCCCCCGGGCCACCAGCTCGAGGCCCAGTTCGCTCTTGCCGATGCCGCTCTTGCCGACGAGCAGCATGCCCACCCCGAAGACCTCGACCAGCACCGCGTGGCGCGCATCGCGGGGCGCCAGCCAGCGGGCGAGGGCCGCGTGCAGCCGCGCGGTGGCCTCGGTGGACTCCAGGTCGGTCAGGATGAGGGCCACCCCCGCCGCGTCGCACAGCTCGACCAGCCGGGGGGGCGGGGTGCGGCCGGCGGTCATCACCAGCCCCGGGAAGTCGGCCCCGATCAAGGCCTCGAGGCGCTCGGCGAGCACCGCCGAGGGGGCGCCGTCGAGGTAGCTGCCCTCCGAGCGGCCGATGAGCTGCAACCGGTCGTGCACCAGGTGCTCGGTGTAGCCGGTCAGCGAGACCCCCACCCGCTGCACCGTGGGCTGGGCGACGACCCGCCCCAGGGCCGGCAGGCCGCCGGCGACGAGGCGGAACGTACCCTCGGCGCCGAGGTGGCTCATCAGCTCGCCGACGGTCACCGCGCGCATGGGGGAATCTCCGGGGCCGGAGCCGGCCGCCGTCAGAGCTTGCCGTCCTCGTCGACGAAGACGGCGTACATCGCCTCGGCGTCTTCGGCGTCGAGCAGCGCCTGGCGGACCCGGGCCTCCTTGAGCAGGCGCGACACCCGGGCGAGGGCCTTGAGGTGCAGCCCGTGCTCCGACTCGGGCACCAGCAGGGTGAAGAAGAGGTGGGTCGGCATGCCGTCGAGGCTCTGGAAGTCGACCCCCGCCTTGCTGCGCCCCACGCAGGCCATGACCTTGTCGACCCCCGGGGTCTTGCCGTGGGGGATGGCGACCCCGTCGCCGATGCCGGTGCTCTGCAGCTTCTCGCGCCGCTGCAGGGTCTCGACGAGCTGGTTGGGGTCGAGGTCGGGGGCCACCCGCAGGACGAGGCCCACCAGCTCACGCAGGACGCCGGGCTTGTTCGAAGCGCCGAGGTCGGCCTCGACGGCGCTGACTTCCAGGAAATCGGAGATGAGCATTCGGGCAGGATCCTCGCAATCGTGCGGCCGCGACGTCGCGGCCCTCGGAACAGGCGCCCGGTCGCGCGGGCGCGACCTTCAGAACAGGCGCTTGCGCTTCGAACTGGGCAGGATGCCCATCGCCTCGCGGTACTTGGCGACGGTGCGGCGGGCGATCTTGACCCCGTCCTCCTTGAGCAGCCCCACCAGCTTCTGATCGCTGTACGGCTTCTTCGGGTTCTCGTTGGCGATGAGCGCGCGGATCTTGCTCTTGACCGCCTCGCTCGCCAGATCACCGCCCTCGGTGGTGATCGAGGAGTTGAAGAAGAACTTGAGCTCGTAGATGCCCTGGGGCGTGTGCACGTACTTGTTGGTCGTCACCCGGCTGACCGTCGACTCGTGCATGCCGATGTCCTCGGCCACATCCCGCAGGATGAGGGGCTTGAGGTGCTCGACCCCCTTCTCGAAGAAGTCCCCCTGGTGGCGGATGATGCTGTCGGTCACCTTGACGATGGTCTTCTGCCGCTGCTCGATGCTGCGGATGAGCCAGTGGGCCGAGTTGAGCTTCTCGGTGACGTACTTCTTCGCCTCGGAGCCGTCGGCCTGCTTGAGCGCGTTGCGGTAGAAGGCCGAGATCTTGAGCCGGGGCATGCCGTCTTCGTTGAGGACCGCTTTGAGTTCCCCGTCGTCGTCCTTGCGGATGTAGATGTCGGGGGTGATGTAGCGCGGGGCCTCGCCGGCGAACGGGCGGCCGGGGCGCGGCTCGAGCTGGCTGATGATCTTGGCGGTCTCGATGACCTCGTCCATGTCGAGGTCGAGGTCGCGGGCGATGGCCCCGTAGTTCTTCTTCTCGAGGTTGGGCAGGTGCTGGTCGATGACCTCTTCGACCATCGCGCCCAGCTCGTGGAACCGGGCCTGGATCAGCAGGCACTCCCGCAGGTCGCGGGCCCCGACGCCGAGCGGGTCGAACTGCTGGATCATCTCCAGCACCTCTTCGACGTACTCCACGTCGTTGCCGAGCTGCTCGGCGAGGGCGTGCAGGTCGTAGTTCTTGAGGTAGCCCTCGTCGTTGATGTTGCCGATGAGGGCGACGGCGACCGCCTCCTCCTGCTCGGTGAAATCCGAGACCTGGAGCTGCCACAGCAGGTGATCGAAGAGGGTGTCCTCCCGGGTCAGCGTCGCCTCGTAGCCCGGCAGGTCGTCATCCCGCAGGCGCTGCTTGCCGGTGCCCGGCATCGGCGAGCTGTAGTTCTCGAAGTAGGCCTCCCAGTCGATCTGCTGGTCGGACTCCTTGATCTCGGTGTCGCCCTGGGCCTCGGCGGTCTGGTCCTTCTTCTCCTCGCGCTTGCGGACCTCTTCGGCCGACTCGACCTTGGCTTCGGTCGCCGCGATCTCCGACTGCTCGTCGAGCAGCGGATTCTCGAGCAGCTCCTCGCGCACGGCATCGATCAGATCGGTGCGCGACAGCTGAAGCAGCTTGATCGCCTGCTGCAACTGGGGGGTCATGACCAGTTGCTGGCTCATCTTCAGCTGGAGGCTCAGTTCAAGGCCCATCTCGTCTCTGATCGACGCGCTGCGAGGCGCGGGCAGTGCCGACGGAGTCGGCGGGTGAATCGAATGTGGCGCCGAGGTAGCGAGCCCGGACGACGGGGTCTGTCCGAATGCTCGCCGCGCTCCCCGCCCTCAGCACCTCTCCAGCCGTGAGTATATAGACGCGGGCACACACCTCCAAGGCTTGACGCACGTCGTGGTCTGTGAGCAGGACCCCCAGCCCGTCCGCAGCGAGCGCCCGCAGGTGCCCGGCGACCGCCTCGACGGCCAGCGGATCGAGGCCGGCGAAGGGCTCGTCGACCAGCAGCACCCGGGGGGCGCCGGCCAGGGCCCGGACCAGCTCCACCCGCCGCCGCTCGCCGCCGCTGAGGGTCTCCCCCCGGGCCCCGGCCAGCGCCGAGAGGCCGAAGCGATCGAGCAGCGCCTCGACCCGGGCCCGGCGCTCGGACCGGGGCAGGCGCCCCAGCCCGGCGGCGACGTTCTCGGCCACCGTCAGCCGGCGGAAGATCGAGCCCTCCTGAGGCAGATAGCCCAGCCCGGCCCGGGCCCGGCGCCACAGCGGCCACCGGGTCAGGTCGCGCCCGTCGAGCCGCACCGCGCCCCGGTGGGGCCGCAGCAGGCCGGCGATCATGCGGAAGGCGGTGGTCTTGCCGGCCCCGTTGGGCCCGAGCAGGCCCACGATCTCGCCGGGGGCGACCGTCAGCGAGAGCGCGTGCACCACCGCGCGCCGCCCGAACCGCCGGTGCAGCGCGACCGTCGAGAGGCCGTCGGTCAAGGGCGGCCCGCACCGGGCGCGCGCAGCGGGGGCGCCGTCAACCGGCCCCGGGCCTGCTCGACGACCACCCTCTGCGCGTCGGGCCAGATCAGGACCCGGGCCCCGCGCAGCGTATCGGCCCCCCGGGCGATGCGGGGGTCGCCGGTCAGCACCAGCCGCCCGGCGGCCCGATCCCACTCGGCGCGGGCGGCGCGGGCGGTCCAGCCGTCGCCGGTGAGCGTGACCCCGCCCTCGGCGGTCAGGGCGGTGATCTCGCCCTCGGCGTAGCGCGCCGCCAGGGTCGCGCAGCGCAGCGTCAGCGGGCCCTGCGTCACCTCGACGTCGCCTTCGAAGCGGGCCCGCCCCGCCTTCTGGTCCAGCTCGAGCCGGGCGGCGCGGATGTCCACCGGGGTCGGCGCGGCAGGGGCCGGGGCGAGCAGGGCGGCGATGAGCAGCAGCGCGGGCATCGGCCGGAGGGTACGTCAGCCGGCGTCGTCCCGCCATCGATCGTGCAGCCAGACCCACTCGGACGGCGCCCGGCGGACCAGGGCCTCGATCCGGGCGGTGAGCCGGTCCAGCCCGGCGGCCGGCTCCACCGCGACCCGGTAGCCGTCGCCGTCGTCCGGCAGCGCGTGGATGAGCAGCGGCGTCGCCCCGGTGAGCGCGATCAGGCGCTCGAAGGCGGTGGGGGTCGGCGCCGGGCGGCCGAAGAACGGGATGGGGCGGCAGCGGCGGCCGGTGGCCTGATCGACGAAGATCGCGACCGCCTCGCCCCGCCGCAGCCGGCTCACCACCGCCCGGGCCCCGCCGCCGGGCGGGTGCACGACGACCCCCAGCCGCCGCCGGTGGGCCGCCAGCCACGCGTGCAGCGGGCCCCCGCGACGACGGGCGGCGACCGTATGCACCGCGAACCCCCGGGTGGCGAGCGCGGCGGCCATCAGCTCCCAGTTGCCGAGGTGCGCGGTGGCCAGCAGCACCCCCCGACCGGCGCCCCGGGCCGCTTCGAAGCGGGCGATCGCGTCCGGCGGCACCCGCACCCGGTCCAGCATCCGGTCGGCCAGGGCGAACTCCACCGCCCGCCGGCCGAGCGAGGCCCAGCAGTCGCCCACCGGCGGCGCGGCCTCACCCAGCGCCCGCTCGAGCCGCCGGGCCATGCGCCGCCGCTCACCGCGGGCGAGGAGGCCGACGAGCCGGCCGAGCCCGGCCCCGATCCGGCGGGCGCGGTCGACCGGCAGGCGGCGCAAGGCGCCGAACAGCAGGCGCAGGGTGAGCGCGGCGAGCGCGTGGCGGGCAGGGCGGGTGCGCGCCCGCAGCGTGCGACTCAAGCGCGCTCGCGGGCCGAGAGGGCGGCGCCGACGAACGCGGCGAACAGCGGGTGGGGGGCGTAGGGCCGGGACTTGAACTCGGGGTGGAACTGGCAGCCGAGGAACCACGGGTGGTCGGGCAGCTCGATCATCTCGACGAGCGCCTCGTCCGGCGACTGCCCGGAGAACACCATGCCCTGCTCCGCGATGCGGCCCCGGTAGTCGTTGTTGACCTCGTATCGGTGCCGGTGGCGCTCGTCGATCCGACCCACGCCGTAGACGTCGGCGGCGAGCGTGCCCGCCCCGAGCACGCAGGGGTAGCTGCCCAGCCGCATCGAGCCGCCCTTGCGGGTCACCTTGTGCTGGTGGGCCATGAGGTGGATCACCGGGTGGGCCGGCTCCCGGTCGAACTCCACCGAGTTGGCCCCCTCGAGGCCGCAGACGTTGCGGGCGAACTCGACGACGGCGAGCTGCAGGCCGAGGCAGATGCCGAAGAACGGCACCCGCTTCTCCCGGGCGTAGCGCACCGCGGCGATCTTGCCCTCGGTGCCCCGGTCGCCGAAGCCGCCGGGCACCAGGATCGCGTCGGCCCCGTCGAGCAGCGGACCGGCGCCCCGCTTCTCGATGTCCTCGCTGTCGATGTAGCGCAGCGCCACCCGGGCGTCGTGGGCGATGCCCCCGTGCAGCAGCGCCTCGTGCAGGCTCTTGTAGGCGTCCGTGTGGTCGACGTACTTGCCCACGATCGCGATCGTGGCCCGCTTCGAGGCGTCGCGCAGCTTGCCGACGATGGCCTGCCACCGGTCGAGCTGCGGCTCGCGGGTCCAGATGTTGAGGTAGTCGACGATGAGCTGGTCGAGCCCCTCCCGGTGGAACTCGAGCGGTACCTCGTAGATCGACTTCACGTCGATGCCGGTGATGACCGCCTCGGGCGGCACGTTGCAGAACAGGCTGATCTTGCGCTTGAGGTCGCCGTCCAGCTCGCGGTCGGTGCGGGCGACGATGATCTCGGGCTGGATCCCGATCTCGCGCAGCGCGCGCACCGAGTGCTGGGTCGGCTTGGTCTTCAGCTCGCCGGCCGCCGGGATGTACGGCACCAGGGTGACGTGCACGTTGATCGCGTTTGCCCGCCCCACGTCGAGCTTGAGCTGGCGCAGCGCCTCGACGAACGGCAGCGACTCGATGTCGCCGACGGTGCCCCCGATCTCGGTGATGCAGACGTCGACCCCCCGCGCGCCCCGGCGCACGAACGCCTGGATCTCGTCGGTGATGTGGGGGATGACCTGCACCGTGCCGCCGAGGTAGTCCCCCCGGCGCTCCTTGTCGATGACCGAGGCGTAGATCCGGCCGGTGGTGACGTTGCTCGACCGGCTCATGGTGGCCGAGGTGAAGCGCTCGTAGTGCCCCAGGTCGAGGTCGGTCTCGGTGCCGTCGTCGGTGACGAACACCTCCCCGTGCTGGAAGGGGTTCATCGTGCCCGGGTCGACGTTGATGTAGGGGTCGAGCTTGATGTGGGTGACCGTCAGCCCGCGGGCTTCGAGCAGCGCGCCGATGGAGGCGGCGACGATGCCCTTGCCAATGGACGACGCCACGCCGCCGGTCACGAAGATGTGCTTGGTCGAGCGGTTGCTGCTCATCGAACTCCCGTCGGTGGAGGGCCGGCTGGGGCCGGTCGACGGGCGCGCACGCTAACAGGGGGCCCGGCGGGAGTCAATGCACCCCTCCGCTTGCCTCTCGCGGGCCGGCGGTGCTACCGGAGAAGAACCCGCGGGGCCCGCCGTCGGGCGGTCGACGCCAGGGAGGTCATATGTCGTTCGGATTCCGCTTGCTCTTCGCGCTCGGCCTGTGTGCCGTCTGCGCCTCACCCGCCGCCGCCCAGGACCGCTGGGACCGCCACAAGGGCGACTGCGAGTCGGTCTTCCAGGGCTGGCGCCAGTCGGGCCTCGACCGGCTGGCCGACTGCGTCATCATCTGGGAGATGCACCGCGACGCCAAGGCGGTCGACGCCGACCAGAAGGCCATCGTGCACGGGGCTTTCGACCGGCTGTACCAGGAGGGCGACAAGCGCCAGGCCCACATGGCCCTCTCGGCGCTCAAGCGGCTCGACCTGCGTCCCCGCGGGCTGCGGGAGGACGCCCGCCCCGAGGACCGCTCGGCCCCGGCGGTGGCCACCGAGCGGGCCCCCGCCCCCCGCAAGATCGACCCGGTGCGGGCCCAGAAGCTCTACAGCCAGGGGGTGCGCCAGCTCGAGCGGGGCGACGTGCCCGCCGCGCTCGCGCTCTTCCTCGACAGCGCCGAGTCGGACCCGCTCTACGCCCAGCCGCTCTACCGGGCCGCGCAGTGCTACGTACGGCTGCGCAAGGGCAAGCCGGCCATCGAGACCCTCGCCCGCATGAAGAACATCAACAGCGACGTCTCGGCGGCGCTCGTCGAGCGGGCCCGGACCGATCCGGCCTTCGCCGCGCTCGAGCGCTCGTCGGCGTTCAAAGCCCTGACCGGGCGGGCGGCGGTGCAGCTCCTCAACGCGGGCGGCGGCGAGGGCAAGAAGGCGGTCATGGAGTTCAAGGGGCGCCTCGAAGAGGCCGGGATCGCGGTGTCGTCGGTGGCCGACGACGCCCGCCGCAGGCAGAACACCTACATCTTCTCCCGCCCCGGCTTCGAGCAGCAGGGCGAGGCCATCCGCCGCGAGCTGCAGCTCGGCCTGATCCACACCCGAGCCATCGACTGGAACACCCCCTACGACGTGATCCTGGTCTACGGGGTGCGCGAGAAGACGGCCTGGATCGACGACGAGGCCGAGAAGGCGGGCAAGGCGGCGGCCGACAAGAAGAAGGCCGAGGAGGCGGCGAAGAAGGCCGAGGAGGAGAAGCAGGCCGCGGCCAAGGCCGACCTCAAGAAGAAGCTCGAGATGCTCAAGATGATGCAGGACCTCGAGGCGGAGGACGCCGCCGGCGCGGCCGATCCGACCGGCGGCTCGGGCGACCCGCTCGACGCGCTGTAGTCAGCGGGCCAGCTTGCCCCGCAGGCGGGTGATGGTCCGGTGGGTGCGCACGGTCGTGCCGCCCAGCCGGCGGTCGATGGCCTTGAGGTCCAGGCTCGAGTCGGAGAGGCCGGCCTTCGGCAGCCAGTACAGCTCGCGGCCGTCGAAGAGCAGCCGATCGTCGGCCGGCGCCTCGCCCAGCACCGCGGCCCGATCGGCCTCACCCGGGGCCTCGGCGAGCAGCACCACCTGGACCCTGCCCGCGGTCGGGGCCCGCTCGGCGGCGGTGAACGGGGCCTTGTCGGCGATGGCCGCGACCTCGGCCGCGCTGCGCAGATAGGTGGGCACCGGGTAGTCCAGCCGGGCCTCAAGCCCCTCCTCGATGTGGGCCTTCAGCGCGGCCTCGTCGCGATCGCCGCCGTCGAAGATCACGTTGCCGCTCGCCAGGAAGGCCGAGACCGCCGTCAGCCCCATGTCTTCGAAGCAGGCGCAGAGATCGGGGTTGCGGATGCGGCGGCGGCCCAGGTTCATGCCCCGCAGGAAGGCGACGAAGATAGTCATAGAGTCACGGTAGGGCAGGCGCCGCCGGCCGACCAGCGCCATCTGCGGTAGACCCCTGGCGGTTCAGTCGCTCAGCAGCGCCTCCAGCTCGGCGGGCCACGGCGCTTCGAAGCGCAGCCGGCGCCCGTCGAGGTCGAGCGCCAACCGCCACGCGTGCAGGGCGTGGCGATCGGCGCCGAGCCGGGCCCGCTCGGCGGGGGTCAGCGGCCGCTCCAGGTGGGCCAGGAACAGCCCCTCGTCGGGGCCGTAGAGCTTGTCCCCCACGATGGGGTGGCCCGCCAGCGCGAGGTGTACCCGGATCTGATGCTGGCGCCCGGTGCGCGGCCGGGCCCGGACCACCGCCCGCGGCCGCCCGCCCCGCGCGCCCCGGCGCAGCGTCTCGAAGTCGGTCCGGGCCGGCTTGTCCCCCGGCCCCATCTTGAGCCGCACCGCGCTGTCCGGGTCGAAGCCCAGCGGCCGGTCGACCCGCCACCGATCGGGCGGGTGGCCCTCGACGACCGCGAGGTAGGTCTTGTGGACCCGCTCCTCGGCGAAGGCGGCCTTGATCCGGCGGTCGGCGAGCCGGTGGCGGGTGCAGATCAGGACCCCCGAGGTCTCGACATCGAGCCGATGGGCCGGCTCGGGCGGCGGCGCGCCGTCGTCGGACTCGGCGAGCGCGGCGAGGTAGTGGGTGACGGTGGCCTTGAACCGGGTCGCCGTGGGGTGCACCGCCAGCCCGGCCGGCTTGTCGAGCACGATGAGGTCGCGGTCGCGGTGCAGCTCGGTCGGCACCGGGGGGCGGGCGTCGGCGTCGGGCATCGGGCGCCGGGCCCACAGCCGCTGCCCGGCCCGCACCGGCTGGCTCTTCTTGAGGATCCGGCCGGGGTCGTCGAGGTCGACGACGTCCAGCCGGGCGGCCCGGCTCCGGGACAATCGGGCGATGCGCAGCGAGAGGAAGCGGTCGAGCCGCAGCCCGTCGCTGCCGGGGTCGACGACCAGCGACCAGCCGGCCTCGGTGCGGGGGGGGCGGCTCATCGGGTCACCGGGCGCGCGGGTGGCGGGGTGACGAGGCGCTCAGCGAGGGATGAACTTGACCTTGTTGGTGCCGGCGGCCTGCCCCGGCACCTCGTTGAGCCGGGCGGTGATCTTGCGCCCGCTCACCTTGAGGATGCTGACCGAGGCCGGCAGCGCGCTGCCGCCCTTGTAGGCCACCGCCCGGTGGGTGCTCGCCCCGACCTTCGAGCCGCTCGGCACCACGATCGTCAGGGTCACGGCCTGATCGTCCTTGGTCGGGATGATGCGCACGACGGTGCCCGTGATCGGCGCCGCGGCCGGCGTCGGATCGGGCGGCGGCGGCGGGGGAGGCGGCGGCGGCGGGGGGTCCTTCTTGACCGGCCGGGGGCGCCGGGTCCGGGTGCGGCGCCGCGTGCGCGGCTTCACCTCGGGCTCGGGCTCGGGGTCGGGCACGACCCGCTTGGGGGTCGTCGGCGGGGGAGGCTCGGGGGCGTAGGCCAGCCGCACGCCGACGGTGTAGACCGACCCGCCCTGCTCGGTGAAGACCCGCACGTAGTACTTGTCGGGCGTGGTCTCGACCTCGCGGCTGAACACGTAGTTGGTCTGGCCCTGCGAGACGAGCTGCCGATCGAGGCGGTTGCCGAAGGCGTCGGTCAGCTCGATGAAGCTCTTGCCGAGCTGCTCGGGGGTGTCGACGCTGACCTCGACCCGCAGGCCGCCCTTGTCGAGGATGTCGACGTACTTCCAGTCGGTGTGATCCCCGCCGGGCGCATCGAGCCGGTCGGTGACCGTGCGGTCGATGAAGACCGCCATCGCCTGATCGCGGGCGGCGTCGCCGCCCGAGTTGCTGTCGAGCTTGACCTCGCGGGTGCTGCACGCGGCGATCGCGACGATCGCCAGCGCGAGGGTCATCCGCATCACGGAACGCGTCATCGGGTCCTCACCCTCACCCGCCGATGGTGGGCGATGCTCTTCTTCTCGAGCCGGGTCTGCGCGGTCGAGACCCGCCCGTCGGCGCTCTTGATCTGGATCTCGCCGCCCTTCAGCGGCTTGCCGTCGTCATCGACGATGTAACCCGAATCCCCCAGCGAGATGCCGTGCTCGGTGCCCCGGTTGAGGGTCAGCAGCGTGCCCCGGCTGTTGGGCAGGATGCGCACGATCGTCGCCCCGATGGTCGGTCCGCTCGCCTCGGGCTTCGGATCGGGCCGGGGGCGCGGGCGGCGGCCCCGGTTGCGCGAGCGGCGGGCGGGGCGCGGCTCGGGGCGGGCGTCGTCCCCGGCGAGCGGGTCGCCGAGCAGGTCGCCGCCGACCGCGGTCGGCCGGAAGTCGTCGGTGGGCGAGTGGTCGAACTGCTGGAAGACCGCCTCGATGGTGTAGACGCTCTGCCCCTTCTCGCTGAACAGGCGCACGAAGTGGGTGCCCGGCTCGACCCGCAGCTCCATGACGTCCTTCTCGAGCTCCGACGAGTGGCGCCGGGTGTCGAGCAGCGCCCCGAAGCGGTCGCGCACGTCGATGATCGAGCGGATGTTCTTGTTGTCCCAGTAGACCGTCAGGGTCAGGATGCCCTTGTCCCGGATCTTGAAGAACTTCCAGTCGGTCGCATCGCCGCCCTCGGCGTGCACGAAGTCGTCGGTGAGCTTGTCGAGGAACAGCTCCTGCGCCCCGGTCTTCTCCGCGTCCTCACCCGACGCGCCGTCGGGCTTGACCTCTTCGGTCGTGCAGGCGCCGAGCGCGCCGACCATCCCCAGCGCGACGGCGAGCAGAATCCGGCTTCTCATCGGGCTCCCATGGCGTGACGACCTGTGGCGGATCAGCGACAGGCAATGGACTAGCACCGGCCCGAAACAGGTGTCAAGCCGGGGCCCGCGCCCCTCGAACCGCCCCCGTTCGGGGGCGGTGGTCGTGACGGCGGGTGGCCCCGGCGCATCGCGATCCGTTTTGAGACAATTCGGGAGTTGCCTGTCGGGCCCCGGGGCTGGCATGCTGCGTCTGGCCGATCCTCGAAGCAGGGGGCAGCGTGGCGCAGCATCGCATCTTTCGCCAGACTTCAGAGTCCATCGCGACTCTCCTGGAGGACGGTGCGCGCGAGATCCTGGGCCGCTCGATCCTGGTCGTCACCGGGCCCCCGCTGCGGGAGAAGTTCACCCGCACCCCCGCGCTGGGGGTGTACCTCTACCGCACCTGGGTCCGCCCCCGGCGGCGGGAGGATCTGCCGACGTTCGTCACCCGCATCGAGGCCGACGGCACGATCCACGAGTTCTACCAGGATCCGGCCATGCGGGTGAGCCTGGACTACCTGATCACCGCGTGGGCTGACGAGGACGCCGAGCAGCAGGAGCTGCTCGGGGCGGCCATGCGCATCCTGTTGCAGACGCCCGTACTCGAGGGCGATCTGCTCGAAGGGGACGCCTTCGATCCCGACGAGCGCATCCCGCTGCGCCCGGTCGAGGATCTGTCGGCGGAGTTCCTCATGTCGATGTGGAGGGGGTTCGGGGAGCATCTCCGACCCGCGATCGGGTATACCTGTCGATTGAAGCTGGAGTCGCCGCGGCGTTCGGATGATCTGCGCCGCACGGAGAACAAGGAGATCCGGGTCGTGCCCGCGCTGGCGTGAGCGATCCGGCATTACGGGGACGTGTGAGGCAGCACGCCGAGGAGGAGCTGAATGGCGCCTGAGTATTTGTCGCCTGGGGTCTATGTGGAAGAAGTCTCGGGGGGCAACAAGCCCATCGAGGCGGTCAGCACCAGCACCGTCGGATTCATCGGCGGGAGCAAGAAGGGGCCGATCAACGAGGTGGTGTTCTGTCCGAACTGGACGACGTTCACCAAGAACTTCGGTGACTTCGCCGACGGGGGGCACTTCGCCCACGCGGTGTACGGCTTCTTCAACAACGGCGGGGCGCGCTGCTTCGTCCTCAACGTCGGCCTGCCCGAAGAGGGCGAGGCGGAGGACAAGCTGCCGGCGCGCTACATCGGCAAGGACGAGGGCCCCGGGGCCCGCACCGGCCTGCACGCCTTCGAAGAGGTGCCCGAGATCAAGATCGTGGTCGCCCCCGGGCAGACCGATCCGGCCATCCAGGACGCGGTGCTGACCCACTGCGAGAAGATGCGCTACCGGATGGCGATCCTCGACGCGCCGGAGACGATCGAGAAGGGCGGGGTCGACAAGCTGCCCAAGCCGCGGGACAGCAAGTACGGCGCGTACTACTTCCCGTGGATCGAGATCTACGACCCCAACCACGGCAACATCTTCGTGCCGCCCTCGGGTCACGTCGCCGGCATCTACGCCCGGACCGACGCCGAGCGGGGGGTGCACAAGGCCCCGGCCAACGAGATCGTGCGCGGCGCGCTCGGCCTGAAGTACAACATCACCAAGGGCGAGCAGGACCTGCTCAACCCGAAGGGCATCAACTGCATCCGCAGCTTCCCCAACCGGGGCATCCGGGTGTGGGGTGCGCGCACCATCTCGAGCGACCCCGAGTGGCGCTACCTGAACGTGCGCCGGCTCTTCAACATGATCGAGGAGTCGATCGAGGGCGGCACCCAGTGGGTGGTCTTCGAGCCCAACGACCAGACCCTGTGGAAGCGGGTCTCGCGCAACATCACGGCGTTCCTGCTGCGGGTGTGGCGTGACGGTGCGCTGTTCGGGGCCACCCCCGAGCAGGCGTTCTACGTGAAGTGCGACGACGAGACGAACCCGCCCGAGGTCATCGACGCGGGTCAGCTCGTCGTCGAGATCGGCATCTGCCCGGTCAAGCCGGCCGAGTTCGTGATCTTCCGGATCGGCCAGATGCCGACCGGCGGGGACGTCGCCGAGTAAACAACCACCCATGCCCTGAGGGCGTGAGCGCCGGACGCGGAGGGTCGCGCCGGCCAACCGAGGAGGAGCCAGATGGCCACCGACAATCGTCGCCAGCACGACCATATCGGTCAGTTCAACTTCGCCGTCGAGATCAACGGCATCACCCAGGCGGCCTTCCGCAACGTCGAGGGTCTGGACTCGGAGACCGAGATCATCGAGTACCAGGACGGCGACGACCTGATCCTGCGCAAGCGGCCGGGGCGGACCAAGTACAGCAACATCGTCTGCAAGCGCGGCTACATCTCGAGCACCGAGCTGTGGGACTGGCGCAAGGAGGTGATGGACGGCAAGGTCAACCGCCAGAACGGGTCGATCATCCTGCGCAACGACCACGGCGAAGAGGTCATGCGCTACGACTTCTTCGAGGCGTGGCCCTGCAAGTGGAAGGGCTTCAGCCTCGACGGCAAGGGCACCGACGTCGCGGTCGAGGAGATCGAGTTCGTCGTCGAGCGCTGGGAGCGCAAGCAGGCCGGCGGCTGATCGTCGGTCCGCAGTTCGAACCCGGCCGGCTGCGGCGTCGCCGCCCGGCCTCGTGGTCGTCGCCCGTGCGGGCGGCGGTTCGGGGTGGGCGGCGCGTCGAGCGCGGCGTGCCGCGTGCGCGCCCGCGAGCGGGCGACGTGCATTCGGAGTGACGAGGCGTCATGGCATTCCAGACCGAATTTCCCTTCGTCCTGCCCAAGGGTTTCGTCGACGAGGACGGCAACCTGCACCGTGAAGGGGTGATGCGCCTGGCGACGGCCAAGGACGAGATCGCGCCGCTTCAGGACTATCGGGTCCAGCAGAACCGGGCCTACCTGGTCATCATCCTGCTGGCCCGGGTGGTGCGGAAGCTGGGCTCGTTGAGCAGCGTGAACCCGTCGGTGATCGAGCGGCTGTTCTCGTCCGATCTGGCGTACCTGCAGGAGTTCTACCGCCGGATCAACGAGGAGGGCTCGGCCAAGTTCAAGACCGCCTGCCCGGCGTGCGGACACCGCTACGAGCTCGATCTGGGAGTGGAGCTGGGGGAATCGTGAGCTACCCCCTGGAACGCATCTTCCAGGAGGTAGCCTACATCGCCTATCACTTCCACTGGTCGCTGAACGATGTCCTCGATATGGAGCACCGGGAACGGCAGCTCTGGATCAAGGAGATCTCGGCCATCAACAAAGAGATCAACGACTCCCGGCGATAGCCCCGCGATGCGGCGGGGCGCCGCCCGGAGGACGCCGACCCCGGTCGGCGGTGAGGGCCCATGCGAGAGGTGCGCGCCCCCGGCGTCTATTTCGAACCGAGCGAGCAGCGCATCGCCCCGCTCGCCCTCGGCGAGTCCGGGGTGCCGGTTTTCCTCGGCATCACCCGCCGGGGGCCGCTCGATCGGCCGGTCCGTATCAACGGCGAGGCCCGCTTCGTCGAGTTGTTCGGCGAGGCCCTGCCCGACGGCTACCTCGGGCCGGCCCTGCGGGGCTTCTTCGACAACGGCGGGCAGGACTGCTACGTGCTGCGCATCGCCCGGGTCGAGGGCGGCCCGGACGACGCGGTGGCCCGGGTGGCCCACTACACCGTGCTCGACGCGGGCGGCGAGCCGACCCTGCGCATCGAGGCGGTCGACCCGGGGAGCTGGGGCAACCGGGTCGAGCTGACCGTCACCCCCACCGAGCCCAACCGCACCTTCTTGACCCTCGACGCCGACGCCGGCGAGACCGAGGTGCACGTCAAGAGCACCCACGGGCTGGCGCCGGGCACCCGGATCAGGGTGCACGACCAGAACCACACCCAGTGGACGACGGTGCGCCGGGTCGACGGCAAGCGGCTGCTGCTCACCGAGCCGCTCGAGCGGGACTTCGTCTCGTCGGCGCCGACCTACGTCGTGGCCCACGCCTTCGACGTGCACGTCCGCGACTTCGAACGCGAGGAGCGGTTCAGCGGCCTGTCCCTCGCCGGGGCGAGCCCGCAGTACGTCGAGCGCACGCTCAACGAGCAGAGCGCGCTCATCCGATGCACCGCCCTGCGCCCGGACACCCCGCTCGAGCAGTCGGGGCCGATGGCCCTCGCGGCGGTGCGGCTCGAGGGCGGAGCCGACGGGCTCGTCGACCTCGGGCCGGGGGACTTCATCGGCCACGACCGGGGCCCGGGCGACCGCCGGGGGCTGATGAGCCTGGTGGAGTACGATCTGATCGACCTGGTCGTGATGCCCGACCTGATGAGCGCCTTCGAGCGCAGCACCCGGTTCACCCTGCGCGGGGTCGAGGCGGTCCAGGAGGCGGCGATCAGCCTGTGCGAGCGCTCGCTCAACCGCTTCGCGCTGCTCGACATGCCGCCGGGCTGCGACTTCGAGGAGGCCCTGCGCTGGCGGCGGCAGTTCGACTCCGACAAGGCGGCGCTGTACTTCCCGTGGGTCATCGTGCTGCGCGACGGCAAGCGGCAGACGGTGCCCCCATCGGGCCACGTCGCCGGCATCTACGCCCGCAGCGACCGCCGGGTGGGGGTGCACAAGGCGCCGGCCAACGAGATGGTCGAGGGCATCGTCGACCTCGCAGTGCTGCTGCGCGACACCCACCTCGCGACGCTCAACGACACCGGCATCAACTGCATGCGCCCGTTCGGGGCCCGCGGGCTGCGGCTGTGGGGGGCGCGCACCACCAGCAGCGAGCCCGAGTGGCGCTACGTCAACGTGCGGCGCACGGTCAGCGCGATCATGGCCGCCATCGACACCGGCATGCAGTGGGTGGTCTTCGAGCCCAACTCGCCGGGGCTGTGGAAGCGCATCGGCCGCCAGGTCGCCGCCTTCCTCGGGCAGCTCTACGCCCGGGGCATGCTGGCCGGCGCCTCGGCCGAAGAGGCGTTCATCGTGCGCTGCGATCGAGAGACCAATCCCACCGACGTGGTCGAAGCAGGTATGTTGATCACAGAGGTGTGGCTCTCGGTGACCCGACCGCTGGAGTTCATCGTGTTCCGACTGACCCAGCGGCTCGAGAACGAGGCCCAGTCGGCGGGAGAGGAGTGAGACGATGGCCGGAGAGAAGGAGAACGAGACCCGCCCCGACTCGCGCCCCCTCGGCGCGTTCCGGTTCTCGGTGTCCATCGAAGGCTTCGACGGCGCGGTCGCCCGCTTCCAGTCGGTCGGCGGCCTGAGCCACGAGTTCGAGATCACCACCCACCAGGAGGGCGGGCTCAACGACCGGACGCACAAGCTGCCCGGGCAGGGCTCCTACCCCAACCTCGTGCTCAAGACCGGCTACCTGCTCAAGCCGGCGCTCGAGAACTGGCACCGGGAGTTCTCCAAGAAGCGGGGGCCGCGGCGCACGGTGACCGTCAACCTGCTCAACCTCGCCGGCGACACCGTGCGCACCTGGAGCTTCAGCCGCTGCTGGCCGGTCAAGTGGGAGGGCCCCCAGCTCGACGGCGCGCAGTCGCAGATCGCGGTGCAGACCCTCGAGCTGGCCTACGACGAGATCAGCTCGTGAGCGCGGCGGCCCCGAACACCGCGCTCCGCGCCGGGAGGCCCTGATGGCGTCCACGCTCGACGGACCGGACCCGCTCGCCGGCGCGCTCGTCGCCGACCGCAGCGCACCGATGACGATGCGGTTCGAGGCCTACGCCGACGGCGTCTTCGAGCGATTCGACCGCTTCGGCGTCGCCGGGCCCGGCGAGGCGAGCCCGCTGCTCGACGCCCTGACCGCCCGCTGGACGCTGCCCGACCGGCTCGACGGGGGCGTCGAGCTGTTCGACCTCGACGGCCTGGCCGAGCTGGCCCGGGACTGGTCCGGCCGGGTGGGCTACTTCGACGCGCAGTTCGGGCTCGACGCCCCGTACGTGGTGCCGGTCGATCCCGCCGAGCCGGCGCCGCTCGACGCCCGCACCGCGCAGCGGGCCGCCCGCCGCCGGCCGCCCACGGCCATGCGCGCGGTCGCCCCCCGCGCGGCCGCGCCGGCCTCCCCCCGGCCGAGCCACCCCCTCGTCTCCCCCGCCGCCCCGCCGCGTCCCGCGGCCGCGCGGGTGGACGCGGCCCCCGACACGCGCCTCGCCGAGCCCGGCGCGCCGCAGCCGGCCGACGCGCCGCTCGATGCCCCGCCGGGCCCGTTCGTCGAGCCGATCGCCGAGCCGACCGATGCCGACGCCGGGGCGACGACCCCGACCCGCGCCGCGCGCGCCGCCCGCCGAGCCGGCCCGACCGCGGCCACCCCGCGACCCGTCACGCCCCGGCGGGCGATGGCGCGCGAGCGGTGGCGGGCGGTCGATGGACAGCGGATCAGCGCCTACCCCGCGGCCATGGGCCGGGCCGGCGCGCTCGACGCCGGCCTCGTGCGGTTCCCCGAGGCCCGGGCCCGCATCGGCGGGGCGAGCCCGGCCATCGTCGCCGGGCCCCCGACCCTCGACCTCATGCCCGACGGCGCCGGGCTGACCCCGGCCTCGCGGGGCGCCGAGCGCATGATGCAGGGGCTCGTCGACCGGCTGGTGCCGGCCGCGGCCGCCCCGATCGCGACGTGGCTCATCCCCATCGCCAGCCCGCCCGACGGGCCGGCGCCCGAGATCGGCATCGGCGGCCTCGTCGAGCGGATCGCGCGCGAGGCCGGCATGGCCCTCGGCCCGGCGACGGTGGACGCCCCGCCGTCCGAGCTGGCGATGACCGCCCCGGACGGCGTCTTCGTCGCGCCGGTCGGCGATGAACCCGGCGCGGCCCCCGCGCCCCGCGCCCCGCGCCCCGCGCCCGGCCGTCCGACCCGCGACGCGCACGGCCAAGCGGCGGGAGCGGACGCCGCGGCGGGATCGAGCGCCGCGCCGACCCCGGGCCGCGCCCCCGAACAGCGCGCCGAGACCCCGCTCGACGCGCGCCCGGCGACGACCCCCGGAGCGGCCACGCGCCCGGCCGATGACCGACCCGGCGCCCCCCGGCCGCAGGCGATCCGCGCCGCGAGCCCCCGCGCCCCCTCGCGGCTGCCGACCGCGGCGCGCATGGCCGAGGCCGTCGCCCGCGCGATGGGCTCGGGCCTGCTCGCGCCGCCCGCCGCGACCCGCGCCGGCCGCCCCCGGATCGACGGGCGCCTCGCCCTGCCCGGGGCCCCGGCCGAGGACCGGCTGCCGGGGCTCGCCGCCCGGCTCCGAGCCGCCGAAGAGATGGGGCCGCTCGACTTCGACGGTGGGCCCCGGTCCATCGACCCCCGCGTGGGCTATGTCGACGCCCCCGCTGGCGCGCTGGTGGCCCCGGTCGCCTCAGCCCCCGAGCCGGCGGCCGCCGGGCCCGGCCGCGCGACGTCGGCCAGCCCGAGCCCCCCCACCTCGCCCGGCTCCGCAGCGGCCCCCGGGCGACGCCCGCCGACATCGCCCGCGCTCACCCCCGCCGCCGCCCGCCGCGCAGGGGCGCCGTCGATCGGCTCGGTGACACCCCCGGGCGCCTCCTCTCCGATCGCCTCCCCGCGCGCGCTGCCGCCCGCGGCGATGGTGACCGCGCCGGGCGCCGGACCGGCGTCGCCCGCGCCCCGCCCGGCGCCGCAGATCGGCTCCCGGGCGTGGCTGCTGGCCGCGCTGGAGCCCGACACAGCGCCGAGCGCCCTCGACTCGCCGACGCCCGCGCAGCCCGGGGCCACCGGCGCGGCCGCGCGGGCCCTCGCCGAGCGCCTCGCCGTCGCCCTGGGGGACGTGCCCCTGCTGAGCCCCGAGGCAGGCGGGCTCGGCGGCGCGACGCCCCGGATCGCCGAGTTCGGCAAGCCGCCCGCGCCGACCTTCGTCTCGCCGGTGGCCGACACCCCGGCCGCGCGCCTCGGCCCGACGCCGGACGCCGCGAGCCCGGCTCCCGACGCGGACCCCACCGCCTCACCGGCTGCCGAGGCGGGCCCCACCGCCTCACCGGCTGCCGGCTTGGTGGACGCGGCGCGCCCGACGGCGGCCCCTCCGACGGCGGCCGCTGCTCCTGCGCCCGCGCCGACCGCGGCCGCGGCCCGGACGACGGCACCCGAAGCCGCGGCCGACGCCCCGAGCCGCGTCGCGCCCCCCGTCGGTGACCGCGGCCGCGCCGCGGCGCAGTGGGCCGCGCGCCTCGCCCCTCGCCTCCAGACCACCGCCGACGGGCCGCCCATCGCCGGCATCGTCGCGCGCATCGAGCGCCGCTTGAGCGAAGGCGCGCCGGGGCTAGCCGAGGCTCTGCGCCGGTTCGACGCCGCCGAGACGCCCGAGATCGGCGCCCGCGCCTGGCGGGCGGTGGCCTCCGAAGCCGGCTTCGACGCGGGGGTGGCCACGCTGGTCACGCCGGTGGCCGATCCGGCGCCCGGCCCTTCGCCCGCGGCCCCACCCGGCCGGCGGGCCCGACCGGCGACCTCGCTGCCCACGCCGAGCCCGCGCCGGCCGGCCCCCGCGAGCACCCGCG